>CACXTQ010000026.1:0-38670 GCA_902770595.1 uncultured Bacteroidales bacterium | reverse complement strand
GGGACAAAGAAAAGCAGAAAGAGTATATAAATTTCAATGTATTCGCATTTGAAATGGCAGACTCAAAAGCAACATCATCGCCGCCAACAGTTGAGAATACAGAAGCTGTAGATAATGGAGAAGTTGAAACCGACGACTATCCGTTTTGAGGTGAGAACCTATGTCAGAGATGATTTATCGTCCTCTGATAGAGGATATGACTTGGAGTTACAGCCATAATTCCACAAATCCCCTCTTCAAGAATTATGATTTCTCTCAATTGAAGATGGACTATGCCATCGAGCAGACGACGATGGAACTGAAGTCGGACTTTGCGGATAGGATTGATATGATTATCCCGAGTCAGCAACTGATCAAAAAGCTTCGCACGTCGGAAGTAAATGATAGCCTTGACCTGACGCGCGATGGGTATCATCTGTCGTCATTTGGAGCCGAGGCGGTCAGCGACCTTGTCTATGAGATGCTGTTGGCACCGAGATTGGGCGTCCCGATTACAGAGAACTCACGCGGAGCCCTCGGGGATACAATTCATTCGGCATCGGATTTCGAATATATCAAGCAAGTGGCATACGAAGTTTGTCACGACACCTTGATTTGGGAGCAACTCTCTGAAAACATTATATATAAAACGGAATTTTATACCATAACAGGTCTGAAATTGAAACAACCCATTTACCGTCGGCCCACAATACGCAGGAATTACTATCTCTCGGGCGACATTAAAAACGAGCGCATCATTTTGCTCGAAGAATAACCTAATAAGCACGCAATTCCCATCGACGATTTCCCCGTTCAAGTATCATCCTGCTTCCATCGATACGCAGGATGTGGAAACGCACGTCTGCATAGTCATCTTCGATGAGAAAACGCTTTGATATAAATTCCCGCATCGTGTCGCCCGTGCTATCCATCGGAAGATATTTGATGAAGAGACTATCGCCCTCTTGACGAGCGAGACCGTGCAGGTCGAGGGTGCGGTGTTCTTCTTCGTAGAGCACGTGCGCTATATGAACCTTCGACTGGAAGTCGTAGAATAGGTCGGTAGGCGTGGCGATGCTGTCGGGTGTCTGGATAGAGGTGATTTGCCAGCGCCCGAAGATGTCGCCGATGTAATCACCGACGTCGCAGGAGGGGAGGAGGAGGGTGATAAGGGATATTAAGGGATATTTGGGGATATTAAGGGATATTAGGGGACGATGCATTCGCCTTGACCCGTTGTAGAAGCTGAGCAAATGTCCCTTCAAATCCCTTAGAATCCCTTCAAATCCCTTAGAATCCCTAAAAAACTTATAGAATCTTTCCATGATAGGAGATGCTGAAGTTGAAACTTTGATTGTTGCCGAGGAGGTCGCCGTGATCCATGGCATAAGCCACTTTGGCGGACCAAGGGCCAAGGCTTGTGTTCAGTTCGACCATTGTGCAGAATGCGTCGCGAATGGTTGATGAGGGGACGAAGGAGGTGCCCCAGGATTGGCGATAGCTGGTGAGGATGCGGTAGCCGAGGGTCGGTTTTCTAGAGGATCTAGAATCTCTAGATAATCTAGATAGTCTAGGAAATCTAGAGAGGTTTGCTCTGAGCAGCGACCCTTCTACACCAAGATGCCAGGCGCGGATGCGATTGTCGGTGAAGCGCAGATAGCCATCGGCATTATAGACGGGCGACTTGACCATCGGTGTGCCTAAGGCAAGACCGTAGTAGCAATGGCCAGCATAGTAGTAATTATTGTAGTAGTCGTCGGCACCTGGTGCACGACCTTCGCCAAAGCCTTCGCCAAAACTTTCGGCCCAGTCTTCGCGGTCCCAATGGATGGGGCCGCTTTGATTGCTGGTCTGCAGATATTCGAAGACGAAGCCCTGAATCCATGCATCGTGCTGCTGGTTGTGGTATTCGATGCCCCAGAGTCCGTCCATACCATTGAACTTGGCGATGCTGGAACCATCCTCGAAAATATTCTCGAAGACGAGACCCACACGCTTCTGTTTGCTGTCGGAGCCTCCCCATTGGTAATCGAGACGAAAACACTCGTCACCCAGATGACTGCCGTAGAAGAAGACCTGGTCGCCCGTGGGGGAGTTGCCGTCGCCTCCGGAGATGAAGAAAGCCTTGAAGAAGTCCTTCAGATGTGGGCTGAAGGATTGGGTTTCCCCAGTGAAACTGCTATTGTAGGATTCGCCGCCGAAATAGGAGGCATGGTCGAAGCCCACGTAAAAGACGATGGGTTTGTCGGGGTTGGTGCGAAGATGCAGTTTCTTCTGATGAAACCACACGTCGGTGGTGAGGAATGATTCGGCCTGTCCGCTTTTGCCAACACGATAGATGGCGTAACGGTCACGCTTATAGTCATCGTCGAAGAGTTTGCCAAAGCTTCCTTCCGCATAGAACTGAAGCCATCCTCTGGTGCCTGGGATAGTGACGAAGTCAGGTGTTATGAGATAGACGCTGGGGATAGGGCGGCTGTTTCCGCTCCAGATGGTGCTGCCGCTGCTCAGACGAATGTCGCGCAGTACGGGGGAAAACTCCTTGGCACCGAATCCAAGGGAAATCCACGAGTAGGTAGCTTGACCGTAAAACTGCTGAATGAAAAAGTTATTATAGGCATGACTCTGGGCTTCAATGTCCAAACCAGTCTCAATGTTCCATTTCCCTTTTGAGTGATTGTATTGCAATGTGGCACGCACATATCCCGTGTTGCTATTGGTGCTGAGTATTCCATGGCGGTTGGCTGTGAGGTAATAGGCAGTATAATCGCCTGTACCCACAGCTCCTTCCGCCGTGAGCGTATAATGGAGATTGTTCCCTTGATGAAGGTTGTCCTTCTGAATGGAGCCATCGTCTGCCAGCGAAAGAACTGGCAGCATCATCAAGAGGAGAATCATCTTATACATTAATTTATATGTCATTTTCAGATTTTTCTATTAGACTTTTGATGAGTTTCCCTATGGCTTCGACATCACGTTCTGCGGAAAAGCGCTCCTGAAACAGTTCCTTTTCTCGAAGTGAGAATCGTTGATATTGTTCTGTGTCAGCATATAGGGTTTTGAGTGCTTGAAGGAGCTCTTCTTTCGTGTTCTCGATAGCAAAACCCATCTCTGACGGAATAAAATAGTCCAAAATAGCATTCGACCGAGTGATGATGACAGGTTTTCCTTCCATCATTGCTTGCAGAAGGACGAGTTGCCCAGAACTTGTCTCTTTGTCCAAGAGGGGAATCACAACACAATAGCAGTTCTTCATCCAGAGAGGAAGTTCTGCATGGATGTCTCTGTGGACGCGAATCCGAGAATTGCGTGGCTCCAGATTCAAGGTGTCGCAAATTATCTCTACATTGTAATCTGTGACATCCTCGAGTGCATCGATAAGGAAAGGATAGTTTCGATTGCTGCGTCCTACCGAGAGTACGTATTTGCGCTGTTGCATGGCTTCATCTATCGGAGCATCAAAGTTGCCGCCTAATCCAAGTGGGATAAAGACAAGTCGACTGGGATCGATTCCCAATAATTGGGGATATGTTTCAAGCTCGCGACTGCTGCGAACGACGTATTTGTCGATATAGTCGGAAGTTGCAATATAATGCATGAACTTTTGATAGATCCATCCAATCCACCCTTTTTTGGGCTTGTAGATGTAGGCGATGACAACCATCTTAAAACTCTTCCTGACGTGGAACAAACGACAGTAGAAGGCGAGAATCAAGCCATAAAACTGCTGGTTTGCGACAATGAAGTTGTATTGGTTACGTTTCAGAAACACGATAAATGGAAACAGAAAATAGCACATGATGTTGCGCAATTTGCTGTCGCCATTACCAGTTGACATGCTTTCGACCTCGAAATCAAGCGTGGAGTATTTCGAGATGCCCCGGCGAAATTCCCAATCATTGGACTCGACAGTATGAGTCAAAATGACGTTACGTCTATTATCTGCCTTGCTGGAGCTCATATTTCTGTTCACCAATTATAATAATTATTTATTCTATTCTGCCTTGAGGAAAGAAATCAGGCGGGAAGGCTCGTGCAACTCGTTATATTTCGCAATATCCTTCTCGACGAAATATTTGCCTCCCGTCACATTTCCCTTAATAATTCTGTTCATCAGTTCTGCCAATGCTTCAGGGGTATTGGGGTAGTAGAGATGGCCGAAACTCGGAAATTGGTCAATCATTTGATTGAAATAGGGGATGTCGGACATCAGGGCTGGACAGCGGAAGTAGATGACCACTTCGAGCACGCCACTCTGATAGATCTCCGTGTAGGGCAGAAGGACGTATTGACAGGTGCTGAACAGATGATTGAGTTCGCTGTCGGTGATGTAGCGAAGAATGGTCTGTACGAAGGGAGGCTGCTGCGTTTCGTCGATGAAATGCTCCTTGTCCATTCCTGCGATGATGATATTGCCGGCGAAATCCTTTTGCTTCAGAATGTCGATGGCCTTCTGAAGGATGGTGATTCCCTTGGTCTGACGCAGTTGCCCGAAGAAGAGGAAATTAATCTTATCGGTCTTCACAGCTTCCTTTATTTCAGGAGCCACTTCGTGCGGATTGATCTCTTTGGAGAATTCGTAACTGAAGTGCGGGTAATAGATGGTGCGTCCCTGATAGCCAAAATCGTGGAGCGTCTGAAGGGCATTTTCGCTATGGCAGATGATGGCAGGAATGTGACTCTGATAGAAGGCAATCTTTTGCGCCTTTCGTGCATCTTCGCCATTTGTTCCGGTAATCTCGAAGATGTCGTGGACAATGACGAAGAGGTTCTTTCGGCCAATGATGCGGATAAAGAACTGGTCGATCAAGCGCAGGCCAAAGGACTGATAGACGTAGGTGCCGCTGTGAGAGAGACGAAAGAGTGCAAAGACGAAAAGAGCCCAGGCGAATTTCACCATCATGAGGAGCTTGCCGCCATGGTAGAAGTTGGGGAAGAGCGCCTTCTGACGGCCATCGGCTGTGGAATAGTTGGAGAGCACGCGAACGGCTACGCCCTTGGCCTGGAGCGTATTGCAGAACGACTGGTCGTAGAGATGCATGCCAGTCTCGGTGCCTATAGTATCGACCAAATAAATCATAAACGGAATATTGAGCGTGCCTGATAAAGGGCATGTAGATAATAGTTGAAGATGGCGGGAAGTGCAGAAATGCCGAGTTCACGCCAGCAGAACTTGAGAAACTGCGTTACGGCCTTGAGTTTCTGCTTTTGGACGGAGCTGCTGCGATTAGGGGTGATGTTGGCTTCGCTCTTTCGCCAGTAGATGCGGGCGTCGGGAATAGTGAGGATGCCAGACGGCTTGCCCATCCTGTACCACGTTGCATCATCGCTGCACCAAGCCAGTGGATAACGGACGAATCCGCCCAGTTGCTCGAAGGTCTTTCGATGGACGATATACTCCACCACGAAACTGTTGACCTTGTAGGTAAGACGTTGTTTCAGGAAGTCACTTGCCGAGAGCCATTCGTCGAAGTCCTTTTTGACGAATCGCTTGTCGGTTGTGGTTTTGCCTTTGCTGTCGATGACGGTGACGTTGAAATGGAAGAGTCGTTGATCGGGATGCAGTTGCAACATGCGATAGAAACTTTCTACGCAGTTGTTGTCCATCTGGTCATCGTCGCTGAACAACCACAACCACTCCTCATCTTGTGCCAGGGCAACGCAGCGTTCCCATTGTCCAATCAGATCTTTTGCTCCCAGATTGCTGTCGAAGCGCGTGTAATGCAGATTCATTTTTTCTTTGAAGGGCATCACAATCTCTGACAAGGGATGGGGGCTGCAGTCATCACCGACATAAACCGTGAAGTCCTTGCATGTCTGGGCAGCAAGACATTCGAGGGCTTCCTTGAGGAAGTCCGGCTTATAGATGGGTATGATGATGGCCAGGCGGGACATTATGTATTATTATATGTGTCGATGATGTTGTCGTAGATTTCGTGGAGGCGTTGTGCAATGGATGCTCCGTCGTGACGATGATGAGCCATTGCCTTTTCTTGAGCAGAGAGGTGACGCTGGAGTTCAACGTCGTTCGAAAGATGAATGAGGCAGGAGGCCAACGCTTCGGGATCGTCGTAGGGGACGAAGAGGCCGGTCTGGCCCTCAGTAACCAGTTGTGGGATACCGCCCACATGAGTGGTCACAACCGGACAGCCCATCAATTGCGCTTCGCATAGGCTATTCGGGGAATTGTCGATGATGGCCGTGTGGACGTATGCAGTACTGCTGGAGAGGAGTTCAACAATGGTCGGGGCATCGATGAGGCCTAAGAGTTCTACGTTGACCTCCTCATGATGAATGCCAGTGTAACATTCGAACTTGTGGAAGATTTCCTTCCTTCCTGCCACCTTCCATACGAAATCCACTCCACGCTGCTTGAGTAGTCTTGCAGTTTTGAGGATAAACCCATTTCCCTTGAGTTCGCTTGCACTGCTGATGGAGACAAGTTGCATTCTCCCTTCTTGTGGCTGCCAATGCTTTGAGGCCTTAACGATTATGCTTCGGATGGCCTCTTCGCAATGAAAATAGTCGGCTCCAGGGGAATATTGCTCGACGAGTTGCTTGTCCCAGTTGGTGCGACCCAGATAGAAGCGATTCTGCTTCATAATCTGCACTTCACGTTGTACAGAAAACCGCTCGTAATGGTGACGTACGAAGGTCTTGAGTATGCGGAAAGGATTGTAATGAAGGAACCGGAAGAGTTGGCTATCCGATTCCACTTTGCGCCATTCCTTCAAATAACTTCCCCAGTGGCCTTGCATATGGATTACGACAGGAACCTTCACCTCCGAAGAGACAAGTCCGAAAGGCCATTCTGAGCCGAAGCAGCAGATGAGGTCGGGACGAACATCCTTAATGACAGTCAATACAGAGGGACGAATAGCCTTCCATTCGGCATTTGGATCGTGGAGCGCTTTGGCAATCTTTCCACGTAGTCCAGGATACTCCGGTTTCATAGCATAGCAGGTCACTCCGTCCACGATGCGCTTGTCCGATTGGTTGGCCTGATAGGCTATCGATAGGGAGATGTCGGGACAGAATTGACTGATCAGTGCCGCCTGGGCATTGATCCAGCAACCTTCGCGCGTGTCGCCTGTTGCTACGGGAGTTATCGAGAACCACAGTACCTTCATTGTTCGGACTGGTCGGTGTATTTGAGGATACGGGCGGGATTGCCTGCAACTATAGCGTTGGCAGGAACGTCTTTGGTTACGACGGCACCTGCTCCGATGATGGCTCCATCGCCGATGGTAATGCCTCCGATGACAATGGCTCCGCAGCCTACCTTGACATTGTCGCCAATCTTAGGCATCAGGTCGGAGGGATGCTGATGGCCGATGGTCACATTCTGCCAGATTTCGAAGTTTCGGCCGATGCTTCGAGCACCGATGCGTGTGCTGTGTCCGTGATGAATGATGAAGCCTTCCCCAATTTCCGGACAGTTGATGGTGCATACGTATTGGGCAGGAATGAGCCAGGAGACGAGCTTGGATGTCTCGCCAAGACGATAATAAACCATCGTGCGATATTCCCTTTGACGATAAAGCTCAATCTGAGAGTCGAGGGTATGGGCACGAGCGGGGAAAAGGTTTTCCAGCCAATTGCGTTCCTCCGCCATGAAAAAGGCGTGACGGGGATGGATCCTCAAAAGCAACCACAGCGGGAAGTAATAGAGCATCCATACGATATTGCGCAGCAGAAAATATATCTTCTTCATCGTTTTCAGATTGTGAAATCAGTGAATACATAGGGAATAACCACATTGCCCAAGGGGTCAATCCATTGGGCCAACAACATCTTGAAGGCTCGCATAATGGAGTAGGCTGTGAAAAGCAAGAGGAAGCCATAATCAATCCACTTGTGTTTCTGTAGTGCAACAACGTTGGGAACTACAAACAGACAGAGGAGGGACAGATAAAGAAAGAGGCGGCTCCAGATGATGTTGTCGTTGAAAAGATTGTTCAAAATCACAGAAAGGAAGAAAAGAATCACCCATTGTGACTTGATGAACTTTTCGTTTGCCCGTAAAATGATGTATAGCCCAAGGAGCGTAAATGGCCACATGTTCGAGTTGACCAAAGAGACTTCGACATCGCCATGGCCGAAGGTGGCGTAACCGCCATATTTGGCCAGATAACTTTCGGAGGAACGTCCAAAGACGCTGAATATAGCAGCCACGATATCTTGCACCGAAATGAAGTTCTGCACACCAAATGCATAACTTCCGACAAGAATCAAGGCCCATATCCATCGTTTGAAAGTCATGAAACGTGCCACGAATAGCACAGGAAGCATGGCCCAGGTGGAACCGTGGATAAAGGCGGCGATGACGAACAAGATGGCAGCAAGGCCAAAATTGCGGTCAGGAACGATTTCATCCCTCTTCTCAGGGGTAATATCTTCGCCACTTTCCTTGAGTTCCAACAGTCTCAATTCGTCCTTCTGTGGGCCGAGGTAGTAGAAGACGGTCATCAGGAACAAGCCTTCGGCCAACGTTTGACGCACGGCACTCAGATAATGAAAAAGGAAGATGGTGGCAGTGCCATAAGTGGCAAAGATGACCATCGAATAGACAGGCATAGCGGAATTGCGACGCGTGACGTAGCCGATGCCTCCTAAACCGACGAGGGCGGTGAGTAGGAGAAACAGAGTGCCATTGTCGAACAGCAGATAATGCGTCAGATAGAGATACATCAGAAAGCCGGGGTCGGTATCGCCTTTCTCGCCATAGCCCTGTTCAGGATGATGGAATGAACTGAGATAATTGGCCGTGTCGGAGCCAACGGATGCATCGCGAAGACCGACAAAGATCAGAAGGGCAATCCATGTCAACCAGAAAAGATAGTTGTTCAACCGTTCCTTGCCATAGAACAACATGCTGATTGCCATCAGACCGACAGCAATAGCATAGATGATGATATATGGAAGAAAAGCACTAATGAACATATCTTGTTAGATTCAGTGTTTCAGATGCACTTTTTTCAAAAGGATGTCACGTTCACCTTGATTGAGACCCAACCACATCACTATGAGGGCAGACCAAATCAGGCAAATGAGGACATTGATAAACATGATGTCGTAGCCGCTGCCTGGCAATATCCAACGCTTGAGCATCACCATCGGGACGAAAGTCAGCAGGGTCACGGGGATACAATTGGCGTAGATTACGCGGAAGAAGTCCAGATGGTAGCCGTCGAGGGTTCGGGATGCTATCATGGTCTTGATGATGAGCATCAACGTCGTCATGGCAATGGCCGAAAGATAGCAGCAATAGGCGGGGAGTCCCAGGTGATAGAGCAGATAAGTGAGCGGGAAGGTCATCATCAGCGTCAATGCCGAAAGAGTCTGGAACCATTTGATTTTCCCCGAAGCCAAAACCGTGGTGTCGAGCGTATAGGTCAGCGATAGGATGAGGCTGCTGATGAGTGAAAGGCGCACGAAGGTGACGGACCACTCAGGATATTCGCCCAGCCAGAGTCGGAGAATGGTAGGTGTCTCGATGATGAGGGGCAAGGCAAAGAACAGGAATAGAAAATAACCGAACTTGGCACCGCTGCGCACGAGTTTCACCGTGTATTCCTTATCGCCTGCTGCATAGGACTTGGTGATTTGCGGATTGAAGGCTATGACGATTTGGCGAGCGAAGTTAGTTACATTGCTTTCCACCTGAATTGCGATGCCACGCGCTGCACTGACAGCCAGCGCAAAGAAGACATTGATGAGCAAGGTGATGCATTGCTTGCTTATGATGTCGGCACCAAAACCAAAGATGTTCCAGCCCATAAACTGAGACATCTCTTTTGTCTGTGCTCGGTCCAGACACCATTCGTAGGAACAATGGGGGAATTTCACATGACAGTAGATTCCGTATGTGATGCGGACCATAATAGCGGCTATGACAATGAAGATAGCGTACCAGACAAGGTAGTCAAACCCATTGGGAAGCGTTGGAAGAATCAATACTCCTGCCAGTTTGAGCAATACTTCGGCTATGCTAATCCATGCCCAGGCATTCATATGCTCGTAGGCAATGATGAGCGAGGTGTAGGGGATACTGATGAACTGGAAGAGCATTGCAATCAGAGAGCAGTGGAATACTATCTGTGCAGCAGCGATGCGTTCGACAGGAATAATCATCTTCTCGTTGATGTACCATAATCCGATGGCCTCACAGAGAATAACTACCAGCACTGCCATGATGAGATGCAGGCTCAGTGCCGTGCTGAACGTCCGTCGGATATCGGCTTCGTTGCCTCGTCCTATCTCGTAGGTAATAAATCGCTGGGAGGCGAGAGTCAACGTGCTAGTGATGATGGTGAATGTAGCCACGAAATTGCCGATGATGGAGTAGATGGCAAAGTCATCGACACCGAGCACTCGCAGGATGACACGGGAAGTATAAAGGTTAATAACCAACATAAGCGCCGTACGCAGGTACAGCGCTATCGTGTTGCTGGTCAATAACCCGTTGTTATGTTTCTTTTCTTCTGAGTTCATGTGCGAAATCCTTGGTCCATCGCAAGTATTTGCGCCCGTAAAGAATCCAAAGAGAACCAAACACGAAGCCTAGGAACAACCAGATGATGACTACCATCTTGCGCGAACCATTGGCAGTCAGAGGGAATGTAGGAGGCGTAAGCAGGGCATAGGATGGCTTCTTCTCGATGAGGCTCTGTTCGGCAAGATAACGTTGCTGGGTTACTTGCTGAAGAGCTTGATATGCCAGTGTCATCTCGGCATCCAGGCGATCCTTTTCGGCAGTGATTGCGTAGTTATTGGCCGAACGGTTCTGGTTGAGGAATTCGGCATAGTTCTTTTGTCGCTTTTCGTATTCCTGACGACGTTCGGCTTCAAGTGCATTGAGGTCGGCAAGTTCGGCCTTGGCCTTAGCACTCTTGTAGTCGTAAAGACTAGCCTGCAGGCAGTCGATGGCGTTGTCGGCCATCATGGTTGCAACCATAGGGTCCTGACATGTGGTCGAGATGGTGATGATGCCTGTCTTCATGTTCTGTCCACACTTGATGTTGCGGGCCAGACCTTTCAACCTGCCAAACTCCTTTTCACCAAGCAGAATATAACGTGGTGGCTCTTTCCCATCATCTGATTGATTGTCGAAAGATGGTTTCTTTCGCCTTGTAATAAAGTCCTTGAACTTGTGGAGTGCTTCGACGGTCTTGACAGTCCAAGGAACATATTCTGTCTTGAGATAATCGTGAAGTGTCACCGTAGTCGTGTCTTCGAGCGTATGGACTTTGGTAGCCATCATCGCCTGCAGGAAGGGGATGGACTCGGCGATGTCGGGGAACATCGAGGGATCCATGGCATCGACATTGCCACCCTCCACATTGCCAAGACTTACACCCATCATCGAAGCAATACTGGCCAAACCGGTGGAAGAGGATTGTTCGGGTACGATAGCCGTCGTTACAGTATATTCCTTGGGGTTCGTGAGCGCAAAGATCACGCCGAGGACTATAGCGATGCCACACCACCAGTAGAGTGTCTTGCGGTTTTGCCAAAGTTGCTTGACAATGGCCTTGAGATTGAATTTCCTTTTGGTAGCCATCGTTTCAATTATTTTAGGATGTTGGCAATCGAAGCAACCATGGTGGCGAGAGAAGCAGATGCGGTAGCTACCGACATGGTCTGCTGGATGTTCCAGTTGCTTTGTTCCTTCATTGGTATAATGAGTTCACAACCTGGCTCGACAGCGTGCGTACTGTTGCGACGTGCTCGTTTCACCTGACCGTTCATGCAGACCACGTAGGCACGACGTTTCTTGGCGCGGTTGCCGAATCCACCAGCCTGCTCGATGTAGTATTTCACGGGCTTGTTGTCAACATAGCTGACCGTGTTGGGGTGCATGACAGCGCCACTGATCTTCACCGTATTGGTGTATTCGGGCACTTCGATAATGTCGCCTTCGCGCAGAACCACATCGGCTTGTGAACCAGGATTCTTGATGGCCTTTTCGAGATCGATGCCCACCGAATAGGTGTTGCTGATGTCGAGCATGGCTTCAGAGATGGAGTCCTTGGAATTCTGCGACATCTTGATGACGCTCTTCTGGCGCTCCTTCTCTTCGTCATTCATCATACGTGTGAGACGTGCCCCCTTGACGAAGCCGAAACTCGTCACGCCACCAGCCTGCTCGATGATTTCGGAGAGACGCTGGGACTTGTGCGTCAGGGCATATTCGCCGGGGAAGAGTACTTCGCCGGTCACCATTACGTTGGTCTGCTTGCGATAGACGGGAGACTGGCGGATATAGACTTCGTCGTAGGGACTGAGCGTGAAGGTCGGGTCGCCATCGATGATGAATCCATCCTTGATGGCAAAGCGGAAGGTTTCGCTGACGCGTGCCGACTCGGCTTCACTCTTTGGATCCTTGAGGCGGCGCGATACATCGACGCGCTGGGTAGAAGCCGATTCCAATAGACCACCAGCCTGGATGATGAGGTCCTCGATGGTCATGTTCTTTGCATAGAGGTAGTCACCTGGACGTGCCACTTCGCCATGGATGGTTACGGTTCCCATATCATTCAGGTCGTAGTGGCTGGGGATGTAGAGGATGTCGTTCTTCTGGAGCACGATGTCGCTGATGGTTCCGTTCATGATATCCTTGACATCAACCGAAAGGACAGAGCGTGTCAGGTCCTCGTTTTCGCGCTGCAACACGGCACGATTGGTGAAGGCATCGCCGGTGAGTCCATCAGCAGCGATGATGAGCTGCTTCACGGTGTTGATGGCTCCCAACTGATAGGGACCGGGACGATAGACGGCGCCCTTGATTTCGACTCGGTTGGAGTAACGCTCCAGGATGGGCTCAATCTCGATGGCATCACCATCCATGGTGGGGAAGGTGCCGAACTGGTCCTTGCGAACGGTGCAAATCTCGTTCTCGTTGCCGTTCTGACGCTGGATGCGGATGCTGCGCGTGTATGCCTTGTTGCTGAGACCTCCAGCGTAGGCGAAGAGGTCCTTTACCGTTTCGCCGTTCTTCATCTCGTAGCGCATCGGGCGCTTGACGGTACCGGTGAGTTCGACGAGCTGCTCAAAGGCGGGAACAACGATGACATCGCCCTCTTCGAGTGTGACGTCGCCCTTGGACCGACCGTTCATGATGAAGTCATAGACATCGAGGACAGCCACATTGTGACCTCCACGATTGAGCATGATCTTACGAAGCGAACCGATGTCGCTGACGCCGCCCGCACTATAAAGGGCATGGAAGACGGTGGCAAAGGCGCTCAAGGAGTAGGAGCCAGGATACTTCACTTCGCCCATGACGTGCACTTGGATGGTGCGTGACTGACCGAGTGAGAGTTCCATGTCGTTCACACCATCTGCTTGGTCAAGGCCGGCATAGATGCGCGAAAGTTGACGACGCAGGTAGCGTTTGGCTTCCGAAATGGTCTTGCCCGAAAGGTTCACCAAGCCAAGGCTTTCGATGCTGATGGTTCCATCGGGAGAAATCTCCTCACGAATGGTGGCAGCGTTGTCGCCCCAGATGTCGATGATGACCTCATCGCCTGCACCGAGCACGTAGTTCTTGGGGGTGGCGAGGTTCATCGACGGTTCGAAGGTGAGTTCCTCCGAATCGAAGATGTTGCGACCGAAGACGGGGAGTTCCTCCTCCTCAACAGGCAGCATCATTTCGTCTTCACCCCAGAAGGTCTCGGCCAACTGATCGCCGGTCTGGCTCTCGAGTTCTTCGGCCGTGGTGAGTCTGTTACCGGTGTTTCGGCCAGTGTTTACAAATCCACCGTCGTAAGTTGCAGCACCAGTGACGCCAGTTGTAGAGGTGGACCTATTGGTCGTAGAGCGACTTCCCACGCGGTTTTGAGCACGTGTGCTGCGAGAAGTCGAAGTGCGCGTCGTAGATGTGCTTGTTCCACTCCTTCTGGTGGAGGTGCGGCTCCGCGAGTTGGCATTACCTTCGAAGTCGAAGTCACGTCCCATGTAGGTGCTCTCGTCGGAGTAACTTACTCTGCGACGCGATGTCTGCTTGGTGGAGGCAGCTTCGTTGGCGCCCAAAGTACCTGCTTCGCTGCTTTCCTCGTAGAGCCTCTTTACGCGATAGGCTTGTTCCTCGGTCACACCACGACGGGCGAGTTCCAGAGCAATGGTGCGCTGGTCCTTGCCTGCCTTCAGGGCGGTTACGACATAGTCGAGAACCTGCTGGTCGGTCATCGTCGAGCCTTGTGCAAGGACATCAAGACCGCCAAGCATCAGAAGACCACCGAGGAGAAGTGTGTATAGACGTCTGTATTTCATATCATCATAAGTTCGTCCGTTTTGCCTGTGACATGGACAGAATGTTATAGGGATTACTTATTTATAACGTGTTTTGGTCGTCTTTATTGTGTGCGCGCGTAAAAAAGTGTGAGCCTTTATAGAATTTTGCAAGGATTGCACCTGCAATGTTGTGCCAAACACTAAAAATAGCACCCGGAACGGGAGCCAATGCCATCGATGCAAAATGCTGGGTGGCAAGACTGCAGGCAAGGCCTGAATTCTGCATTCCGACTTCAATGCTGATGGCAGTGCGTTTGGGGTGCGATAGTCTCAGGATGCTGCCCAGCAGATAACCCAACGCAAATCCGAAGAGGTTATGCAGGATGACAACGAGGATAATGATGAACCCGCAGGTCTTCAGATTGGTGGAATTGGCCGAAACGACAGCAGCTACAATCGCTGCGATGGCAAGGGTCGAGAATGCTGGCAGATACTTGCTTGCTTGGGCAGTGGCTACAGGGAAGAATCGCTTGAAGATAAGACCCAGAGCGATGGGGAGAATCACCACCTGGACGATGCTCATGAACATTGCGATAGGATTGACATCGACCGTCGTGCCCACAAATAACCAGGTGAGGAAGGGTGTCATGACGGGAGCAAGGATGGTCGAAACACCTGTCATACCTACACTCAAGGCTAGATCACCTCCAGCAAGGTAGGTGATGACGTTACTGGCTGTGCCGCCAGGACAGCAACCCACAAGCACTACGCCGACTGCCAATTCGGGCGGCAATTGAAAGGTTTTGGCCAGAGCCCAGGCCAACAGCGGCATGATGGTGAATTGTGCAATACATCCGATGATGACATCCTTGGGGCGGGAGAAGACAATCTTGAAATCCTGAAGATTGAGCGTAAGGCCCATACCGAACATCACTACGCCCAGCAGATAACTGATCCACGCAGTCTTGATGACGCCGAATACTTCGGGCCAAAGGAGGGATCCTGCCGCTACGACGAGCACAATCAGGGCCATCCAGCGGCTTATGAAATCTACTATCTTCATCCTTCTACCACTGGGAAGTTGTTGATGTCATGACCGATGGGTGAACCAAGCCAAAGCGGGATGCCATAGGGCTCGACAATCATCTTGAAGTTGTCCCATAATTTGACAGGCATCAGTGGATCTTCTTCGCAGCCCGTAAACGACCCGCAAATGAGGCCCTTGACCTGATTGAGGATGCCGCAAAGACGAAGTTGCTGCATCATGCGGTCGATCTTGTATGGCGTCTCGGCAATGTCCTCGATAAAGAGTATCTTATCGCGATAATCAAAATCGTAGGGTGTGCCGTGGAGGCCGGTGAGCACGGCAAGATTTCCGCCCACGAACGGAACAGGATGTGCCATCAGTTCGTCGAGCAGTTCTTCAGTCGCTTCGGGATTGAGGTCTTCGTTGCTCCAACCCTGATGGGGAGCGACGAAGAGACGTGCCTTCTTCATGAAGAGCAGATTGTGCTTGGGAGGCCAACTGCGATGAGCTGCATAATATTCCAAGAGTTCACGTAGGGTCTGCGAGGTGCGGTGACCGAATTCGTTGGCAAGATGCTTCATCATCGGGGCATGGAGGCTACGGACGCCGGCATGCTGCCAAAGTGCATGGAGCGCCGTGATGTCGCTATATCCGATGATGGGTTTGCCGGCTCGGCTGATGAGTTCGATGGGAATCATGTCGAGAATCTGCATACAGCCGTACCCGCCACGCGAACACCAGATGATGTCCACGTCCTTGTCCTCGAGTGCGTCGAGGAGATCCTGGGCACGTTCTTGTGGAGTGCCGGAGAAACGACCGTAGCTGCCTATTGCGTGGGCAGCTACTGTAACCTTGTGGCCCCATGACTTGAGCGTCTGGGCACCATTGTCTATAAGGCGAGGCTTGATGGAGCCTGCTGGAGAAACAATTCGAATGTGCATAGTGTTATTATAATCTTGTGGTCACTGCTCGCAGCATCTCTTCCTTCCAGGGCTTGAAGTCGCCTTCGAGGATGTGCTTGCGGGCTTCGCCGACAAGCCAGAGATAGAATGCGAGGTTGTGAATGGATGCAATCTGAAGGGCGAGGTACTCTTCGGCGTGGAAGAGATGACGGACGTATGCCTTCGAATACACCTGATCGACGAACGATGGACCATCTTCCTGCAAAGGGGAGAAGTCGTGTGCCCACTTGGCATTCTTGATGTTGATGATGCCATGGCTGGTGAAGATCATACCATTGCGTCCGTTGCGCGTCGGCATCACGCAGTCGAACATATCGACGCCGCGCTCAATGCCCTCAAGAAGGTTGGCAGGAGTGCCAACGCCCATCAGGTAACGTGGACGATTCTGGGGCAGAATCTCGTTGACTACCTCGATCATCTCGTACATCTTCTCGACAGGTTCACCCACGGCAAGTCCGCCGATGGCGTTGCCTTCGACATCCATGGCAGCAATCTTCTCGGCAGCACGACGGCGCAATTCGGGATAGGTGCAACCCTGGACGATGGGGAAGAGGGCCTGATGATAACCATAAGGGCCGTTGCCTTGTTCGTCTTCGGTCTCCTTGTAGCGTTTGTAGCAACGATCTAGCCAACGCTCAGTGAGGCCTAATGACTTCTCGGCATACTTGAAGTCGGATTGTCCGGGAGGACATTCGTCGAACGCCATCATAATGTCGGCACCAATGGTGCGCTCGATGTCCATCACACGTTCGGGAGTAAACAGATGTTTTGAACCATCGATATGGCTGCGGAACATGACACCCTCTTCGGTGATCTTGCGGTTCTCAGCAAGCGAATAGACCTGGAAACCGCCAGAGTCGGTGAGGATAGGACGGTCCCAACTGTTGAACTTGTGGAGCCCGCCAGCCTCCTGCAGAACGTCGAGACCTGGACGAAGGTAAAGGTGATAGGTGTTGCCGAGGATGATTTGTGCCTTCACGTCTTCCTTGAGTTCGCGGAAGTGGAGACACTTCACTGAACCCACGGTACCAACGGGCATGAATATCGGCGTCTGTATCTTGCCGTGGTCGGTGGTTATCTCACCAGCACGGGCCCAGCTGTTGCGGTCGGTGGCTTGTAGTTCGAAAGTCATAGGTCGGAAATCACTGTTGTTTTCTGCGCGCAGTGGCACGATTGGCGGCAATCACACGATAGACGTAATAGGCAAAGCCGATGATGAAGATGATTGCCAAGGCAATCTTCACATAGCTGCTGTAATGCTGCACCTTGGCGATAAGCACCTCTTCGCTTACGGTCTGACCGATGAAATAACCCAGATAGGCAAGGAAGGTGTTCCAGACACCAGCTCCGATGCATGTGCAAAGCAGGAAGACCGACATGTTCATGCGTGCAAGGCCAGCAGGGATGGAGATGAGCTGACGGATGGCAGGAATAAGGCGACCGATGAGAGTGCCAACAGCACCATGGTCGGCAAAGTACTTCTCGGCCTTTTCAACGCCTGGAAGGTCGATAAGGAGCATGTGGGCTATCTTGGTGTCGGCAAAACGGTGGATGATGGGACGGCCCAGCCAAACAGAGAGACCGTAGTTGACAAGGGCGCCGATGAGAGCGCCAATTGTGCCGAAAAGGATAATAAGTGGGAGCGAGAGTATGCCCTGATGATAGGCAATATATGCAGCAGGAATAATGATAATCTCGCTTGGGAAAGGGATAAAGGAGCTCTCGATAGCCATGAACAGGGTGATGACACCATAACTCATGTTCTGGGCTATCCAGTTATAAATTTCTTCCATTTTTACTTGTTGAGTTTCTTGAGCGCCTCATTGTCGCCGATGGCCTCAAAATAGGCGCGCATCAGTTCGCGGGACGTAGAGTCTTTGGGTTTGAGTTTGAGCAATGTGCGGTAAGCCCTGTCAGCCTCGTCGTACCGCTTGAGGCTGAGTGACAATTCTGCCTTTGCCAGCAGATAGGTCTTGGACTTCGGCTCGAGTTCGATAAGTTCGTCCAGCACTTGCAGCGCTTCGTTGAACTTGCGAAGTTCGGTCAGCAAGGTGACATAAAAGCCGAGATAGGTGGTGTTGTCGGGCTCGATTTGAATGGCTTCACGGATATATTCGACAGCCTTTGGGGTGTCTCCCTTGTCCATTGCCAAAGATGAGAGCCGATAATAGCCTTCTGCAAACTTGGGAATGCGCTGCACGAGCATCTCGTAGCATTCACGCGCCTTGTCGAATTCGTCAAGAGCCATGTAGGCCGAACCAAGCAGTTCGTAGGTGACGCTGGTCTGTTGTTCTACTTCCTGACGGTCGAGATGTGGCGCCTCGTGCTGGAGTTTGCCTTCAGCATACTGACGTGCCACTTCGAGGTGCTCAACGGCTTCGGTATGTTCTCCCTTCTGGTAAAGGATGAAGCCCAGGGCGAAGTTGAAGAGCGGATTCTTGGGATCGATGGCAATGCCCATCTCACAAGAGTTGCGGCATTCGTCGAACATCTGTAGCTCGAACTGACAACGCGAAAGGTCCTGCCATGAATAGACATCGTAGGCATCCATGTCGAGGGCATGTTCGAGCACAGGGATGGCATCGCGATGGCAATTGCAGTCCATCAGCAATGCACCCATTCGGCCCAATGCCTCGGCATCCTGCTCTTCGGCTTTCGAAGGCTTGCCTACTACAACATCGGCAGCCTTGGTGATGTATTCGGCTGTAAGATGATGGGGTAGGTGGTCGAAGAGTTCATCGATGATTTCCACAAACTCGAGTCCGGTAAGATCGCCTTTCTGCAGATGTCTGAAAAGGGTCTCGTAAGCCTCTTCCTGGTCTTTGGTCTTCACATCGATACCAAAATGTATTCCAATGCCGAATGGAGACTGTTCATCAGGATTGCCCTTGACCAATTTCTCGGCCTCGTCGTATCGATTCATGTGCAAAAGGATCTTCGCCTCGATGAGTTCGAGAAACTCATCTTCGGGGTGTTGGTCAAGACCTTTTTGGCATGCTGCCATAGCTTCTTCAGCATCGCCGTCATCCAGCAGATCGTAGATGATCTGCGAGATGTCGTCGGTGCTGTAGTAGCTGACCTTATCGTCGGCCAGGTCGAGCATGTATTGATAGTAGGCGCGGCTTTTCTTTTGTTGCACTTTATAAACTTGTCGAACGAATAATAAATTTACTTGGATGCCTTGAGCGAAACGGTGCGGTTGAACACGATCTTCTCGGGCGTGGTATCCTTGTCGATGCAGAAATAACCGATGCGCTGGAACTGGAACTTCTTGCCGACCTCGGGATCCTCGGCAGCAAAGGGTTCAACGTAAGCGGTAACCACAACCTCGCTTTCGGGATTGCGCTCCGACTCGGTCGTTGCTTCCTCGTCGAGGAAGAGGTTGTTGTAGAGACGTGCCTCAACCGGAACAGCGTGCTTTGCGCTTACCCAGTGGAGGGTGCCCTTCACCTTGCGGTCTGCACCAGGCATACCGCTCTTGGAGTCGGGATCATAGGTGCAGAGAATGTTGGTGATATTGCCCTCAGCATCCTTTTCGACGCCTGTACACTTGATGATGTAGGCACTCTTGAGGCGTACTTCCTTGTCGATGGTCAGACGGAAGAACTTCTTTTGAGCCACTTCCTGGAAGTCCTCGCGCTCGATGTAGAGTTCGCGGGAGAAAGGCATCTGATGTACTCCACTGCCTTCCTGCTCGGGATTGTTCTCCATCTCACAAAGTTCAACCTGGTCCTCGGGATAATTGGTGATGGTGAGTTTGACAGGATCGACCACGCCCATCACACGGGTGGCAATCTTGTTGAGGTCGTTGCGGCCGGCGTTCTCGAGAAGCTTGATGTCGTTGAGGGCATCGTACTTGGTGTAACCGATGGTGGTGATGAAGTCGCGAACGCCCTGAGCGGTGTATCCACGACGACGCAGACCGCAGAGGGTTGGCATGCGAGGATCGTCCCAACCGCGTACTACGCCAGTTTCCACCATGTTGCGGAGATAGCGCTTCGACATCACGGTGTTGGTGAGGTTGAGTCGATTGAACTCAATCTGACGAGGCTTGTACTCCGTGCCCCTGATGTCGGCCATGATCTGGGCGAAGTAGTTGTAGAGAGGACGGTGTACCTCGAACTCAAGCGTGCAGATGGAGTGGGTAATACCCTCGATGAAGTCAGACTGACCGTGTGCAAAGTCGTACATCGGGTAAGCCTGCCACTTTGTGCCTGTGCGATGATGCGGGTACTTGATGATGCGATACATGATGGGATCGCGGAAGTGCATGTTGGGGTTCGCCATATCAATCTTGGCGCGCAGCGTCATGGTGCCTTCGTCGAACTCGCCTTTGTTCATGCGACGGAAAAGGTCGAGGCTCTCTTCCCAAGGACGATTGCGGAAGGGGCTTTCGACACCAGGTTGGGTAGGAGTGCCCTTCTGCTGGGCAATCACCTCGGAACTCTGCTCATCAACGTAAGCCAAGCCGCGACGAATCATTTCCTCGGCCAGATCCCAGAGCTCCTGGAAATAGTCGGAGGCATAATACAGACGGTCGCCCCAGTCGAATCCGAGCCAATGGATATCCTCCATGATGGCTTCAACATATTCGGTATCCTCACGGCTGGGATTGGTATCGTCGAAACGCAGGTTGCACTGTCCGCCATACTTTTCGGCGGCACCGAAGTCCATGCAGATGGCCTTGGCATGTCCGATGTGGAGATAGCCATTGGGTTCTGGTGGGAAACGTGTGTGAACGATATGAGTGGGTGATGCAGCGACCTTGCCGGCTGCAATGTCTTCTTCGATGAATTCTTCTACGAAGTTCGATGCTTTCTTTTCAACAGCAACTTCTAAACTATCCATACTTTTTGTCTGTTTTGATTAGGTAGTATATATATTTATTTGGGCACAAAGATAAGTAAATTATTTCATAATTGCAAATTTGGACCTGAAAATGCACGGTTTTTGCCCTGATAAATCGGACGAAATGATGAAAATGTAATTTCTATTAACGAAATGGAAAACAAAAAAAGAAAGGGAACGCGCGTCGGCTGTAGCCTTGTCGTCGTTCCCTTTCCGAAATGAATGGTTTGAAAATTTGGTTAGAGGTATGCAAGTAGAAGCTTGGCATTAGGCGATTTGCGGATCTTCAGGAGGGCACGTTCGCGAATCTGGCGAACACGCTCGCGGGTAAGACCAAGCTCCTGGCTCACTTCTTCTTGTGACTTCTCTGGACAATCAATTCCGAAGGTCTCCTTGATGATGAGCGCCTCACGGTCCTTGAGCATAGACTTGAGGAGATTGTCGAGTTCGATGTGGAGCGACTCGTTGTTGAGTGTGGAGTCGGTGGCATCGAGTTTTGTGTCGGGTGTGATGTCGAGCAACGTTCCGTCCTCATCGTCCTGAAGAGGGGAGTCGAGGCTGACACCGCGGTTGTTGGCTGCCATGGTCTCGCGCACCTTTTCGGGGGCTACATCCAGTTCCTCTGCAATCTCTTCAATCGTGGCAGGTCGGTTCTGTTCTTGTTCGAAACGGTTCTGAATGACACGAATCTGACGAATGAGGTTGTTCTGGTTGCCAGGCAGACGGACCATTCTGGCTTGCTCGGAAAGTGCCTGCATAATGGACTGACGAATCCACCACACGGCATAGGAGATGAATTTGAAACCACGGGTTTCGTCAAACTTCTCAGCGGCCTTTACAAGACCGACGTTACCTTCCGAGATGAGGTCCGAGAGTGAAAGCCCCTGGTTCTGGTAGAGTTTTGCGACAGACACCACGAAACGAAGATTGGCGCGTACGAGTTTGTCGAGTGCTTGTTGATCGCCTTTGTGAATTCTTTGGGCCAGGTCCACTTCTTCGTCTGGGGTAACCATGTGCTCCTTGCTGATGGCGGTAAGGTACGACTCGATCGACTCTTCAGTGCGTCGGGTGATGTTCTGCGTAATTTTGATTTGGCGCATATCTGTTTCTTTCTTCTTTTTAAGATTGGGACATAGTTATCCCTTTCGAAAAATAGTGTGCAAAAATACTAAAAAAGAATCGATAAAACAAATTAATTATTAGAAAAAAGGAAATAATTTATGATAATTCCGCAAATTGCCATGCAAACATTGCAAATGTGTCTCTGTTGCAAGTGATTTGATATTTTCTTTAATCAAGATATCTACTATTTAAAATATAATATGTATCTTTGTACGAAATTTGGTTGGGATTAACTTCCGCATTAAAATCTAACATTGATATGAAACGCTTATTTCCCTTAGTTCTTTTCTGGTTTTCGATGACTGCTCTTTCGGCACAGACTGTAATGGAGCGCGTGATCGAAATACGTCGTGCCTACGCAGAGGCTCAAACGATGATGTTAAATGCCATCGAAGAACCAAACCTGGACAATTCATTGCATATCAAGATGCGTCGTATGTTCGGGGGGAGTGGTATGCAGGAATATACCGTTGACTACTTTTGCGGAGATTTCTCGGAAGAGGAGTCTTGGAATGGAGTTTCAACCTGGTCTCCGTATTTCATTCGTGTAAAATACAACTGGGGTGCACGTGTCACTGTGTCGGAATATCTGATCGAACCTCGTTCAAACTCGCTGATGTTTGTTTTTACGAAAAGTGATGACAATCCTCTTGACATTTCCCTGGATAGTGAGGGCGAATATGAATTGCGCAAATACTACTATTCCGATGGTACCTATTGTACGGGAACGATGAAGGTGACTTTGCCTGATGGTTCGGAAAATTCGTTGGATGAGGAACTCAATGCCAATATCCATCCTTTCGATTCAGATACTGACGAAATTAATTTTATGCGTTACTTGATAACGATACAAAACCAGATGATGAATTTCGAATAGAAAACCTCGACTTACTGGATTTCTTTAAAATGGGGCATCTTTAGTTAACAAAGTGCCCTTTTTTAGTTAATTATGTTAAATCAAATGCATTTTTCTCACTTTTTCCTTGGCGGTTTTAACGAATTAAGTTAATTTTGCAGCGATTTTAACAGATAAATCGATGAGAAAACAGACAATTTGGTTGATTGGAATTGTGCTTTTGATAGCATTCGCCGGCTTGCTGGTCATGCAGTTTACTTACTTGAGTGAGATAGTCAGCACTCGTGAGGAACAGTTTGACGAGGCTGCCAAGCGTGCATTGTTTGGCACCATGCGTCAACTGGAGCGTCAGGAGACACGAAAATATCTCGACGAGTACTACGACGATGCCGAGAAACAGGCATTAAGCCAATTGAATCAAGAGAGTTCCACATCAAGTGTGACCACCAGCGGAAGCATCTCGGTGCAAGGGCCTGACGGCTCGGTCAGTACGTTCAAGTTCCAGAGCAATGTCGGTGGAGATACGTTGAGTCAGCATCATTTTGAGATGCAGCCGAGAAGCAACCGAAATATCCAGAGTCGTCAGCGAGCAATGCAGGATATGCTGCTCGGACAGTATATGTATCAGCGTAATCTGTTGGACGATGTGGTGTTCCGTATTATCAGCCAGACCAACGACAAGCCCATCATGGAGCGGCTTGATTTGGAACAGTTGCGACGCACGTTGACCGAAGAGATGCAGTCGGCAGGATATAATCTGGATTATGAGTTCTGCATCGTTGAACGCGATGGCTCGGTGGCTTATCGTTCGGCCGGCTACAAGGCTGAAGAAGCAGAGAAGGAGGGCAGTTATATGCAGATGCTGTTTCCAAGGTCGCAGATGGCACAAGACTATGGCAAAGCGCCTTCGCGTGTCAGCTATATGGAAGTGTATTTCCCAGGACGTCATAGGCTGCTTATGAATAACGGCCTGCATTTTATGATTCCCTCGTTTGTGTTCACCTTGGTGATGTTGATGCTCTTTATCTTTGTCATCTATGTGGTTTTCCGACAGAAGAAGTTGAGCGAGATCAAGAACGACTTCATCAATAATATGACGCATGAGTTCAAGACTCCTATCTCGAGTATTTCTCTTGCTTCGCAGATGCTCAATGACCCTGCGGTTTCGAAGTCGCCCGACATGGTGAAGCATATCACCGGAGTGATAGCCGACGAAACCAAACGACTGCGTTTCCAGGTTGAGAAGGTTCTGCAAATGTCGATGTTCGATCGTCAGAAGACCAACTTGAAACTTCAAGATATACCTGTGAATGCCATCGTGGAGAGTGCCTGCTCTACATTCCGCCTCAAAGTAGAGAAGGCAGGAGGACAAATCGAGACGCATCTTGATGCAGATGACGACATCTGTATGGTCGATGAAATGCATTTTGGCAACGTCATCTTCAATTTGATGGACAATGCCTACAAGTATTCACGCGAAGACGTTCCCTTGCATCTCACCATCAGTACCCGTAATGTCGGCAAGGACAAGCTGGAACTGCGAGTGCAGGACAATGGCATAGGCATTAAGAAAGAGGATCTGAAGCGCATCTTCGAGAAGTTCTATCGTGTCCCCACAGGAAATGTTCACAACGTGAAGGGCTTTGGTTTAGGACTTGCTTATGTTTGGAAAATTGTGAAAGATCATGGAGGTGACATCAAGGCCGAATCCACCTACGGACAGGGGACAGCCTTCATCATTACCATCCCACTTATGAGAGAAGATAATTAATATGTGTAACTTATAAACTTTTGAATTATGACACAACAACCAGAAAAGCTTCGCATCCTGCTTTGCGAAGATGACGAGAACCTCGGAATGCTCTTGCGCGAGTACGTACAGGCCAAAGGCTATCTCTGCGATCTTTACGGAGATGGAGATGCCGGATACAAAGCCTATCTGAAGGGTCGTTATGACTTCTGCATCCTCGACGTGATGATGCCCAAGAAAGATGGTTTCACCATGGCTCAGGAGATTCGTACACTCAATGCCGACATCCCTATCATCTTCCTTACTGCAAAGAGCCTGAAGGAAGATATCCTCGAAGGATTCAAGATTGGTGGTGACGACTATATCACAAAGCCTTTCTCGATGGAGGAGTTGCTGTTCCGTATCGAAGCTATCCTGCGCCGTGTAAAGGGTAAGAAGGGCAAGGATGTGGTAGCATATCATATGAGCCGCTATACGTTCGACGTACAGAAGCAGTTGCTCACATTCCGTGGTGACGAGGGAGAAAAGTCAATCAAGTTGACCACAAAGGAAAGTGATCTCCTCGGTCTCCTGTGCGCTCATGCCAATGAAATCCTGGAGCGTAACTTTGCCTTGAAGACCATCTGGATCGACGACAATTACTTCAACGCACGTTCGATGGACGTTTATATCACCAAGTTGCGTAAGCACTTGAAGGATGATCCAAGCATCGAGATCATTAATATACACGGCAAGGGTTATAAGCTGATAGCCTCTGATATTGAGGTGGAAACGAAGTAAAAATTGTAAGATTCATTTTATAAAATTGCAGTTTTTTGCAAAAATAATCCTCTTTATGAATAAAAAATGAGTTTTTTTTGCACAGTGTTTTATAAAATGAGTAACTTTGCACCGCTTTTTTAAGCAATGTGTTATTTATTTAAGGTAAAAATTTATAATTATGAACAACGAAACAATTGGCACAAACGCCGGCCTCGTCTGGAGTGCGCTCAACGAAAAGAACGGCCAGACTGTAAAGGAGCTTAAGAAGACCACTAAGATCAAGACTGATAAAGTTCTCTTCTCTGCTATCGGTTGGTTGGCACGCGAAGGCAAGGTAGTCCTCGAGGATACTGAGGATGACGTTAAGGTTACCCTCCTGTAATTTTAGCAGGTTCTAATAAAAAAAATCCGTGGCAGTTTAGATTGTCACGGATTTTTTCGTATTATTATCTTTCCTCCTTGAATCACTATTCCCTGTATCCCCTCATCTATTGGTCGTCCCATGAGATTATAGGATAGTTCATCTTCTTGGTCAGCAGATATCTCGTGGATATTATCAGGTACTTCTTCTTCCTCTTCTTCTTTTTTTATTTCAGCCTCTCGCAATTTGATGTTGAGCTTCAGGTCGTGGGTGCGATTCTGATTGTCGTCCCCATAGAATGTATAGTCATCGAGCAGGCTGTTCATAATGTCCCATGCTTCGGGATAGAATATAAAGGCTATGTAGGGAATGGAATCTATCAGGCTAACACCATCGGCTTCATCTTCATTGCCTTCGCAATGGAGGAAGGTTGCATGGCATGCAACCGAGGACAGGAACGACACACCTTTGCTTTCCAGTTTTGCATTGATGTTCTTTTCAATCCTCTTTTTGGCTACATCGACGATTTCCGGATGCCCTTCGATGGAGTCGGTGACAAATGTATTGATTTCCATCCTGCTCAGATTCTCACTGAGAGTTGCCCATCGATGATGCATCGGGTAGGAAATCTTTGAGCCGGTGGTGATGTCGAAGATGGAGTCGGTGTGATTCTCATTGTAGGCCATGGCCACATCGGTTGTATGGAAATGACCAGTGAAGACGGTATGAATGCCTGCTTCCATAAAGCGAGAACGGATGTTTTCGTCATCCTTGATGATGGCATCCGACTTCATTTCGGTTTGTCCGTTGAAGTGCTCCATGATGGGATGATGCATCATGGCGATGATCTGCTTGTCTTGTTCGCGAGCATTTGAGGCCTGCTCGCAAATCCAGTCCAACGTCTTTTTGCCAATCTTGCGCGAATGAGAGTCGATGCCGATGATGACGAGTCCATCAATAGGTTCGACGGCATAACTCAGTGAGTTTTCGTCTCTCACCGAACCTTCATAACCGAACGACGCGTACATTTCAGCGAATTCCTCAGCTGTGATATTCTCAGCCTTGTAATGTTTATCCCCATCAAAATATTGGGCATTCTCGATATTCCCAATATCATGATTGCCGGGGACGACATATACCTTGATGCCTGCATCGGTCAATCTCGACAGTTCTTGGGAGATATATTGGTGAGAAAGCTTTTCTCCATCTTTCGAGATGTCGCCGGGTATCATGACGATGTCGGGTTTCTGCAAAAGAATGGAGTCAATCATATTCTGGAACAAGCCAACGCTATAATCTTCCAGTTTGTGCGTTGAATTGATGTAATTATCCCAAGCCGATCCTTCGTTGACAAGAAGCCCTGGACCCATCACGTGCAGGTCAGTAGCTACAAATATGGATATATTCCTGGCTGCAGCCGAGCTGCAACCAAGAATAATCAATAAAGTCCAAATAGATCGTTTTAAGATAAAAAGCTTTTTCAACGACGTATATTATTTTTGTTCTGCTGTATCAGCTGTAGTCTTGCGACGACGGCCTCCACGGCGGGTGCGCTTCTTTTCGCTTGATGAGGGACCCATTAGTTCCATCATCTCGGGCGAAAGGGGAGGAAGTTCAATAACGGGAACTTCTTCAACGGGTGATTCTACGGGAGTGACATCTTGCAAGGGAACCTCTGTGGGAGTTTCAGCCACAGAATCATTTTCTACCAGAGCAGCTTGATCGGCCGCAGTCTGGAGTGCCTGCTGCTTGCGTGCTTCCTCTTCGGCAGCAAGGCGAGCAGCCTTTTCGGCTGCAGCACGTTCGCGGTCGGCGCGACGTTGTTCTTCACGACGCTGCTGTTCGAGACGAGCCTGTTCCTTACGCTCGCGATTTTCCTGTTCGCGACGCTCTTGCTCTTCACGACGGGCCTGTTTTTCGGCTTCGCGACGTTCCTGTTCGAGCCTGGCTTGTTCCCTGCGTTCCTGCTCCTTGCGCTCCTGTTCTTTACGTTCCTGCTCCAAACGTTGCTTGTCGTATTCCTTCTTCTGCTGTTCAAGCTTGTCACTGCGACGCTCTCGACGATCACCAGGACGGAATCCTTCAATCCAAAGGGCAAGAGGTTTCTCGATTTGTACAGGTTGGCGCATCTGAACGTCTTGCATCCACTGACGTCCTGCTGCAAGGGTCAGGAAATGATACTGACGCGTGTATTGGTCAAGGAGTTTGAGATCGTCCATAGTAAGCACCATCGGACGCTGTGGCTCATAAACCTCTCGCCATTCTTCATCGCCAATCTCATTGGTGCGCTGTAGGTCGTCGCACATACCTAATGAACGGATAGCCACCGAAGCATCGTTGGTGAGAAGCAGCACCTTCTTGCCTTGTGCAAAGAGTTCGACGGTGCGGCGAATGATGGCAGGATCAGCAAACGACGAATGATGACTTTCGGAACCGATGCCCTCGATGCGCAGACGATTCTCCTTCTGCTGATACAGCATCAAGCGTTTGGCTAAGCGTGCTGCCACGTTCAAGCAGAGTGCAGGATCCTTCCAGTCGGCCAATTTGTAGTCGGTGGGCTCCTGCATGGTCGCAAACCTGTCGACTTCCTCGTAGGTCTCGCTCATGATAGTGAACTTGCCACCGATCTTCTTGCACATCTTGGAGATGAACTCCAATTGGCGTTCAAACATCAGACGTGCGTTGACTCGTGGGTCGGAATGGCTTGACGTGTGACCGACGAGAAGTTCCAGCCAGATGTTGGTATCCGAGAGAACGATATCATAATCGAGCACGTTCGAGATGATGGCCTCGAAAATGAGGTCGCGCTCGTAGGCTTCCTCGTAAGTCAGCTGCTGAATCTGCTGGTCGCTAAGCAAAGGAATGTATCCACCAGAATTGGCAAGGTCGCAGAAGTCGCGTATCACCAGGTTCTTTGGCATCTTAGGGATAGGCTTCACGGCCGGTTTCTCTACCGGCTTCTCAACCTCTTTTACGGTTTCCTTTTTGCTGGCCTTTTCAGGTTTCTTTTCTGCCGTTTTGTTTTCTACTGCGGGCTCCTCAATCTTTTCTTCTGGAGCAGCCTCATTTTTAGTCTCTTCTTTTGCCTCCGGGGCAACTACCTTCTTGCGGGAGCGGGTGACCTTCTTTTTCTTGGGGGCCGCATCGACCGCGGGCTGAACATTAGCAGCATCTACGGGTGCTTCAACGGAGGCGATTGTATTGTTTTGTTCTTCCATTAATATATTGTAAAAAAGTGCAATCAACACTGAATCGCGGCGCAAAGATATTTATTTTTTTGTTCATAAGCAACAATGAAAGTCAATTTTGCTTTCAAATGGCTCAAAAATCTTTAGTAGAATTGACAATTGGGTACCAAATATTACAAAATCCTTTGATTTTTGGATGAAATACCTCTATCTGTTTCCATAAATTCAATTAATTATGTAAATTTGCGCACAAATTTTATTATATTCGGGAAACAAGTGTAAATATGTTAGATAAAAATTGCAAGATTTATGTGGCAGGGCATCGTGGTCTCGTAGGCTCTGCCATTTGGAATAATCTCTTGTCGAGGGGCTACAGCAATCTCGTAGGACGCACGCATAAGGAGTTGGATCTTACCGACCAACTCGCAGTACGTCGTTTCTTCGATGAGGAACGCCCGGATGCTGTGGTTTTGGCTGCTGCTTTTGTAGGAGGCATTATGGCAAATTCGCTCTATCGTGCCGACTTCATAATGATGAACATGAAGATTCAATGCAATGTCATTTCCGAAGCCTATGCCCACGGTGTGAAGAAACTGTTGTTCCTGGGTTCGACATGCATCTATCCGAAGAATGCACCACAACCAATGAAGGAGGATTGCCTTCTGACGTCTCCTTTGGAATATACCAACGAGGAATACGCCATTGCCAAGATTGCCGGTTTAAAGATGTGCGAATCGTACAACCTTCAGTATGGCACGAACTATATCGCTGTGATGCCTACCAACCTATACGGACCCAACGATAATTTCCATCTTGAGAATTCGCACGTTATGCCAGCGATGATGCGCAAGGTCTATTTGGCGAAACTCATCAACGACAACGATTGGTCAGCCATCCGTCGCGATCTGGCCATTCGACCTGTGGGTGCAACCATTCCTGAACAGGGTGGAAAGGTACGCTACGAGATTGACGAGACATCCGACGAGGCAGTTATCCGCAAGGTGTTGGCTTGGTATGGTATTGAGGATAACAAGGTAACCCTCTGGGGCACCGGCACTCCTCTTCGTGAATTCCTTTGGAGCGAGGATATGGCCGATGCTTCGGTCCATGTGCTCCTCAATGTTGATTTCAGCGACATCATCGGAATCGAACGTTATTCTTCGGTCCACTATGGAGCCACCACCGATGGTGCCGTCGATCGCAATCATTCTGCAGGTCGAGGAGGAGCTATCCCTTCCCTTGGCGAAATTCGTAATTGCCACATCAACGTAGGAACTGGTAAGGAATTGACCATTCGCCAACTCTCCGAACTCGTGGTTGACGCTGTTGGTTTCACTGGAACAGTGGAGTTCGATTCTTCGAAGCCCGACGGAACGATGCGCAAACTGATCGATGTTTCCAAACTGCATTCGTTGGGTTGGACCCATAAGGTGGAGATTGAGGATGGTGTATGTAAATTGTTCGACTGGTACAAGAAGTCGATTGAATAAGTAGATTATAATTTATAAGACGAAATATTATGACAAAGAGAAAAGTCGCCCTTATCACGGGCGTCACTGGCCAGGACGGTTCTTATCTGTCTGAGTTCCTTATCAGCAAGGGTTATGAAGTGCATGGTGTCATCCGCCGCAGTTCTGTCGACTATCGTGAGCGTATTGCTCACCTTGAGGGCCACCCTCAGTTCCACCTCCATTATGGTGATATGGGCGATTCGATGAGCCTTGTGAAGGTTATCGACAAGGTGAAGCCTACTGAAATCTACAATCTTGCTGCACAAAGCCATGTGCAGGTAAGTTTCGATGCCCCTGAGTTTACGGCCGATGTCGATGCCACGGGTGTACTTCGTGTCCTCGAGGCCGTGCGTGCCAATCATCTTGAGGATTCGTGTCGCATCTACCAGGCTTCCACCTCCGAGCTTTATGGAAAGGTCGAGGAAGTACCTCAGAACGAGAATACTCCTTTCCATCCCTATTCTCCTTACGCTGTGGCTAAGCTTTATGGCTACTGGATTGTAAAGGAGTACCGTGAGGCATATAATATGTTCTGCTGCTCGGGTATCCTCTTCAACCATGAGTCGGAACGTCGTGGCGAGACCTTTGTGACCCGCAAGATTACTCTTGCCGCTGCTCGTATCGCACAGGGCAAGCAGCAGCGTCTTTACCTCGGCAATCTTTCCAGCCTTCGCGACTGGGGTTATGCCCGCGACTATGTTGAGTGTATGTGGCTCATCCTTCAGCATGACGTGCCCGATGATTTCGTGATCGCTACTGGCGTGCAGCATTCGGTACGCGAGTTCTGCTATTATGCTTTCAAGGCTGCTGGAATGGAACTTGAGTTCCATGGAGAAGGTCTCGATGAGAAGGGCGTTTGTGTAGCCGGACCTGCCGACCTTGTAGGCAAGACGCTCGTCGAGGTGAGTCCCGACTTCTATCGCCCCACCGACGTTGTGAACCTTTGGGGCGATCCCTCCAAGGCAAAGCGTGAATTGGGTTGGGATCCCCAGAAAACGACCTTCGAGCAACTTGTCAAGATCATGGTTAAACATGACATGGAGAAGGTGGCAGCCGACCACGTGGCTTCTGTCATGCGTACCAACCTGGCCGAGTTCCTCGAAAAGGGCGTGGTTAAGTAATAATCGAAAAATAGTTGAAAGTCCTTCACTACATCCCTTCCATGTCCCGACAGGATGGAGGCACGAGCATGTATATGCAGTCGCTGTCCGATTCGTTGGGCGAATTGATGGAAATGCATATCGTGGCGCACCGAACTCAGGATGAGTTGCCGGTGCGTCATGCACTAATGCATTATCTGCCCAATTCGTGGAAGGTATGGAGTGTGCGTTCCGAATATTTAAGACTGCTCGACACAATTCGTCCCGACATTGTTCATGTCAATTGCTGCTGGCAGCCTTATTTTGCCTATGCAGTCCTTTGGGCCAAGAAGGCGGGTTATCCCGTCGTCCTTTCGCCCCATGGTATGCTCGAACCTTGGATTGTTCGTCGTCATTACTGGACACGCAAAGTCCCTTCCTTGCTCGCCTACCAACGCAGGGCGCTCTTTGCTGCCGACATTGTTCATGCCACAGCGGAAAGCGAAAAAGGGAAAATCGAGAATATTTCTCGTAACTGACCTTTGCTTTCCGATTGGCATCCCAAGCTTCATGTTATTGGCAATGGCGTTGATACTCGCGGCATCGTGGTGAAGACAAGTTGGAAGAGGAACCATAAACTCTTGTTCCTAAGCCGTGTGCATCCCAAGAAGGGGATTGATCTGCTGCTACAGGCTTTCTGCGAATTGCGAACCCTTGACGGGCCATTGTGTGACTATGTACTGCAAATCGTTGGTGAGGGGGACAATGCTTATCTCTCTAACCTTCGTTCTTTGGCCGATAGTCTTGGAGTGGGGGAGTATGTCCAGTGGCTTGGCGGTGTCTATGGCGCAAGGAAATGGGAATTGATTCGTGAGGCAGACCTTTTGGTACTTCCTACATACTCCGAAAACTTCGGCATCGTAGTAGCTGAGGCATTAGCTTCGGGTACACCGGTCCTGACGACGAATGGTACGCCTTGGAACGTACTTAATTCGGAGCATTGCGGCTGGTGCGTGGATGTGAACGTCGAGGCGATCAAGTCTGCACTCCGTTCGTTCGCAGCTTCCTCGGAGGATGAATTGCAGCAGATGGGACTTCGGGGGAGAAGGCTCGTAGAAGAGAATTACGATACTCGCAGTATTGCCCGCGAGTATGTTAAATTGTACACGTCGTTATGCAGGTGACTCAGGAGACTTTTGAAATGGCTATCTTGGCAGCACCCTTCGTTGTCCTTGCCTTTACGGGCTTAGCCCTTGTTTTGCTTGTGTTCCGCAAATGGAAGGCGGCGCTTGTCGTGGCATTTCTCGCATTGCTCATCAATGGATTTACCGAGCAGATTCCTTTCCGTTTTTCCCCCGAACTTCCCGATACGAAGCCTGAGGGTACCTTGCGCATTCTGGAATATAACATTTGCGGGAAGGTCGAGTATGTGCCAAAACATCAGCAACCGTTCCTCGATTACGTCAAGAATCTCGATGCCGATTTCTTGTTCCTGCCGGAGAATACACCCGGCACATCTCATGGATTCGAAAAGATGCTGCGTACCACTTATCCATACAGCCTTCATGACTTTCCTGAGTTCGAAAAGTTATCGGCTATCTATGCTGACCAAACCATCTATAGCCGTTATCCACTCAGCAATTTCCGGACCTATCGTTTGAACATGGAGCAGATTTTGCGCGACTATCCTTATTTGGATAAGGATGATGTGGAGTTTGTCGGAAGCTATATGATAGTCTATGAAGCCACTGCCGATGTCGATGGCACGCCAGTCACTTTGGTCCATGTTCACTTGCGCACTAATTCCTACGACACGGCTAAAAGCCAAAGCAAGGGTAAACGGCAGAAGGTCCACAACGTTTATGAAAAATTGCAGTTCGGCTATGCCTATCGAGGCCTTGAGTCACGTTCGATAGCCGACTCGCTGCGCAATTGTCCCAATCCACTCATCGTCTGCGGTGATTTCAACGATTTGAGTGGCGCCAGATGTGTGCGTACGATTCAGAATTGCCGCAGCAACAATATTCATCCCGATCATCGTGACCGGTTGAATGATGCCTGGTGGCGCGGTGGCCGAGGTTTCGGATTCACGTTCGTCGAACAGAAACTCCGTCTTCGTCTTGACCACATCCTTTATTCAAAGGAGTTCGACCTGCAGGCGGTGCGAGTCGATACGGTTTCCTATTCCGATCATCGTCCTCTCATCGCTGATTTCAAGTTCAATCCCTGAATTGTTGTTCCCCTTATTCCGTCATCATTTCGATGAACTTGTCCAGTTCCGCATCTGTTGCTCCAAATCCTTTCCAACAGTTGCGGAACTTCTCTTGTAATGTTCTCCCATCCATGGCAACAATCTTTTTGAGAACATTTTGATAACTCGTTTCATTCCTGTAGCGAGTATTCCCGGTGAACGATGTCAGTTCGTAGTCCTTGTCCAGATTGCTTTGGCTGACACCTAAAAGACCTTCGAGCAGCATGCAGAGTAGGCCTGTTCTGTCGGCGCCCCAGATGCAATGGATATATGTCGGCCGTCCAGCCTCGATTTGCTCGGTAATGAATCGGAAGCAGGAGAGGAGCATGGCTTGATTTTCGACAGACGATATTTCGCCATAATTGATGTTGTAATTGGCATATACGATGTCCCGTCCTAAGGCTGAATAGCCTTTCGAAGGGTTTTCTTCATATTTCCTTAGATCCAGTTCTGCACGGATGCCAAGGTCTTCGCGCAGTATTCTGCGATCTTTTTCGGTAAGACAGTGGGCCGATTGAGCATAGTCAGGTACCGGTGAATAGGCAGTGTTCATCTCGACACCTCGATAGAGTAGACCGTAACGAATGTGTTTGCCGCTGCTTGTCGGCCATCCGCCCAAGTCGCGCACATTGTCTATGCCCTCGACCCTGATCATGCGCAGTTGACCCAAAGTGTGGATGGTGATGGGCGTCAGCACTCCGTCCTTGCTGCTTTGCAACGTATAGGTTCTGCCGGGTATTAGATTGTAGTAGGTTGTGTCGCCTAAAGTTACTCCATACGGCCAATCCTGGCGCTTGTCGAGATATGGATCCCCGCGGTAGTCGAAGAGTCGGTGGTAGGAATAATCTGACGGGTCGTATTCGAAGTCCCGCAGATAATCGGCAATACCCGGGTTTTCGAGCATATGGTACCATTTGTTGGCCTGAACACTTCGGACGGTGTCGAAGGTGATGCTATCCACACGATCGATGGCATAACTGTGAATCTGTCCGTCGCGGGTGCGGACAGATACCGAATTGAAAACCACCTGCGCCCAGGCTCCAGTGGAAAGGAGGGCACAGGTGGCTATGATGAATATACTGCGCATCGGATTGATGGATGAGTAGCGATAGGATTAGCGGATGTCAATAACCTCGACCTGATCCTTGTCGTTGTACTCCAGGTTCTCACCAGCCATACCCCAGATGAAGGTATAGAAGTAGGTGCCTGCAGCAGCATGGATCGACCATTCGGGGCTCATGATGGCCTGCTCGTTGTGGAGCCAAACGTTGCGGCTCTCCTGAGGCTCACCCATCACATGGTCGATGGTCTGTCCCTCAGGCAGGTTGAAGTAGTAGTAAGCTTCTACACGACGGCCATGGAGATGAGGTGGCATGGTGTTCCAGACTGCACCTGGTTCGAGCTGGGTCAGACCCATCTGCAACTGGCAGGGCCCTTCTTCAAGCACGTCGTTCACGATGAGTTTGTAGATAGTGCGACCGTTGGCCTCTTCCTTGGTGCCTACTGGGCCCCATACCGAAGCCTTCAGCGACTGAACCTTGCCGTTCTTGCGTCCGTCAAGGGTGATCCACTGGTTCTTGAACTTCTTGTGGGCGGTAGCCGAATTAAGGTAGAACTTGGCAGGATTGGCGGGGTCGTTGCTCTTGAACGATACCTCCTTGTTCTCACGTCCTACGTAAAGAGCCTCCTTGGGTCCAAGAGGATACTGCACGCCATCGACGATGACAACGCCGGCGCCCTGGCCGCAGTTGATCACGCCAAGTTCGCGGTTGTAGAGGAAGTAGTCCTGCTTCAGGAATACATCGCGAATCTCCTGGGTAACCTCCAACTTCAGTTCCTTCGTCACGGGCATTGCACCACCGAAGATGAAGCGGTCGTACATCGAATAGGTGAGGTTGATTTCGTCGGCAACCATTACCTTCTCCATTACAAAACGCTCGCGGAGAGTCTTGGTGTCGTAGTGCTTAACGTCGTCAGGATGGCAAGCAATCTGCTTGGTCATGTGAATCTGTGCAGTTGCGCCCATAGCAAGAAGGGCAAGTGCGCTGAATAAAAACAGTTTCTTCATAATTATTTAGTTTTTGATTTTCTGTCTTTTTTGAAGATTTAGGGATTTCGTTATATCGGTATGCCGGTATTCCGTTATTCCGAGACTTTATAATTATTTCACACTCTTCTCGGCCTTGCTGAGTCGCATCTTGTTCCAAACCACCATGCCAAGGGTAAGCACGGTAAGGATGGCAGCTCCAATGTACGATAGATACTTCACACAGGCATAGATGAGCGTAGAAAGTGGGCTCGAAGCAAAGTCAAGGGCACCAGCCTGGAATCCAGCAGGCACCTGTACGGTCTTGTCGTCGGGGTGAATCTCGGCTACTGTATGGGCGGCACTCGTAAAGTCACCGGCCATCCAGGTGACGAAGTAGAGACCCACGGCCATCATGATAAGTCCGACGATGAACGAGCGGAGCACGTTGCCGTTGGTGTAAGGCAGAATCATGACAAACACGTAGAACATGCCAGCCAACGAAGCCAGAGGTAGGAACTCGTTGCCGGGAAGGATAACGGCAAGAACGAGGGTTACGGGGATAAGCAGCAGCGAAACAACCAGCGTGGTAGGATGTCCGATGACGAGAGCTGGCGACATGCCGATGTAGAGTTCCTTATCTTCGCCGAATTTGGCAGCGATGAGGCTCTTGGTGGCTTCTGCAATAGGTTTCAGACCTTCAATGAAGAGGCTGGTGATGCGTGGGATGAGTTCCATCACGGCACCCATCTTGATGCCAATCTGCAAGGTCTTCGGGATGTTGGCAACCACTTCGTCCCAGTTCTTGCAGGCCAGGCAGCCGATGATGATGCCGATGAGCACACCCAGGAACAATGGCTCGCCGAAGAGGCCGAACTTCTTCTTCATGCCCTCAGAGTCAATCTGTACCTTGTTGATGCCGGGGATGTAGTCAAGCACCTTGTTGATGACTACAGCAAACGGCATGAAGCCTTGGCAGAATGGTTGTGGAATTGAAATGCCATCCATGCCGGGATAGAACTTCTGGAAACGCTTGGCTGTGATGTCGGCAAGAACCAGGGTGATGATGTAGCAGATGACTGCTGCGAAGAATCCCCAGGCGATCGAATCAGTCATGAAATAGCAGACTGCTCCGATGAATGCGAAGTGCCAGTAGTTCCAAAGGTCGATGTTCACGGTGCGTGTGCAACCAAGCAGCAGAAGCACCAGGTTCACACCCAGGCACACTGGGATAATGAACGAACCAACGAGGGTGTTGTAGGCGACCGAAGCCGCAGCCGGCCAGCCCATGTCGAAAACTCCCAGTTCAAGGTTGTAGATTTCTACCACTTTCGACAACGCAGGCGACATCGTGTCAACCAGCAGCGCGGTGATGATACTCAGACCTACGAAACCGACACCTACCAGCAAGCCGCTCTTCAGCGCTTTCGAAAAAGGAATCTTGATGCAGACGCCCAGAATCGTGAAGATGATTGGCATCATCACGGCAGCGCCCAATCCAATAATGTAACTAAAAACTGCTTCCATTGATGTTATAAGATTGATGTGTTTTATTTACAAATGTGGGGCAAAGATAAACAAAAAAATTAAATGTGCCAAATTTTATCCGAATAATTCTTTCGATAGGGGGGCGAAATTCACACGAAAATCGAAATTTGGGGCTCTAAAACGCAAATTTCGGCGTTTTTGTTTGGAACATTCGCGAAAATTATGTATCTTTGCACCCAAATATAATATAAATGTACGGGCTGTTAGGTGACAGCCTAATAATATTAGATGGAAGAAATTAATAAGCAACAAAACGATCGAATCATCAAGGTGAACATCGACGAAGAGATGCGCACCAACTATATCAACTATTCGATGTCGGTCATTGTGGCACGTGCATTGCCAGACGTGCGCGATGGCTTTAAGCCTGTTCACCGCCGTGTTCTTTACGGCATGGAGCAAATTGGCAATACCTACGACAAGCCAACCAAGAAGTGTGCCCGTATCGTCGGCGAAGTGCTCGGTAAGTTCCACCCACATGGTGACTCTTCGGTTTATGGAGCCCTCGTCCGTATGGCTCAGCCTTGGAACCTTCGTTATCTCCAAGTCGATGGCCAGGGTAACTTCGGTTCAGTCGACGGCGATAGCGCCGCTGCTATGCGTTACACCGAAGCACGTCTCTCGAAGATTTCCGAGGAAATGCTTCGAGACATCGACAAGGATACCGTCGATATGATGCCCAACTTCGACGGCACACTCATGGAGCCCAAGGTGCTCCCCACTCGTATCCCGACCCTTCTTGTAAATGGCGCCAATGGCATCGCTGTCGGCATGGCCACCAATATGCCTACCCACAATCTCTCGGAGTGTATCGATGGCATCTGCGCCTATATCGACAATCCTGAGATTACTATTGACGAACTGATGCAGTACATCAAGGCTCCCGACTTCCCAACGGGCGGCATCATCTTTGGTTACGATGGTGTTCGACAGGCCTATGAGACCGGTCGCGGCAAAATCGTGATCCGCAGCAAGGCCGAAATCGAGAGCGAAGGTCAACACGATCGCATTGTCGTCACCGAGATACCTTACGGCGTTAATAAGGCCGAACTCATCAAGCATATTGCCCAACTTGCCGACGAAAAGAAGATCGAAGGCATAGCCAATGTCAACGACGAGTCCGACCGTCAGGGCATGCGCATCGTCATCGACCTCAAGAAGGATG
>CACXTQ010000025.1:2082-42444 GCA_902770595.1 uncultured Bacteroidales bacterium | reverse complement strand
AGGCAGTTCGATATTCTCCTCGACGTTCAACTCGTCGATGAGGTTGAAGCTCTGGAACACGAAGCCGATCTTTCCCTTGCGCACCGAGGTTCGCTGGCTTTCCTTCAGGTGTCCCACCTCCTCGCCATCGAGGATGTAGCTGCCCGAAGTGGGATTGTCGAGCAGACCCATGATGTTCAATAAGGTCGATTTGCCGCAACCGCTCGGGCCCATGATGGCCACGAACTCGCCTTGTTCTACACTGAGACATACGCCGTCGAGGGCGACAGTCTCCACTTCTTCCGTGCGGAAGATCTTTGTCAGATTCTCAATCTTGATCATATCGTATATCAATTAACGATTAATAATTAACAATTAATAATTAACAAATAACAATTGTTTGCTTGACCCACTCTCTACAGGCGAAAGTGATCTTATTCCGTCTTGATGCTATTGATAGGATTCTCGGTGGCAGCACGCCAACCTTGGAAGGCTGCAGTGAGAAGAGTGACAAGGCCAACAAGGACCAATGCCAATGGGAACAGCCACCAATGAATAATGGTGCGCTCTGTAAAATTCTCGAGCCATTGGCTGCCCATATACCAGGCCAAAGGCACTGCGATGACAAAGGCTATGAGGAGGATTTGTGCATAACGACTTGTCAACAATCTCACAATCTGTTCCTCGGAGGAACCGAAGACCTTGCGGATACCAATCTCCTTGCGACGATATTCCGTCTCGAACATTGTCAGGCAGAACACGCCGATGAGCGTGATGATGAGACAAATGATGCTGAAGACAATCACCTGGCGAATGAAGCGGAACTCATCCTGATAGAGTCGCTCCATCTCCTCGTCGAGGAAATGAACCTCCACGGCGCTTCCATCCCCCATCCCAGAGAGTTTATCCTGTATCTGCTTGCGCAAGGCCAGCTTGTCAGTCTGAGGGGCAAGGCGCACATTGAGCATGCCTAATCGATCGCCCCAATCGGCATAACGTTCACCCATGATGACAAAGGCCACAGGATCAGTCTCACGGTCCTGATGGATACTGGCATAGCGCACATTCTCGCATACACCGACCACCGGCAGATCGCCATCGATCAGCTCTTTATCCATTTCAACCCAGGTCCAACGTTTGCGTGCTGCCTCATTGATGATATAGCAGTCGCTGTCATGTTCGTTGAAATCCCTGCCCTCAACGACTTTGATGCCCATGGTACGCAGGTAGTGCCAATCGACGGGCATACTAGTGAACGAAACACTCTTGTCGCCTTTTGCTCGGCCCCAACCCATATATCCGGTCGAACTGCCCAACGCGAAAGCTGAATAACTGACATCCTCCACGCCTCCCATACCGAGTAGTTCGGTACGGATGGCATCCTTCTTCTTGAGCAATTCCTGCGAAAGTGTGGCATAGCAGAGTTCGTCCTTGTCAAAACCATAGTCCGAATGGTAGATGAAGCGGCTTTGGAGCATAAGGATGCCGATATATGTGACGAGCACCAGACTGATGGTAATCTGCAGACCCACCAGCAGGGTGCGCAATCGTCGTCCGCGAGGGGTCAGACCAAAGGCTCCCTTCAATGCCATTGCCGGCTGGAACGAAGTGACAAACCATGCAGGATAGGCTCCAGCGGCCACGCCTATAGCCAGAGCGACCAATGCTGTCAATCCAAGGAGCGGCAAATGATCCTGCAGCTTGATGCTACCCTGTACCAGCGTAGTGATGGCTGTCCATTGGGTGAGCATATAGACGATGAACATACCAAGCAGAAAAGCCAGGAGGGCAATAACCACTGTCTCGCCAATGAGGCCCAGTCGCAGACTCGTCAGTGAGCTACCCAGCACACGGCGTGTATTGACACCCTTCACTCGCATCGGACTCTCGGCCAAGGTAAAGTTGAGGAAGTTGATGGCAGCCACCAGTACGACAAGGATGCAGGCCCATATCAGGATGAGGTGCACGGTACGATTGCCTCGGTCTCCTCCATCCGTACCCGAGAAGTAGGTTTCGGTGAGAGGAGTGACGCGGAAGTTGTGCTGGCCAAGCATACTGTCCAACTGTTGGTCCATCGCGGCACGTTCCTCAGGAGTAGCATTGTTAAACTCTTCGGCATTCTCCGACAAAATCTTTTGGCGAAATATCGACTTAACTTTATCGCAGAACTCCTTTCTGAAGGCATCCACATCGGCCGTCTCATGGAGTCGCAGATAGCCCTTGTAGCTCCACTCGCTGAAGTCGTGCTGGCTGTCCTCGCCCAACGACGAATAAATCATATTACCCACACAGCAGTTGTCGGGGAAGTCCTGATAGACGCCGATTATCTGCAAGCTGTCCTTGCCAGTCCAAAGATAGTGTCCGGCCGCCATCGTGGTACCCAGGAAGCGCTGGGCCAATGAGGCAGGGATGATGACCCCCTGGTCGGTATCATCCTTCCAGTTTAATTTGCCATCGAGGCAAACGGCTCCGAATGGCTCCAATGAGGTTTCTTTGTGCGTCCTGCTCCAATCGCAGTTCACTGAAGTTGAACCCATATAGAATTCGGACTTGCTGTCCCAATAATGGAACATGGTCCCCGACTCAACCTCGGGCATTTCCATCATCACCTCGAGCAGAGGCACGCAGCAGTTGGTATTCCACGGCGCCCCGTTCATCATCGCTTCCACACGCATAATCCGTTCTGCATGCGGGATGCCACGATTGTAGCTGGCACTGTACTCCACCTGCGTCATGAACAGAAAGAGTGCGGCAAATGCCACGGCCAGTCCTGCGAGGTTCAACAGTGTCGCCGTCTTGAATCGGCGAGCCATATACAATATGTTTCTGAATACGTCCATTGTTTATTTCTTTTTTCTGCCACAAAGATACGCCAAATAATTCATTCGTCCAAGGCTTTTCTCATTCGCAAAACACGTTTGTCTAAAATTTATACATTATTGTGTCTAATAATTTGACACCTTATTCTGTCTTGATGCTATTGACCGGATTCTCGGTAGCAGCGCGCCAACCCTGGAGGGCTGCGGTGAGGATATTGACCGCCAGAACGATGAGGAGGGAGATCACGAGCGGAAGGGTTTCCATCTGGAGACTCAGTCCTGAGATGCTGCCCACCTTGGGAGCCAACCAATAGGCCAATGGGATAGCTAAGACGGCTGCCACAAGTGATTGGATGGCAACGGTGCGAAGCAGTTGCAGTGTGATGCTGCTGACCTCGGCTCCGAAGACACGACGCACGGCAATCTCTCGCCGACGTTGACCGACGAAGTAACTGTTCATGGCCATCAATCCAAGGATGGCGATGAGCAGGGCCACAATGGTGAAAACGCTCAGCACACGCAGGAAACGCTCATATTCCTCGAACCAATTGCGATGCAGATCGTTGAGTGCATGTATTTCCAGACCTTCATGACCCGTCATTTCGCTGATCAGGCTCTTCATCCTCGCCTCGACCTTCTTGCGGTCGCCGTGATACTTGACGAGAACCTGGCGTGGCCTGCCATAATTCTGACTGACATAGCCCTGGCTGTCATCGACATATTCATCCGTTCGGAAGATAATATAAGGAGTCGGATTCTCCTCTTCCGACATTACGTTCTGATAGACCAGATCGGGATAAAGGGCTCCCACTTCAAAGTTTACAGTTCCGTTGGCAGTTGTGATTATCTTGTCGTCATCACGCTTACCGAATTGCCTCAGCAATTGGTGATTCACACCCATACCACTTTCGCTATAAGTCGTCTCGGGATGAATGTTGAGGATGTTGAAGAAACAACTGTCACCCATCAGCAGGCGAATGCTGACTACTGCACCTTCGTCCGACGAGACGGTCTGGTTCTCGAGAAATTCGATAGGTGTACCATATCCATACCCCACTGTCTCTACTTCAGGAAGGCTCAGCAAACGGTCGCGCAACGTCTGACGCTGGCTTTGATTGAGGCCAGAAATACCTCCCCAAGACTCCAGGATACCCTCGATGTCATAGCCCAGGGGCTGGCTCATGCGTTGACGAAGACTGCTGCCAAGCAGGAGCGTTACGGTGAGCAGGACGACAGCGAAGACGGCCTGCAGCACCATAAGAGCGTGGCTCCAACGCTGACGTGCACGACGGCGGAATGTGCCACGCACGATGTCGATGGGCTGATAGCCACTGAGCACCGATGCAGGGACGAAACCGGCCAGGATGCCCGTACCACAAACTGCAAGTATAAAAATACCAATCGCAGTCACGCCAGTATCCTTCAGCAGATCCAAGGGACAGTTTGCAAGTTCGATGGCCTTGTCCTGCAAGGCGAGAGCAATCAGATATGCGATGGCGAAAGCGACTGCCGTGAAGAGTATGCTTTCGCCAATGAGTTTCGAGAACACCTGCAGACGAGACAGACCCAACAGACGGCGCGTGGCCATCTCCTTCGAGCGATCGGTGGTGAGCGACACACTCAGATTGACGTAGTTGAAAAGGGCAAACACCAGGACGAGCAATGCCACGATTACATAGAGGCGAGCCATGTCACGACTGCCATGATTGATGTCATCCTCCATCAGTGAGCAGCCCTTGGCATCGTAGTAAAGGGTGGAGAGCGGAGTGAGCGTTACCTCCTTTACGGCCTCCATCTTATAGATCCAGAAGAAGGACTTCAGATAGTCGCGCATCTCCTCTGTCTTGCTCTTCAAGTCGCTGCCTTCGCGTGCCATCAGGAAGAGCACGCAACTGGCAGCGTTGTTCATGCTTTCAATATAGGCCGAGTAATGGATGTGGCGCAGATTCTCTACATTGACCACACATTCATAACCCGAAGGAATGATGGAACGGTCGAAGTCCTCCATCACACCGCTGACGGTGAAGGTCATACGTTTTTCTGGATCTTCGGCATAGGTATAAGCAAGTTGAAGTTCCTTGCCCACAGGCTCCTCATCGGGCCAGCAGCGCTGAGCAAGAGCACGGCTCACCACAATCTGGTTGGGAGCTTCGAGCACCTTATGCTTATCACCCGTGAGCAACTTGTAGTCGAAGAATTCGAAGAAGTTGGGACCAGCCACGAGCATCTTTGTATCGACATCCTGCCCACGCAGATTGAATGTTGTGCTGTAGCCCGCCATGGAACACCAGCCCTCAATCTCGGGGAATCGATCCTGCAAACGCTGACCGATGCGGAAGTTCGACATCATGAAGCTCTCGTTGCCCAAAACATAAGTGCGGTCTCCACGCGTCTGGTAATCCTCGACCGACGTCTGTCGGTAAATCAAGTCGCCCAAGAGCAACAGGAACGCCATCGACAAGCAAAGGCCAACGATATTGATGATGGTAAACAGCCGATGACGGCTCAGAAACTTCAGATAACTTTTCATTATTCTATTTCAGAATTGAATTATTTACGAAGCAAAGATACACCAAAAAAACTAATCCACCAAGAACATTCATCACCACGAAGTACGGATGTCAAAAATTTATACAGCATTGTGTCTAAAAATTTGACACGACGAGGCTCTTGTCTTATTCAAAACGGGCGAAAACCTCCTGTTTTGGGATAGTTTTCGCCCGAATCACATCATATTATCATAACTCTTACATTACATCTTAGCAAGCAGATAGGGATCGAAGGAAGGCTGACCAGTTACTGATACCTGCCATGCCAACTGGTAGGAATCTCCATTGAGAGAACGCTGGTAGAAGCAGACATTGCTTGTCGAACTATCGGGCAGCAACGTATAGGTCATCATTTCGTTGGCAGCGTCGAAACTCGCAGTCTTCTGGTTCCAACGGCTGTACTCCACCGTATAAAGATCACCGGCAAGAATGTAGTGAAGTTGACCGACACACTGCCATCCTTCGTTTTGCCAAACATACTTTGTACGGCTGAGCAGCATACCATCGGCAGCATAATCGTATTCATATCGGCACGAGGGCTTCAGCTCGATATCACCATTCTGGAGCACAGTCTTGTTGAAGACATTCATTGTGGTGATGTAGTCGTTGTCGTCACACTCCACATTGTAGGCGAACTTGCTGTCACTGGCGGTAGCTACTGACAGATAGGCGTTGTTCACGATCTCGGAGTTGATCACTTGTGCGGTCGAAGTCATAGCAGCGAGGCACATCATTGCGGAAAGAGCTAAAGTTTTCATAATAGTATTTTTTAATAGTTTGTTTTTTTGCCCATTTGACGAACGGAATGAACTTTTTACTACAGCACTTGAGATTGTTTTAATATTTTTTCACAATGCCATGTAGTGCACTTCGTATTTTGCAACCTTGACTCTTTCATTTCCTGTTCTCGCTGCAAAGGTACGACGCTTTCCTATTCTATGCAAGGTTTTTCATGTGCCCAAAAGCGGTTTGTCAAATTATTTTACACACTTGTGTATGATTGTTTGACATCGTGGGTTAAAAATAGCGAGGGCTGCAATCCAAATGATTGCAGTCCTCGCCTATTAGTTGGTTAGCACAAACTTGTTAGTTGGCTATCTTGGTCAAGCTGGCGCTCGTAATTTCGGGCTTACCGGTCCAGCCCCAGCCGCACTGAGAGTATTGAAGAGTTAATTTATACTCTCCAGTGGTACTGTCGAGGCAAGTTGCCAAGTTCGATCCACTAATTGTGTAAGTAACATCATCTGCGCCATTATCATGATGATTGAGATTGCCAGCTATTACTTGCCCACTAGGATTCAATACACGGAAGAAATTGGAACCGCTAGCAGGAGAACTATAACCTTCATAGTGGATAGTAATCGTAGCGCCATTTGTCAACCATCCGCTTAAGTCCTCAGAAGTGGTCAATTCGCGATGGCAGATATAATGATAAGTAGTACCACCTTCTACAACATCATTACCTGCATCGTTTATAACGGACAATATAGTGAGCGGAACAGTTGGTGTCCTATCTACTGTAACGTGGACACGCTGAACGTTGTCGGTGCGACCACCACTAGCTAACGCTGTGACGATAATCTGGCAATGGCCTTCGCCAACAGCAGAGACGTTTCCATCTCCGTCAACTGTTGCAACGTTTGTATCCGTTGAGCTAAAATAGATATCTCCCGCAGGTGCAGTGGTGGAGGTAACCGTAATCGGCTTAACTGATCCAAGCTGATCGAACAACAATGTTAGTGGCGTGACATCGAGATCGTGACGCAGATTGGGATCGGTAACACCATAGATTAGAATTTCAACCTTGGAGATGCCGAATGGTTTATCATCTGTATTCATAATCCATATACCACCAGATTCAATAGCCACATTTAATCTGTGGGCACTAATAGTATAGGTAGTAGTACGTGGACCGCCATCATCGGGTTTTCCAGGATCTGTTAAAAGCGTATTTTTGTGATTATCGTCTATATAGTATCCACCACTTGCCTTAGGATTGTAATGTACCACAAGGTCTGCCTTGGCATCCTGTGCCACCAACTTGCCGACACCTGTGAGGTCAATGAAATATGCATTGTTGAAGGTAAATCCTCCTGTGCTTGGGTCACCTGAACCATAAATGAATTTTTCAGGTTTAACAGGTAAATCAACGCCCTCTACGAGAACGGGATCGTCTTCATGTTGCTGAGGATCATCTATCACGAAATCGCCTCGTTCCGTAATCTTATCCTTATCCTGGGTGTCAAGGATCCAGTTAGTCTTGGTGATGTCTTCAACCCAATCTGAAAAACCGCTATAGGCATTACTGATGTGAACCTCTTCTTGTGGCCACTCAAAGTAATAGGGCAGAAGCATCATCTGGGGAGCATCGCCTTCGGCATACTGGTAGTTTGAAATAAGTTTCTTGGCAGTGCCGTCGTAACACTCCAATCTGATGTAACCTTGGGCAAATATCTGCGACAGGTGAGTAGGATATGTTTTCCCTTCGCCTACATCCCAACTTCCTTCAAAGAAGGACATAATATCTGTAGGACCGATGGGTTGAACTCCACGATTATCGTCGTATGTAGCGCCTGCATTTATGATTTCATGTTTCTTAGGATCAGAAGGTGTATTCGCTTCTTTCAACAAAGTGTGAATTTCACCCAAATTAATTTCGCCTACGAACACGGTAGTTTCATAGGCACCACCTGCAGCCATCGGCGTTACGGTTAGTTTTTCAGATGTAGCAGAGGCATCCTTGACCTCCCAATGTGGAGCAATCGCATGCCCGTCAACATATGTTATATGATCAATCCACTCGTAGGTTTTTGCATCTTCTTCCCTATAGGTCAAGCCAAGAACAATATCATTGAAGTCGAAGTCGTATGACTTAAGGTCTTCACAAACGAGGATGGCATTCTCGGTGATGTTGTCATCGTCTTTGATATTAGTTACATCAAGTCCATCAGCAATATACACCACGTCATTGAGGTCTGCATCGCCTGTTTGAACCCAGTCCTCAAAGCAAAGGTACTGGTTCCTGTCATCTTCGGGGATGATGCCATGTCCATCAAGAACAGGACGAAGATTATTGATATTGAAGGTAGCAGTATAGCTCATTTTGTACTTGCCATTCTCTTCAATATTCTCGGCTGTGTTCAATTCCCATTTGGAATACCTTGGATCCTTCTGATTATGCCAGGGGTAGTAGTTACCATTATTCTTAATATAGAATCCGTATTCAGAAATGTTATTAGGCACATGAATATGCATAGCATGAGCTACCAAATACTGGGATTTAATACCTCTACTACTCATTTCTGCATCAGAAAAGAAATTGGCAGTAACGTCATCTCTAAACTCAGTTACTGTATATTCGCCATTATTATTTTGAGAACCCATATGGTTGCTACGATAGCCTTCATAGACGTAGGTCAACGGACTGACCGTAACACGTTGGCCTTGATTATTGGTAAACTGTTCACCAATTCTATTGCGATCGTCACCAATCCATTTTCTTATAACCTCGCCGTTATTAAATTCATATACAATCTCCAATAAAGACTTGGCATTCTCAATTACCGTCAAGGTTTTGATGTAATAGAGGCGATCATCCTGTCCCATTATGACCTTGATGTTCGGGTCGTTTGGATCATCCTCATCCACGTACCAAAAGATGCCAATTTCGTCATCCGCTGTTGTTATCCAATTGACAGGGAAAAGATCGATGTTGCGGGCAGTGGTGGTGAAGCGCTGGGTAACCTGTCCAAGGTTGGAGTGCTCGAAATCATTGTTGCCTCTGTTAATTTCTGGCAACAAAAGGGTATAGTTACCGTGGCTATCAAGTGTAATAGTCTTGGTTTTAGTAGAAGGAGTGGCTTCAGGCTCATCCGCCATTGTGGCTCGAGTTTCAGGCCCGATGCGACTTGCCAACTGGCCGAAGAGGTCCCAGTTCTGACGAGAATCGATTTCTCCGAACTGTTTTACAAACTCGTGGTTGTAGGTTTTGTTCTGCAAAGTCTGGTCGTTGAACGGCTCGTAGTCCTGGCAGGAACTTACAAACACCATGGTGCCTGCTAACAGCAGACACCGTCCAAGGGACAAAGTAATCTTTTTTTTCATAAGTTAGGCTATAATAAATATAAATATTGAAAGGAATAATTAATGAATCTGATGATTAAGCAAAGTAATGAAGCAAGTAATGCAAGTTAAGGATTGTCGTATTACAACTTCATCGAGGCTTAGCGATATTTCAGCGCAAACTTAGTTACTTTTTCGGACTTTTTGTTATAATTATTGTCCAAAATGTACAAAATAATAGTATAATATTGTTTAATTGCCATAAAATGCAATCTATATTTAGCAAATGTGTCACCCAAAATAATGTTCATGCGTCGTTTTTATGGGTTCTTATTGTAATCGTTGAATTAAAAAACCGAGGGCCGCAATCCTGATGATTGCAGCCCTCACTATTTAGTGGATTAAAAAAGTCATTTTATTCGGTGGCTATCTTGGTTATGCTTGCACTTGTCACAGCCGAAGGTGGCGTTCTGTATTCGATGGTAAATTCGTATTGGCCATTCTTCAGACAGGACTGTAGGTCATCACTGCTGATAGTGAAATCCAAATCGCCTTCCCAAATTCGAAGGTCATCAAGGTTGCCGGCAATGACATTTCCTGCGGGATTCTTTATGCGGAAGATTTGAGGCGAGCCATCGCCAGTGATAACTCTGTAGTGGATTGACAATTTAGCGCCATTGGTCCAAGTATTCATATTATGCTTGGTGGAAGCCGTGATGTGATAGACATTGTCATACGTTGTAGTAGATTGTCCATTTATCCAGTATTCAGGACCTTCAAAGGAAGCCGCAGCGAATGGATCGCTCATCGCCAGAGAGAGGGTGGGGGTCTTGTTGACTACAACTCTGACGGTTGCAAAGTTGGGTTGGTAGGTACCGCCTGAAGCCCTGACGGTAATTTCACAAGAGCCTTCACCGGTAGCCCTTACAATTCCATCTGCGCCGATGGTAGCAATGTCGGTGTTGGACGAAGAGTATGTAATGTTTGCATTCGTCGTAGTAGAGACGTTGAGTTGTACAGTTTGTCCAATCTCGTCCAGAAGGATCGACATCGGATTGACGTCGAGGTTGTGACGTTTGTTCGGGTCTGTTGCGCCATAGAGCTTGATTTCAACCTTTGAAACTGCGAAATCATTCTCGTCGTCTTGTGGAATAATCCACATGCCGCCCGACGTTACGGCCATATTGAACTTATTGGCACTCAATGTATAGGTCGTAGTATGAGCCAGACCATCACCGAAATTGTCCTCAACGAGCAGGTTGCCATCTGCATCGTCCAAATAGGTGTCATACTTTTTGGCGTAATGGACAATGACATCTGCCTTGGCATTAGCATTGTTGAGTACCAATGCATCAACACCTGAAAGGTTTACGAAATAGGCATTGTCGTAAACCCATGGTTCATCTGGGTCATCGAAAATAAATCTTTGCCTATGGATCGGCACTTCTATGGTTTCGATGAGGTTCGGGTTTTCTTCTTCAACGGGCACATCCGGTTTCAAGTCGCCACGATCTGTAATATTATCTGCAACTTGGCTGTCAAGAATCCAGCTGGTCTTGGTAATATCGGATACCCAGTCGGAGAACGCCGTATAGGCAGTACTGATGTGTATCTGCTCACGAGGCCACTCGAAGTAATCTGGCAGGAGCATCATCTGTGGTGCAGTGGGGGTGTTCTTGTCAAGATTGATAGTACTGCTTGTTAAAATCTTTTGAGCATTGCCATCGTAGCAGGCCAATGAGATGTAGCCCTGGGCGAAAAGCTGCGAAAGGTGTGTGGCAAATTTACCCTGACCTGTACCAACGTTCCATGGGTAAGTGTTAAGGATAACGGGTATAGAATCACTAAGATTGGCGTATTTTGCACCGGCATTGATGATTTGATGCGTCATGGACCCCGTTCCTTCTCGTGGGGTGCCTTCTCCCATCAGATAGTGGATCTCACCACCTACAGCACTGGTAGGATAGGTGCCAATCTGGACGGTTGTCTCGTAGGCACCACCTGCTGCCAATGGCTTGACGAAGAGCGTTTGGTTCGTGGCTTCCGTCGATTTGAGTTCCCAGTGAGCCGCAATACCTCCACTTTCTGGCACCCATTTGTATTCCCTCTTGTCCTCCTCCTTGAAGGTCAGGCCGAGAATAATATCGTTGAAGTCGAAATCAAAAGACTTGAGGTCTTCACAGACGAGGAGAGCCTTTTCATAGATTGTGTTATTGTCTTTGATGTTGGAGTCATCGAGACCTTTTGCAATAAACACCAGGTCATTGAGGTCGGCATCGCCCCAGTTGATCCAGTCTTCGAAACAGAGGTATTGACTCTTGTCGTTCGGATACAAGGGATTGCCAGCTTCGTCTTTTAAGCTGCTCAGATTGAAGGTGGCTGTGTAGCTCATGTGGTCGCCGTTATCTTCGATAGGTCCACTTGGCTTGCTGTTCAGTTTCCATTCAGAGAACCTTTCATCAAGGCCAGAACCCAAATTCTTGATCCAGAAACCATACTCTGTAATGCTGTTCGGAATTGTTATTTCGTAGGGTTTGGAAACCAGGTATTGATCAACTATACCGTCTGCATCCATTTGGGCTTGAGACAGGAATTGTTGTTCAACAGCAAGAACGCCATCCAAGGGTCGTTGGTCTTTATGTCCGTCTCGATAAACGACTTCAAGGGCCAAGCGGGTCTTGTGATTCTCTAAAATGGTGTATTCCTTGATGTAATAGAGTTTGTCATCCTTGCCCATAATGGTTTTGACGCCAGGGCCATCTTCATCAACATACCAATAGATACCTATGGCATCAGTTGCTGAAGTGTGCCAATGAACAGGGACAAGTGTAATTTTGCGGGCTGTAGTGAGGAAGTCCTGCGTCACCCGACCGAGGTTGGAGTTTGCGTATGTATTGTTTGGAATGTCGAGCTCGGGCAGAATCTTGGTGTAATTGGCATGCTGCGACGGTGAAACACGAACGGTGTCATTCAACTGTGTAACTGACGGCGTATCATCCATTGTGGCACGAGTCACAGGGCCGATGTGCTGAGCAAGTTGGCCGAAGAGGTCCCAATCCTGGTCGGGATCGATTTCTCCGAACTGTTTAACGAACTCTTGAGTGTAGGCTTTGTCATGCAAAGTCTCGTCACTGAACGGCTCGTAGTCCTGGCAGGAACTAACAAAAACCATAGTGCCTGCCAACAGCAGACACATCTTTGGGGTGAGATTTGTTTTAATTTCCATAAGTAATGCTAAAAAATATGTTTAATAAATCAATCAAGGCAAACAAGGCAAGTATCTTGTTGTGTATGGCTTGTCGCATGTTTCCACTTTAAGGAAATTAGTGAACCTTGGTGCAAAATTGATTATTTTTTTGAAATTTTGTTATTCATGTCTTTGGAAAAGTAAAAATAGATATTAAATATTTGCATTTTTGTTGCAAAATGAAAACTATAAATAGCAAAATATAAGAAAAATATAATCGCGGACCGCAATCATTTGATTGTAGTCCGCGATAAATGAGGAAGTAAATGAATCATTCCCGGTTCGGAATGAAGCCAATGGGATATTCAGTCCTTATTGATAGAGATCCAGTTTGGCCGAGGCAACTACTACAGTTTGATTGTTCTGTCCCATGAAATAGATGGCACCGGTATCAATGGCTTTCTGGAGTTGTGACTTGGACAGATGATAAACGGTAACAGTGTTCTGTCCGGATGAGTCCTCCATGAGCTGATCGCCATCGGCATAGTCAAGATATGTGGTTGTCGTTGGCTTCATCGAATAAGTGATGGTCAACCTGCCATAATACTGGTTCTGCTGCATGTTCTTCAATTCGTCAACATCGAAAGAAACCTTCGAGCAGCTTTGGTAGGTGGTTTCCTTGCCGTTCTTGTCAGTATAAGTGAAAGTAACACCAGTTTCGATATCCGTCAAATTCACAGTACCGACAATTCGAGTCAAATTGTTTTCAACATACAGGTCACCGCGGTCGGTGATGTTCTTTTCGATTTGTGATGTGAAAATCCAGTCAACGGCATCCACATCCTGTACCCATTCGGCAAAGCCGTCGTAAGCCTCGGTGATGTGAATCTCCTCTTGCGGCCACTCGAAGTAGTCGGGCAGCAGCATCATCTGAGGAGCAGTCGGTGTGTCCTTGTTGGTGTTCACCGTTCCACTTTCGATAATCTTTTGCGCTTCCTTATTGCCTTCGCATACGATCTTGAAGAAGCCATCGGTGGCAAACAATTGCGACAAGAAGGTAGGGTAACCACCGTCGGGATCTACGTTCTTCTCCGGAAGGTCGTCTCCGGTGAGGGTTTTTACGTTTCCATTACCATTAAAAGTCTTTCCAGCATTAAGGATTCTGGGGTTCCTGTTGTCATCGGGACTAATACCAGGAAGAAGGCTGTGGATTTCGCCCCAATCTTCACCGTTGATATAGACCTCCGAGTCGAATGCACCACCTGCAGAAACGGCAGTCACGGTCAGTGTCCTTGCACCTGGAGTAACCACAACATTGATAATATTGCCAAATTCATCAACGGTATAGTCTCGACTCACACCATCGGTATAGTTCAGCAAAAGGGCTACGTCGTTGAAGTCGAAATCATACTGGGCAAGGTCCTCGCAGACGAGGATAGCCCATTCGTTCGAGGCTTCATTGTCCACGATGTGATTTTCGTTGATGCCGGTTACGGTGAAGACGATATCGTTCAAGTCGAAGTTGGAAGAATTGTTTCCATACCAGTCCTCGAAGCAGAGGTAGCGCTGACTCTCCTGGCTCTCATCGATATCATGAATATCGAAAGTGGCTACGTAGCAGGCTGGGCGGGCTTCAGTATCGTTTTTGAAAGTAACGGGAGTGTTGAGTTTTGATTCTGAATATACACTGCCCGTATTGCCATTGGTAATATAGAAGCCGTATGAAGGCACAGTTGCAGGGACGGTTACCGTAATGGGAGTGGAAAGCAAGTAGGCTGCTCCCCAATCAAACAAAGTTGATGCATCTTGAACTGAGCCTGATATTGTTGAAGTATCTTTATATACAAGTAAGCCAGAAGTACAATTGCCACCCCATTGAGCTGGATAATCAGATGATCCATCCGTTATAAAATATTCATTAGGATGTAATCGTAATAGGTCATTTTTTACATAATCCTTATAGCCTGTCCAATCCTGACCCCATTCACAGTAATAATCTTGATTATCAGCCTTTACAAGTTTTTTGCCTGCAGAATATGAGTTCCCGTACACATCCTTTTCTCCACCTTGAGCTATTATATATTTTGTTGGGAATTGCGCAGTTAGTTCATTCCAGTGTGCATCGGTGGCGTAAGTTACTTCGCTGTAGAATTCTTTTATGCCGACAAGATGAGTTTTATTCTCATAAATCTGTTTTCGGATGACATAATAGGTGTTGCCGTCGGCACCTGTAATGGTGGTTGCTCCTGCGTCATCTGGGTCGTCAGTGTACCAATAGATGCCGATTACATCAGAACCAGCGGTGTTGTAATGGACAGGAGTGATTGTGAATTCACGCGCAGTGGAGGTGAAGTCCTGGGTGACGCGGCCAAGGTTGGTGTTGGCGTAGGGCGTAGGGCTTTGATTTGATTCGGGCAGAACTTTCTGATACTCCTTGTTGTCCTCTTGTGTAACTACAACATTGTAATTTGCATCAACGACAGTAACATCGTTGGGATTTGCAGCACGCGTGCCGGCTCCACGTGTGCCTCGTGTCAGCTGTCCGAAGAGGTCCCAGTTCTGGTTGGGGTCGATTTCACCGAATTGCTTCACGAATTCACGGTTGTAGGCAACATCTTGTACTTGTTGCTCATTGAACGGCTCGTAGTCCTGGCAGGAGGATACGAGAGCAGCACTGCCGGCCAACAGCAGGCATACCTTGAGAGGCGATAATTTTTTTTTCATTGTTAAGAACTATTATAATGTGTAGTAAATTTAGCTATTTACTGAGAGAGTAAATCAGTCGAATCTGAGAATCACAGACGTTTCCGAGATGTGAGTCTTGGTTTTAGTTCCTTGAATAATCTAGAAATTATTAAGGTAAATCTTTGCAAAAATAGGTAAAATTTCAGATTTAACCCATTTACTTCATGAAAAAGATTTTCAAATCAGTTGATTTTAATGTTTTTGAGGCATCAATTGACATTTATGAGTTTCAAAATCGAACACTTTATTAGACAAATCGGATGCCTCACTCGATGCGGAAATACTCCATCAGCGACTTGTAGAAATCCTGTGCAGTGAGGCAGGTATCTCGAAGATAACCCGGGATGGCAGGCCAGTTGCTCAGACCTCGATAATAGAACATCTTCAAGTCATCGGTGATGATGAGGGGAACGATGCCATTGGCAAGACATTCCTTGAACATGATAAGTCGCCCTACACGTCCATTACCATCTTGAAAAGGATGAATGCGCTCGAAACGCTGATGAAAGTCGAGGATGTCATCAAGCGCAATCTTTTGTTTTCGATTATATTCGGTCAATAACGCACGCATCTCTCCAGCAACCTTCTCAGGCAAGGTGGTCTCCATCCCTCCCACTTCATTAGGCAGACGCTTATACTCTCCCACAGCAAACCATTGCAGCCGACTGTCGCTAGTTCCGGTTTTCAAGATACGGTGCAATTCCTTGATCAACTTTTCCGAAAGTCGATCCTGTGCATGAGCAATGATGAGGTCAATGCACCTGAAGTGATTGACCGTCTCTACGATATCATCCACATGGACAGCCTCATCGGTGATGCCAATGGTGTTTGTCTCGAAGATATATCGTGTCTGGTCACGGGTCAATCTGCTGCCCTCGATATGGTTCGAATTATAGGTAAGATCAATCTGCGTGCGATGATAGATACCGCCCTTCACACGACTTTCCATTTCTCGACGCAAAGTCTTGAGCAATGGCGATTCTCGACGTTGCTTTCCTTTCTCGGGCAAAGTGGCATCGGACGGGATATTCCAGGTCTTCCCCACCAGGAAAGCCCCTTCCAATTTCCCATTCGCACAATAATTTCGAACCGTGCGCTCCGAAACGCCCATTCTTTGGGCATATTCTGCTACTGACAAATACTCCATATCGGCAAACTTTATATCATTTTTCGCCGCAAATATAGCGAAATTTTCCGATATCGGCAAACTTTGAGCAAATAATCCTTCAAATAACCATAAAAATCGTGTTGAAGAACCAGACTTTCTTCAACACGATCCAAATAATAATATATAATGTGTGTGTTGGGAAGCAAACGAAAAGTCGAACGAGCCTACTCAGTCTTGATGCCATCGATGGGATTCCTGTTGGCAATTCGGATGGTTTGTCCAAGAATGGACAAAATGACCACGAGGATCGTGATGAAGGCGGAAAGAAAAATGACCAACCACGGGAAGTCGATGCGATTATAGAAATCCTGCAGGTAATAGTTCATTGCCTTCACACAAAGCGGGACAGCCAGCACGATGGCAATAAGCGACAGGAGGATGAAACGTCTCGAAAGCTTCCAAATTGATTCGCGCACCGAAGCACCCATGATCTTACCGATGGCAATTGACTTGCTGTGTTGCTCGCTGTAGTTGAACGACATGGCAAAAAGGCCAAGGGCAGAGATCAAAATGGAAAGAAACATGAAGCACAGGACGAGTTGCATCGTGTGGCGCTCCTGTGTCAAAGCATCGCGCATTGAATCGTCGTAATACGAGCAGCTCAAATCCTTGGAATATCCCTTGAGCTGTCGCATCACATCCTTACAGGTTTTCTTCACTGCAGCCATGGCCTCACCCCTATCGCCTTTGACCTTGACGAGCTGGCTCCAGAAATAGCCTTCCGTGCCAATCAACTGGATCACGTTGTGTGAATCCTCGAATCGCGGAATGTAGTTGCCCATTCCGCAGCGATAATTCTCGACGATGCCGCAGACCTTGAACCTTTCCTTCATGCCATTCGTCTCCTTATCCCTGCTTTCAATCGAAGGGTGTTCGGCTGAGATATTGTAGCGGCTTTGCGTTTCGCGATCCACCCAGCACATGCTGTCCGTGGGGACAGCAAACTGTTCTATGACCTTGAAGCCCAGCAATCGGAAGGAAGTGGTGTCCATCGATGTATAATTGATCCATGACGTATTTCCCTCCTCGTCGTGCAATCCGTTGAAAGAGGTGCGGTAGGGCAGGTTTGCCGCCAAGCCCACAGCTTCGACCTGAGGCAATGCGAGCAGACGCTGGCGCAATATATCCTGAATTTCAAAGGTGAAGCCTAAATCGAAAGCCGATACGGCAATCAGGTCATTTGGCTTATATCCCAAAGGCAAAGACAGGATATGATGCATCTGCGAGTTCATGGTCATCGCCACGGCAATCAGCACCATGCTGATCACGTTTTGCGCGACAATGAATACCCTGCCGAACAACATCTTGCTGCGGAACTGGAAAGCGCCCTTCACCACGTCCAAAGGTTTGAACTGGAGTACCAGAAGGGCGGGCAGGAGGCTTGAGACGAACGAAAGAAGCAGCAGGGCAATGACCGACCAAACAACCATTTGGAAATCCGGAATGAGCGGGATGCTGGTCGAAAGCCATTCCTCAAACAGCGGCTTGAACAGATAGGCCACGACATAACCCAGCAGGAAACAGGCAGCTGTGAAGAGAAATGCCTCGCTGAAATAACGGAAGAGAACGCCACGGGTCTGCTCACCCAATACGCGGCGCATCGTCATTTCCTTCGCACGCTTGCCCGTCAGAGCCATGGTGAGATTCACATAGTTGAGACAAGCCGAGACGAGCAGGATGAGAGCCACGAGCAGGAGCACTTCGACGAGGGTCCTGTTGCCCTTCTTTACCACGCTATAGCTCTCATGCGTTTCGTCGAAATATATCTTGTCGAATCGCGTGAGCGTAGAACCCCACATCGCGGCTCCCTTGCTCCCATCACGGGCATAGAACTGGGGCCAATATTCCACGTACTTGTCCAACAGCTTGTCGGCCAACGCTTGGGGATCCGCACCTGGTTTTAAAGTCAGGAACGTCAGTGTGTTGCCAAAGTTGTCCATCGAGGGGTAAAAGTTGTAGGCTCGCTTGATGCTGAAGAAAAGTTCATTCTCTCTGAACAAATCCCTTCGTCCGAAATCCTCCAACACGCCACAGACGGTAAAAATGTCGTCCCCTGCTTTCAGTTGTTTGCCGATGGCGTCATCTCCTGCAAAGGCTTTGCGGGCAAATGCTTCCGAGACTATTACGTCGTGGTCATTGGTCAGCACCCGTCGTTGGTCGCATCCCCTGAGCTCATAGACGAACATCTGGAAGAAGGTGGAATCAATATAGGCGCAGGTAGCTCTGTAGTACTCATCGCCAACCACCACGTCTTGTTCGTTGCCAGTGGCTATTCGCGTCCAAGTGTCAATCTCCGGGCAAGAAGGGAAAAACTCTACGGGAGTGTCGAGAGTCAAACCATAGAACTTTCCGCTGCCTAAGGCGTAAACCTTGTCGGCATTCTGGAGATTCTTTCCCACGCTGAACTCCGTCTTGGCATACGAAACCAGCAGAATGACGAAGCCCAACGCAAATGCAAGTCCGAACGCCTCGATGCAGGCATATAGTTTATTTCTCGAAAGGAACTTCAGGTAACTTTTCATTGCTCTTTTCTTTTTTCAGCACAAAGATACGCCAAAATCAGCAATTCTCCAAAGGTTTTGGCCCTCGCAGGATACGAATGTCTAAATTTTATACAGCATTGTGTCTAAAAATTTGACACTCTCAATATCTCCAACAAAACATTTCGGGCGAAATCTGTCAAAAATGACGAGATTTCGCCCGAATCAATCCATTATACCATCAAGTTTGCATCACATCTCAGCAAGCAGATTGGGTTCGAAGGAAGGATAAACAGTTACATATACTTGCCACGAAAGCTTATAGGAATCACTTCTGCGGCTACGGAGGAACCAGCTGATATCGAATGCAGTATAGTCGGGCAGCAAGGAGTAGGTCATCTTTTCGCTAGCTTCGTCGAAACATGCCGTATTTGGGTTCCAGCGACTGAATTCTACACTATAGAGATCATCGGTGAGTGTATAGGAAAGACGTCCTGTACACTTCCATTCGTTGTTGTGCCATACATAAGTGGTACGGCTGAGCAGAATGCCATCGTCAGCATATTCGTACTGATATTGGCAGGAGGGCTTCAGATCGACATCTCCATTCATGCGCACGTTCTTTTTAAATACATACATCGTAGTGATGTAGTCATTGTCGTCACAGTTCACATTGTAGGCATACTGACCTTCATTGGAGGTAGCTACTGACTGGTAGGAGATGTTGACGATGTCGGCGGTAATCACTTGTGCAGTCGAGGTCATAGCAGCGAGGCACATCATTGCAGAAAGAACTAAAGTTTTCATAATAGTGTTTTTTTGTTAGTTTTTTGTTGGTGCAAAGATATGGACAATCCTCCAAAAACGCATTATATCGGCAATATTGTCATTTTTTCGGATTTATTCGTCCACTTGTTTTTGCAACCTTGTCTCATTCTTTTTCTGTTCACGCTGCAAATCGTCTGTAATATTTGATTAGTACCGATCTCAATTCGAGGCATACAGATTTCATTTACCAAAACTGTATTCTTCGCCGGGAGTATACAGATTCTATCTACCAAAACTGTATGCCGCGATTGGAGCATACAGATTTCATCTACCAAATATGTATGCCGCGGTCGGAGCATACAGATTTCATCTACCAAATATGTATGCTGCGGTCGGAGCATACAGATTTCATCTACCAAATATGTATGCCGCGGTCGGAGCATACAGATTCTATCTACCAAAACTGTATGCCGCGGTCGGAGCATACAGATTCCATCTACCAAAACTGTATGCCACGGTCGGAGCATACAGATTTCATCTACCAAATATGTATACTACAATCGGAGCATACAGATTCTATCTACCAAATCTGTATGCTCCGATAAAAGATAGTTCATTCCTAGTTTGGGACAAGCAATCTTGCCTCTAATTGAACGATATTGCATTTTTCATCAGAATTTCCTCTGCTTGCATAAAGCTATTCCGTCTTGATATTTTCCACAGGATTGCGCAGGGCAACCTGGCGTGTTTGAAGGAATACGACGAGGGCAATGACGATGATGACGACAAGGGCATCGAGGGCGAAGATCCATGCGCAGAGTTCAATCTTGTCGGCGAACTGCTCCATCAGCAACATACTGAAATACCAGCCCAAGGCCACACCAACGATAATCGAAGGCAAGGCGATGATGGCGATACTGCGCAGGAAGAGGCTCTGCAATTCTCCTACTGTTGCACCCATCACTTTGCGAATAGCCAGTTCACGAGTGCGACGTTGCACCTCGTCGCGAATGTAGCCAATCAGGCCGATGAGCGTAATGAGCAGGGCAGCCAAGCATCCGATGAGGATGAGGTCGCGTGTGTGCTGCGTCTCGTGATAACTGTCGGCAAGTTCGTCGCCATAACGCTTCACCTGGAATTCGGCATCGGGATAGAGGCGGTCGCAGAGCTGCTGTACTGTTGTGATGTTGTCCGGTGTCAGGTCGTTGAACTTCAACAGGACATAGTTAGCGAAGAGAGTGCCATTGATGAACATAGTGGGACGCTGGTCAAGGTTCACAAGGGTGCCAATCGTGAAGTCCTTCACCACGCCAACGATGGTGAGCGGATGCTCGCGGCCAATCTCTGTGCTCACGACCGATTGTCCTACGATGTCGTCCCATCCCGTGAACTCCTTAAGCATCTGGGCAAATTTCTCGTTAACAATAACTTCTGGCAAAAACCTTTTATCTTCTAGTGGTGACATATTCCGCCCCTGCACAATCGTCAGCCCCATCGTTTCGACAATGCTCGGCTGGGAAAAATACATGCACGCATAGTTGAACAACTCTCGCGTATCTTCGGGCAGCATGATGTTGTTGCCGCTCTGCCACTGCAGGAAGAGCGAATAGGCCGTTGCTGTGCTCTCGACACACGGCAACTTCTCGATCTCTCGGGCCAAGACGATGGTCGAATCCGAAGGATGAGCGATCGGGATATAGGCCACATTCTCATATTCGTAGCCCATGTCCTTGTTGAGCATATAGTCGTATTGACGATAGATGGTGCTGAGGATGCAGAGCAGCATGGTGCTCAATACGAACTGGAACGCCAGGAGCGAAAGTTTCCACACGCGTTTGCTTTCGCTATAGAGACGATAGGCATAGGTCAGTGGGATGCGCGAATAGATGTAACCCGGCAAGAGACCGCAGCAGAAGAGAACGATGAGACAAACGACGGCCAGAATGACGTAAGTCTGTGACGAAAAGAGCGTTCCCAAACTAATTCCCATCAGGTCGCGTATCCAATCCTGCCCTGCCCATAGCAGCAGGAACATAATGAGCAAGGCCAACAACAGATGCCCAAAGGCTTCGGCCAGCGTTTTCAGATAAAACTCCCGCTTGGGCGCGCCCATCACCTTGCGAAGTGCCACGAGTCGAGCCCTTGCCACCAGCGAACTGATAACCACAAGGATGTAGTTCATCACAGCCGTGAACAACATCACAAAGGCCACAATCAAGAGGATGATGCACGTGGTGCGCACCGTGGTGTTGTTCATCCGCTTCTCGCTGACGGGATAAAAACCGAAGCCCAAATCTGTATATCCTGCCGCACGCAGTTCTTCCCATGGATAAATCTCCTGCACCATCACCTTTATCTCGTCCTGTATCTTCTTCAAATCGGCATTGGGTGTGAGACGCACGAACGAATGATAGCGGTCATTGCCGTTGAGGTTCTGCGAGCCATCCCACGAATAGATGCCGATGGATGGCAAGGACATCACGATGTCGAGGGTACCGAAGGAGCTGTTCTCGTCGAAATCCTCGAAGATGCCGCTGATGGTCATCGGTTTCCCTGGAGCTGGCACGAAGTTGAACGTTCGACCCACGACATCGCCACCCAGCTTCTCGCTGAGCGAGCGGCTGACGAGGCACTGACTAGGCACGGTCATAATCTGCTTCCAGTCGCCTACCAGAATCCTTGTGCCGAAAATGTCGAAGAAGCAGGAGTCGGCAAAGATGCAATTTCTGAAACTGTAGCGCTGTCCATTCTCCAGGACGAGTTTCTCGTTTTCGAACTGGCCGGTATAGCGTGTGCCCACGACGATTTCGGGCACGTATCGGCACATGGCTGGAACGACACCGCCCGGCGTGGCTCCATACTCGGCTTTCTCTCCTCCGTTTCGCTCGAAGTTCTCATAAAGCTCGTACACATGCTCCTTCTCCACGACGCAATGGTCGAAGTTGCGTTCAAGTTCCACCTTGGCAATCAGCACCAGCCCGACAGTCAGGCCGATGGCCAGCGATATGACTTTGATAAGGCCTCCTTGGCCTTTGGGAAATAGTTTCATAATATAGACCCCCTCTTATCCCCCTGCTTAGGGGGAAGACTTGTCTGTCGAAGGGTAATTTAATTGTTATATAATGTATAATTTCGCGGCCCAATCCAAGTCCCCCTAAGCAGGGGGATTTAGGGGGTCTTCACTCCACCTTGATACTCTCCACCGGATTGGCAGTGACAGCACGAAGTATCTGAATGCCCACCGAAATGACAGCCACGAAGAGCGAGAAGAGGCAAGTGGCAACGAAGAACCAGGGACTAAGCGTGATACGGTAGCTGAAACCCTCGAGCCATTGGCTCATGAAATGCCATGCAATGGGTACAGCCACAACGAAAGATACCACGAGCGGGGCGCAGAAGGTGCGAAGCATCAGCCGGAAGACCTCGCCCGATGTGCTGCCCATGATTTTACGTATGCCCATCTCCTTCTTGCGCTGACGAATGAAGAAGAGCGACATGCCGACGAAGCCAAGCACGGAGATGACGATGGCCATGAATGTAAAGAGCGTGATGATGCGAAGCGTGTGACGATGGGTGTCGAAGGTTTCGGCAATCACATCCTCGGAACTATTGACAATCCAGGGCAGCGTAGCCTCGGCACAACCCAATTCCCTCAGCATCTCGACCAGTTTCTCCTTGGCTTTCTTGTCTCCATTCGTTTTGATAAGGAAGGTAGGATAGTCCAAGTCGTCTCTCACCTGGATGGCGAAAGGCACCAGACTCTCCAAGATATTGACACGATGGAAATCCTTGATGATGCCGGCTATCGGCTTTGTCGTTCCGTTGCCCCAGGGCATCTCACGGTCGTCTTCGGTCAATCCCCACCGACGCATGGCCTCCTCGTTGAGGTAATAACCGTCACTGACGGGACCATAATCCCGAAGAATCTCCAATCCGTAGAGGTCGAAGGCAGCCTTATCCATATATGTCAAGAATATGTTGACAGACTTCTCATCGACGTTGATGGTACGTGTGCTGGAAGAATACCCAATGAAATCGGTGCCCTGGAAATTGCCGATTCCTTCGACAAAAGGCATGTTCTCCAATTGGCTTCTGACCGCCTGTTCCTTTTCCTTGGGCGGACTGACGAAACAAATGTTCTCGTAGTTGAAGCCGAGGGGCGCATGGATCAGATGGTTCAGCTGGAGCCAGATGACCAGGGCCGATGTGAGCATAACGACGGTGATGACGTTCTGCAGGATGATGAACACCTTGCCAAGCACCATCTTTGAGCGGAAGCGGAAATTTCCCTTCACGATGTCGATGGGCTGATAGCGGGAAATATGCCAGGAGGGCAAGATGCCCGAAATGATGCCCGTAAGCAGGATGAAGCCGAGGCAGATGCCGACAGTGCTTGGATTGATGTCCTTCACCAGTTCAATCTTTCCCCTGAACAACGAGGCTGCATCTTCACGGAAACAGAATGCCAGGGCCAGGCCGATGACGAACGACACGGCGACCATCAACGTCGATTCAGCGATAAGTTTCAGCGAAATCTGATGCTGGCTACTGCCGAAGAGTCGACGCGTGGCCATCTCCTTGGCGCGGAAACCCGTGTTGGCGACCGTCAGGTTGACGTAGTTGCTCAAGGCGAAGAAGAGGATGGCCAATACGGCGGCCAACAGGATGCGGAGCCTCATCTTGTCGCCCTTTTGCATGCCCGAGCCATTGTTCTGCGGGGCAAACATCACTTCCTTGAGCGGCGTCATGGTGAGGTGGCTGTTGTCGGTCCAGTAATAGTTATTGTGCAAATGCTCTTCCACCACCTTCATCTTTGCATCGAACGTAGTACCAGATTGAAGCATGAAGAATGCCTTGCAGGCACCTGTTCCACCGTAGGCGAAGACATTGTTCTTGAGCTCATAGCCCATCACTTGGGGGAAACGCTTCATGCTGGCGATGAGCTGTGTCTCATTGGGCAGGACGGTACGATCCAGATTCTCGACAACGGCACTGACGGTATAGACCAAAGTGCTGTCGAGTGGGTTTTCGTTGTTGATACTAACGCTGCGTTCGCCCACGATCTCCACTGTCTCACCGATGGGATTCCTTTCGCCAAAGAGCCTCTGTGCCAGCCGCTCGGTGATGACACACTTGTCGGGCGCATCGAGCGCCGTCAGACGATTGCCCTTCACCAGCTCGAAATCGAAGAAGTTGAAGAACGTCGAATCGACCAGCATGATGATGCCGTTTTCGTTTTCACCATCTTTTATTTCCCGCTGGCCATACTTGATCTTTCCTCGCTGGCTCATCACGCAGCAGGACTGTTCCACCTCGGGACACATATCCTGGATCTCACGGGCTGCCTGGGGCCAGATGAAGAACAGCTCCTGATCGCCCATCAGGTAGATTCGGTCGGCATTCTTGTGCCATCGGTCGATGCTGTACTGACGCCATGCATAGTCGCCCAACAGGATGACAAACATAAGCGAAATGGCCAAGCCCAGCACGTTTATGAACGTATACAGTTTGTTCCTCGAAAGGAATTTCAAATAGCTTTTCATAACATCACCTTATCTTCAACGTCTCGTAATCCTTGAACGCCTCGTAGCCGCTCGTGATGACCTGTTCGCCTGGCTCAAGACCTTCGAGCACCTCGTAATGCTGCGGATTCTGGCGTCCGATACGGATGTCACGACGATAGGCACGCGAACCGTCCTTGTCGAGTACGAAGATCCACTGTCCGCCCGTAGTCTGGAAGAACGCACCACGTGGGATGAGGATGGCCTGCTCGGACTGTCCCAACTCGAGGTTGAGGTAATAGGTCTGGCCGCTGCGGATGTTGTCGGGACGCTCGCCTCGGAAGACGAGGTCGATGCGGAAACGTCCCTGTCGAACCTCGGGATAGACCTTGCGAACGGCAAGTTGATAATTCTTTTCGCCTCGCATAAAGGTTGCCTGCAAACCCTGGCGTACACGATCGATGTAGTGCTCGTCAATCTCAGCCTGGATCTTGAAGTCCGAGAGGTCGTTGATCTGTCCAATCTTCTGGCCGGCTGTGATGTTCTGGCCCAGTTCCACATCGAGCAAACCCAGTTCGCCATCGATGGCAGAGCGTACTTCGAGTTTCTGCTTCCTTTCGCGCACCAGCAGGACATTGCGTCGCATATTGGCAAGGTTGTCCTCCATCTGGTCCATCTGCAGGCTGCGGTACTGTTCGTCCTTCTTCAAGCGTTCGCTGATCAGCTCCTGCTTCCTTTTCGACAACTCGTAATCCTCCTTGGCCTGCAGATAGGTCTCGCGGCTGATGAGTTTCTCGTTGTAGAGCCGCTGATTCTGCTCGTAGGCACGACGCTTGCGTTCCACGTCCATACCCAACGTTGCAGCCTCGGTCTCGTTGTTCAGTTTGTCCTGCTGCATCGCCACCTGGGTGTTGCGCAGCAGGTTCTGCTTTTCGGCGAGTTCGGCTTCGGCATTCAGGATCTGCAGGTCGAGGTTCGAATTCGAGAGACGTACGATGACATCGCCCTTTTTGACCGTTGAACCTTCTTCGGCCACTTTCTCCATGACGATGCCACCTTCCTCGGGCGAAATCTGCACCACCTGGATAGGCACTACCGTACCGTTCAGTCGTACATAGTCCTTGAACTCGGCATTCGTCACCTCGCTGATGGTCAAGCCGTCCGACTCAACCCGCACCGTGGTGCTATGGTCGCCGAAAATCATCCATCCGATCAATGCTACCAGCAGGACACCTCCTGCGATATAGGGCACATGCTTTGCTTGCAGCCCGCGTTTCTTCTCTATCTTTCTATCCATGGGAATATGCCTTTATAAGATTGGGTATCCTTTATAATAATTGACAAGTTTCTGTTTCAAAGCCAGCATCAGCCGGCATTGCAGCAGCCGGGCACGGCTCTCCAGCAGAGTGGCTGCCGAGGTCTGCACATCGATGGCCGACGAAAGACCTTCCTCATACTTGCGTGTGGTCAAACGGGCGGCGATGCTGTCGGCCTCTACCTTATGCTGCATCTGCAGGGTTTGTTTGCGAAAGCCTTCGCAATCATTGGCTGCCTGCAGTTGGAGCTTGACGAGTTCATCGCGCTTCTGCTCCAATTCCTCTTCGGCAATACGCAGATTGTTGCGCTGACGACGAATATTGGTCAGGTTCTCCAAACGGTTGAATATCGGAATGCTGACCGACGCATAGATATACTCGCCACGGTTTGCCTCCAACTGATCGCGAAAGCCTGTGGCCTCGGTGTGCAGCATCTTGTTGTACGAAGTGCTGATGCCTCCGCTGATTGAGAGCGATGGGCTCAGTGCGCCACGAGCCACGCTCAGTCTTCGCTTTGCCACAATGACGTTCTGGGCTGCAGCGGCTACTGCGGGGTTCTCTAGGGTCTGAGCTTCTTCGAAGTTCTGAGTATTCAGAGTATTCGGAGTACTCAGAGAACTCCGATCACTCAGAGTATTCCAATCCTCTCCCACAATCACCAGCGAGTCCTCCTCCGGATAGTTCATCAGTTGTTTGAGGGTGAGAAGGGCGGTCGAGAGTTCGTTCTGCTGACGGGTGATCTCGTAGTCATCGCCTGCAAGTTGCGCTTCCATCTGGGCAACGTCGGCCTCGCTCTTCTGCCCTACTTCGGCCATCACCTGAGTCTGACGCAGGGTGAGTTGGCTCTGCTCGCGTTTCTCTTCGGCCATCTTCACCGTGCCCTGATAATAGAGCACATTGCAATAGGCCTCGAAGACCTGCAGGGCAAGTTCATCCTGCTGGGCGCGCAACTGGCTGCTTCCCATCAGCAGACTGGCCTTGGCAGCACGAAGCTGGTTGATACGCTGGAAGCCATCGAAGACGGGAAGTGTCGCCTGTACCGAATAGCCATTGTAAAAGGTACTCACGTTGGTATAGGTATTGGTCTCGGGGTCGATGGCACGTCCGAAGTTATATTGTGCACCGATGCTGCCATTGACCGACGGCAGGAAGGCACCGATGGCCCCGGTGCGTTCGGCACGTCGCGTGTCCTGCGTCAGTTGGCTGATGCGGATGTCGTGATTGTGTTCCACCGCATAGCGCATGCAGTCGTCAGCCGTCAGTGCCATCTCCTGGGCTCCGACGCCGCCCGCTGTCAGCAGCAATGCGAGGGTGATGAATGTTCGGTTCATATTCTTCAATCCTTTGGTTTTTCTGTTGCAAAGGTACATTAAATAGTAGAAGTGGGCAAGAGTTTCTGGGCCCTTAAAGGCGGTTTGTCAAAATTTTATACAGCATTGTGTCTAAAAAATGGACACTTTTTTATCGAAGACGTGAAAAAATAGGCCGAAATGTGCTTCCCTTTCGAAAAATTCACTATCTTTGCCACGTCAATAAAAAGAAAAACAAGATGCAAAAGGACAAATACGGAACAATCCTGGTCATCGACGACAATGAAGCCATCCTCACTGCCTTGCGCTATTGTCTGTCGGGCACCTTCCAACGTATCATAACCAAATCGTCACCCGATTCGGTGCTCACCATCTTGAACCAGGAGGTGGTCAACCTCGTGCTGCTCGACATGAATTTCTCCATCGGCGTCAATACCGGGCAAGACGGCCTCTTCTGGCTTCGTGCTATCCGCAAGCATCATCCCGAACTGCCCGTGGTGCTCATCACCGCCTACGCCGATGTCAATCTGGCTGTGCGCGGACTGAAGAGCGGAGCGTCCGACTTCATCACCAAGCCCTGGGACAACGACGAACTGGTACGCAAACTCAAGGACGTGCTCGATGCCGCCGACGATATGGCCACCCTCGACGAAATGGAGGCCGACCACATCCGCCGCGCCATCGATCGCTGCCATGGCAACATGAAGCTCGCCGCCGAGCAACTCGGCATCACCCGCCAAACCCTCTACAACAAAATGAAGAAGCTCGAGGTGTAATTAACCCTGGCGTCCCCCCCTCATCATCCCCGTCTTTTCCCCCTCGCGTTTTGTCCCAGCCATCTATGGCTGCCCTCATCCCCCCATCTCCCCTCGTGTTTCGTCGCAGCCAAGCTTGGCTGCACCCTAACCTCAGCCCCCATGCCCCTCCTCATCATCATCGCCCTCCTCCTCGTCATCATCGTCCTGCTATGGGTGCGCCACCAGCGCATCCTGCGGCAAAGGGCGTGGCTGATGCGTGAAGCCATACGCAACCGCGACTTCTCGTTCCGTCTGCCCACCAAGGGATTGCCAAGCGGAGAGCGCGCCATGCAGGAGACATTGAACGAACTGGGGAACACCATCCGCGAACAAGTCAATCAGAACGAAGTCGATACGTGGGAACGCCTTACTCGCGTGCTGACCCACGAAATCATGAACGCCACAGCGCCCATCACCAGCATCAGCCAGTCGCTACTGAACCATCCCGACGTGAAGGGTTCGGAGTTCGAGGACGGTGTCAAGGCCATCTACGACACCTCGCGCCACCTGAGCGAATTTGTCTCCAACTATCGCAAGATGTCTGAGTTGGAACAACCCATGCTCAGTACTGTCGAGCTGCCAGCAATGCTCGACGACATCAGCCGCACCTACCCCCAACTCTCGTGGCAAATCAACGTTCCCAAAAACACGAACGTGCGTGCCGATGCCGGTATGCTGCGCCAAGTCCTGATGAACCTTGTGAAGAATGCCACCGAAGCCGGAGCACAAAAGATTGTCATCGAAGCCACCAACGCAAAGTTGAAAGGTTCGAAAGGTTCGAAGGGTTCGAAGGGTTCGAAAGGTTTACCCCTCGAACTGTTTGTCGGAAACGATGGTGCCCCCATCCCTGCCGAAAATCGCCCTACCCTCTTCGTGCCATTTTTCTCCACAAAGCGACGTGGCAGCGGCATTGGCCTCCCATTGAGCCGCCGAATGATGCTCCAGCAAGGTGGAATGCTCGAACTCGCCGACCGGCCCCTCCTCGGATGTCACGTCACCTTCCTCCTCAATATTCCTTTCTCAAATAATTAAATATAAACATCAAAAACACTAAAAATATGAAAAGAGTTCTATTCTCCCTCTCTCTTTTACTCTGCACGCTATTCGCATTTGCCCAAGAAGAAGAAAGAGCCTTCTATCCTATCGATTGGAAACAAATGGACGAAGTCGTCAAAAGCAATCCCGACAGTGTCCGTACCCTTGTCAAGAGATTGACAACCGTCACCCTCGACAAAACACTAACCTACCCTGAACGCCAACTGGCATTCTATGGTATTACCTATCTTTCGAACAACAACAAGGTACAACTGCTGCTTATGACAGCACACGAATCACTCAAAACAAAGGACTATGACCATGCCCTCAATCTGACCAAGGAAGCATTGGAAGAAAATCCACTCTCGCTTGAAGGCAATAAAATGATGGCTGACATTATACGTATATCTCTAAAGGATTCAACCAAGACCAGTCCATTTACCCCAGAAGATCGCGAATATTACGGCAATATGATGTTCCGCATCATGAATACCATAGCTACAACAGGTTACGGAAGTGAAGAGTATCCCTTTGCAGTAACTATGGTGTCGGATGAATATATTTTCAATGGCATCTACTTGGAAATCGAGACTGGAAGTCAGTATCTGCTGGGAAAATCTTACCCTTGCGACAAATTTGACGTCAAGGAGAAAAGTAAGTATTTCTCGGCAGACGAAATATATTTTGACATTACCAGAGTCTTCGAAATCAGAAGACAATAGCTAAAGAATAATCTATGAAATCCCATCACGCACTTATCGTCCTATTCGCATTGCTCTTCTCCTCCTGTTGGGCCACCTACAGGAGCTACTATGCCACGAGCCAAAGGGTCAATGAGGAACTCGACCGCGCACTGACCCTCACGATGCAGCAGCAGGAGAGCAACGTCATCACGCAAGACACCCTCCGCACGTTCAATAGTCTACTGCAGATTCCCGAACTGCGAGGCAAGGCTTCACTTCTGGTCGATGTACAGGCCGGACAATTCAAGGCTTCTGCTCATTGCTCCGAAGCCACTATCTTCGGTCTTTCTGACCAGAAACCCGCCACCCTGCTATGGATCATGACAGGCCTATGGACCCTGATGGTTTGCTATCGTCGCCAACGTTCGCGAGCGGACACCGAAGCGTTCATTCCTCTTCCATTGGGCAATGGATTCACACCAAACAATAATTTGGCTCGAAACACCTACGGTGGCCTGACCTACTCCGAAACCGAGCATCGCTTCTACGCTTCCACCGGCCACGAGGTGCCCCTCACTCCTATGCAGCAGCAGTTGATGGAATTGTTCTTCGCCTCCCCTTCCCACATATTGACCAAGACCGAGATCTGCGATGCACTTTGGCCCCGCAAACCCGATGCCAGCGACACGCTCTACACCCTGATCCGCCGACTTCGCCCCATCATTGAACAACATTCCGACCTCTGCATCACCTCCGACCGCAGCAGAGCCTATCGACTGATGCACAAAGAGATAGGACACTGACAAAGACCTGACAGCAAAATGTCAGACAAATGTCAGCAAGATTTTTTGGAACAAACAGGAATCTCTTCGTACCTTTGCACCACCAAATGCAAAACGTATGAAGAGATTCCTTATCATTTGTATGGTGGCCTGCACATGGACTGCAGCCGCACAAGAAGAGAAGAGCGTCACCCTCGACGAAGTGACCGTCAAAGGTGCACGTGTAGTACAGAAGGTCGATGGACAGTGGTTCTATCCCTCGCCCCAACTCATCGAAACATCAACCAATGGCTACTCCCTATTGGCCAAACTCACCCTGCCGCATATCCGTGTGGACGAAGCCATGAACAGTATCACAGCGCTTACGAATCTTGGCTCCGTGCAGGTGCGCATCAACGACGTCATCGCCTCACGCGAAGATCTGCAAACGCTCGACCTGAAGGGTGTTGAGCACATCGAATATATAGATAATCCTGGAGTGCGCTATGGCGAGGATGTGGCCTACATCATTAACATCAAGCTCAAGAAACCCGTCAGTGGCTACGTCATCGGTTCGCAGCTCACCAACACCTTGACGGCAGTCAATGGCAACGAGTCGCTCTATGCCAAGGCAAATCGTGGTCGCAGCGAGTTCGGCCTGAGCTACTCGCTCGACTACCAGGACTTCAAGGGCGCGGAATATGACGAGCTTTCGACCTACGAACTGGAGAGTGGTGACATCGTCACCATGCATCGGCAGAGTCTGAGTTCACGCAGCCGGAACCTCAGCCACAATGCCCAGCTGACCTATAGCCTCAGTGACAGCAGCTACGTGCTGCAGGCCAAACTCATAGGCAGCACAGACATCCTTCCCCAGCGCAGCGAAGATGTGATGGCGCTCAATGGCACGGCCTACGATGACTACACTTCGAGTCGCAACAGTTCGCCCTCGCTCGACCTCTATTATCATCAGGATTTCAAGGGCCAGCAGTCGCTGACAGCCAACGTGGTGGGCACCTTCATCCGAACCAAGGGCAGCGTCCGCAATGACGAGGACACCCCCTATCGCTATGACACCGATGGCCGCACCTACTCGCTCTGGAGCGAAGCCATCTACGAGAAAAGTTTGAAGCCCTTCACGCTGTCGTCGGGCATCCAGTTCTCGCAACGATACAGTCACAACGAGTACCGGGGCGATGCCGAGGCCACCAACGATATGCATACTTCTGCCCTCTATCTCTTTGGCCAAATCAAGGGGCACCTTCATCGACTCAGCTACATGGGTGGATTAGGCGCAAGCCGACGTTATTACCGACAGAGCGGGACCCGACAGGACTTCTGGCTCTTCCGTCCGAAACTCTCGTTGAGTTATCCATTGACCGACCAGCTGAAGCTCAAGTACGACTTCGAGATTTCCCAGCACGTCTCGCAGATTGCCCTCGTGAGCAACGTCAGCATCAAACAAAACTCGATGGAGACCATTCTCGGCAACCCCGAGATACATCCCAATCGAGTGATGACACACAACCTGCAGCTTACCTACTCCACCCCACGTTTCACATCGCAGCTGCAGGGCAATTACCGCAGCAATCCGCATTGCAACATGGAGAAATACATCCGTGAGGACGGACACTTCTTCAAAACTCAGACCAATGCGGACAACGAATGCAGCTTCTTCCATATCGACAGCTACAACCAGTGGAGCATCCTTCCCGACCGTCTCGTGGCCACGCTCTATGGAGGCATCTATCGCTTCTTCAACTTCGGGGAGGACTACACCCATACCTACACCTCATTCAATGGAGGCTGTTCGCTGCAGGCCTATCTGAACCAATGGATGCTTGGAGCTTATGCCGACAATGGATGGAACTTCATGGAGGGCGAACATCGCGGACATCAGGCACCGGCTTGGTACTTCACAGCGACCTATCAGGTCAACCCTTCCCTCTCGATTTCCCTTTTTGCCCAACACCCTTTCAGCCAGCATCCCCTCGCCTACAAGTCGGAAGTCGTGAACCGATATGTCCACAAGGACATCACGCAGCATCAGCGCGACTATGGAAACATGTTCACGCTGAAGGTTTCCTATCTTCTGGACCATGGACGTTCATACCGCGACATCCAGCGCACGATGAATCATCGGGACAACGATACGGGAATATTATCTAAATAAGGGATTCTTGGGGATTTTAAGGGATATTAAGGGATTATAAGGGACGTATGTTTCTTGGGCCCCATTCTCAACAAGGCGAAAGTAATGTCCCCAAATATCCCTTAATTTCCCCAATTATCCCTTAATATCCCTATAAATATTCTTACGTAAACTCACTCGGAGCCACGCCGAACTGCTTCTTGAAACTTGCCGAGAAATAGGAAAGGGAACCGAAGCCCGTGATGTCGGCGATTTCGGAGACGTTGTATTTGCCTTCGCGCAGAAGTTCGGCAGCACGATTGAGCTTGAAGAGTCGGAAGAAGTTGCCAGGTTTCTCGCCCGTGAGGCCTTTCACCTTGTAGTAGAACTTCGAACGCGACACGTGCATGATCTCGGTGATGTGGTTGATGTCGAGATCGGGGTTCGAAAGCTCCTTCTCCATGATGGCATAGAATTCGTCCATGAACGCCTTGTCCTGTGGCGAAAGCACGTTGTCGGCCAGTCCCGACGTCTGCGTATTCGCAGTGAGCAACGAGCGCACATTCTCGCGGTTCTTGAAGATGTTGGCAATAAGCGTGAGCAGATAGGTGGGGTCGAAAGGCTTGCTGACGTAGGCATCGGCTCCACAATCGAGACCCGTGATCTGGTCGGAAGTGGTGGTCTTTGCCGTAACGAGCACCACAGGGATATGGCAGATCTGCGGGTCGTTCTTTATCTCGCGACACAGTTCGTAACCATCCTTCCTCGGCATCATCACGTCGCTCAAGATCATGTCGGGCTCCTGCTTTGCAATGGCCTGCAGGGCACCATCGGCATCAAAGCGCGAACGTACCCGATAGGTTTGCCCGAGCAGCGTCTTCAGATAACGCACAATCTCCACATCGTCATCGACCACAAGGATTGATGGACGCTCGTCCTCGTCATTAACATCCTCCTGCTCGACAACGGCATCAGCAGGCACATTGCCTTCAGCATTCGGTGACAATGGATAGACGGCAGCCTGCGAAGGAGTGGCTTCGAGGTGCAGGGCATCGGCATAGCATGCATCATCGACAGGCAGCAGCACCGTGAATACCGAACCTGTATTGCCATCCGAGCGATTGGCTGCGCTGATGAGTCCCTGATGAAGCTCCACCAGCCTGCGGCAGAAGTAAAGACCGATGCCTGTACCCCATTGGAATACTCCCGTTTGCCGACGAGAGAGTTGGAAATAGCGGTCGAAGAGTTTGTCAAGTTCATTCTCGGGCAATCCGGGGCCATCGTCGGTGACACGAATCTCTACAAGACGCTCGGCAGGAAGTTCAGCAGCCCTCGGGTCGCGAGCAGCAGCATCTTGACGTGTGATGGTGTCGAAATCCAGCACGACGTGACCTCCCGAAGGAATATACTTGATGGCATTGCCGATAAGATTGTAGATGACCTTCTCGACCTTGTCCTGATCGACCCACTGAACGAACGGCTCTTCGAGGCCATGCGAGGTGAGCGTGATGTTCTTCTCTCGGGCCTGCAGCTTGAATGTCTCAAGCACATTGTTGATCACCTGCACAAGGTCGATGCGCTGCACTTCAAGCCGCAAGGCATCATCCTCGAGTTTGTGGAAATCCATCATCTGGTTGACCAGGCGCAACATACGATCCACACTGCGCTGCATGATGGTCAGCGTGTCGTGCGTCTCGGCAGGCAGGCTCTTGTCATCGACCAGTTGGCGAAGTGGAGCGGCAATGATGGTGAGCGGTGTGCGGAATTCGTGCGAAACGTTGGCAAAGAAACTCATGTTCATCGTATTGATGCGCTTCTCGTGCTCGTGCTCACGTTTGGTCTGCAGTCGGGTCCAGCGTTCCAGACGAAAGCGCTGCCACGAGGCAAAGAGATACCAGATCAGCACAAAGCCGATAAGTGCATACAGCAGCTTTACCCACCAGGTGAGCCACAGGGCCGGTGAGATGATGATGGGAATGGTTCGCTCGGCAAGAACATTCTGCTGACCTCCGCTCAACACTCGGACACTGAAAGCGTAATCGCCGGCAGGGATGTTCGAGAAATAAGCCTCGTTCGACTGCATGGCATCAATCCACTGGTCGTTGAATCCTTCAAGTTTATATTGGTAGCTGAAGCGCAGGCCATCGCCGAAATCGAGGGCCGAATACGAGATGCTAAAATTGTTCTGGTCATACCTGAGGTGCACGACATCCGACAGACATAGAGTTTGGTTGATGGGCCCAGTCGCCGAAGGCCGCACCAGCTGGTTGTTGACGCGAAGATCCTCGAGATGAATGGATGCCTCGCTCTTGCCGCTGATGCGATCGGGGTGGAAGATGGTGAGGCCATGTTCGCCACCGAATACCAGACGACCATCGGGCAGTTTGCACGAACAGCGGTCGTAGAACTCGTTGCCGTTCAATCCATCACTCTTATAGTAATTCGAGAACTTCCGTGACTTGGGGTCATAACATCCCAAGCCATGCAGCGTGCTGACCCACAGGTTGCCATGCAGGTCCTCCTCGATGCTGGCGATGTCCTGGCAGGGAGCCCCAGGTATCGATTCAAGGCTGCCGCTGCTGAGCTCGTAGCGCATCAGGCCATTGCTCACCGTGCCTATCCAGAGGTTGCCTTCGCCGTCCTGCCGCAAGGCACTGGGCAGGAAGACACCGCGCTCGACGCATCGGTCCACGGCCGAATCGGCAATGAGCGGTGGCTCAAGCTCAGTATGTCCAAGTGAGAACATGCGCAAAGCCTGGCCTTTGACCAGCGCAGCCGTTCGTCCGTCACTCAGCTGCAGCAGGTTGGCCATGTACGAAAGGCTGTTCGTCAGGATGTAATGCTCTTCGAAGTGGTTGTCTTCGGCACGTTTGGTGAAATAACTGTTGCTGTAGGTTCCCACACAGATGGTGTGGTCGGAGGTTTCGGCAAGGACGATGGGCAGTTCGATGGCATACTTGTCCACCAGCTTCAACTCTTCCCCCTCAGGTCGGAAACAGAACACCGTGCCTGGCATGCAGCACAACCACAGATTGCCCCGGCTGTCGAACATGCAGTAGTAGATCTGCGACACATCATCGAACAATCGAGTCAGATATTGCGACGAATATTGGTGGATGTGATGTGTCTTGAGGTCGTACGACCAAAGGCCCTTAGGCTGGGTGGCTATCCAGAGGCGATGTTCCCCCTCTACGGCCACCGAAGTCACCGGCACGTCATCGAATGTTGCACGCAGGTAGTTGTCGGCAATGAACGAACGCTCGAAGTTGCTATGCACCTCATAGCCCTTCGTGCTGCTGCAATACCAGAGATTCCTGCTTCGGTCGAACATGAAATGATCGACGTTGAAACGAGGTTCTTCAAAGGGGAAGCCAAGGTCGGACTGATGCAGCAGTTCCTGCCTGTTTATGCGGTAGTCGAACATTCCCATCGAGGTGCCGATCAGCAGGACGTTGGCCCTCGGAATGAAAAGCAGCGACAGCACATTGGCCTGTTTCAACCGGTCATCCCGTGTCAGGACGGGATCGGGCTCCTCCCAACGCCGCTCTCCTATATCATATATTTTAAAACCCTCATCGCGCAAGGCCAGCCAGAGTCGCGATTCGATGATGATTGACTTTTCGATAGGATGCTCCAGTTGGTCGAGTGCCAGCACACGCCGTCCTGTCACCGTGCTGTAGCAATAGGCGCCCTGCTGGGTGACAATCCAAAGGTTGTCCTCCGAGTCGAAGAACATCTGGTTGTCGGAATAACCCGAGAAGGGGATATTCGACAGAAGAGGTTCAAAGGCATTGTCCACAGAATCATAGCGAAGCACCTGGCCGGTCATGAGCAGGAAGATCTCGCCGCGACTGTTTTCGGCGATGTTCTGCGGAAGGAGGGTGCGGTCGGGGATGTTCACATGGGTGAAGGCATCCATCCCGTTGTAGATTGCCACGCCGTTCTTGGTCACCACCCAAAGTCGGCCTTGCTGGTCACAATGCAGGTTGCGCACCTGGTCGTCGGGCAGGCCATCGGGCTTGTCATTGCAGTAATACTGATGCACCTGGTTGCCATCCAGTCGGTTCAAGCCGCGATAGGTGGCAATCCATATATATCCGTGGGTGTCCTGGACGATGGACATGACGCGCTGGTTGGAGAGGTCCGACGAGACCTGCACACTCTGGGAATCGGTCTCGACAACCACCTCCGACGACCGGTGACAGGCCATCAGAAGCACAAGAAGGAGGGCAAAAATACAAAAACGTTTCACGGTGATAAGATATGTTTTACAGGGTGCAAATTTAGTCTATTTTGGATGAAAAAACAAGAAAAAAGGGGAAAAATGTACAAAATCTAAAGGATTTGGACGTTTTCATAACATTTCCAAACAAATCGGAAACCATTTTTTGCGAAAAACCCGCTACCTTTGCACCGCAAAATCAGAGATCCAAAAATTACAAGATGAAACACTACTCAAGAACACAGACTTTGACCGTTCTGGCACTCGCTGCCACGACGCTCACTGCACAGCCCAAATTGAACTCCAGCAACGTGGAGCAAGTCATCGCCGCAATGACCACCGAGGAGAAGATCGACCTGCTCATCGGTTGTGGTATGGCCATGGGCGAAGAGGTGAAGTTCCCCGGCACTGCCGGTCGCACCCGCGACATCCCTCGTCTTGGTATCCAGTCGGCTTATCTGGCCGATGGCCCACATCGTTTACACATGACACGCACGCGTGAGTGGGACAGCAAGACCTACATCACCACCGAGATTCCTTCGGAGACCAACGTGGCTGCCTCGTTCGACCAGGACGCTGCCTACCAGCTGGGCAAGGTCATCGGCGAAGAGGTTCGCGACTTCGGCCTCGACGTCCTGCTGGCTCCCGGCGTCAACCTGATGCGTTCGGCTCTTTGCGGCCGCAACAACGAGTACTACTCCGAGGATCCCGTGCTGGCCGGCAAGATTGCTGCCGGTTTCATCCGTGGCATCCAGAGCAAGGGTTCGGGCACCTGCCTGAAGCACTTCGCCATCAACAACCAGGAGACCAATCGCAACAACAACGACTCGCGTCTCTCGCAGCGCGCGTTACGCGAACTTTATTTAAAGAATTTCGAGATTGCTGTCAAGGAGTCCAATCCCTGGAGTATCATGACCTCCTACAACCGTGCCCAGGGCCTCTACACCTGTGAGAACGTCGAACTCACCGAGACCATCCTCCGCGACGAGTGGGGTTGGGACGGACTGGTGATGAGCGACTGGAACGCCGGCAAGGATGCCGTGGCCAGCATCAAGGCAGGCAACGACATGCTGCAGCCCGGTCAGCCACGTCAGCGTGAGGCACTCCTCAAGGCAGCTCAGGACGGCACTCTCTCGATGGAACTCATCGACCGTTCGGTACGCCGCACCCTCGAGTTCGTGCTCAAGTGCCACACCCCCAACGGATATGTCTATCCCAACGAGACCGACCTCAAGGCCCATGCCGAGGCAGTTCGCAAGTTTGGTGCCGAGTCGATGGTACTGCTCAAGAACGAGCCTGTGAAGGGTGGCGCAGTTGCTGCTCTGCCATTCGCTGCCGACAATGTGAAGGGCATCGCCCTCTACGGCTGCACCTCTTATGATATGGTTCCCGCCGCCATGGGCTTCGGTGGCACCAACGTTGGTCCCTACATCGTAAGCCTCGTCGAGGCAGCCCGCAAGGCTGGCATCAAGCCCGACATGAGCCTCGCCAAGACCTACAAGCAGCACATCGCCGACGAGAACAAGAAGAACTATCCCGACGGCATGCCTCCCTTCAGCATCACCGCTCCTCTGCGTGCTGGCGAATGGGTACCTCAGGCTGACGTATTGGCCGAGAACGTAAAGAACAACGACGTGGCCGTCATCACCCTGGGTCGCACCAGTGGCGAAGGTGCCGACCGCAAGCGCGAGCACTTCTTCCTCACCGATGCCGAGAAGGATATGATCCACGCAGTGGCCGAAGCCTATCATCAGGCCGGCAAGCCCGTCATCCTCGTGCTCAACGTCTGCGGTCCTGTCGAGACTGCTCCCGTTGCTGCCGAAGTCGATGCCATCCTCTGCGCCTTCGAGCCTGGTCAGGAATGCGGCAACAGCGTGATGGACGTGCTCACCGGCAAGGTGAATCCTTCGGGCCGTCTCCCAATGACCTGGCAGGTTGCCTATGGCGATGCTCCAGCCGACCAGAACTTCCCCGCCGACTACGTGTTCGATATGTCGGCATTCCGCCGCGCCTTCAGTGGTGGCAGCGCCAAGGATGCTGCCGAGCGTGCACAGCGCCAGGCTGAGCCAGTTGAAGTGAAGGACGTCGATTACACCGTCTATGCCGAGGACATCTACATCGGTTATCGCTATTTCGACACCTATCAGAAGCCCGTCTCCTTCCCCTTCGGCTTCGGCCTCTCCTACACCACCTTCGACTACGAGATCGTTTCGTCGGCTATCGATGGCGACAAGTGCCAGATGGAAGTGAAGGTCACCAACACCGGCAAGGTGGCAGGTCGTGAAGTGGTTCAGCTCTACGTCCGCGCTCCCAAGGGCCGTCTCGACAAACCTAGCAAGGAACTCAAGGCCTTCGGCAAGACCCGCACCCTGAAGCCCGGCGACAGCGAGACAGTCAAACTGACCTGGAACACCATGGACATGGCTTCGTTCGACGAAAAGGCTTCGGCCTGGGTACTCGACAAGGGCATCTACACTTGGATGGTTGCTGCTTCGTCGGCCGACGTTCGCACCACTGCCACCCAGCGTGTTGCCAAGGCTCGCGTCGAGAAGGTTCACAACGTGATGGCTCCAAAGCAGAAGATCGTGCGCAGCACGATGCTCTCAAAGAAGTAATTCTTTTTATTTCAAATATTTTCCAACACTTTTATTTACTAACAAAACCAAAAGCACATGCGAACAATTCAGCTTTGTAAAGTAGGACATGCATTGCGCACCGTCCTTACCATGCTTTGCCTCGCCATTCTGTTCCCTGTCCTTGCACAGGCTCAGAACCGCGCATCAGGCACCGTAGTTGACGAAATGGGTGAGCCAATGATTGGCGTTGCCGTCGTCGAACTCGGAACAACG
>CACXTQ010000025.1:0-2063 GCA_902770595.1 uncultured Bacteroidales bacterium | reverse complement strand
GCAACTTCGACCTCGCCGTGAAGTCTGGCGCTACCCTCCAGTTCAGCTTCGTGGGCTACACCACCAAGAACGTGAAGGCCGCTACCGGCATGAAGATCACCCTCGAGGAGGACAACAAGCTTCTCGAAGAGACCGTGGTCATCGGTTACGGTGTCCAGAAGAAGAGCTCACTCACCGGTGCCGTCAGCTCGGTGAAGAGCGAGGACATGGAAGCCCGTACCATCACCGACGCTTCTCAGGCCCTTCAGGGCAAGACCGCAGGCGTTCAGCTCTCCGGTTCTTCGAGCCCAGGCGGCCAGCCAACCGTCCGCATCCGTGGTATCGGTTCGAACGGCTCGTCTGATCCTCTCTACGTCATCGACGGTCGTATCGCACGCAGCATCCGTGGCATCGACCCCAACGACATCGAGTCGATGGAGGTACTGAAGGACGGCGCTTCGGCAGCCATCTACGGTGCATCGGCAGGTAACGGTGTGATCCTCATCACCACCAAGAAAGGTAAGGGCAACGGCCAGATCAAGTACGATTTGCAGATCACTCGCCAGAGCATCGCCAGAACGCCCGACCTGATGGACTCGCAGGAGTTTATCAACTACTATGTAAAGGAGAGTAATTTTATTCCTCAAAGTCTCATTGACGCCAACTGGGACGGCAAGACCAGCACCAACTGGATTGACGAGCTCTTCGAGAAGAGCCTCATGCAGCGCCACAACCTCACCTTCTCGGCAGGTTCCGACAAGGGTTCGATCTACGTTTCGACCTCCTACCTCAACAACAACGGCACCGTGAAGGGCGACAGCGACACCTTCCGTCGTCTCACCGGCATGATCAATGCCACCTGGAAGATCAAGCCTTGGCTCGACCTTAACACCAACAACCAGATCTCACACATGAAGATCCAGTCGGTAAGCGAAGGCTCGGAGTATGGTTCGACCTTCTTGACCGCCCTCCAGTTCGACCCAATGACCAAGCCCTACTACACCCTGAGCGACATGACCGCAGATATGAAACGCGCTTACGAAGCTTGGCAGGCTGGCACCGGCCCACGTCTTTATGGTCCTGACGAAAACACCTTCTACGGCATTTCGCCTTACATCACCCTTGAAGGCTGCAACCCGCTCATCTCGCGTGCTGCATCATTCAACAAGACCCGCATATTCAACATCAACGGCACCACAGCGCTCAACTTCTCAGCCATTCCTCACGTGGTCATCACCTCGCGTCTCAGCTATCAGATGAGCAACAACGAGACCTACGGCGTAAGCCGCGACTACTACGGCAGCCCCAAGTCAAACCAGAGCTACGTGAACCTCAGTGCTGGTGACAGCAACACCGTATATTATCAGTGGGAGAACTTCGCCAACTGGAACCAGACCTTCAACCTCGTTCATAACCTCGGACTTATGGTCGGTAGCTCCTACAGCGAGAACCGCAACTACGGCGTATCGGGAGGCACCAACGGCAGCGACTCCGACTATGGTATCCTGCAGGACAAACCCAACTTCTGGTACATTCCTTACGCTACCAAAACCGCAACGAAGAGCATCTCGGGTGGCGAGGCCACCTACATCCGCAAGCTTGCCTACTTCGGCCGTGCTTCCTACGACTACAATGGAAAGTACCTCATTCAGTACAACTTCCGTGCTGACGCAGCCGACAGCTCTATTCTTCCTATCGACAACCGCTGGGGCTACTTCAATGGCGTATCCCTCGGTTACACCGTCACCCAGGAGAAGTTCATGGAGGGCGCACGTGGCTGGCTTGACTTCTTGAAGATTCGTGCTTCTTGGGGCCAGAACGGTTCGATTGCCTCCCTCGGCAACTATATCTATGCTACAACCATTCAATCGTCGGGCAGCTATGCTTCCCATCCTCTTGATACCGACTTCGGTTATATTAACACCTATGCTCCTTCATCGGCCGAAAACCCCGAGCTGAAGTGGGAAACCTCCGAGCAGACCAACATCGGTATCGATACACGCTTCCTCAAGAACCGCCTGTCGTTCACCATGGACTGGTTCCGCAAGAACACCAAGGACCTCATCGTGACAGGTGCATCATCT
>CACXTQ010000024.1:0-65538 GCA_902770595.1 uncultured Bacteroidales bacterium | reverse complement strand
TGACTCTCCAAACTTCGGATGCAATCGCGGTTTCTATCTTAATTTAGGTTATAGAATCGGTCTCTAATCGAAGATAGAAACAATAATCAGTCCTTTCTCGTTCTATCCGCTTAAACAGAAGGCATGGCATCGTTGGGTGTCGCGCCTTCATAATTTAAAAGAATCGAAAAGAGCGAAAAAGTGAAGTGAGTGTTAAATAATAGCGGCATGTCCCCTAACGTTCGTTGGGGGACATGCGATGATGAGAAATTGGTTTTCTGTATTTAGAACCAGGTAGTATCTTTATGTGGAAAGACGGTAATCATGGCATATTTTCGATTTACTACGTCTTAAAGCATTCTGACGGCCGACAGAATGCTTGCTCCGATCGGAAATGACACTCTGACGGCCGACAGAGTACTTTCTTCGATAGGAAATGACACTTTGACGGCCGACAGAATGCTTGCTTCGATTGGAAATAACACTCTAACGGCCGACAGAATGCTTGCTTCGATAGGAAATAGCACTCTAACGGCCGACAGGATGCTTGCTTCGATTGGAAATGACACTCTGACGGCCGACAGAGTACTTGCTTCGATTGGAAATGACACTCTGGCGGCCGACAAAGTACTTGCTTCGATTGGAAATAACACTCTGACGGCCGACAGGATGCTTGCTTCGATAGGAAATGGTACTCTGACGGCCGACAGAGTACTTGCTGCAAATGCGGAAATACTCTGACGGCCGTCAGGATGCTTGCTGCTGTAAATAGTTAGAATTCGAGGAAAGGAACGATTTTTATCCGATACCCACTCTTTTCTATTGTGCGTTCATCTTCGTTGGTTACAATGATAAGGTCGTTGCATTTGAGTTCGCCAGCACATTCCACAAGGCTGTCGACTTCACGACGAAGTGTCTTCTCATTTCTCATATCGTAGCATACTTGTACCAGTTGCTTGATGTGAGTACCCTCGCGAAGGACAAAATCTACTTCTTTGTCATTGCGCGAATGATAATAGAAGATGGTTTTATCGGTGTCGTAGCCACGACGCAATAGTTCGATGAATACTTGGTTTTCGAGCAATCGTCCGAGATTGTCACTTAATGCAAATGCTTTGGCCTGCACAAAACCATTGTCAACAACATATACTTTACGCGGCGCCTTTTTCATTATCTTTAGTTTGGCGTTGTAGCGAGGGAGAAAGAAGAAGAGGTATGGCTCATGTAAATAGTCCATAAATTTTCGAGTGGTATTCACACTCGAAAAGCCCAGTTCTTCGGTCAAGTCGTTGGCGCTGACAGGATTGCAGAAATTGGAAACCAGATACATGGCCAAGTCATTCAGATCGGCGATGTTTCGCACGTTATGCCTTTTGGCTACATCTTTCCAGACGATTGAGTCGAACAAGGTCTCGAGATAACTGCGTATCAGTGGGCGAGAATTCACGACTTCGGGATAACCTCCGTTACGAAGATAGTCGTCGGAAAGTACAGCTGCGCGAGTCATGTCTTCAGGCTTCATGGCGTGAAGATTGAGCTTGTTCCAGTCGAAAAACTCCTCAAGGCTGAACGGTAGCATTTCAACCTGCAGGTACTTGCCTGTCAGTACGGTAGCCATCTCGCTCGACAGCATCTTGGCATTACTTCCGGTGATGATAAGATTTTTCCCTAACCGATATAGTTCGCTGACCCATAAATCCCAGGAGAGGAGGTTCTGCACCTCATCGAGCAGCAAGAACTCGTAACCAGGATAGACGTCGTCGAGCATGCGCATCACAAGGTCGGCATCCCAAGCATCGAGAAGCGCCTGGTTGTCGAAGTTGAGATACGCGAAGTTCTTGCCCCTCAGCATAATCAATGCTTGGGTAGATTTGCCGACGCGACGGGGACCTGTGATTAGTTTGATCAGATGACTGGACAAAAGCAGTTCGAGGTCTTGGTTGGTGCGCCTTGTCAGATAGGTTCGTGACATTAGTTCGTCGCGTTCTTTGCGCTGATTCAGTATTATGGTTTTCATATCGAGGTGGGATTGTTTGTTCGCTGCAAAGATACGATATTTTTGTCATTTTTCCAAGCGTATTGCATAAAAAAGTTACTATTTTATGCAGTACGGCGCATTTACTGCATAAAATGGGAGATTTTTAATGAATCATTCCGATTATAATGTCACACAAATTCCACGGATTGGCACAGATTTTTATATTGGGTTAATCTGCGCAAATCCGTGGAATCTGAGTGTCCCTTATGAAGGGTGCGAGATGGAATCAATCGAAGAAGCCGGGCTGCTTGTAGGGGATGCCAAGCTCACGATCGACGGTGGCAAGGATGCCTTCGACCTGACCGAGGGCGAACATACGGCCGAGGAGAGTGTAGCCAGCATTGTGGCCATGGCTCGACTCGTCGAAGATGCCGCCGGGCTGATCGGTGAACGTCATGCCATGATCGACACGCATCGGCAGACCCGGGTTCTCCTTCTCGAAGATGCGGGCAAGCTCGATGAGGTTGGCACGACCGCCCAAGTGGCTGGCCTCGGTGAAGTCGCCGTTGGGGAAGATGTGGCAGCTGCGGAGGTGTACGAAGTGGGTGCGCGAAGCGAACTTGCGGGCAAGATCGACCACGTCGTTGTAGGCACCAGCCGACAGTGAGCCAGCGCAGAAGGTGAGGCCATTGTGCTTGTTGGGCACGGCATCGAGGAACCAGCGGATATCCTCTTCGGTGCGGATGATGCGCGGCAGACCAAGGATCTCGATGGGGGGATCGTCGGGGTGTACGCACATATTGATGCCGAATTCCTCGCAGACAGGCATAATGGCCTCGAGCCAGTACTTCATGTTGGCACGGAGCTGTGCCTTGTCGATGCCCTTGTAGAGGTCGAGGAACTCACGGAACTTCTGCACAGGAGCGTCGTCGTTCTCGCTGAAGTTGCCGCTGACGAAGCCCTGCGTCTTGATGACGATGTTCTCGACGAGCTTGTGGTCCTTCTCGGGAGTCATCGTCTTGGCCAGTTCGTCGCACTCGGCAAGCACGTTGCGTCCTTCGCCTACGCCCTCGGGGAACTTGAACTGTGCCCACTCCTCGCGAGCGCCTTCACGCTTGTAGATGTCGAAGTAGGCAAACTCTGCATAATTGAAGTAAAGGTTGGTCGATCCGTTCGGATTGTCGTGCAGCAGGTCGGTGCGTGCCCAGTCGAGCACAGGCATAAAATTGTAACAAATGGTCTTGATGCCTTCGAGGCCGAGATTGCGGAGGCTCTCTTTGTAGACCTCGATCTGATAGTCGCGGTCGGGACCGCCGTACTTGATGGTTTCGACAACGGGGAGTGACTCGACGACGCTCCAGCGCATTCCATAGCTTTCGATGTAGCTCTTGAGGTCGTGAATCTTCTCACGTGTCCATACTTGGCCGAGCGGCACGTCGTGCAATGCGGTGACAATGCCCTCGACTCCGATTTGTCTGAGCATGGCAAGGGTGATCTTGTCCTTCTTGCCAAACCAACGCCAGGTTCTTTCCATGTAGTTATGGGTTTTGAGTTATGGGTTTTGAGTTATGGGATTTTTTATCACGAAATGTTTGGGCAAATATACTCATTATTTTTATATTCACAATATGTATTGTGAAAAAAACGAATTATCGAAAGAAAAACCTCCGATAGTGGCTGATATTGGCACGTGGAATGTTCAGCGCATCTGCTTGAGCAGGCCGATGGCTTGCTTGACAGAGGTGACGCCGCTGATGAGGATTGAGCGCCGTTCGTTCTTGTTCTCGAGGCGGCTGATGTGGTAGTGCTTCTGATAGAAGTCGAGCACGTGGTCGAACTGCTTCATGTCGTAGTAGTCGTCGCCCATGCTGGTGACGAAGAGGCAGCGCATCTTGCCGCCGCGCAGGATGATGCGTTCGAAGCCAATCTCGCGGCCCAATTGACGAAGGAGGACAACGCGAATGAGCTCTTCGCCAGGTTCGGGGATTTTGCCGAAGCGATCGATGAGACGCTTGCGGTAGGCGTCGATTTCGTCCTGGCGCGTGAGGTTGTCGAGCTCCTGATAGAGGGCGATGCGTTCGCTCGATTCGGGCACATAGGCTTCGCCAAACGAAATGTCGAGATCGGTGTCGATGGCACATTCGTCGGTGACGTTGTCGCCCTCCTGCTGTTCGCCCTGGAAGAGGGTGCGGAACTCCTGCGTCTTGAGCTCCTTGACGGCCTGCTTGAGGATCTTCTGATAGGTCTCGTAGCCGAGGTCGGCGATGAAGCCTGACTGCTCGCCGCCCAGCAGGTTGCCTGCGCCACGGATGTCGAGGTCCTGCATGGCGAGGTGTATGCCCGAACCGAGGCCCGAGAAGTTCTCGATGGCCTGCAGACGGCGACGCGCATCCTGGGTGAGGTAGCTGTAGGGTGGGGTGATGAGGTAACAGAAAGCCTTCTTGTTGGTGCGTCCCACACGACCGCGCAGCTGATGGAGTTCGGAGAGGCCGAAGTTCTGCGCATTGATGACGATCATCGTATTGGCATTGGGGATGTCGAGGCCCGATTCGATGATGGTGGTGCAGATGAGAATGTCGTACTCGTGGTTGGCATAGTCGAGGATGAGCTGCTCCATTACGTTCGACTCCATCTGGCCGTGTGCCGTGGCGATGCGTGCATCGGGGACGAGCTTGGCGATGCGGGCAGAGAGTTCGGGCAGTTGCGCAATCTTGTTGTTGATGATGAAGACCTGTCCGTTGCGCGACAGCTCGAAGTTGATGGCCTCCTTGATGACAGCATCGTCGAAACGATGGATTTCGGTCTGGATGGGGTAGCGGTTGGCAGGCGGGGTAGCGATGATGCTGAGGTCGCGTGCTCCCATGAGGCTGAACTGCAGGGTACGGGGAATGGGGGTGGCAGTCATGGTGAGCGTGTCGACGTTGATGCGCATGGCCTTGAGCGCCTCCTTGACCTTGACGCCGAACTTCTGCTCCTCGTCGATGATGAGGAGGCCGAGGTCGGCAAACTTCACCTTCTTGCCGATGAGTTTGTGGGTGCCGATGATGATGTTGATATCGCCCTTGGCGAGGTCGGCAAGGAGCTGGGTGGTCTGTTTGGCAGTGCGTGCACGCGACAGGTAATCGACGCGCACCGGGAAGTCCTTGAGACGTTCGGAGAAGGTGCGGTAGTGCTGATAGGCGAGCACGGTGGTGGGGACGAGCACCGCCACCTGCTTGCAGTCGTTGCAGGCCTTGAGTGCGGCACGGATGGCCACCTCGGTCTTGCCGAAGCCCACATCGCCGCAGATGAGACGGTCCATGGGACGCGCCGACTCCATGTCGCGCTTCACCTCCTGGGTGGCCTTGAGCTGGTCGGGCGTGTCCTCGAACATGAAGCTGGCCTCCAGCTCGTGCTGCATCTGCGAGTCGGGACTATACTGGAAGCCCTTCTCTTCGCGACGCATTGCATAGAGGGCGATGAGGTCGCGCGCCATGTCCTTCATCTTCTTCTTGGTCTTGTCGCGCAGTCTTTCCCAGCTGCCGCTGCCCAGATTCGTTAACGAAGGGGGCTCGGCGTCGCGGCCACGGTACTTCGACAACTTGTCGAGCTGATGGATGGAGACGAAGAGCAGGTCGCCGTCCTTGTAGATGAGCTTGACGACCTCCTGATAGCGGTCGTTGCCGTTGGCATCCTTGCCGATGGGCATATTGACGAGGCCGCCGAACTGGGCGATGCCGTGATCGACGTGGACGATGTAGTCGCCGATGTTGAACTCCATCAGTTCCTTGATGCTCATGGCAATCTTGCCCGAACGTGCACGGTCGGAACGCAGACTGTACTTGTGGAAGCGGTCGAAGATCTGGTGGTCGGTAAAGTAGCACTTGAGGCGGTCGTCGTCGATGAATCCCTGATGGATGGCACGCGGGATGCGGACGAGCTTGAAGTGTTCGCCTCGGTCCTCGAAGATGGCCTCGATGCGGTCGAGCTGCTTGGGCGAGTCGCTGAGGATGTGGATGGTGTAGCCCTTGAGCGCATAGCGCTGGAAGTCCTGGCTGATGAGGTCGAAGTTCTTGTGCCACTCGGGTTGAGGGGTGGTGTGGAACTCGATGACGGAATGGGAGGGGAGGGAGGGGTTCGAAGGGTTCGAAAGGTTCGAGGGGTTTGAGCGGTTGCTGATGTCGATGCGATTGAACTTCATCAGTTCGGCCTTGAAGCGGTCGGCGTCGACCAGTTTCTGGAGGGCAGTCATGTCACCTTCCTCGGTGGCCAGGAGTTGTTCGGAGAGATCCTGATGGGTGATCTGGAAGACGCGTTCGCACACCCATTGTACATCCTCGCAGGCGATGATGGCCGAAGGGGGCAGGAACTCCATGAGCGAGATGCCGCGTGTCTCGTCCTTGCTGAAACTGGGTGCAATGGTGACCTCCGTCAAGCGTTGCTTCGAGAGCTGCGTATCGACCTCGAAGGTGCGCAGCGAGTCGATCTCGTTGCCAAAGAAGTCGATACGATAGGGGTACTCGGACGAATAGCTGAAGACGTCGAGGATGGAGCCGCGCACGGCAAACTGACCTGGCTCATAGACATAATCGACACGCTGGAAACCTCGGTCGATAAGCACATCGGCCACAAACTTCGGATCGACCTTCTCATCCTCGTGGAGGGTGATGATGGCTTCCTTCACCTCCTCGCTTTGTGCCACCTTTTCGGCCAATGCCTCGGGATAGGTCACCACAAGGAGGGAGGCACGGGGCTGTTCGCCCGAAGCGTCGGTTGGGGCAGGTTGCTGCTGGATGAGCGCCTGGATGGACGATAGCGTCTCGGTGCGCAGAATCTCGTTGGCCGAGTCGATCTGTCCGTACTTGATGCTGCGCTTGTAGCCGCTGGGGAAGAACGACACCGCCCCTTCGCCACCAATCTGGATAAGGTCGTGATAGAAATAGCCCGCCTTCTCCTCGTCGTTGAGCACGAAGACGACGATGCGGTCGACGGCATTCTTGAGCGGGGCGAGGAAGGTGGCGGCGGCAGAACCAGTGAGACCTTTGAGTTGAATGACAGAAGGCTTCGAGGAATCCATTCCCCGAAGTTTAGTAACAAGTGCATTGAATCTGGGCTTCTGCAGCACCAGGTCTTTGATTTCCATAAAAAAGTAACGGAGGCCTCGTTGGTGGGGTCTCCGTGTGGGCGCTGAGGGATTCGAACCCCCGACCCTCTGCTTGTAAGGCAGACGCTCTGAACCAGCTGAGCTAAGCGCCCGATAACGGCGATTGCGATGATGGTCTTCAACCATAGTCGCTAAGCGCCCGCAAATAAAAAATGCAGGTGCAAAGATAGTCGAAAAAAGCGTATGCTCCAAATTTTTTACCTTCTTTTTCGTAAAAATGCGCGAAAAATTTGATTTTTTGCACAAAAGGGCTTATCTTTGCCCCTTGAATAGAGTTACTATATGCTACAAGACTGGTTGCCGACATCGGCCAAGGAGGTGAAACTCCGCGGTTGGGACACGCTCGACGTGATCCTGTTTTCGGGTGATGCCTACGTGGATCATCCGAGCTTTGGTGCTGCGGTGATAGGACGCGTGCTGGAGTCGGCGGGCTATCGGGTGGCCATCGTGCCGCAGCCCGACTGGCACGGCGACATGCGCGACTTCACGAAGTTGGGACGTCCGCGCCTTTTCTTCGGCATTTCACCTGGCGCGATGGATTCGATGGTGAACCACTATACCGCCAATCGCCGCCGTCGTTCGGACGATGCCTATACTCCCGACGGACGTCCAGGAATGCGGCCTGATATGCCGTCGATTGTCTATAGCCGTATACTGCGCCAGCTCTATCCCGATTCGCTCATCGTGCTGGGCGGCATCGAGGCGTCGCTGCGCCGCCTGAGTTACTACGACTATTGGGAGGACCGCCTGCGCCCCAGCCTGCTGGCCGAATGCGATGCCGACGTCATCACCTACGGCATGGGCGAGCAGGTGACGACAGAAATTGCCCAGCGCATTGATGCATTGACAGGACAGGGCGAGGGGCAACCGATGCCTACAAGGCAGGACATCGTACCGCTTATAGCAGATATCCCGCAGGTCGTTACCCGCCAAAATACCATCGTGGAGCAGGAGGGCGACATCGTGCTGCATCCCTACGAGGAATGCCTGCGCAACAAGCGCTGCCAGGCCGAGAACTTCCGTCACATCGAGGAGGAGAGCAACAAGTGGCATGCCGAGCGCATCTGGCAGCAGACGGGTGATATGTATATCCTGGTGAATCCGCCCTATCCGCCGCTCACCACGGAGCAGGTGGATCGCGCCTTCGACCTGCCCTATACGCGCATGCCGCATCCTCGATACAATGGTAAGCGTATCCCTGCCTACGAGATGATACGTCATTCGATCTGCATGCATCGTGGATGCTTCGGCGGTTGTGCGTTCTGCACCATCTCGGCCCATCAGGGCAAGTTCATCGCTTCACGCAGCAAGGAGTCGATACTTCGCGAAGCCCGACAGGTGACGCAGATGCCTGACTTCAAGGGCTACATCTCGGACCTCGGAGGCCCTTCGGCCAATATGTATCGAATGCGTGGCAAGGACCTGAGCCTCTGTGAAAAGTGCAAGAAGCCTTCGTGCCTGCATCCTCAGGTCTGTCCGAACCTTCATGCCGACCATGGTCCGCTGTTGGAGATCTATCGTGCCGTGGATGCATTACCTGGTGTGAAGAAGTCGTTCGTAGGATCGGGTGTGCGTTACGACCTCATCCTCCATGAGGGACGAAACGGGGAGTACAAGGAGACGAACATGGCGTATGCCGAGGAACTGATACGCAACCACGTGAGCGGACGCCTGAAGGTGGCTCCCGAACACACCAACGACGAGGTGCTCAACATAATGCGCAAGCCTTCGTTCGAACTGTTCCATCGCTTCAAGCGTCTGTTCGACGAGGTGAACCGCAAGTTCGGCCTGCGTCAGCAGATCATCCCTTACTTCATCTCGTCGCATCCGGGCAGCACCGAGGTGGCTATGGCCGAGCTGGCAGCCGAGACAAAGAGCCTCGACTTCAAACTCGAACAGGTGCAGGACTTCACGCCGACACCGATGACCGTCTCGACCGAGATCTGGTATTCGGGCCTGCATCCTTACACGCTGAAGCCCTGCTATTGCGCCCACAGTGCGGAGGAGAAACTGCGCCAACGTGCCTATTTCTTCTGGTATCAGCCCGAAAATGTGCCAAAATTGCGCAGTTCCCTCATCAAATTGGGCAGAAAAGACCTTGCCGACCGTCTATTTGGCGGGAATGGCACGCATCTTGCAAGCAATAATCGTGGAGGGTATGGTGCGCCGTCGAATCGCGGAGCCTATCAGCCGGGACCCCGTGGCAACATGAGCCAGAACAAGTCGAAGCCGAATCGGTACGACAGGGGGTCGAGGTCAAATCCTCGAGGGAAATAACAATTGGAAATAACAATTAATAATTAACAATTAACAATTAATTTGGGGAGTAACAATTAAAATTGTTTTTACAAACATTATAAATATATAAATTATGGAAGGCTACACAATGGCTATGGCCGGTAACTACGGTTACTTCGTTATCATGATTGTCATCGCGGTGCTCGGATGGGTGGTGCAGCACAATCTGAAGAAAAAGTTTGAGAAATATTCACAGGAATACATTCCTTATACGGGTGCACAGGTGGCACAGATGATGCTCAACAGCTTCGGACTGAAGGATGTGCGCATCACTCACGTGGCAGGCCAGCTGACCGACCACTACAATCCGACCGACAAGACGCTCAACCTGAGTGATTCGGTGTATGAGTCGAATTCGATTGCTGCTGCTGCCGTGGCAGCCCACGAGTGCGGACATGCCGTGCAGCATGCTACTGCCTATTCGTGGCTGACGTTGCGCAGCAAGATGGTCCCTGCCGTAAGTTTTTCGAGCAAACTGGTGTCTTGGGTGCTTCTGGGTGGTATAGTGCTGCTCCAGTCGTTCCCGCAACTTCTGCTCATCGGCATCATCCTCTTCGGTGTGACCACGCTCTTCAGCTTCGTCACCCTCCCTGTCGAAATTGATGCTTCGCGTCGCGCGTTGGCATGGCTTGACAAGAGCGGCATGACATCGTTCCAGACGCAGAAGGATGCACGCGAGGCCTTGAAGGCTGCCGCTTACACCTACGTGGTGGCTGCTCTCTCATCACTGATGACCTTGCTCTACTACGTGTCAATCTACATGGGACGTCGCGATTAAGTCGCGTTTCCCTTTATCAAGAATTTGCGAATTAGCGAATTTGGCTTGACCTATTGGGTCTTGCACATTTTCGCTAATTCGTTTTTTTAATCCGTTTTTTGGGGCAGTAGAATGCCAAAAGCAGAAAAATTTTGGCAAAAAACAAAAATAATCGCTTAAAAATTTGCTTTTTATTATGAAATTTCTCATATTTGTCCCCAAATTGGCGAATTTCACCTTTTAACAATTGTTACACATGGCAAAGCGACATGTCGACATCAAAGACCTGACTATGGAGAAACCCTACCTCTCGATTGGAGAGGTGGCGGCCAAGTTTGATGTGTCGGATGATTTGCTTCGCAAGTGGGAGAAGGCATTTCCGCAATATCTTCGCCCGCGTCGCACCCCCAGCGACAACCGTCTGTATGACGAAAAGGATGTGCAGCGGGTGGGAGTCCTCTATCGTCTGATACGCGTCGAAGGATTGTCGATTGAAGGAGCCAAGCGTAAACTGAAGGAAAAAGATATGACGGGCGATGAGGCCCGACAAGAAGTGATACAGCGTCTGCAGGCCTTGCGTCAGCAGTTGCTTGGTATCATTGGAGAGTTGGAAATGGAGAGTAATCAGGTTATTTAAAGGAAATTGCTTATGGAGAACAAATACACCGAGGAAGAAAGAAAACAGATTGTCGAGGAACAGAGCAAGGAGTTCTTCGAGCGCGTGCATGAATTATTGCCTGCCAATGAGATTCCGCGCGTCAAGGCCGCCTACGACCTGGCTGCCGAGGCTCACTCGAAACAGATCAGGAAGAGCGGCATCCCCTATATCACCCACCCGATAGCGGTGGCACGAATCGCGCTGGTCGAACTTGGATTGAAGACCAACCCGGTGATGGCTGCCCTGCTGCATGACGTGGTCGAGGACACCGACTACACGGTGGAAGACCTTCGCGAGCGTTTTGGCGAAGACGTTGCCTACCTTGTGGGCGTGTTGACCAAGAATTCGGACGGCAACTACAAGGTTTCGAAGCAGATCGATAACTTCAAGCATATGCTTGATTCGATCAACTATGATATTCGCGCGCTGCTCATCAAACTGGCCGACCGTATGCACAATATGCGTACCCTTGGTTCGATGCGCACCGACAAGCAGATGAAGATCACGTCGGAGACCGACTATTTCTATGCTCCCCTTGCCAATCGACTGGGCCTTTACGAGATCAAGTCGGAACTCGAGAACCTCTCGCTCCGCTGGCGTTCGCCCCAGGAGTATGACCGCATCGAGAAGAAGATCGACCGCTATATGAGCATGCATCGCGAGGATATTGAGGCATTTCTGGAGCCCATTCGCGAGACCTTGACCGAGCATGGCATCGAGGCGCATGTCTATGCCCGTCCGCGTTCGGTCTATGCCCTGTGGCGCAAGATGAAGAACACGGGACAGACCTTCAAGGAACTGGAGCATGTGCATCAGATCAACATCATCATCAAGTTTGATGAGGAGTCGGGCATGTCTGAAAAGAACCAGTGCCTGCGAGTCTATTCGTTGCTCACCGACCACTATAACGAGCGCCCGTATTCGCTCATCAACTATATCGACCAGCCCAAGGAGAACGGATATCAGTCAATCCATGTGCAGGTGATGTCGCAGGTTGGACAGTGGACCGAGGTACATATCTGTACCGAGACGATGCAGCGCAACTCACAGCTGGGCTGCGTGATTGATCGCACCGAGGGTGTCGAGAACTGGATCCGCAAGTTCCGTGGCGTGCTGCGCGACGTGGCACAAAGCGGTGTCGAAGGCGGATTTATGGAGTCGGTGGTCTCGTCTTTCTACAACGATGATATGATCATCTTCACGCCCAAGGGGCACTCCATCGTGCTTCCCAAGGGTTCGACAGTACTCGACTTTGCCTACGAGATTCACACCAACGTCGGCAACCATGCCAAGTTCGCGCGTGTGAATGGACGACTCTGCTCGATCTTCACCCAGTTGAAGCGCGGCGACCGCGTGGAGGTGGGCACCGAGGAGAACCAGTTGCCCGAATACCGCTGGCTGGGCCACGTCAACACCTACAAGGCACGTCGTGCCATCAACGTGGCACTCAACAAGAGCGGCATCAACATCGACGAGTTCCCCTACGACCTGTGTACCGAGTGCAACCCCTTGCCGGGCGACGAGATCATGGGCTTCAAGCACAAGGACGGAAAAATCCTGGTGCACAAGCGCAACTGCCCCGATGCCATTGCCCTGTCGGCAGCCGACGGAGATTCGATTGTGGATGTGCAACTGCCCATCCTGCCCGGCCGCACCTATTCGACCCGTATCGAGGTCAATGCCGTGGATCGTTCGGGCATCATGATGGACCTGATTGACATCATTTACAATCAGATGCATCTCTCGATCGATAGCATCCATGCTGTGACCGAGGACTACATCGGTATCATTCAGATCAAGATGCGTGTGCCTTCAGCCTTCGAGCTTTCGGAAGTCATCCGCATCATCGAGAATGTGAAGGGTGTGGAGGAGGTGAGAACTCTGTGAACAATTAACAATTAATAATTTACAATTAACAATTGGAGATTGGGCAACTAATTAACAATTAACAATTGATTGTCGTCAGTTATTAATTACCTATATATAGGTATTGTCCATGCGAGGTTTATGCACTATCTTTGCGCCGATTTTTTTGAGTAATCGAAACAACACTTTACATAACCATTTAACTAATAGCATTATGAAGAAAGTCTTTACGATTTCGGCCCTTGTGGCCGCCTCTTTCGGCTTTGCGATGAACACCAATGCCGAAGTGATTACCTGGGATTTCTCGGAGTACACCGAGCAGGTGGATCTCGGAGGAGATTCTTACACTACGGAGTACAACGGCCTTACCCTCGTCGGCAATCAAGGTGCTGACAGTGGCAAGGAATATGTTTCTGCTGCAGCAGGTTTCCATTGCAATGGTACAAGCTCGGCAACTCGTCGCTACATCTCGTATGTGCCTAGTGCAAACGGCAACATGGTGGTTACATTCCGTTCGAACAACTCTTCGGCTACCGATCGTTTGACCGCTATCGGTACTGCAGTGGTAACTGGCAGCGATGCAGCCGAACTGCTTGCCAATGAGGCTGTTCTTGCCGTGAACAATACTGATGGCAGTAATCAGGTGGAAGTTAGCGCTGACCTCGTGGCAGGCACGACCTATTACTTCTATTTCGCTTCAGGCGGCCAGTCGATCAAGAAACTTGAATACACGACAGCCGAGGCTGGCCCAACAGGCTATGGCTTCGAAGGTGAGGGCACCGAAGAGAGTCCATACATCCTGAAGAGCGCTGATGACTTTGCTACCCTTGCCGCCAACATCAATGCTGAGAACACGGGTGCTGGCGAATTCTTCCAGTTGGCTGGTGACATCGACTTTGCTGGTGCTCAGCTCCCAATGATTGCTCTGGCTGGCATCACGAATGTCAACAAGGTAGAGTATGCCTTTGAGGGCGTTATCGACGGTGCAGGTTACACCATCTCGGGTGTGAAGCACGACCAGCCCAACAAGACCGATGAATTTAGTTCGTATGTTGGCCTCGTTTCAGCCCTTGGCGAGAACGGCGTGATCAAGAACCTCACCATTGAGGGCGAGGTTTCGGGCAACCTCTATGTGGCTCCATTCGCTGGCCTTTCGGCAGGCCTTGTCGAGAACTGTGTGAACAATGCTCCTGTGACCAACACTGGTGCATACGGCGCAGGCATCGTGGGCAGCTTGATTCGCGGCACAGGCGTCGTACGTGACTGCGAGAACAATGGCACAGTTACTTCAAATGGCGGCAGCTATGCCTGCGGTATCGTGGGTGGCAGCCAGCGTCATACGAGCATCGAAGCATACAACTATGTGATTGCCAACTGTGACAATAATGCCGACATTACCAGCTCGGGTGTAGGTGCAGCCGGCATCGTAGGAAGTGGCGGCGGTCTGATTACAGATTGCAACAACTATGGTAATGTGACTGCTGGTGGACAGTATGCCGGTGGTATTATGGCTTGCTCCAACAATGAGGCCGTTACGTTCAAGAGGTGCATCAATTTCGCTGTCGTAACGGGCGTTTCTAAGGTGGCTGGCATCGCTGGCGAACTTCGCAATGAAGCCTCGTTGCTCGATGGCTGCTACAATATTGCCGATGTAGAGGATGGCGTGGTATCGGGCGGTGGCATTGTCGGCACCGATGCTGACGAGTCGAAGGTAAAGAACGTTGGTGGCCTCGTTGGCAATTCCACCAAGGAGGGCGCTACCGTGAAGCACAGCGCGAGCATCACTTCAGTAACCGTTCCCGCTACGGTTGAGACTGCTGGTCACCTTGCTGGTACAGCCGATATCGTGCTTGAGGATTGCTACTATTTCGCTCCTGATGCCGTTCTTCCTCTCGATAACGAAACTATGGCTATTGCCGATCCATTGGACATCAACAATAAATGGTCTAATTCATACGAAGGCAATGTGGTTGTCAATGTTATGGGCCAGGAAATCGTATTCGAAGATAAGCTGATCACAGTGAACCTGTTTACTAGTGACGAGGCAACCATCGAAATCCCAGAGATTTCCTATCAGGGCTTCGTGATTGACGAATTTGACGTTAACGTTCCTTATACTGCCACTGAAGACGGTTGCACATTCGCTGGTGGTGAATACACTACCCAGGCTGGTGATTTTGCAATCCAAGGTACTTCATTTGAGGGCACTATGACCGAAACGGATCTTGCCTTTACCACTACCTTCAGCGTCGGCGGTATGCCAATTCCAATGACCGTGACCTTCAATGGCAAGAACGATTCGACCCAGACCATCATCGAGGTTGTTGATACACAGAAGGCAAAGGCCACTGAGAGATTTGACCTCCAGGGTCGTCGCACACAGGGTGAGGCTGGTCTCTTCATCGAGAACGGCAAGATCTTCTTCGTGCGTTAATCGTGTAGTTCCCTTCATTATTTTGTAAATGAAGAAAATATTTAGTCTCTGTGCCATGGTGCTCACTTCGGTGGGCCTCATGGCACAGTCCGCAACTTATACAGGCTCAGAGAGGGTTGTCGTGGGCGGAACCTATACCTATACCTGCGACGATGCGAAATACCAGTTGACGTTCGTCGATGAAACGCTGAACGTCACCATCGAGGAAAAGTCGGTGGCAGGCACCGTGATGGGTGACCTCACCCTCGGCACGATGGTCATCGACAACCTGACCTACGATGCCGAGAAGGGTGGCTACTATCGCGACTATACCGGTAGCGATGTGAGCATGACGCTTGTCGCTGTCAGCAATGGTGAAACGGTCATCAACGGCAAATACTATTTTGAGAAACTTGGCAACATCCTCGTTGCAGCCAATGAGACGGGCTATCACATCGTCCACAACATGCAGCCGGGTGCCATGCCTTTCCCTATAGAGTTTACTGTCGATGTCAAGATGGCTTCGGCCAACGTCTACGGCTTCGAAGGAGCTGGCACGGAGAGTGACCCCTATCAGATTACAAAAGCCGACGATTTACAGAAGTTGGGAGAAATGATCACGGTCGACCATCGCGGTACCGGCGAATACTTCAAGGTGATGAACGACATCGACTTTGGTGGTTCGCAGTTGCCCAACATCGCTGTCGATGGTATCATCGAGGGGAAACTCAACAATACGCAATGGGGCTTCGAGGGCCATATTGTGGGCAATCATGCCACAATCACGGGTGTGAAGCACAATCTTCCCCAGGGAGGAATGTTCCAGTCGCTCGTCTCGGTATTGGCCGAAGGAGGTTCGATTGCCGACCTCGTATTTGCGAGCGACAATGAACTGAACACCTATAACTATGCAGCGCCGTTTGCCGCTCTTTGTGCAGGCACTATCAGCGGATGCACCAACTATGCTGATATTTCAGCCGGCGGTGCATATGCAGGCGGCATCTGCGGTATGATGATGTTCGGCAAGGGCACAATCCGCGATTGTGTCAACTATGGCAACATCACAGCAATGTCGTACGCCACGGGTATCGTGGGTGGTTCTCAGAGTGGAAGCAGCATCACAAGTTATGACTATCTGGTGCAGAACTGCCAGAACTATGGTTCGATTACGACTGGCCGTGGAACGGGTGCCTCGGGCATTGCAGGTTCGGTGGGCGGTACTATTGTGGGCTGTACCAACTATGGTAACGTGCGTTGCGTGAAAGAAGGCGATGAGCCCAAGGGACTTTATGCCGCAGGCATCGTTTCTTGCCCCACGCGTCTCATCCGTGTGGAGGATTGCGTGAACGAAGGCAGCGTCTATGGCTTCAAGATGGTGGGCGGCATCCTTGGCAACGACATGAAGGGCGACGACGGACATGCTTCGATTGTGGGTTGCACCAACAAGGGAGCCGTGACCTGTGTCGATAGTTATGTAGGCGGTGTGGCTGGTCATACTGCACGCGTCGAGGGTTCGTTGACATTGCGCGAATGCCGCAACGAAGGCGTAGTGACGGCACCCGACACTACCCAACTGGTCGGCAATCTGCGAGGCGACTCTATCATTCTCATCGAGAATTGCACCATCGCTGAAGGTCTGCCACGACTGCCGATGGATCCGACGACTGGGGCTATTGGTGCGGTTCGCCTTGACGAGAATGCACCGGCTGTATCGTTTGATGTCCTGGGTCGTGCGATCTACCGCAAGCAGGGACTCGTGATTGAGCGGGGCCGGATAATGTTTGTCCCTTCTAGATAATCTAGATTTTCTAGATATTCTAGAGCTTCTAGATTGTCTAGACCCAAAATATTAGTATGAAGCAAATCCTTGCTCTTCTTCTGACCTTTATGGTTGTGTGCGCAGCGACGCTGCGTGCACAGCCTTATTGCGTTTCGGGGCGAGTGATTGATGCACAGACACGCGAGCCGATGGCCTTTGCAACGGTGGTGCATCAGACCACCCAGCAGGGAACGGTCGTGGGAGAGGATGGACGCTTCATGCTTCGTAATCTTCCCAAGGGAAAAGCCATTATTGAGGTACGCCTCTTTGGCTATGTCCCGCAACTTTTGACCTTCACGTTGACGAAGGATACCAGCATCGTCGTGAAGCTTGTCGAGCAGAACCTGCGCCTTGACGAGGTGACTGTCACTTCACAAAAGCAACACATCGAGACGACGGCCTATACTGTGGATCGCACTTCACTCGAACACAATCAGATTGTCAACGTGAACGATGTAACCCTGCTGTTGCCGGGAGGCAAGAGCCAGGGTGACCAAAGCCTGATTGACGACCAGCGTATTGCTCTTCGTAGCGAAGGTACAGGCGAAATGGGCAATGCAGCATTCGGTACGGCTGTCGAGGTGGACGGACAACGCCTTTCGAACAACGGCGAGATGGGCGAGACCACAGGTGCTTCGACTCGTACGGTCACCACCAGCGACATCGAAGAGGTGGAGGTCATCACAGGCATCCCGTCGGTGGAGTACGGCGACCTATCGAATGGCATGGTGAAGGTGAAGACACGACGCGGCAAGACACCCTATATGGTGGATGTGACCTTGAAGCCGCACACCAAACTTGCCGCGTTGGCCAAAGGTTTCAGCTTGGGAAAGACCGGACAGGGAGGAATCCTGAATGTGTCGTACGAATGGACACAGTCGGTCAGCAGTCTCACGTCGCCCTATACCACCTATCGGCGCAACGGGCTCTCGCTGCGCTATACCCGTCAGTTCCTCAAGGAAAAGGCTATGCCGCTCAACTTCAACCTCGATGTGAAAGGCAACCTCGGAGGTTATGACAGCAAGAGCGATCCCGACGCATTCAACGACACCTACACGAAGAAGCAGGACTATGCTTTGCGCAGCCTGATGCGTCTGCAATGGCAAGTGGGCAGACCGTGGCTGTCTTATCTCGAACTGTCGGCCGACGTCAGTCTTGAGGACAAGGAGCAGCGTGTCAACAACAATCGAAGCAGTGCCACCTCACAACCAGCCCTCCACACCATCGAGCAAGGCTATCACATTGCCGACGGCACAGCCATCGTCATGGGACCTACGGGCTATTGGTACGAACTTGCCATCACTGACTCGAAGCCTGTTGACTTCGGAGCGCATCTCAAGGCGAAATGGGACCATGAGAAGTCCCTCGGTGGAGACTATCGGGTAGAGAGTCATGCCAAGGCAGGTTTGGATTATACGGCATCGGGCAATGAAGGACGTGGCTTATATTACGCCGACGACACATTTGCCCCCACTTGGCGTGAGGCCCGTTATGACACGTTGCCCTATATGCACAACCTGGCTGTCTATGCCGAGGAACAGATGACGCTGCAGCTGGCAAAGAAGCAGGACGTGAAGTTCAGTTTTGGCCTTCGTGAGGACATCACGCACATTGCGGGTTCGGAATATGGCACAGTGAACAGTCTTTCACCGCGCGGTTCGCTGCAATATGGCGTTCACGGCAAGAAAAAGGAACTTAGCTTCCACGCCGGTATCGGCAAGAGCGTGAAACTACCATCCATGCAGGTGCTGTTCCCCACCATCTCGTATGTCGATTGGCAGACGTTTGCAAGTGGTACCACTGCATCGGGCGAAGCCTGCTATGCCTACTACACGCAGCCCTCGTCGGCACTCTATAATGCGTCGCTGAAATGGCAGTACAGTCTGCAGCGTGAAGTAGGTGTGGAGGCAAAGTTGGGCAAGACGCGCCTGTCGCTGACCTACTTCAACACGCGCACCTTCAATCCCTACCTTCGCACATCGGCTTACCGACCGTTCAGCTACGAACTCACTTCGCCCATTGCGGCTGCCGATTTCCCGATAGCCTCGGCCAACCGTCACTACACCGTTGACCCCGTCAGCGGCAAGGTCACTGTGCACGACGTGACAGGCAATGTAACCGACCAGGAACTTCCAAGCAAGACGCTGCATCGTTACACTTCGAATACACGATGGGTCAATGGGTCGAGTTCCACTCGTCAGGGTGTGGAATGGATTGTGGATTTTGCGCGAATTCCTGCCCTTCGTACTGACGTCCGTTGGGATGGCACATTCTATCATTATCGGGGTGTTGAGACCACGCTCGTGGCTTCGCACATCGGAACATCGACCAATCAGAGTGATGGCCAGCCTTACAGCTACATCGGCTACTACGAGGGAGCAGCTGCCGCATCGAATGGATCAATCCAGTCGCAACTCAATACGAATGTGACTGTCACGACACATATCCCCGTGGTACGCCTTATCGTTTCGGTGCGTTTCGAATGCAGTTTCTACAACATGAAACGCACGTTGCGTGAAGACCAGGAAGGAAATCTGACCGGTTATGCCATGAGCGATGCTACCGACTATTTCGGTACGAACTCCGACTATACGGATCATTATGTGGCCGTCTATCCGAAATATTACAGCACGTGGGATGAGCCTGCGACGTTGCGTCCGTTCTATGACGACCTCCTGGCTGCACGCGATGCAGGCAATATGAACCTCTACAACGACCTGCTCCGTATGGTTCGCAAGTCGAACACCAACTACTATTTCAACGAAGACCGCATTTCGCCTTACTTCGCCACCGACATCAATGTGACCAAGGAAATCGGCAAATATGTGAAGTTGTCGTTCTATGCCACCAATTTCTGGAACAACACCTCGCGTGTGCATTCTTCGCAAACCGATAGGCGAACCACACTTTATAACAGTGGTCGCATTCCCGCCTTTTATTATGGACTTTCGTTAAAGGTCAGACTCTAGTGATGAAGCATCTCCTGAATATATATATAATGTGTGGCCTGGTGGCATTGCTGATGAGCAGCTGCATCAAGGACGAAGACCTCAGCTACGAGTCATTCGACGTCCCTGTGCAGTTGCAGAATCCCGTCACGGGCGAAGGTATGCAGGGCATCCAGGTGGTGATGTCGACAACCTTGGGCAATGCTTGGCAAGCAACTACCGATGGTTTAGGTTGGGCACACTTCACACTTCCTGCTGGCATCTACGACCTTTCTGCTTCAGGACAATACACCGATGCGCAAGGCAAGGAATATGTGATGAACTGCAGTTCTTCGAACATCAAGGTCAATGCCACCTCGCCGATCGTTGATCAGGGCATGGTGCTGTCAATGGTGGCTTCGCGTCGTGGTAACCTCATCATCAAGGAACTCTATCAGGGTGGATGTCAGAAGGACGATGGTTCGGGAGCCTATTATTTCGACAAGTACGTTATACTTTACAATAACGGACAACTACCCCTCACCATCGCTCAATTAGGTCTCGGTATGGCACCTCCCTATAATGCCCATGCCAACAATGGCAACTTTGATGCCGAAGGACGGCTCACCTATGCCGACAAGGGTTTTATCCCAGCCATCCAGGCCATCTGGCACTTCAATGACTCGCTGCATCTGGAAGGCGGGGAGGAGATTGTGATTGCCCTCAACGGTGCTGTGGATCATACGGTTTCCTATTCGAATTCGGTGAATCTGGGTCGGGCTGAATATTATTGCACCTACGATCCGCTCATCTTCACCAATACGAGTTATTACCCTGTTCCTTCGGAACTTATTCCTGCCAACCATTATCTTTCGGCAGCATTCTATGGGCAAGGCAATGCCTGGCCGCTGAGCCAACTCGATCCGGCGTTCTTTATCTTCTCCATCCCGGACGATGTCGATATAGATGCTTACGCCAACGATGCCAACAACATCTGGTATCACAACAACGTGGTTTCCATCTCGGGAGCCTGTCTGCGTATCCCGACCGAATGGATTATCGATGGCATCGAGATGTTCTCCACTATTTCGACCAAGAATGCCAAACGTCTTACCGACGAGGTCGATGCAGGAGCTGTCTATCTTACCAATACGTTCGGCTACTCCGTACACCGCAACGTTGACGTGGCTGCAACGAAAGCCATCCCCGGCAATGAGGAACTGCTGGTCTATGGATTAAGCGAGACACCCGATGCTTCGCAGGGCGTTGTTCCTGCCGATCCGTCAGGCATCCACGCAGAAGCATCGGCAAAACAAGGTGCATTCATCATTTATCAGGATACAAACAATTCGAGCAATGATTTCTTCGAACGCTATCAGGCTACTCTCCGCGATTAGTTTGTCGTGGACCCTTTGTCAGCCTCTTGCAGCACAAGAGCATTTCGAAGCCTTGTGTGACACGACGCCCTGGCTTGCCAGTCGGAACGTCGCGGGACTCACTGCGCTTCCTGATGACGTTCGCACCAATTATGCCGAAACCTATTTCCAAAAGGATAATGGCGGTTGGGGAGATTATTATGCTTCGCCCGACAGTTATGAGTTCGGTGCTCGGACGGCCTCGTTCTATCGCGTCAACAGCCGACTTGTCCTGAGTGGCAACGTGAGTTATTCCAGTTTCCAGGGCAAGGATATGACGGGTTCGGTCTGGCTTGATCCCGATGACCAGCCTTTCGACATCGTCGAGATGGATCCACAATTCGCAGGGACGAAGAATCGCGAGAAATATAACCTGATGGGTGGGCTTGGCCTCGATTTGGGGCAGGGTATCTCGTTGGGAGCACGTGTGGATTTCACTTCGGCGAACAATGCAAAGCGTCGCGACCTGCGTTCGCAGAACAAACTTATGGACCTGGAGGCCGGAGGCGGTGTCCTTTGGGCAAAAGGCATTGCTCAACTGGGCCTTTCCTACAACTATCGTCGCACAATCGAGGAACTGCTCTTCAAGACCTATGGCACCACGGGCATCTTCTATGCTTCGCTTATCGACTATGGAGCATCGTTTGGCGTGAGCGAATACAGCAATGCGAATGGCCTGACCGACGAAGATGAAGAGCGCCCTATGCTTTCCGAACGTCACAGCGTGTCACTCCAACTTGGTATGGGCAAAGGTTCGACAAAGATGCTCCATGAAGGGTGGCTGGAATGGCGTGAAGGTTATTATGGCAAGCGTTCGCTTTTTACACCGGTCTTTATGGAACATTCGGGAACGGCGTGGGGCGTAGAAGGCAAGATTACCTGGCTGCAAAGACATGCTATGACCTATCGGGTTACGGGTAGCCATCTCGAGAACTGGCAGAACCTCTACACTTATGTCAATCAGGGAGGTGGCTTGAACGAGTATATCTATCACGGCCGTCTCAAGACACGAGGACAGCGGACGCTCAGCGCCGAGACTGGTTACAGGTTCTATGGCAATGCTTGGGTTCATCAGGTGAAAGCCGGCTATTATGAACGTCGCCTCACGGCAAGTTTCTATCCCTTCTATCGTCGCCAAAAGATTCATTATACCGATGTGAATCTTGCATCCCGCCGCCTGTGGTATAGCGGAAAGCACGACTGGAGTGCCGAACTGCAACTCGGATATCAGAAGGGCGGAGGTATTATGGCAGAAGACGGAAATTATGATGGCGTAGGTGAAGGCACTTCGGGTGATGCCGAATCGACACTGATTCGAACGAGTCTCGTCACTCTTCCTTCGGCCCTTCAGCAGCATTATGACTATCTGACGGCATCCCAGGGAAATGTCGCACTCAACTTGCTCTATGGCCGTAGGTTATATGCCGACAGGATCCGCATTTTTGCCCTGCTCAGCGCTCGATATCAGCAGGCATGGTCGGTAACTGCAGATGTCGAAAATCATCATCAGACAATCTCTTTGTCACTTGGGTGTACTTTTTAGTCCATAAAATTTGCAATTACGAAAATAAAGAAGTATCTTTGGCGAGATTTCCGAGTACTCCGAAGAATCCGATAACTCAGATAATAACAAAAAATACTCCACAACAATGAAAAAAACATTCTTTACTTTGGCTCTTTGCGTCGCAGTTGCGGCCTTCACTGTGTCTTTCACCTCTTGCTCTGGCAACAAGCAAGCCCAGCAGGAGCAGGCTTCTACCGAAGCACTTAGCGTTGACGATGCTCTTGCTCAGGCCGATGCAAATGTTGACAAACTGATTACTGTCGAGGGCGTTTGCACCCACACTTGCGCGCATGGTGCTACCAAAATCTTCCTCCAGGGTTCCGACAACACCAATGTGATTCGTTGCGAGGGTCGCAATCTCGAAGGCGGTGCTTTCTCGAAGGATTGTGTGAAGAACGTCGTTCGCGTAACGGGTTATGTGCGCGAATCACGCATCGATGAGGCATATCTCCAGAACTGGAAACGTCAGTACGAGGAAGCCATGCTTCAGCAGCAGGCCAATGCTGAACAGGCCATCGAACAAGGTCTCGATGAGGAAGAGCAGGAGAAGATCGGTACCTCTGCCGGTTGCTCGACTGAAGCCGCTGCACGTCGCGAACAGGGCAGCACCATCGACGAGAAGATAGCCAACTACCGTGAGCAGATTGCTGCACGCAAGGCTGCCGAAGGCAAGGAGTATCTTTCCTTCTATCACATCGAGGCAACCTCTTATGAGATTGTCCCAGTTACCGAAGAATAATGGAAAACGTCATCGAGTGCATCAACCTGACCCATTACTATGGGAAAAGGAAGATTTACGAAAACCTGAGTTTCAATGTGCCCAAAGGCCGCATCCTCGGTCTTTTGGGTAAGAATGGCACAGGCAAGACCACAACCATCAACCTCCTGAGCGGATATCTCCAGCCCCGTTCGGGAGAATGCCGTATATTCGGGCAGAATGTCCAGACGATGGATCCGGCCTTGCGTAAGCAGATAGGCCTGCTTGTCGAGAACCATGTGCAGTATCAGTTCATGAACATCGAGCAAATCGAGCATTTCTACGCCCAGTTCTATCCCGGACAGTGGCGTAAGGAGGCTTATTATGAACTGATGAAGAAACTCAAGGTGGCTCCCGGGCAGCGGATTAGCCGTATGTCGAACGGTCAGCGCAGCCAGGTGGCACTCGGTCTGCTCCTGGCTCAGAATCCCGAACTGCTGATTCTCGATGATTTCTCGGTGGGTCTCGATCCGGGTTATCGCCGACTCTTTGTCGAATATCTCAGGGATTGGGCGCACAGTGAGGGTAAGACAGTCTTCCTTACCTCGCACATCATTCAGGATCTGGAACGATTGGTCGATGATTGCATTATCATGGACTATGGCAGCATCTTGATGCAATGTCCGTTGGGGCATATCAACGAAGGCTTCCATCGTTTCCGCAGCCAGTTGCCTGAACGTCTGAGCGACGTGCCTGCACCATTGCTCGGCGATAAGCAGTTCTATCATCCTGCGCTCTCGTTGACCGGAGAACTCGAACTCTATTCGTTCCTCGAGAAAGACGAGGTGGAACGTCGTCTGCAGGCGATGAATATCCCTCATGGTCCGCTCATGATGGATAACCTTGACCTCGAGGATGCCTTCATCGGCTTGACAGGAAAGTATTAAAAAAAATAAATAACCATGTTTTATAAGGAGTGGATCAAGACACGATGGGCACTGCTGCTTATCCTGATCGTCACCTGCGGCTATGTGGGATATGAACTGCTGAACTTCTTGCGTGCTATTGGCGCAATGGGAGGGGCACATATCTGGATAGCCATGATCACGAAGGATGAGCCGATGTTTGTGCGTCATCTGCAATATATTCCGATGATGGCAGGCATTGCTTTGGCATGTGTGCAGTTCTTCCCCGAGATGTATCACAAATGTCTGAAACTGACGTTGCATCTGCCATGCTCGCATCTGCGTATGATGTTCGAGATGCTGGGCTTTGGACTGGTTGCCCTGCTTGTTTGCTTTGGCTTGAATTACCTGATTCTTTGGTTGGGTATGCGTCCGTCGCTGGCCCCCGAACTCTATGGCAAGATGTTGCTCGTGGCCTTGCCTTGGTATCTGGCAGGCTTTGCCGCTTATCTGATGAGTGCCTGGATCATTCTTGAAGGCTCGTGGTCTCGTCGCATCTTCAACCTGGTGGTGATGTTCCTCTGCCTGAAGGTTTTCTACCTGAGCAGTTTCCCCGGCGCCTATGTGCCGTTCCTGCCATGTCTCGTCGTGTTCGTTTTGGCATGCATTCTGCTGCCTTGGATTAGTATTGACCGTTTCAAGAAAGGAATTGAATGATGCGAAAACTTGCTAATATCATACTCGGCATTATCGTCGTCCTGCTTGTTGTCTGGGAATTGCCCTGGCTCTACAACAACTATGCAGTGAGTTTCCTGCATGGCGATGAGATAGGAGGGCAGCCCTTCACGCTCTACAGCGGATTGGCCGACGAATTCATCCAGAACACCGAAGGACAGGGACGTCGTGGCATTTCTGGGCGCGAATATACGGTTGAGGAAGCTGATTCGCTGCTGCCTTTCTTCTGGACCACGCAACTCGTGAATGCAGGTCGTCTGCCCGACACCATCCGTGGTTATGCGGTAAGTCCCCAACTTATCCGTCAGACCAACATCAACTATCATCGCCGCGCTTACGACACGCACACCAATCGCCCCAATTGCGGCCTTTGGCTCCTGCTCGAATCCTTGCCCAAGCGTGTGAATCTGGAAGACCCCGACGATGCTTTCCGTTTCACGAAGGATGGCATCGAGTTTATCAATATGAACACCGGCAAGGTGAAACCCAAGAAGAGCAAGCTCTTCACCGATGCGCTCGTCAAGAAGGGTTTCGCATTCCCTGTTCACGAACTTGATGGCAATCCTGACACCCGCAAGGAATATGATGAAGGTTATCTGCTCATCGACAACAATCGCAAGATGTACCAGATGAAGATGACTGCAGGACAGCCTTTTGTCAAGAAGATTGACCTTACGGACGAGACAGTTGTGCCAAAGTTCATCTTCGTGACCGAATTCCGTTCCCGCTGCCTGCGTGGCATGATGACCGATGAGAACAATGTGCTCTATGTCATTACGCCCAACTACGAGGTGAAGCCCCTCGGTGGAGGCATTCATTACGACCCGACGCAAAGCAACATGATGATCATGGGCAATATGCTCGATTGGACCATCCGTATCACCACCGAGGAGGCTGAGGAGTTCTATGCAGTATCGGCCCTTGATCACTCGTTGCTCAAGACCTTCATTGCTCCTTATCGTTCGAATCCTTACTTGCCGGGTCTGCACTTCACCGAGACGCTCGACCGTTGGGTGAAGCCCAGATTCAATTAACATTAAAGAATTAACAATTAATAATTAACAATTAACAATGATCGGTTAATTGGTGATAATATAAAATTAAGAGATAATCCTTAAATAAGAATGAAAACCATTGCTATTATTCCGGCGCGATATGCCAGCACTCGTTTCCCGGGCAAACCACTCGCATTGCTTGGTGGCAAACCGGTCATTCAGCGCGTTTATGAGAAGGTGGCTCCTCATGTAGATATGGCAGTTGTTGCAACCGACGATAACCGTATCTACGACGCTGTGACTGGTTTCAATGGACGTGTTGTCATGACGTCAGCTAATCACAAAAGCGGCACCGATCGTGTCAAGGAAGCCTACGACAAGGTCGTCGAGGCCTTGGGTATGGAATATGATGTTGTCATCAATGTGCAGGGCGATGAGCCTTTCATCGACCCCAGGCAGATTCAGGCCGTGAAGGATTGCTTCATGGATGCTGCCACTGAAATAGCCACACTCGTCAAGCCATTCCATGCCGAGGACGGACTCGAAGCGTTGCTCAATCCCAATTCTCCCAAGGTCGTTGTGGGGAAGGGCGGACAGGCGCTCTACTTTAGCCGCTCGGTGATCCCTTACCTGCGAGGTATACCTCAGGAAGAGTGGCTTTCCCGTCACACGTTCTTCAAGCACATCGGCCTTTATGCCTACACACCCAAGGCATTGGCTCGCATCACTTCGATGGCTCAGACACCCCTCGAACTTGCCGAGAGCCTGGAACAACTGCGCTGGCTTGAGAACGGTATCCGCATCGTAGTGCGCCAGGTGGATATCGAAACCGTCGGAATCGATACTCCCGAAGACCTCCAGCGAGCCGAAGAATTCCTAACGGAAATCAAGCGCAGGAAGGGTTCTTTGTAAGTTGCGGTGGTGTTTTTTGAGTTGAAAAAGCAAAATATATAGTTGAAAGCTATTTGGATATAATGGATTTGGAGATTATTTAAATAATTCATATATTTGCAACGTCATCTATCATTGAAGAGTAGATTTATTGAAGTGTATGAATTTACCTCCTATCGTTATAGCAAAGCTTGAAGAACGCACGGGTATCAGCCTTGGCAACCCTTCAGACCGAGACATTCAAATTCTTTCAAAAGGCATAGAAGAAGTCACCAAGAGCCGTCTCGGAGTTAATACGTTGAAGCGCCTTCTGGGACGTATAGCTGATGATACACATCAGTCACGTCCGGGTACACTCAACGTGATTGCCCAATACCTTGGAAGCCCCAACTGGCCTGCATTGCTCCTCTCATTAAGCAATGGAAGCAGCTCGTTCACCCATGTTGATGGAGAATTGCGCTCTTCTGATCTCGAGGTTGGACAAGTTGTGGAAATCTCTTATCTCCCCAATCGTAAGATTCGATTTGCCTATTTGGGAGACGAAAAATTTGAGATTGTGGCAAAAGAGAATTCCAAACTCCAGAAGGGTGATGTCTGTACAATTTCTTCTTTTATCGTTCGTTATCCTCTTATCATCCGTATTGTAGTGCGTCGTAATACCGCACTTGGCAGTTATTCAGCAGCACGTGCTGGTGGTATCACCACTGTCAAAATCCTAAAGTGAATCATTGTCCCATCCCATGGACAAGAACTTGATTGTCTCTGGGTTTATCCAGATTAACAACGATCTTATTTCGGCAGAAGACATAGAGCCGCTTTCAGAAAGGAGCGGCTCTACTTGCTTATGCTATTTGGTGAGGTATCAGGGCAAACGATACTTCATGAAACGTCTGCGTCGCGAGTATGCCGACAATCCTCGCTATCTGGAACTTTTTCGCAAGGAGTTTGAGACAGGTCAATGCTTGACGCATGAACATCTGGTGAAGTATGTTTCGATGGGAGAGGATGTGGATGGATGCTACATCGTTATGGAATACATCGATGGGGAAACACTTGGGGATCGAATGATAAATAATCCCTCGTACTTCTCCAATCCGAAGCACGTTAGGCGTCTTTTCTCTCAGCTGCTGGAATGCTTGGGTTATCTGCATCATCATCAGGTGCTTCATCTTGACTTGAAGCCCGACAACATCATGCTTACCCGCATCTCGAACGACGTCAAACTCATCGATTTGGGATTTTGCTATTGTGACAGTTACGAATCGTCGATGGGACGCAATGGCGTCTATTCTGCACCCGAACAGAATGAGGACCGTATTCAGGACATCAATGTCGGCACGGATCTTTATGCCGTAGGATTGCTGTTGCACGACGTTTGTCTTCTGCACCCCAAAATCTATGACACTGATGCCATTTCCAATCTGATAGCACGTAGTACACATACTGATATTTCCCGTCGCTTCTCGTCGGCCGAAGAGATGGCGACTGCACTCAAACAGGCGCTTCCCGATGACTTGAAGAATGGCAAGATGAATAAGACCACACGACACTTCATCAGGTTCGTTGTGAGCCTAGCCCTATTTCTGGGTGGAGCATTGGTCTGGCATCTTATAGCTGTTGCCAATGATTGGGAAGAAGACCCGACGGTTCTTGAATCGAATGGTTTGACGTATAGCATTGCCTCGCCCGATACCTTTACCTGCATTGTGACAGGCCGAGGCAGTTCAAAGGCTGATAGGTCCTCGGTCTCTGTTTCAGTAAGGCCATTTATGACGTTTGAAGACGTGAGATACCGTGTGGTAATGGTCGGTGACAGTGCCTTTTTTTCTGATTCCCTCGTCGAGGTACTGAGCATTTCGGAAGGAGTGGAACGTTTGTCATTCCACGCCTGTGACGGATGCGAGAATCTGCGAATTGTCTCGTTGCCACTGAGTCTCAGGTCGATAGGAGAAAGCGCATTCCGAGGTTGTCACAGCCTGCAGCATATTATATTGCCGCCCTATATCGACCGACTGCCTCTAAGTATGTTCCAGGAATGTAGTTCGCTGAAAAGCATTCATTTCCCTGAGGGACTTGAAAATATCGGCAGAGGTTGCTTTGCTTATTCGGGGCTTACTGAAGCCCATATGCCCGATTCGCTTCGTTCGTTGGAGTTAGGGGCGTTCTATAGTTGCCAAAGCCTTCGCAGCGTCACACTCCCAGCTTCATTGGAGCGCATCGGAGACTTCTGTTTCCATCATTGTGACTCACTGACCGAAGTCCGTAATTACAGCGACACGCCACAACCTATCACGAATGTCTTTAGGGACACCATTGGCTTGAAACGTACGTTGTATGTGCCCAGTCAGAGTATCGACCTCTATCGCAAAGCCCCTTATTGGCGTGACTTCTCACGTATCCTCCCCCTCGATACCCTTTAACCCCCTCGAACCTTTCGAGCCCCTCTTAACCCTCACCCCCTCTTTCCCTTTTTGTCCTCGTGGCAGCCATCTTTGGCTGCCCTCAACCTCCCTCCATGACCATCGAATCTCATCCACTCACTCCTTTTCTTCCCAGGCACGCTACAGTGCTCTTCCTAGGCAGCTTCCCGCCGCCAAGGGCGCGTTGGTCTATGGAATTCTTCTATCCCAATTGGATCAATGACTTCTGGCGTGTGATGGGATTGATTTTTTTCGACGATAAGGCCTATTTCGAGGTCAAGGGAGAAAAGCGATTCGACAAGGAACGTATTGCCGCTTTTGCAGTGCAGCAGGGTTTTGCTTTTTATGACACGGCATCGAAGGTGAACCGCCTCAAGGACAATGCAAGCGATAATTTTCTGGAGATAGTTGAGCCTACCGACATTGGGGCTTTGCTTGGGCAGATGCCCGATTGTTGTCGTTTGGTTACGACCGGGTCCAAGGCAAGCGAGTTGCTTCAGCAGCAGTTGACCGTGGCTTCCGGATCCGCAGAAGGACATCCTGTCGAGATGCCGACTATCGGATCGTATACCAAGGTTCATGCCTATGAACGTGATTTGGAATGGTTCCGTATGCCTTCAACTTCGCGTGCCTATCCTTTGGCACTCGGCAAAAAAGCTGATTTTTATCGTCGATTGTTCGAATAGGTTTTTTCTTCGAAAAGACATTTCTATAATAATAAATAATGTGGCGAGAATCGAAATAGGTTCCCGCCACATATTGTTATGAAAAGCCATTTGCATTATGAAAGGCCTGATAATTATTCAAAGATGCTGTCGAGCAGTTTGTAACGCGCTTCCAGTTCGCTGTCGGCTACGACCTTGCAGTCCACATCGATCTGGAGAACAGGGGCCACCTCTTCGCCATTGATGGGCTTCCATTCGGGTACGCCAGGACCATTCGGATTGCCCGTCTTGATGAAGTTGATATAGACGTTCATGAAGTTTTCCTGCACCTTGTAGTCGTCAGCCGTCCATGCAAAGACATCGTTGGTGGCAAGGTTACCCATGGCATATTCGATGTCGGCCGAGTGTACAGCGCCCTTGATTATCGCTCTTGGGGCAGCAGCACCTTTGTCATCCTTCTTCTTCACGCCACCTGCCAAGGCAGCCTCCATACCTGAGTATTTGGCCGTCATCTCGGGACGTGGATGGGTGTAGAAATAACGATAGACAGGATGGTCGGTCTTGGCATGTTCATCGCACCATTTCCAGGTGGGGAATGCGGTGAAGAGGGCACCGGCAAGTTCGGTGGCAGTCGGACCAAAAAGGTCCTCGTCCTTCTTCAGACCATAGGCGTTCAGCACCTCGTCGGTGCGGTCGCCGAAGGTGGACTGGAGTATGGCACGATAGGCCTTGATTGTCGGCTTCTGGCCTCTGAAACTAGAAAGCGGACTGCCCTCCAGTGAGTTCCAGCCTGCAAGTAGCGGCACTTGGGCTTGCTCGCCATTAGCAAAGATTTCGTCGACGGTCGCAGGAAGCAGATAGCCATCGACAAGCAGGTTCGGCATGCCGCGAAGGGGCACCAGTTTCATCACGCTGTCGGCTGGCAGTTGACGTAGGGCATCGATGGTGAGACCCTTTTCCTCCAGGGTCTTGCTCCAGATTGCTTCTCCATCGGCAAGAGGCTTTGCCGAGCTGGGCTTGAATTCAGCACCGCTCGATCCGATTGCACCGGCCAAATAGCCGCGCGAAAGGGGAGAAGCCATCAGTACAGAGACAGAGAACGATCCGGCAGATTCGCCTACGATGGTAATGCGATTGGGATCTCCTCCGAAGCCTTCAATGTTGTCAAACACCCATTTGATGGCAGCAGCCTGGTCGAGGATGCCGTAGTTGCCCGAAGTATGGTTGGGCGATTCGGCAGTCAGGTCAGGATGTGCCAGGAAACCGATGATGCCCTCGCGGTAGTTGGCAGTGATGCTGACGATGCCATGATGTGCCAGTGAGTCGCCTGCATAGCGAGGCTCCGAGCCAGAGCCTGCCATCAGTCCGCCGCCGTTGAAGTAGATCAGCACGGGGCAGCCTTGTGCATCGACGGGTTTCCAGATGTTCAGGTAGAGACAGTCCTCCGACTTCTTCGGGCCCTTGAAGTTCATGTCGCCGAAAAGGCTGGGCTGAGCGGGATCGTCACCAAACTCGTAGCATGGCCGGATGGTATCCCATGGTTGTACGGGCTGAGGCTCTTTCCAACGCAGTTCGCCAACAGGAGCAGCTGCGAAAGGAACGCCCTTGAACACTACGATGGCACTATCCTCAGAATATACGCCTTCAACAATTCCTGATTCTGTTTGTGCTTGATTGGCAGGAAGTTTGGGAGTCTCTTTGCAACTCCAAAGAAGCAGTGGCAACACTGCGAACAACAACTTTTTCATTTTCTTCGATATTAGGTTTGATAAATGCTATTTCTTATTGAGAAACACGCTGCAAAAATAGCCATTATCTGCAAATAATCCAAATTTTCAAAGAATTTTTTTCAGATTTATTCGAAAAGTATCTTGTCTATCAGCGTGCTTCCTGTTTCGGGGCGGTTTATTCAGCAGTAAGGATAGCCTTTTTGACATCCTTGCAGTTCGGGCCGATCATGATTTCGAAGTCGCCGGGCTCGCAGACATAGTTGAGCTCGTGATCGTAGTACTTGAGATCCTCTTGGCTAAGTTCGAAGTTGACGGTCTTCTCTTCGCCAGCCTTGATGCTGACCTTCTGGAAGGCACGGAGTTCCTGAACGGGACGTGTGGAAGTGCTATAGACGTCGTGGATGTAGAGTTGCACAGTTTCAAGACCATCGCGACTGCCGGTGTTCTTCACTTTGACGCTGGCTGTCACGGTTCCAGTCCTGCCGAGCTTGTCCGAACTTAGGGTTAAGTCACCATATTCGAAAGTGGTGTAACTCAGGCCATAACCGAAATAATAGAGCGGACCATTGACCACATCCTGATAGCAGCTGAAGAACTTGCGATAAGAATCGGTGTCACCCCAAGGACGCCCCGTATTCTTATGATTGTAGTAGAGCGGCAACTGACCCACTGAACGTGGGAAGGAAGTGGTGAGCTTGCCCGAAGGATTGACATCGCCAAAGAGTACGTCGGCAATGGCACGACCAGCTTCTGCTCCGAGCGACCAGGTGCAGAGGATGGCGTCGGCGTTTTCAGCTTCCCAGTTCAAGATGAGTGGACGACCGGTGACGAGTACCACAACGAGAGGTTTGCCCGTTGCCTTGAGAGCTCTGAGCAGATCCTGCTGTGCATCAGGAATGGTAATGTCGGTGCGGCTTGAGCCTTCACCATTCATATTGTTGACTTCGCCTACACATACCACCACAACATCGCTCTGACGGGCTGCTGCCACGGCATCGGCAACGAGGCGGCTCTGAGGTGTGGTATGGACGGGAGGAAATTCCATATCAGGCATAAATACCTTATAAAGTCCGTACTTCATGGCATCTTCCTGTTCGGCATCGTTGAAGATCCACGAACCTTCGGCATAACGCACCGTGCCACCCTCGACTGCTTCTTCAATACCCTTGCGGATGGTCACGGCATCGTTGGCAAGTTCGCGGCGGGTTGCAGCCCAGCATCCCAGCATGTCGGCAGCATTGTCGGCAAATGGGCCAACAACGGCGATACGGGCATTCTTCTTCAATGGGAGCACGTTATTGTCGTTCTTGAGCAAGACCTGGCACTCCTGGGCAATACGGCGTGCGAAGTCGTGCTGCTCCTTGGTGTAGCATTCCTGCTGGTCACGTCCCTCGATGCAATACTTGTAGGGATCGTCGAAAAGACCCAGTTTCCACTTGGCGTTGAGGATGTTGCGGCAAGCCTTGTCGATGTCGGCCTCGCGCACCTTGCCTTCTTTCACAAGTTTGGCAAGTTCGGCAACGTAGATGTTCGAGCCCATGTCCATGTCGAGACCTGCATCGATGGCACGACGTGCTACTTCGGTGGCGTCACCAATGCCATGGGCAATACATTCCTGAACGGCCGTAGCATCGGAGCAGACGAAACCATCGAAGCCCCATTGATTGCGCAGCACGTCGGTGAGCAGATACTTGTTGCAGGTGGCAGGAATTCCCTCAAACTCGTTGAACGAACTCATATAGGAACCTGCACCAGCCAAAGCCGCCTGCTTGTAGGGATTGAGGTAGCCATTATGGGCCTCTTGGCGTGAGAGGAAGACGGAGTTGTAGTCGCGTCCTGCCTCGGCACCACCGTAGAGGGCATAGTGCTTGACGCAGACCATAACGGTAGAGGGATCCTTGAGGTCGGTACCCTGATAGCCGCGAACGTAGGCCTTGGCAATCTCACCGCCCAAGTAAGGATCTTCGCCCGCACCTTCGGCGATACGTCCCCAACGAGCATCACGGGCGATATCGACCATCGGGCTATAGACCCAGTTGATGCCCACCGACGATGCTTCGCGAGCCGCCATGCGTGCCGACTCTTCGACGAGATCCATATTCCACGAGGTGGAGATGGCCAATGGAATAGGGTAGGTGGTAACAAAACCATGAATAACGTCGTTGCCAAAAAGCAAGGGGATGCCGAGGCGTGTGCTATCGACGGCATAGCTCTGGATCAGACGGATTTGCTCCATGTTGGTAAAACCATAGACGCCACCCATTTCTCCGCGTTTGATCTGTTGGATGGCGAGCGCTTCCTCGCTAAAAGTGGAGTTGGTGAAATACATCCAGTTGCTGACGAGATTCAACTGGCCGATCTTCTCTTCAAGTGTCATCTGGCCCATCAGTTTGCTGACGTAGGCATCCATTTCGCTGTTGCCATTGTTGTCTTGCTGGCAACTTGTCAAGGCGATGCCGCTTAGGGCGATAAGGCTGATAATTGGTAGTTTTTTCATATAGTTTGTTTTTTAAGGGGAAATCAAGGCTCTACTGAAATGATAAATCTTCGATAGGTGGCAAGGCGAGGCACGGCCTTGTCGGAGGCTTCGAGCACGATGTGGAATGTCTCTGTGCGATTGACTTTGGGAGCCACAGCCTTCAGGCTTCCATCAGGTTGGAAGAGCAGATCGACCTTGCCGGGATAGGTGCCGCCGAAGTATTGATACCAGTTGCTGGTAGTGCCACCAAAGCGTGCTGCAGCAGTGGCAGGATCTTCGGCTGCAAGTCGTTTCACGTCGGCCTTTTTCAAGCCGTGCTGTTCCCACATGTCGCCATAGAGTTTCCACATTTCATCGACGTTGATGGGATCATTGTCCACGACTTTGGCACGGAGGTAGATGGTATCACCACTATGGACGGTGAAGTCGAGGGGACCTTCGACAGTGACCTCAGGAGCATGGTTGGCATCCTCGCGCCGTGGGGTATAGCACCAGCTGAGTCGTGTCTCGAAGTCGTGCATGCAGTTTTCGAGCCATTCGCGCAATTCGCCAAATCCAGTGTCGCGATAGACGTTCTCATACCCATCGACCTTGTAGAAGCGGCCTCCCCAACCTCCGTAGGTGGGATCCTCGTAGCTGCGCAGGCCATTGTTGATACTATAGAGGAACGAGGGCGAATCACCCTCGCTGATGAAAGGCTGGACATAGCAGGCACCGAGCGGGTTCTTGCCATTGTGCATATATTCGCGCACCACATTGTCCGATGAAGTCATCGTGCCATAGTCCCACGAGCCTGAGAAGTGGTGGCTGAGCAGAATGGTTACACCCGGATGATTACGTTCGATGTAGGGACCTCCTGCATCCTGATACCAGATGCAGTAGAGCACGGCCTTGCGGCAGGCTGCCTCGTATTTTTCGGGATATTGTGCCTTGATTTTCTGGAGGGCTTTTGCCGCTGTGTTCATGCCGCCCCAAGCCTGCAGATAGACGGGACGTGGATCGTCGTCGGTGAGTAGTTCGACGATGCGGTCCGAACCTGGCGTGTCGGGCCAATCGGTCGGGTCAATGACGGGTTCTGTACCGGGGAGGAGATGCCGCGTGGTGGAACCGTCGAGTTGTACGTGGTCGGGATTCTCATCGCCGATATAGACCACGCTGCGCAGATAGTCGGGAGTGGGGTAGTTGGGGTCGTGAACCTTGAGGTTTGGATAAACTTGCTCGTAGGCATCGAGTTGCTTGGCAAGCCAGGGTTCGCTGCTCCATCCGTGACGCTGGTAGCACGAATTGCTTTGGATGATGGCAGCCACTTCCATGTCGTTTGAATAAAGCAGGAAGTGAACCATCGAACAACGGTCATCGACCTCGGCATCGGTCATCACGACCACACGGGGCATACGGCCGACAGCTTCCTGCTGATGTGGCGTCAGGACCCCATCGTTGGGGTAGGGCAATGGTTCGGGAGCCTGACGTGAACAGGAAGAGGTTAAGGCACCTGCCAAAAGCAGTGCGGTAAGGTAGATGCCGGATTGTGTCTTCATAATATATATAAAGTGTAATTGTTTTTTTATGTCGCAAAGATAATAAAAATCGCCGTAAAGCAAGTAACTCCAAGGCGATTTTTATTATTTCATCTTATTTTTTTTAAATAGAGGCTTTTGAATGTGAAAAATGCAATCTCTAATCGACGGAAATCGTTTCGACACACTCCTCGAATCCTTCGCCACTGATGGTGATCTTGACCGTCCCAGGCTTGTCGGCCTTGATGATGGCTTGTGCCAGGCCGTACCAGGTGGTGTAGATACCGTCGTGGAAGTTCTCTTCGGCCATAGGCCTTGCAGAGCCGAAAGCGAGGAGCTCCCCACCTTCGACCTTCACCTTGAGCAGGGCGTCGCGATTGCCGACTACTACGCCATTTTCGCCTGTCAAGGCAACATCGACGAAGATGAGTTGTCCGGCACGATGGGTCTTCCCTTCAGCACGTGCTGCGATTCTTGTTTCACCTTCTGCGCTCTTCAGTTCGGAGGTATGTTCCTTGCCATCGGCGCTGACGGTGACGGCCTTGAGTGTGCCAGGCTGATAGGTGATGTCAAAGATGGCACGGCAGTTGTTGACCTTCTGTTCTCCGACGAGGACATCGTTAAGATAAAGGCGGCAGATTGGTGCTGAGGTGAAGACCTCGACCTGTCCAGCCTTGCCTTCCTGACCTGGCCAACTCCAGCACGGGATGCTGTTGGTGCCACGCCACATGGCCTTGACGAGTGGTTCGTCCATGAAGGGGCAGACTCCGATGAGCGGTTCGTCAGTCTTTTCCCACACGGCCTTTGCCCAAAGGGCTTCGCCTGTAGGATTGCCGATGAGGTCAATGGCTCCTGCGCCGCTGACCATCCAGGGATAAGGTTTGCTGAAGCCCATGTCGTTCGAACCATAGTACCAGTATCCGATGCCCATTTCACCGAGGTGGTCCCAACCCGTCCACATGAAGTCGCCCACGAGTTGTGGAATCTGTTCGACGAGCGGCCAACTGGTGGCGATGTCGAAGCAATAGGTCTCGGTGCCTACCTGCACACGGGAGGGGTGAATCTTGGCATCGATGGCTGCACGGAGTACGCCGTAATTGTAGCCGGCGATGTCGAGCAGATCAAGGCCAGGCGAACAGATCTGGTCAACGGCAGGGTGCAGCACGGCCTGAGCCATGCGCTGGCTGCTTTCGGCCACCATCTTGTTATATTCTTCGCTCGTCAGTTTCTGTGTTTCTGCCGATTGGCTGCCATTTTCCTCATTGCGTGTCATGTTCGTTCCCATGGCGGCATTCATCATCTGTATCATAAGGTTCATACCGCAGGTGACGGGACGGCTGCTATCGACTTCATGGAATCGGGCTACAAGTTTCTGCTCCATTTCGAGACCCTCTGGTGTCGAAGGTTCGACCACCTCGTTTCCAATCGAATACATGATGACCGAGGGGTGATTGTAGTCGCGTGCAGCAATCTTGTCGATGTCGTCCTGCCAGTTGGCGAGGAAGTCCTTCGAATAGTCCTCGGGATTCTTGTAACTGTACCACATGTCCCACATCTCGTCCATGATGTACATGCCCAGCTGGTCGCAGGCACGCAGCAGAGCGGGACTGATGGGATTGTGGGCCGAACGGATGGCATTGAAACCATAACTCTTCATGATGGCAATCTTGCGAAGTGCAACGTCATCATATTCGCGTGCACCTAAGATGCCGTTGTCGTGGTGGATGCATCCTCCACGCAGAAGTTCGGGTTTGCCGTTGATGAGCAGTCCCTGCTGTCCATTCCAGGCGATGGTGCGGATGCCGAAGGTTTCGGTGCGCGTCTCCACCACCTTGCCGTCTTTGAGGAGTTCGACGCGAGCCTCATACAATGTGGGGTTCTCGGCGCTCCATAGTTTGGCGTTTGGGATGCTGATTTCTGCCTGATTTCCCTCTGCCTGAGCCACTTCCTCGCCATTCAGGAGAATTGCGGTGCGGGCTGAGCCTCCTTGGTGGTCGATGGTCAAGGCGATGGTGGCAGGGTCGATGCTTTTGGTCAAAACCTTAACCTCGCGAATGTAGGCATCGGGATCCTGCACAAGCAGATGGATGGGACGATAGATGCCGCCGCCTGAGTACCAGCGAGAGTTGGGGAACTTGCTGTTGTCGGCATCGATGCGGATTAGGTTGTCGCCCTCCTTGAGAAGTCCGTCGGCGCAAACCTCAAAGGGAATGTAGCCATAAGCGGTGCCGCCTGCCAACTGGTCGTTGATATAAACTTTCGGATTGCGGTAGATGCCTTCGAACTGCAGGGTAATGTGGCGCTTCAACATCTCGGCCGAAACGTGCAGCGTCTTCTGATAATGATAGACATCGGCATCGAAGAATGCAGTTGCCTGTGCATTCTTGGCGTCGGGATAGCGTTGCCCGACGATCATGGCATCGTGGGGCAAATCGACCACAACCTGTTCGGGCTGTTGGTCACTCCAGTAGGTCCAGCCGGTGTTCCACTCGGCATCGGTGATGGGCTGATTGCCCGAACCACAACCTGCAAGTGTCAGCGCTGTGGCAATAATCGGGAATGAAAGGGAATGTTTCATAGGGTTAAGAGGGGTTCTGAGGGGTTCTGAAGGGTTCTGAGGGGTTCTGAAGGGTTCTGAAGGGTTAAGAGGGGTTCTGAAGGGTTCGAAAGGTTCGAAGGGTTCTGAAGGGTTCGAAGGGTTCTGAAGGGTTCGAAGGGTTCTGAGGGGTTCTGAAGGGTTCGAAGGGTTCTGAGGGGTTCGAAAGGTCTTATAATTCAACAATCAATCTTACTCTGCCCACATTCTGAATCTGCGCGAAGGTCTCGGGCTGACCTTCCATGCAAATTGTATTGCAGCACAACACTGCCAGTGTGGCAACACCGAATAAAAGATTCTTTTTCATGTAATTGTATGTCGTCACCCGTAATTGTTAATTGTTAATTATTCATTGTTAATTGTTTCCGCTGCAAAGATAAGTATTATTTTTCAATCCCGTATAGTCTTTTGGGCGATTTTTTTGTCAAAAAAGGAAGAAACGTATATATTCTTGTATGAAAATCAAAAAAAACTTTAAAATTTGTCGGAAAATTTGCATAATTGAAACATTCTTAGTATATTTGCCGCAAACCAAAACCAAACCTAAAAACTAACTATGGCAAGAAGAATTTCGAAGTCTTATCTCTGTGCTGTCAAATGCATGTACGCTCTTGTCAAGTTTTTGGACGAAGAAAATCGTGAATGTTCACGACCTGAAATCTTCGAGCACATGCAGCGACATGTCAACTTCACTTATTGGGAGTCGGAGCACATGGGCAGACCGCTGCGGCTGTTGGTGACACGAACGGTGGGGAAATAGGTGCCGACGTCGCCATATATTATGAGTAATCAATGCCATCTATGCAAATTATACATTGCAAATCTTGCGTGCCATGCTGAGAGATTTGCCTCTTTCAGTGGATTGATGCCTGAAATGTTTGGTGAAATGAGGTATAATGTGTAATTTCGCAATGTAAAATCATTTCGTAACATTTAATTCTGCAGACTATGAAAAATAATCGCTCCCTTTCCCGACTCTCAGCCTTACTCGTAGTGGCATTCGGTTTGCTCCAAAGTGAATGTTGTTGGGCATCCGATGTCGAGGTGGACGGCATTTGTTATGATTTGAACCATGAAGCCAAGACCGCTTGTGTGGTTGCCGATTACTTGCACGAATATTCGGGTTCGGTGATTCTCCCTTCTCAGGTAGCGTTCGAAGGCGTGCCCTACACCGTTAATGCCATCGGCGACTATGCCTTTTTCTCCAGCGGGATAGAGACAATCTCCATTCCGACCAGTGTGACAATGATTGGCGAACATGCTTTTTCCACATGTCGGGAGTTGCAAGAAATTATTTTTAGCGAGGGTCTCATTTCGATTGGTGACAGTGCATTCATATATTGCCAGAGCCTCTTGTCGCTGTCCTTGCCTAACAGTCTGACATCAATAGGTAAATCTGCATTCCGCGAATGTTCCAATCTTGAGACGGTGTCCTTTGGTGATGCTGTGACGATCATCGGGAATAATGCGTTCAGTTTCTGTAACGCCCTGACATCCGTGCATATTCCGGAGAACGTAACGGAGGTAAGTGACTATTTGTTCAGTGGTTGCAGAAAGCTGTCCTCAGTCTGTTTCCACGATGGAGTGACAAGCATCGGGAAAGGAGCGTTCTACGCTTGTGAAAGTCTGGAGTCGGTGACCCTTCCCAACAGTGTGACTTCCATCGGTATCCAAGCCTTTTGTGCTTGCACAGCCTTGCAGTCTGTTACTCTGTCCGGCAACCTGGAGGTTATCAGCCAGTATGCTTTCGAATCATGCCTCAACTTGAGCCATGTCGATATTCCTGAGGGAGTGAAGAACATCGGGCCTGCCTCTTTCAGATATTGTTCGGCCCTGACCAGCGTGACACTGTCTGAAAGCGTAGATACAATCTCGACATTCGCTTTCGCGCAATGCGTCAATTTGTCTGCCATCACCTTGCCCGAAAAGTTGTCGGTCATCGGATACCACGCATTCGAGTCTTGCACCAGTTTGACGTCTTTTGATGTCCCCGATGGCCTTTCGTATTTGGGCATAGGGACGTTCATCGGCTGTTCTTCCTTGGAGCGGGTCAGCATGCCCAGTGTTCCACTGCTGATGACAGATGTCTTTGTGGGGGCGGCTGTGCTCGCCGAGATCAAGGTAAATGCCTGCGAGCCGATAACGGTCGAGGATGAGAGTCGTTTTGTTGATGACGAGGTCTATGCCAATTCCGTGGTTTACGTGCCTGTGGGATCCGTTGATGCCTATCGGAATGCAATAGGCTGGCGGCGTTTCGCTCATATCGAAGAGGATGCAACGCTCAACGGTGCAAACATTCGCGGCGTAACCGAAGATTCACAAGCATCTTCTCCCTATTATAATCTTTTGGGACAAAGAGTGCACCAGTTGCGCAAGGGAGCGGTTTATGTTCGAAATGCAAAAAAAGTGTATTTTTGATATATATATACCCTTCGCGTGACTCAAATCATAATAATTCTTAAAATTTTACTGAAATATTTGGAAGATTGAAACTTTATTCGTATATTTGCCGCAAACCCAAACCAAACCTAAAAACTAACTATGGCAAGAAGAATTTCGAAGTCTTATCTTTGTGCTGTTAAATGCATGTATGCTCTTGTCAAGTTTTTGGATGAAGAAAATCGTGAATGTTCACGACCTGAAATCTTCGAGCACATGCAACGACATGTCAACTTCACTTATTGGGAGTCGGAGCACATGGGCAGCACCATCCGATGGCAACTCATCACCCGCAACATGGCCTATCATTATCAGCGGGCTGGTCTTCTCACCCGCAGAGAAGAAGTCTATCGGATCACCCCAAAGGGACGCGAGGCCCTGGAACTTGGCGCTGAGGCCATGCAGCGTGAAGTCGATGCCACCATCCCCACTTGAACTTTATGGAGGGGAACCACGAAAGTAAAAAAGATGCGATCCTTTTCGGAGGAGCGCATCTTTTTTCTTAGGGATTTTTAGGGATTCTTGGGGATTTTAAGGGAAATTAAGGGACAAATGTTTTTTAGATACCGTTCTCTTGAGGCGCTTCTCTCGGAAGTGACCGAACGGAAACAAGGTAGTGTCCCCCAAAATCGCTTATTATCACTATCTGTTTAGCTTTTAAAAAATTACAGGTATATTCCAAAGCGGTTCATTTTCCCATCCGCGAGGGAACCCCATAGCATTTATGTCAATGGATGGGAAAGCTGATAGCAGGGTTTCAATCTTTGCCTTCATGTCGTTATTCGGCGAAATGATGTTCAGGAAATACTTGATGATGCAAAGGTCAAAATAGATGCGAAGTGTATCCGTAGGCAAAGTGATCCAACTGCCCGTCATGCGGTTGGGAAGCATCGGACGAATAGTGTTCTGCTTGTTCCATACGCGTGCATGGTGGCAACAATAGTTGCGCGTCAGTGTAACAATGGTAAGCCAAGACTCAAAAGGTGCAACTTGCAGGCCGAACTTACGGGCGATGCTCTTTTTTATGCGGGCGGTCTTGAGGTTATTGAAGATGTTAGTGATGACACCGAAGGGAAGCACTTCTGCCAATATCCAGGCAGGTGGATAGGCATCGGAATAGGTCTGCTTGAAGTGGACGATAAAATCTTCACGCGAACGATGTAACTCAGCATCTATCAAGTCCATTGTGTGACGGAACTTTGTAGCATCGATGTAGTTGTTGCTATCGGTCATCCAAAATGGATTGCTCATCATGTCGCTTCCGATGTTGACGATGGCACTGCGTACGGCTATTTCAATTTTCTCTATTTCGTTGAAGATGAGCAAGCGCAATTTCTTGTCGAAACGATAGAGCATCATCACTTGGTCGAACGTAGTATTCGGCTTGAAGTGGTGTTGCTCCTTGGGCATCTGTAGGAGTGGATACATATAGGCCGACAAACGATAGTAGCCTATAAATTCGAGGTGTCGCTCAGCCTTGGAAGGATCTGTAACTGTCAAGCCTCGTGACTGCAAGAGTCTGACGAGGTCATGTGCATTGGTGTAAGGCTTCTGAAATGGAATTCTGTTACTCATTGTATAAAATAAAACGACCCGCACATTTGAGCATCGTTGAGAGGCTTGGCGGGTTCTGGTGCTGCAAAGATACTGCTTTATTTTGAAACAACCAAACTTTTTTGGAGAAAAAAGATAAAGGCGGCCAAGAAAAAGTCATTTCCTTCTTAAAATGCCACCTTCACCTTTTTCTTTCCCTATTATTTCAATCAATTATATTTTGAGATATTTTTGATAATTCGCGATAATTCGTGTTTATACTACTACAAGCAAATAATTGTTATTTGTTAATTTTTAATTGTTAATTGAAAATGTATATTTATTTGTACCTCTTTACCCTCTCGTCCTCAATCACCCCATTCCAGTTCATGCCGAAGGCGAAGTCGTAGGTATTGCCATCAGCATCCTTGTAGCAACGCATGTCGCGGGGAGTGTCCTCGGCCTGGGCTTCGACGGTCTCCATGTCGGCAGGTATCTGGAAGGGGAGGAGTCCGCTGGGCTCGTAGTTGCCGCAGATGACTTCGAGGATGGCCTGCTTCTGGATGTCGAAGGTCACGAGGATGGCATCGGCCAATGGCTCAAATTCGGCAGGAACGGTGGGGTTGGTGCTGTTGAGCACCACAATCACTTTCTTCGTGCCCATCGCCTTGCGGGTGTTTTCGACAAGGGTAAGGTCGGGAGCATTGAACGTACGCACGCCCTTGCCGCGATAACTGCGGTTGGTGCCTTTCTCGAAAGGTGAGCCGCCAGCCAGGCTGACTTCGCGTGCCGTGGTGGCCACATAGTCGCGGTATTGCAGGCTGATGGGGTAGTAGCCGTTACCAGGGGCGCTGACCTTGCTGCCCTTGGGGATGAAGTAGTTGTTCACGCCTGCTGCACTTTGAGCCATTTGTGCCAGAACCTTCGGGTCGGTTGGGATAGGTCGGCCATACATTTGCAGCATCTTGGTCACCACGTCAATCATCGTCTGCTTGTCCTTCATTTGATGTTGTAGCCGAACCCGCTGTTGGGCGAATCGATGAAGACGATGGCTGCATCAGCCTCTTCGGGAGTAGCCACGGGTTCGAAGAACTTGCTCAGCATCTCAGCCTTGACGGGAGTGATGGTGTCGGTGGGAATAACCGAACCCCAGAAACTGTTGTGGGCAGGATAGATGCGCTGAGGCACATAGACCTTCACCTTCTTTTCTCCCTCAGCCTTCAGTGGCAGGGCAGCTTCGTGGTTCTTCACCATGACGACGCTCTTCACCTGAGCCTCATAGCCTTTCGCCGTGAATTCGGGGCAGCCTACGATGTGAGCCGACTCGGCGGGGTCGAGATAGGGATTCTCGAAGAGTCCCGTCTGGAAGATGTTGCGCAGCAGACGCTCGGCACTCTTGCGGATGCGTTGCAACATTGCCTCTTCGCCCATCTGCTGGGCCATCATCTCGAAGGCTTCGAGCACGGGTTGCTTGTCGTTGTTGCCGCCAAACTGATCCACGCCAGCCATCAGGGCCTTGCAGTGACGTTCGGCCACGCTGAGGCTTTCAACACCATAAGACTTTCCACTGTGAACACCGGGATGGGCGATATCGGCAGTCACGCCCCAGTCGGTGCATACCACGCCATCGTAGCCTGCGACCTCGCGCAACTGTCGTCCGATGATGTCGGCATTGAAGTTGTTGGCAACCACCTCGTTGCTTTGTCCGTAACTGATGGTGTAGTAGGGCATGATGGCAGCCGCCTTGCCTGTGTTCTTCAGTTTGAACGCACCTTCGAGGAAAGGTCGTTTCAGCATTTCGTAGTTGCCATTGGGATAGACAGCATATTGTCCGCGTCCGTAGTGGGCATCACGTCCAGCTTCGCAAGGACCGCCGCCAGGCCAGTGTTTCGCCATGGCGTTGACACTTTGCAGGCCCCAGGCTCCATAGAGACGTGCCTCGCCCTCTGAGGTCTGGAAACCATCGCAATAAGCCTCGGCCATATCTGTGACGAGACGGGGATCCTCGCTGTAGGTGCCGCTGAAGCGGAACCATCGTGGCTCGGTGCCACAGTCGATTTGCGGCGAAAGGGCCGTTGCAAAGCCTAAGGCACGGTATTCGATCGAGGCGATTCGTCCGAACTCACGCATCAGTTCGGGGTCGAATGTGGCTCCCATACCGATTTCGTTGGGCCACATCGAGATGTCGCTGCCTGCGCCGGCATTGAATTCCGAATCGCTCTTGCCTCCATGGCGCGGGTCACTCGAATTGTTGACGGGGATGCCGTGGCCCAATCCTTCGACAAAGGCCTGTGCAGCATTGCTCCAGCGAGCAGCCACTTCGGGGCTTTCGACAGCCGTGATGAGCAGGTGGCGCAGGTTATCCTCACTGAGGAAACGCTTTTGGTCGTCGGTGAGTGCCCAGGCGGGGGCTCCGCTCTCGGCATAGGGCTTGCCATCGTAGGTGCCATTGCCATAGGTGCCCACCGAAGGTATCGCCTGGTGGTTGCTGTAGAGCATCAGGCCTGCAATCTCTTCGCGCGAGAGCTGGGCAGCCAGGTCGGCAATACGTTCGTCGAGACCGAGACGCCAGTCCTCGTACTTGTCGAGTTGGCCATTACGGTTCAAATCCTTGAAGGCATGGTTGCCTTCCTTCAGGATCTGTATGCCCGAAGCAGGGGAATAGCCCAATGTAGGACCATCCTGATGAATCAGGGTATAGCCGTCGTGTTGTTCTTCGACGGGCTTTTGTGTGCAGGCAGTCATCAGAAGGATCACACTGGCACCCAATAATAATTTATGTAAATTCATGATAATTGGCGTTAAAAGACTACTACAAACAATTGTTATTTGTAATTATTAATTGTTAATTGTTTTGTATAGTTGCCTGCCTCATATTCCTTTGCCTCGCTTTCTCCTGGCAGCGTGACAGCGGCAGTGGCGCCTTCGGGGATGCTGAATGTCCAAACCCACTCGTCGCCCTCATAGTGCCACTCGCTTTCGATGAGGCCTGCAGCCGAACGATAACTTGCCTTGATGGAACCGAGGCGACGATCGGGCTGAGGAGCCATGATGATGTGCTGGAAGCCCGGCTTCTTGACATCGGCAGCGATTCCCGCAGCGTTCTCCCATAGCCATTGGCAGACGCAGCCGTAGGCATAGTGGTTGAAACTGTTCATGCCGCGCGGACCCATTCCCTTTTCGATCATGTAACTGTTCCAGCGTTCCCAGACGGTGGTGGCGCCGTTATCGACCGAATAGAGCCAACTGGGGTTCTTGTGCTGCAGGAGCAGGGTGTAGGCCACGTCGCTGAGTCCACAGGCAGTAAGCGTAGGCATCAGGATGCTTGTGCCGAGGAATCCCGTCTGCAGGCAGTCGCCGTGGTCGGCAAAGTTCTGGCGAAGGCGGGCAATCATCTGTTCGCGCGCCTTGCCATCGACGAGCCCGTTGCGCAGCGCAAAGAGGGCGGGTGTCTGCATGGTGTTGAAGATGGGGGTCTTGAAGGTGCCGTCGGCCTTGAGGAACTTGCCCTTCACGTATGCCTTCGCATCGGCTGTCATCTTCTCGAACGGTGCAGCATCGCGGCCCGTGGCAGCAGCCATGTCGCGCATCATCTCGGCATCGATGATCCAATAGGAGGCGCACAGATAGTTCCAGTAGTTGATGGCATCGGGTAGTGGACCCTTGGGGCCGAATGCACCGCCTCCGCAACTCTCCAAAGGCTCGTAGCTCAGCCAGTCGGCCCACTGGAAGTTGCTGTTCTCGGCACTGAGGGCGGTGTGGTCATAGCGCGTGTCGGCCACGTGGTTGATGTAGCGCAGCATAGCCTCCCAGTTCTCGTCGATGATGCGTGTGTCGCCCATCTGCTTCCAGAGTGTCCAGGGCACGATCACACCGGCATCTGCCCAGCCTACACGCATCATGTCGTGTTCGCTGCAGCCGTATTGTCCCCAGGGTGCAACGCCAGGGAAACCGCCCTTGGGTGACTGCGTGTCGCGTATGTCGCCCATCCATTTGAGCATGAAGGGATAGGTGTTGGCAAAGAAGGTACCCGTCTCCGAGAAGACCTGCGTGTCGGCGGTCCAGCCTAGGCGTTCGTTGCGCTGTGGGCAGTCGGTGGGCACCGAAAGGTAGTTGGAGCGCATACCCCAAAGGGTGTTCTGGATGAGGCGGTTCACGTCGTCGTTGCCTGTGGTGAGGGTTCCTGTCTCGCTCTCGGCAGTGATGGACGAAACAGGGACAGACTCGATGCTTTGGAATGTCGCATCCTCGGTGGCGGAAATGGCGATGTAACGATATCCGAAGAAGGTATGTCGGGGCATATAGTGCTCCTCCTTGTCACCCTTGAAGGTATAGACCAGTCGAATGCCCTCGGGGATGCGCAGGTTGAGGCGATGCACGCTGCCTTCGGGACCATCCATGCCGCGGCTCAGGGCGCCGTTGCCATCGTTGAGCAGTTCACCGGGGAGGCAGGTCAGGACTGTACCGGCTGGGGCAGTGAAGGTAAGCGAAGGGATGGCAGCGCAGTTCTGTCCGAAATCCACCACCAGCTGCTCGCCCGCCTTCAACGAAATGGGCTGGCCTGGGGTGAAGTCGCGCACACCGTCCACCTTGCCGTGTGCCTCGTCGGTCTTTCCGCTCACGCTGCTCCAGGCATAGCACTTCACGGGCTGCAGTGCCAGGTCGTGGCGCACGTAGATCTCGGCACCCTCGCTGGGGAGGATGCTGCCGCCGAACTCGTTGTTCTGCTCGGGAGTGGTGAGCAGTTCGGGCGTCTCATAACCAGGCTTCACGCGTGCGTCATAACGTTCGCCATCGTAGATGCTTGCCAGCTGTACGGGACCTGCGATGCCAGCCTTCCAATGCTCAAGGTCGGTGCCAAGGCATTGTGTGGTGCCGTCGCTGTAGGTCAGTTCGAGCACGGCACGGAATGCCGTCTTCTTGCCCAGCATTCCTTCGGTGCCACTGGGGGTGATGATCTTGTCGGCCCACCAGCCTGGGGTGACTTCGGCAGCAAGCACGTTCTCGGCTCCCGCATCGGTGAGGAAGGCATTGGTCACGTCGTAGGTGAACGAGCGGCGTGTCTTGGCATAGTGGGTGTAGCCGGGCTTGAGGTACTCGTCACCGATGGCTTGTCCGTTGACGAAGAGCACGTAGGTGCCCAGTCCTGTGGTCATCCAGCGGGCACGTGTCACTTGCTTTTCGTTGGTGAGGTTCGACACAAACCAGCTGGCACCTTCGGCGGCGGGGCAGTATTCCTCTTCGGTGGTATTTTTGGTAACTACCGGCGCATTGGCTGCCGAGATCCAGATGCTCTGCTCCCAATAGGCTGCGGGGAGGGCTTCGGTACGTGTGCAGGATGCGCCTTGCTCTTGATTGTCCTTGCAGCCTACCAGCGAAGTGGTCAAAAATGCTGCAAGGAGGGCTGTGCGGGTGAGGTGGTGTTTCATAGTTTTTCTGTCGTATTATGTTTTTCGGGTGCAAATATACAAAGTATTAGTTGAATATCCAACAAATTTGCATAAAAACTTATTGCGAATAGCATTAAGTACTCTGTCGGCCGTTAGAGTACTTCTTCCATCGTGGCAGGTATTCTGTCGGCCGTTATAGTGCTCCATCCAATCGCATTGAGCACTCTGTCGGCCGTTGTAGTGCTCCATCCAATCGCATTGAGCACTCTGTCGGCCGTTATAGTACTCCATCCAATCGCATCGGGTACTCTGTCGGCCGTTACGATGCTTGCGCAAATTGCGGAAGTACTCTGTCGGCCGTTATAGTGCTCTATCTTGTAGTATCGGGTACTTTGTCGGCCGTTATAGTGCTCTATCTTGTAGTATCGGGTACTCTGTCGGCCGTTATAGTGCTCTATCTTATAGTATTGAGCACTCTGTCGGCCGTGAGAGTGTTTCCGCAGTTGTAGCAAGTATTCTGTCGCCCGTCATAATGCTCAATCCTGTGGCAGCACGCACATTTGCAGGTTTTCATTGTTGACAGATATTCAATCGGATGTTATAGTTGTCCCTCAGTTTGTAGGTCTTGCCGTCCTTGATCCATTTGCCGACCGAATCTTCGCGTACGGAGAGGGTCCGTGTAATGATAGAATCCAACTCGTTGAATTCCAGACTCTTTTCACCACTATTGCCATTCATATACTCGGTTTTGGAGAATTCGGCAAACAGGGAAGTCAGCACCTGGGTCTGAGGGTGATAGCAATAGCCGACCCAGAAGGAGTCGTGTGCGTCGAGTACATGGAGATAGCCGGTGCGCTCGTAGCCGCTTCCCTTATCCTTTCTTATGCTGGAAAAATTGGTGCCCAACACTCTGTCGACGAATGCCGTAGTTATATAGCCTTCGCTGTCGGTTTCGGCCAAATAGCCATCGCTGTATCCTCCGATGCGCTCCTCGAAAGCCCGTACACTGTCCATCGTGGCCACTCCCAGATTCCTTTGTGCAAAATCAATCACCTGTTCTATGACCTGAGGCCCCAGATAAGGCAACGAATCATAATCCAGGCGCAAATAGGTCGTTCGAACCGTATCGTCGGCGATGTCGAGAATGCCATCCATCTGCCAGCTTTGTTTGAAGTCGGCGAGCACCTTGTTCTGGCGTGACCGGCACCCTTCGTCAAGAGGGAGTTTCCCTAGCGAGAGAACCTTCTCGAAGCTGCTGTGCCTCGATTTCTTGTACTTGGCGATGAATACTTCATCCATGGCCCGCACCAAAAAGTGCAATTTGTCGTGGCGGATGAAGCCGGAGAGGAACAGAGTGTCCTGGCTGTGGTCTTCGCATAATTCATAGTCTGTCATCAGGTCGCGGTATCGGGTATTGATGACAATCCCCGCAGGAGGGGCATATTTATACCACATTCCGTAGCCGATGGCATCGTCCATCACCCATCCAAGGCGTGGATTCGAAATCTTGCGGATATGCAATGGTTCAATCAGATAGAAGGCGCTGTCGTACTTGATGATCTTCGTCAAGGGTGTCTCGAACAGATATTTGGTGCCGGTGCTTTTCTCGTGAAACTGCACGTAGTCGCCAAATTCTCCACGAGGTAGCGCCTTGACCGTAAACTCTTCATCTTCCTCGTCTTCATAACGGATGGAAGGGATGTTGTCGGTGGTGTGCCACTCTTGGAGGGCTTCGTCCCAGTAGCTGCCCGTCGAGAATCCGCGATTCAAGAAGTAGAGTGTGTCGTTGACAACCTGGATGGTCAAGGGCCCTCTGTTCCATTCGGTGAAGCCTGTGGGGGTGGGTATCTGTTCGAAGTCCTGGCCATCGCGTGAAAGGGACAAAATGACATATCCATCCCCCTGAAGCAGTTCAGGAATATGACCGGTATAGTCATGGTACCAGAAAAGGCAGACGTACCGATTGCGGTAGCGCTCGACCTTGTTCAACGTCATCTTTAGGTTTCTTGCAATGTAATTCTGAGCATTGATCCTCACCGTGTCGGTGATCAGGGTATATCCGGATGGCTTATCGTGGATGACTGTCGGACCTGCTTCCTCGTGGCCTTGACAGGACGTCAATGCCAGCATACAGAGGGCGAAGAAACAGAATAGGCAAAGGTTCTTCATAGTTTTCATTTGTTTTCTGATTGTTGATATGTGTGCTGCAAAGATAATGACTTTGAACGAAAAGAAATGCAGAATCCGGCAATTTCTTCATTTTTTCATTCAAAACAGACAATCAGAGCCTATTGTGGATGCAGCAATTGGCAAAAAAGGCGTCGGTGCTCCTCTCTCGCAAGAAATAATCGCCAGAATATTTTGCAATTTAAGAAAGAATTGGTACCTTTGCGCCAAAAATTCAGGCAGATTACTTTATCGATGGCATTCGACTCAATCACTTTTGCACTCTTTCTCCCGCTTGTTTTCCTGCTCTACTGGGCTCTGCATCAGTCGAGGAGGGGGCAGAACGTGCTGCTGCTCGTGGCGAGTTATGTGTTCTACGGGTGGTGGAATTGGCGCTTCCTGGGGTTGATACTGCTCACCACATGCAGCGCCTACCTGTGCGCGCTATGGGTGGAACGCTGCAAAATGCGGGGACAGACAAAGTGGGCAGCCACTGCCAATGTCGCTAATCTGGTGCTCAACCTCGGTGTGCTCGGCCTCTTCAAATACTACGACTTCTTTGCCACAAGTCTCAACGCACTGATGATGAGCCTCGGCCTCCAGGCCGACTGGCCCCTGCTGCATCTGCTTTTGCCCGTAGGCATCAGTTTCTATACGTTCCAGGCATTGAGCTATACGATTGACGTCTATCGCGGTGATATCCGTGCTGAGCGCAATTGGATCAGCTTTGCCACCTACATCGCCTTCTTCCCGCAGCTTGTGGCGGGTCCCATCGAGCGAGCGGGGAAGATGCTGCCGCAATTCGCCGCGCCGCGCTCCTTCAGTAGCGAAGAGGCCGTGAAGGGGTGCCGACAGATGTTGTGGGGTTTCGTGAAGAAGATTGTGGTGGCCGACAACTGTGCGCCCATCGTCGAACAGATATTCGCCAATCCTGATGCACAGGGCGGTTCGACCCTGCTCTATGGCACTCTGCTCTTTGCCTTCCAGATCTATGCCGACTTCTCGGGCTACAGCGACATCGCCATCGGCTCGGCACGCCTCTTCGGCCTCCACCTTTCGGACAACTTCCGCAATCCCTACTTTGCCACGAACATCCCCGACTTCTGGCGTCGCTGGCACATCTCGCTCACCAGCTGGTTCCGCGACTATGTCTATATTCCCCTGGGCGGAAACAGGAAGGGGAGGGGACGAACGCTGGCCAACACGGTGGCCGTCTTCTCGCTGAGTGGCTTGTGGCATGGCGCCAACTGGACCTTTGTCCTGTGGGGATTTTACCACGGATTGCTCTTCCTTCCCTGGTGTATGGGGAAGGTTCGAAAGGTTGCTTCCTTCGGGGCGCGCGAGCGGAGCTCGGAGCGAGAGGTTCTAAAAATCCTGACAACCTTCCTGCTGGTCTGCGTGGGGTGGGTGCTTTTCAGGGCTGAAAGTATAACTTCGGCCAAGGTCATCTTGTGGCGTATCGTTACACAGATGGACCTGTCGTTCCTGCAACAGAGCAAATCCATCGTCCTTTTCGCTGTGCTGATGCTGGCAGCCGAATGGTGGCAGCTGCCCTTGCCGCGCCGTCGCTGGCAGCGCTGGGCAATCTATTACCTGCTCATCGGCCTGATGCTCTGGAAAGCCACCGCATCGACACAATTCATCTATTTCCAGTTCTAAGTCATGAGAGAGAATAACGGTTTCAAACGAGAGATGTGGCGGTTCCTAAGGCCCCTGATGTGGTTCGGCTGCCCATTTGCAGCCCTGCTGCTGGCTTACGTTATGGCCGACCCTTTCAAGGTGATCGGGAACTACGAAAGCTACTATCCGGAGCAGGTGGCAGGCGGCGTATCGCTCAATCCTGCGCATGTCGCCACTCGCAACTACCTACGACAGCACCAATCGGGGCACTACGACAGCTTCATCCTCGGCAACAGTCGAAGCATCTATTATCCCATCGCAGCCTGGCGGCAGCATTTGCCCGAAGGTAGCCGTTGCTATCACTACGACGCTGCCAACGAGTCGCTGCTCGGCATCTGGCAGAAGCTGCGCTTCATCGCCCATGAAGGTGACACCCTGCGCAACGTGCTGATGGTGGTCGATGCCGGCCTGCTGGAGAAGGTGGATTGCGACCACTGGCACCTGTGCGAGACGCCTCCCGAACTGACAGGCTACAGCAACCTGGTGGCCTTCCACTGGTATAATCTCAAGACCTTCCTGACTCCGACGTTTCTGGTGGCTTATATCGATTATAGCCTGTTCCATCGTCTGCGCCCCTATATGCTCCGAAAGAGCCTGCTCACCGATGATATGTTCGTCTATGATGCCAAGGGCAACGAGTGCAACTTCGTCCCCTTGGAGCAACAGATTGCCGACGGCTCCTATTACGACGAGGGGCGACTGCGCGTGTTCGAAGGGGTGCAGTTCCCCGACTCGGTGTCGCCCCCTGTCATCGGCAAGCCCCAGCGCGAACTGCTCGACTCGATCAGCAGCATCTTCGCACGGCAGGGAACTTCGTTGCAGATCATCATCAGCCCACTCTACAATCAGATTCGTCTCAACCCGAGCGACCTCCGGTGCCTCAAGCAGCTTTTCGGTTCAGATCACGTCAACGACTTTTCGGGCCCCAACCTCTGGAACACCGATCTGCACAACTATTACGAGGCTTCGCACTACCGCCCTCATGTGGCTGTCGCCGTGATGGATTCGGTGTATTAAAGCCGTGACGGATTCAGTGTATTAAAAAAGTGTTAGCGCTCCTCTCTCGCGAGAGGGGCGCTAACGTCACACACATATCATTAATTTTTAATACCCGGGATTCTGTTCGAGCTTGGCATCCTTGTTGGCCTGGATGGCTGAGAGCGGGATGGGGAGCAGGTCGAAGTGGGCGTCGTAGGCCTTGCCGTCGGCGCTGTTGGCTGCATTGAAGTAGGGGTTGTACTTCGTGATGCGCTCGAAGAGCTTGCCGGTGCGGGCGAGGGTGAGGCGACGCTTCTCTTCGCAAACGAGCTCACGCAGACGTTCGTCGAGGATGTAGTCGAGGGTCATCTGGTCGGCGGTGCACTCCTTGGCATGGGCACGGGCGCGGAGGACGTTGATGTCGCGGGCTGCCTCGGCCTTCTTGCCGGTAGCGACGTAGGCTTCAGCACGGAGCAGATAAGCCTCGGCGAGACGATAGAAGTACTGGTCGGTGAAGGTCTTGCCACCGGTGCCTGCCAGCTGATAGACGGCCTTGTTGCCATACTGTGCATCGGGATGATGGAATGGCGTGGTCATCTTGGTGCTGTAGCCGCACATGAAGCGGTTGGGGAGCTGGGTCGATGGGGTAGTGCCTCCATCGTAGCCGGTCTCCATCGAGTAACCTTCGGGGAGCACGGTGTTCTCGAGGTCGAAGTATCCGTCGGGCATGGCTGCAGCGAGCTTTGGATCGGCTGCAATCACGTCGGGACGATGGATCTTGTACTTGCGTGGCCAGTTGAACTCGGAGTTGCGCATATCGTTCCAGTCCTCCTCCCAGATCTCGCGGTAGAGGTGAGGAGCGGCATAGTGGGTGCCGATGCCACGACCACCGGTCATGTCGCCGATAGGCCAGTCGAAGAGCTGGAGGTTGATGCCGTCGGGGGTGATGATGTGGAACTTATCGACCTGAGGAGCGAAGAAACGCTCGCCCCAGAAGCTGCCTGGATTCCAGAAGAAGTGGCTGGTGTTGTTGCCGCCACCATCGACGTTGGTCTCGAACTGGATGACCCAGATGCTCTCGGTGTTGCCCGAAGTGCGGTTCTGGTTGTTTGGACGGAAGAGGTCGTAGAAGACGTCACCATCCTCCTTGACCTGCGAACCGAAGCGCTCGGTCATGAGCTTGAGGTTGGGGTTGTCGATCACGGCAGTGGCTGCACCTACAGCCTTGTCGTTGGCACCTGTGGCGAGGTAGAGCTCGGCAAGGAGCATGTAGGCTACGGGCTTGCTGATTTCGCCATCCTTTACGGTGTTGATCTCGGGGAGGTTGGCAGTGGCAAACTCAAGGTCCTGCACGGCCTGTGCGAGTACGGTGGCACGGGCTTCGCGGGTGTAGTCGGTCTTTGGAGCGGTCACTTCCTCAAGCTGGAGGGGCACATCGCCATAGAGATAGCAGAGGGTGCGGTAGCCGAGGGCACGGAAGAAGCGTGCCTTTGCCTCGTAGGCAGCCTTCTGCTCGTCGCTCAGTGCTGTGCTGGCTGGCAGACGGCTGATGATGGTGTTGGCCTGGGCGATGAGCTTGTAGTTCTCGTCCCAATAGAACTTGGCGATGGCACCCGAGGGTGAGAAGTCGGCGGTGACGTTCGACTTGAGTGGGTCGGCAGTGATCCACATATCGGCAACCTTCGAAAGGTCGGTAGTGCGGTCGTAGGTGGTGTAGTACTCCTCGCGAACCAGGAAGTAGAGTTCGGTGACGGCTGCATCGAAGTCAGCCTTCGTGGAATACGAATTGGATGCTGAATTGAAGTCGAGGGCCTTCTCCTCGAGGAAGGTGTCTTCGTTACATCCGGTCAGCACCGCTGCGGCTAAGGCAGCACAATATAATAATTTCTTCATAATTTTATTGTGGTTTGGGGTTCTGAATGGTTCTGAAGTGTTCTGAATGGTTCTGAAGGGGCGTTGTTGCCTTTCGAACTTTTCATAACTTTTCGAACCTTTTGAACCTTATTTAAAAATTGATGTTGATACCAAATGTGACACTCTTCATGATGGGGCGATCCTCGTAGCGGCTACCAGTGCGGCGGTTCTGACCGTTGATGTCCTGATAGGTCATATCGGGTTCAGGATCCCAACCGTTCCAACCGGTGAAGGTGAGGAGGTTCTTGCCGCTGACGTAGAGGTTGATGCCGTCCATACCGACCTTCTTCATCCAGGCAGCGGGGAGGTCGTACGAAAGGGTGATGTCCTGCAGACGCACGAACGAACGATTCTCGTAGCGGAATGGGTTGATGGCGGGGTTGGCGTGATAGAGTGCGAAGATACCGTCGGGGTTGCTTGGTGTCCAGAAGTTGTCGACCTGCTCGGTGAGGCGGTTGTGACGCAGGGTGTTGTCGTTGACGAGCTCAGCATAGGAGTTCTTGCCTTGGTAGCTCTTGTCACCACCGAGAACGGAGTTGAGGAAGAAGCTGAGGGTGATGCCCTTGTAGCGGAAGGTATTCAGCATACCCATGCGCACTGCAGGGTCGGTGCGGCCGATGATGCTGCGGTCGTTCTCGTCGATCTTGCCGTCGTTGTTGATGTCCACGATGCGGTAGTTGCCCGGGTGATATCCGTCGGGGATGTTGTCGCCCACCTGGTAGATGCCGTCAACGGTGTAGTCGTAGATGGCCGAAAGCGATTCGCCGATGAAGAGTGACGAAGAGGTGAGGTCATCCTCCTTGCCGTCGCCGTCGGTGTCGAGGCCTGCGAGCTTGGTGATCTCGTTGCGGTTCATCGAGAGGTTGAACTGAGTGGTCCACTCGAAGTCGCGGGTCTTGATGTTCTGGGTGTTGAGGGTGATTTCGAAACCACGGTTCTTGATTTCGCCCACATTCGACATGATGGAGGTGAAGCCGGTGATGGATGGGATGGAGACTGCATAGAGCAGGTCCTTCGTGGTGGTCTGATAGTACTCGATGTTACCGCTGATGCGATTGTTGAGCACAGCGAAGTCGAGACCGAAGTTGAGACCGGAGGTCTTCTCCCACTTCAGGTCGGCATTCTCCATCGAAGCGAGTTCCTGACGCATTGCTCCCGAAACGCCGTCGCCGAAGATGTAGCCGATGCTGGAGTTGACCTTGGCAAGCGAAGAGTAGCGGCTGGTCTGGTTACCGCTGACACCCCAACCTGCACGGAGCTTCAAGTAGTCGATGCCTGCAACCTTGAACCAGTCTTCGTTGGTGATGACCCAACCGAGGGCAACCGATGGGAAGACGGCTGACTTGTTGTTGGCAGAGAAGCCTGAGAAACCATCTCGACGCAGGGTAGCGGTGAGGAGGTAGCGGCTGTCGTAGGAGTAGTTGACACGGTACATCTGATAGAGCAGGGTCTCAAGCCAGGCGTCGGAGTTGGTGGTCTGGGTAGAAGCGAGCTCGAGCGAGTTGTAGCCGAGGGTCATACGTGGGAAGAGCTTGGCATCGGCAGCGGTGTAGCTGTACTTGCGGCGCGAAGCACCATAGACGAAGGTTGCACCTACGTTGTGCTTGCCGAAGTCGTTCGAATAGTTGACGATGTTATCGAGGGTGTAATCGTAGTAGGTCGAGTGGTGCTTGTAAGCCTGGCCGTTGTTGTTCTCGGCATATTCGCTTGCATAGTTGTGCTCGCCGATGCGATAGTTGTTACCATAGTTCACGCGGTAGGTAAGGCCCTTGAGAGGCAGCTGCACCTCGGCGTATAGGTTGGCGAAGAACGAGTTGTTGCGATCGTAGTCATCAACCAAAGAACCATGATATGGATTCTCGCGCGCATCGTGTGCGGGATAATCAATGATGACGCCGTTCTCGTCGTAAGGATGGGTGAGAGGGCTGCACTCGATGAGGAAGGGGAGATAGGTCTCCTGGCCGTCACGATTCTCGAACGAACCGAAGGCCTGCACACCGGCCTTGAGCCACTTGGTGGGTTGGATGTCGAGGTTGACGCGGATGGAGTTGCGCTTGTAGTCGTCGTTGAGGAGGTAGTTCTTCTGGGTGGTGTTGCCTACTGAAATGAGGTAGGACATGGCATCGCTGCCGCCCGAGATGTTGAGCTTGTTCTCCTGGATATGGCCATTGCGGGTGAAGTCGCTCCACCAGTCGTAGTCACCGGGGACGATGTTGCCCTGGCTGTCGGTCATCCACGAGTCAGGCATACGCGAAGCGAGGTTGAAGTTGGGATCCTGCTGGGTGTAGCCCGATGCTTCGGTCTTGGAGTAGAGCCAGAGGCACTCGTTGTCGAAGTTGAGCATCTCTTCACGGTTCATGGTGTGGAGGTCCTTGGTTGGCTTCTGGATGCTGTAGCTGCTCTGGAACGAAACCTTGGCCTTGCCCTTGGCACCCTTCTTGGTGGTGATGAGGAGTACGCCGTTGGCAGCCTGTGCACCATAGACGGCAGTGGCAGAAGCGTCCTTCAGTACATCGACGCTTTGGATGTCGGCAGGGTTGAGGCTCGAAAGGCCGCCGGTGTAGATGATACCGTCGAGAACGACGAGCACGCTCGAGTTACCCGAAATGGTGTTGGTACCACGCACGGTGATCGATGGGTCGGAACCTGCGGAACTTGCCTGGCCTACGTTCAAGCCGGGGACGGTACCCTGCAGGGACTGCAGTACGTTGGTGTTGGGCGACTTCTCGAATGCTTTAATGTTCGCGCTTGCGACTGCGCCTGTGAGGTCGCTCTTCTTCATGGTGCCGTAACCAACCACTACGACGTCGTCGAGCAGCTTGTTGTCTTCGGCAAGAACTACGCGGAAGTCACTGCGTCCTTCGGTGGCAATCTCCTGGGTGGTGAAGCCCACGTAAGAAACCACAAGGACAGCATTGTTCTTCACAGCGAGGGTGAACTGTCCGTCAAGGTCGGTCACGGTGCCATTGAGCGAACCCTTTTCGAGTACAGTAGCACCAATGATTGGCTCCTGATCGGTAGCTGAAATCACAACACCACGCACCGTATTCTGGGCGTAGGTGACTACCACACTTGCAAGAAGCATGAATAGTAACAGGAATCGATTTCTCATTAGTTTGATTTTAATTATATGTGAATATTTTTGGGTGATTTTTCCGTTATTCCCGGTAAGTCTTTTTTTGACGGTGCAAAGGTACGGCATTTATTTGACGCGGGGAAATTTTTCCGATACACGTTTTTCGCCCAATGAAACGAATTGCAAACACCTCCCCTTGAAATGATACAAGTTCTTTCGATTATGATACATTGCCCGATTTTTTGCTCGAAATTATTTGCATTTTTCATAATAACTATGTATTTTTGCATCGGATTTTGATACATACGCTGCTATGAAGAGACGCCTACTTTTTTCGCTGGTTACCTTGGTTCTGGCCTGTCTTTCGGGTCAGGCACAGTCGTACAGGTTCCTGACGTCGGACAACGAGCTGCCCAGTTCGATGATCAACGACCTCTTCCAGGACCATTACGGATTTGTGTGGATTGCCACCGAGAACGGCCTGGTGCGCTACGATGGCGCCCGCTTCGTCACCTTCACCAACATCCCCTCCGACGACCATTCCCTGGCACACGACTTCGTCACCTCGCTGGTCGAAGATCGCGATGGACACCTCTATATATCCACGTACGCTGGCGTGCAGGTGTTCGACTATGCCACCAATACCTTCACCGCAAATGTCACGTGGGAGGATGGCAGTGCCTTTGGTGAGAACTCCAACCACCTTTTCGTCAACGCTTCGGGTAAGGTCTATTCGTCGGGACATTCGGCCTGCGAGATTCTGCTGCAGAATGATCGAGTTCTGGCTCGCAAGTTGAAGTATTCGCCCGAACTGAAGAACTATTCGAAGACCCTCGAGGACCAGAACGGACAGCAATGGGTGCTGGTGAGAGGCGTGAATGCGATGCTTCGCATACGTGACGAAAAGATAGAACAGACTTATATCTTCTCCGAGCCTAATGCCACCCTGGCTGACTTCACAACTACTGCCGATGGCGTTGTCTATGCTGTCGTTTCGGAACTCGGCGTGGTGGAATACAACCCTTCGACCGACCGCTTTGAGACCATCTTGCCCGAGCTTGCGCATCTACACCTTAATTATATATGTGCGATAGAGGACCGTCTGTACATCCTTGCCGAGCAGAGCCCCATCTACATCTACGACCGCAAGAAGAAGGTGCTGACGCAGCAGAACATCGAGATGGGCAACGTTTGGCTCAATGAGTTCAACCCCACCCACTACCTCATCGACCGCGATGGGAACACCTGGCTGAGCGTGGGTCAAAAGGGAGTGCTGATGATACCGGCCTACAATTCGCCTTTCGGCTACCTCGGCAATCGTGTCGCCAATGCCGACGTGGTGGGCCGTAGCCCCATCAGTGCCCTCTTCGAGGATTCGGAAGGTCTGATCTGGCTGGGCACGGCAGGCGACGGTCTCTATTGCCTTAACGACAAGTTGAAGCCCGTGGCCCACTACAAGGAACCCGCTGTTGTCACCAGTTTCTACGAGGATGCAGGGGGCGACATCTGGGTGACCAGTTCGAGTTCTGGCGTGTCGCGCCTCAATCGACGCACAAAGACCTTCACCCACCATGCGATGAAGACTGCATCGGGAGCCCTGACCACGGCACACGACATCGAGAGCGACATCCGTGGACGTATCTGGGTGGGTACGATGGGCAACGGACTCTATGGCTACGACAAGCAGACCAACCAGGCTTTCAGCATCAACGAGATCAATAACACAGGCATCCACAAGTGGGTCGATCGTGTCTTTGTCGCCAACGATGGCACGCTTTGGCTGGGCACCTACGACGGTCTGGAGCGCGTCAATACGCAGTCGCCAACCTTCGAGAGCGTTCGTTACCTGAAGCGAACCATCGTCTATGACATCGCCCAGGACAAGGACCAGAGTCTTTGGCTCGCCACGAGTGTGGGCCTGCTGAACGTTTCGAATGAAGGCGATACACTTCAGATGTTCACCACCGAGGACGGCCTGCCCAGCCAGTCGCTGGCTTCGCTCCAGCTGGCCTCCGACGGCAGCATCTGGGTAAGCAGCAACAAGGGCCTTTCGAAGGTCGATCCCGACAAGAGGACGGTGACCAACTACTACACCGGCGATGGCCTGCAGGGTAACGAGTTCTGCAAATGTGCCTCGATGACCGACCGTCAGGGACGCATGTGGTTCGGAGGCAACAACGGCGTGACCTATTTCACTCCGAACAGTGTGCGTGCCGACAGCAAACTGTGGCAGGTGCGTATCGTAGCAATGACCTTGGCCGACCGCGAAGTGACCACGGCGACGCTCTCCGACGGACATCCCGTGACCATGGTGCCCATCTATCTGTCCGAACAGGTGACCTTGGACCACGAGGACCATGCGTTCACCATCTATTTTGCCACCGAGGAACTGAACTGCCCCGAGACGATGCAGTTCGAATACCGGTTGAACGACCAGCCCTGGCAACGTCTGCCCGTGGGAGTACACTCCGTGTCGTTCTCCAATATGCCGACGGGCACCAACCTCTTTGCCGTTCGTGCGGTGAACAACCAGCGCGAATCCACGGTCAAGACGCTGCGCATCGTCATTCGTCCCCATTGGTACGAGACGTGGTGGTTCATGCTGCTCACCTTGCTGCTGCTGGCGCTGATTACGGCTCTCGTCTTCATGACCGTCCGTTCGCATTATCGCGAAAAGAACGAACGTCTTTTGACCGAAAACATGGAGGCTGTGCATGATGCGCAGACGCGACTCTTCATCGACCTCACCCACGAGATACGCACCCCGCTGATGCTCATTCTTGGCCCTATCAAGAAACTGCTGGCACAGGACGATGATGCTTCGCGCCGCAATTCCTACGGCACCATCCAACGCAACGCCAACCGCATCATGCGGCTCATGGACCAGATGATTGACATGAGGCGTATGGACAAGGGCGTGCTCAACCTGCACTTCGAGGAATGCAACCTCGTCGAGACCGTGGGCAATGTCTTTGCCGACTTCCAGGAGCAGGCTCGCATCAAGCGCATCGACCTGACGTTTGTGCACGAAGGTCTTTCGCAACTGCCCGTGTGGGTCGATTCGGGGTACTTCGACAAGATCATCATCAACCTCGTCTCGAATGCACTCAAATACACCCCGACGGGAGGCAAGGTGCAGATTGCACTTTCGCGTCTGGGCGATGAAAAGGCACGTATTGCCGTGATTGACAATGGCCCGGGTGTACCCGTAGGTGACCGCGAACGCATCTTCGACCGCTTCTATCGCGGCAAGAATGCCGATGGTTCGAAGATTCAGGGTTCGGGCATCGGCCTTTCGCTCACCCGTTCGCTCGTCGAGAAGCACCATGGCACCATGGGCCTCGAGAGCAGCACCGAACCGCCCACAGGTTCTACATTCTGGGTGGAACTGCCTTTGGGTCGAAAGCATTTGTCCGACAGCGAGATAGCCACTGTGCCGACACCCGATGCCCCTGTTGCGAAGGAGGAGAATCCTTTGATCCCGCAGATGGAGGAGAATAATCCGCACGCCAAGACCAAGTACCATGTGCTGGTGGTCGATGACGAGGAGGAGATCCTGCAATATCTGAAGCACGAACTTTCGACCGATTTCCACGTCGCTGGTTGCAACAACGGCAAGGAAGCGCTTTCGATGCTCTTGAACGTGAAGTTCGACCTCGTGATTTCCGATGTGATGATGCCCGTGATGGACGGTGAGGCGCTTTGCCGCAAGATCCGCCAGAACATCAACCTCAACCATCTGCCCGTCATCCTGCTCACCGCCAACACCGAAGAGGAAGCGATGATTTCGGGCCTCGACACCGGTGCCGACGAATACATGGTGAAGCCTGTAAGTATGAACCTGCTCCGCACGCGTGTCTATAACCTCATCCATGGCCGCGAACGTCTCTACAACAATTTCGCAGGTAAGCAGATCGAGGAAAGCAAACTCGAGGAACTGCATGTGAAGACGCCCGACGAGCAGCTTATGGAGCGTATCATGCGTGAGGTGAACAACAACCTGAGCAATCCCGAACTCACTGTCGAGATGCTCGCCGACAAGGTCGGCATGAGCCGCGTTCACCTCAATCGCAAACTCAAGGAACTCACCAACCAGACGGCACGCGACTTCATCCGCAACATCCGCCTCAAGCAGGCTGCCACCCTCCTCGAACAAGGCAACCACCAGGTGAACCGCATCGCCGAACTGGTAGGCTTCACCAATGTCAGCAATTTCACCACCGCCTTCCACAACCTCTACGGCGTCGCTCCCAAGGACTATCCCCCTCACACGCCCTCGAACCCCACTTAACCGTCGTTTTCAGTTGCAGCCAATCTTGGCTGCAGCATAACCCCATCAAACCCAATGTCCCTCCGTCACTTCCTCCTTCCCATCCTCCTCCTCGCCCTCGCCCCAATCGCCCGGGCCATCGACCTCACAAAGGCCACAATCGTTTATAACCCCAAGGATGCGCCCCTTGTCAGTCAGATGGCGCAGACCCTTGCCGACGACATCGAGCGTGTCGCTGGCGTTCGTCCCGCTGTAGCCACCCGCAAAACCAAGGGCGAGAACATCCTCCTTGCCACCACCAGATATGCTGCACGCTGCCCAAAAGCCCTGCGTGGGGCTTGGGAACGCTTTGCCATCGAGACACGTGGCACCGACCTCTGCATCACTGGTTCTGATTCCCGTGGCCTTGCCTATGGCGTGTTCCACGTCAGCGAACAGATTGGCGTGAGCCCTTGGTACTGGTTTGCCGACGTTCCTGTGCTCGATGCCAAGGTCCCCGTCAGCGACTACGTCGAGAACTACCTCAGCCCTTCGCCCACCATCCGCTATCGTGGCGTCTTCATCAACGACGAGGACTGGGGCCTGTTCACCTGGGCTTCGCGCAACTACGAGAAGGAACTTGGCGACATCGGACCCAAGACCTACGACCGCGTCTGCGAACTCATCCTGCGCCTCAAGGGCAATATGCTTGCACCTGCCATGCACAGCATCACCGGTGCCTTCTACAGTCATCCCGAGAGCCAGGTGATGGCCGACAAGTGGGGCATTATGATCACCACCAGCCATTGCGAACCTCTGCTCTTCAACAACGCCTCCCTCTTCGAATGGGACAAGCAGCGCGATGGCGAATGGAACTACGAGACCAACAGCCAGACCATACTGCGTAAGCTCGACGACCGCATTCGCGAGACTGCACAGTACGACAATATCTACACCATGGGCATGCGCGGACTCCACGACGAGGCAATGAAGGGCAGCACCGATCCTCGCGACCGTGCACGCACCCTCGAGCAGGTTTTTGCCCGTCAGCGCGAAATACTCGAAAAATATAAAGGAAAGAAGGCTGCAACCATTCCACAAATCTTCGTACCTTACAAGGAGACCCTCGACATCTACGATGCCGGCCTTCGTGTGCCCGACGACATCACTCTCATCTGGCCCGACGACAACTACGGCTATATGAAGCGTGTGAGCAACACCAACGAACGCCTTCGCAAGGGAGGAAGCGGCGTCTATTATCACCTCAGTTATCTCGGCACGCCCCACGATTACCTTTGGCTTCCTTCCACGGCTCCGATGCTGATGTATGAGGAACTGCTCAAGGCCTACGAGGCAGGTGCCGACCGCTATTGGCTTCTCAATGTGGGCGACATCAAGCCCATGGAGATCGAGACGCAGCTGTTCTTCGACATGGCCTACGACTTCTCGCGTTTCGGTTACGACAATGCCAATCGCTATCAGGCAAAGTGGCTTGCCAGCGTCTTCGGCGAGCAGCATCTCGACGATTTCCAGTTCATCCTCGACCATTATTACCGCCTGGCCTGGGACCGCAAACCCGAATTCATGGGCTACGAATGGGAGTGGAACACCCCCGAACGTGAACGTCTTCACGACAGCGACTTCTCGTTTGCCGACGGTTCGGCTCAGCGTCGCCTCGTCGAATACCAGGACATCTGCTACGTCGTCGATCGCATCGACCAGAGTGTGAAGGAGGAGCAGCGTCCCGCCCTCTTCGAAATGCTGGGTTATGCCGTACATTCGGCCTATCAGATGAACCGCAAGTTCCTCTATGCCCAGGCCAACCACGAGACGGGCTTGGCTCACTATGCCCAGCAGGCTACCGATGCCTACTACGAGCTCAACCATCTGCGTCAGTGGTACAACACGTTGCTCGACGGCAAATGGGACCAGATGATGTCGGAGATTCCCCCGGGAATTTGTGCCAAGTATCAGCAGATGCCCGAACTCTCCAATGCACCCACCGATGCCTATCGTCTGCCTGCCGACCAGTGGCATCCATCGTTTGCTGGCAAGATTGACTTGAATTCCTTGGCTCCCCGTCTCGAAGGCCAGGACACCTTCCGTCTGCTCGAAGGACTGGGCACCGATTGGGTGGCACTCCAGATGGGACAGCCCCTCGATGCCGACGTTCGTGGCTCCATCGACATCCCCCTGCCTGCAGGTTCGGCCGATTCGGTCACCGTGTGCATCTCGGTACTCCCGATGTGGCCGGTTTCCTATGACGTAAGCAATCGCATCGGCGTCAGTGTGGATGGCGCCGAAACAGTGGTTTGCGAAAATAAGTTCAAGGAATGGGGAACCTCATGGAGCATCCAGGTGCTTGCCAATAGCAAGGAGTACGTCCTCACCTTCCCCTTGGCACGTCAGCGCGAACACACCCTCACACTCTCCATCGTCGATCCCGGTCAGATTGTGCAGAAGATTACTTATAAGTGATTGTCTTCGAAGGCAATCTGTTACTTATATGCAAGGAAGTAGATGCCTGTGGCGATGATGGCGACTGCCAGGATAAACCAGAAGATAGACGTCACTGCCAAATATCCAAAGATGCGGCGCTTGGAGTAGCCCGAGAACTGGTGCAGCGACACCAGCAGCATCAATATGGCAATGATCTTGATGATGGTGGAGTCGAGCAGGGTGCCGATGATCATAAAGAGCGTGTAGGTGTTGTAGGAGCAAATCAGCACCGCCACAAACTCCGAGAACCTCAGATTCGGGTACCGTGGACAATGGCGGAAAAATACGAACAAGGACAGCGAAAACAGTACTAGCAGGATCAGCGTGAAGAGTGCAGGATTATCATCGGCGAACTTGCTGATCATCCTGCCCACTTTATGGATCATTTGGACTTTGGGGTCTTTCGAACTGCTATCCAGTCTCTTGTGAATTTTTTCTGTTTCCGAAATACTATCGTTTTCTGTTTTCGATGCAGCATTTACCTCTTCCTCATCCGTAGTCGAAGCAGTTGCGACTTCATCCGTGGTCGAAACTGTTTCGACTTTGTCTGATGTGAGAGCGATGCTGTCCTTTTCCTCCCTCAACTCTTTCACTCCCTTGGCCGCAGCCTCCATCTCCGACACAATGTCTGTGTTGTCACTTGCTGCTTCGGGCGAGTAGAAAAAGCCATGTTCGACGAGCAGCGAGAGGGTAGCGAGCAGGAAGAACATCTTGAAAGGGGAGAAGTAGCCTGCCTGCATGCCGTTCAGGTAGTCGCGAATCATATAGCCCGGGCGCAACAGCATGTCGCGCATCGTGCGGAAGACACTGCGGTTGTTCACGTCCCAGACGTCGAGGAAAAGGTCGATGGCCTGTTTCAGCGAGAAGTGTTTCACCGATGCTGACTGTCCGCAGCGCGGACAGAAATTGCCTACGAACTCCGTGCCGCAGCATGCACATTTGCAAGGAGTGTTGGATAGGGGTGCCACTTCGTGCGGCCTTATCTGCCACAGGTGGAAGGCCCTTTTGCCGATGGTCCGCAGATGTTTGTCCTTCACATATTTGATGATGCTCTTTCCTTTTTTCATTGCTCGCTGATTAGTTGGTTTTTCGGTGATGTCATTGCCATTTTCCGTGTGCAAAGATACGTCCTTTTTGCGACTTCACCAAATTATATATAACGTCTTT
>CACXTQ010000023.1:0-42719 GCA_902770595.1 uncultured Bacteroidales bacterium | reverse complement strand
CACATACACGTAGGCAGGCTTCTTCGTCGCGGGACGGCTGCTTTGGGTGTAGTCCTTTGAATCATACTCAACCAACTCAATCGTTCCCTGCTGCGTTGCCGCCTGAAAGAACTCCGACGGTACCGGGGTCGTGTACTGAATCTGGAAATCTGTCGGCACGTTGTCATTTGCCGAAACGTTTGCTGCCTCTTTTGAAACACTGTCCGACGAACAGTCTGCATAACCCAACATCGAAGTCATCAGCATCATCATTGTAGTTATTGTTTTTCTCATATTTCTTTGCTTGTTAAATTCGCTGGTGCAAAGGTACGAAGAATCCCCGCAATCATTTTAATAATAATTACGGGGATTCTTTCATTTTTTGCCGAAAAGCAAACTATAGTTGGATTTCATTCCATTGGAAGCCGCTCGTATTCCTCTTTACTCAGCATCTCGTCAGTCCACACTACGGCTGGACGGTCGGGATTGGTACCTACAGCCAGGTGGGCGAAGCGTGAATGGGGTGCGGCACCGTGCCAATGTTTCACATCGGGCGGACACATCACGACATCGCCTGGATGCAATACCTCTGCAGGCTGACCTTCAATCTGGTGGTATCCGATGCCGTCGGTTGCTATCAGTATCTGGCCTCCCGGATGAGTATGCCAGGCATTGATGACCCCAGGCTCGAACACGACGTAGTGAAGTCCTGGAGAGTCTGCCACATTTGGAGCATTCACAGTATTTGCCAGACGAATCGGCCCGTTGAATGTTGGTAGAGACAGCGTGGAGTCAGGGGCTGCAAACATCAGGCTGTCAGTTGTGGTCTGGTGCGCATATTCCACCATCTCTAATCCATTGTAATACTCATCCGAAATGGAATTGTCGCTGTCATTGTATGTTTCTTCTGCAGGTTTCCAAGCCGAATCATAAATCACTACCTGAGAGAACCAGTTGTCCTTTGTGGCTCCGTGCCAATGGCGCACTCCTGCAGGAATCTGCAACACGTCTCCGCGACGCAGAATCTGTGCGGGTTTGCCTTCCTCCTGATAGAGCCCCACACCGTCAGTCACCAGTACCACCATTCCGCCGTGCCTATGCCAACTGCTGTGTGCCGCAGGGCTGAACGTCACGACATTGGTTTGTGGGAAGTTAAACACAGAAACTACGCTAATCAGCGGCTTCAGATAAGCCTCGCCTGAAAACGAGGGGTTGCCTATTTGCTCACCGATGGGAAAGGATATCTGCTCCTTAGTGACTCCTTCCGTCGCTGCTTGCTTCTGTTCACTGCAAGCCGTCAGCCCCAGCATCACGGCCAGCAGCATCATGGCTGGCATAGTTAATATTTTCTTCATATCGCTTGTTATTATTGTTCAGTTTTTGCCGAAAAGTCTGTTTGGCATGCAGTGCAATTCAAGGCAGAAGCCATAAGTAGGATCACGGATGAGAGCGACTTCAACAGAAGTGTTAATCTTCGATTTTCCAATTGATCATGAACTGCTCTGCCTGCTTGTAGTCCATGTTGAAGAAGCGCTGTTCCTTGTTCAGCGAACGGATGGCCTGCATATCGGCATCCGAGAGGGCGAAATCGAAGATCTGGGCATTCTCCATGATGTGCTGCGGATTGCGGGAGCCTGGAATCACCGAGAGGCCTTCCTGCAGGTGCCAGCGGAGGATGACCTGTACGGGCGACTTGTGATGGCGCTCAGCAATCTTCATGATGACGGGGTCTTTCAGGATGGCACCCTGCGACATGGCTCCACCCAGTGGGAACCAGCACTCAACCTGCAGGCCGTATTCGGCAGCCTTCTTGCGGATGTCGAGGCGCTGGGCATAGGGATGACATTCTATCTGAAGGGCAACGGGCTTGATCTCGGCATTCGCCATGAGGAGGTTGAACACCGAATCGTTGGCATCGAAGTTGGAGATGCCCAATGCGCGAACCTTTCCCGCACGGACAGCCTTCTCCATATCCTTCCATGCTCCCACGAAATCACCCATCGGCTGATGCACGTAGAGCAGGTCCACGTAGTCGGTCTGCAGGCGCTCCAGCATCTTGTCGATGGCCTCGCTTGTCTTGCCTTCACCATACTCCGACGGCCAGAGCTTGCTCGTAATCCAGAGGTCCTGGCGGGGAATACCACTCTCCTTGACGGCCTCGCCCACGCCGCGCTCATCCTGATAGGCATGTGCTGTGTCGATGTGGCGATAGCCCATGCGCAGGGCAGCGAGTACGCTCGCCTTTGCCTGCTCGTTGGTCATCTGGTAGGTGCCGATGCCGAATTGCGGCATCCGTAGGTTTTCGCCCAAGGTCAGTGCCGGTTCGAAACGTGGGTCGGGTTCAGCCAGTTTGGTGAAGATGAGCGATGACAGTCCCCAGCCCTTCGGCTGACGAATATACACCTCGCTCACCATGAACGGGAAGCGCACCTGATGTCCGCCCACCTCCGAGGTCAGATGGATGTTGCTATACACCGTGCCCACATTCTTGTCGGTAAACTTCACCTCCTGCGAATGGATGTCGGCATGCTTGTACCAGATCATACCGCCACGGATGATATCGACTTCCTGCTGCTTGCCCCAGCCGCCACCCATGTGGACGAACTGGGCATTCTCAAGGAACAGTTCGTCCAGACGGTCGGCATTCTTTTCCGCCATCCAGGCCCACTTCTGATTCGAGAGGTCGATCAGCTCTTGCTCCTCTTTTGTAAACTGCTGTTGTGCTACTGCTGCCATACTGCCGATGGCAAGCATAACGATTGACATTACCTTTTTCATACTTCGCTTATGTTTAATTATCACGGTGCAAAGGTATGCATTAATCTTCAAATAGTGTTGATAAATAATTCGGGTCTTTGTTCACTTTTTTCCGAAAACACCAATCGCCCTAATAATATACTACTTTATATTTTATAACCCCACATCTAATTTGGAGGAATGACCATTTTTGGCCAAAATTGGTTATACTTTAATCGGAAATGGCACTCTGTCGGCCGAGATAGTGCTTTCTCCGATCGTCGCATACCCTTTCTTGGCCAAGATTGGTCATTCTTCTGTAGGAAATAGCACTCTGACGGCCGACACAATGCTTTCTCCTGTCGCCGCATACCCAATCTTGGCCAAGATTGGTCATTCTTCTGTAGGAAATAGTACTCTGACGGCCGAGACAATGCTTTCTCCTGTCGCCGCATACCCTTTCTTGGCCAAGAATGGTCATTCTTCTGTCGGAAATGGTACTCTGACGGCCGAGATAGTGCTTTCTCCAATCGTCGCATACCCAATCTTGGCCAGGATTGGTCATTCTTCGGTTGGAAATGGCACTCTGACGGCCGTCAGAGTGCTTGCTTCGAAAAAAAATAGGCAATTCGCAAAAAAAATCAAATTTTTTGTTAACCTTTCGGTTTCCCTTGTCACATAAAGATGAAACGAACAGTTTTATTTGATCAAGACAAGACAAAAATTTTGAATCAGACCAGTAGGGGAGGGCACGGCAGTGATGCTGGGCCCTCTTTTGATGAAAAAAGTTCAATCAGTCAGTTAACTTTTCGTCCAAAACCTGCACATAATAATGAACGGGCAAGAAAAAGGCGATTATCCTTGCATAGTTTGGGAAATAATTGTATCTTTGCACCCGAAATTCATTAATCATGGCAAAGAACATCATTTTACCGAACGCAACCATTGCAGTACTGAACGCCTTCGCCAACGAGCAGCGCGAAGGTTCAGTCGGATGGCTCAAGGCCAAGGGTATGTCGCAAGACGATGCGGAGGACCTCTTCCAGGAGGCGTTCATCACCCTCTACGACCAACTCCGTACCGGCTACCTCGAAGAGATGCCCCATTCGTTGGCAGCCTATTTCCACGGCATTGTGCAGAACAAGCTCAAGGAGCACTATCGCCGTGTGCAGAAGGTGCTCGACAACGAAGACGAGCAGGACGTGGCCGAATTCAACGAGGATTTCCTCAACGAAGTGCTTGCCCAGGAAGACCCGCATCTGGTGGAGCGCAAGGAGGCAGCCGTTCGCGAAGTGGTTCGCAACCTGCCGGAGCCTTGCAACAAGTTGCTTTGGGGCTTCTATTTCGACGAACTCTCCATGCAGGATCTGGCCGATCGTTTCGGCTATAGTTCGGCCAACAGCGTGAAGGTGATGAAGAGCCGCTGCATGGACAAGTTCGAAGCAGCGATGAAATTGATTTACAATGAAATGTTCAATGATTAATTCTACACGAAAATGAAGAATAATGGCAAAATGAAAGAAACCAGCCCACATGCCGAGATGGACGAGCGCATCGCCCTGTTCCTTCGAGGCGGGATGTCGGAGACCGAGGCCGAAGCTTTTCGTGCAGAAATGAAGGAGAATCCGAAGTTACGCGAACGTGCCGTCCTGATGGCACGGCTCATCAAGCAGATGCGCAAGGTGGGCAAGGAGCGTGAGCAGCACTTGGTTGATGCGCTGCAGACTGTGGATAGGAAGACCATTGAGATGATTGCTAAAGGCAAGGGCATGGAGACGATGAAGGAGCGCAAACCCCTGATGCGTCGCCTGATGCCCTGGGCTGCAGCGGCTGCCATCATCTGTTGTGTGGCACTTGTGGGACGGTACGTATGGATCACCGAGTCGGCGCAGATCAGCAATTTCGCCTACGAACTCTTTGCCCCCAAGCCTGCTCCAGCACCTGTCCAGGTGAAGCAACTGCCCAAGGAGGTGACACGTGGCCAACATAACAAACTCGAGGAACTTGCCCTCTTGCGTGGCAAAGTGGAGATGGGCCTTGACCTCGAAGCGACCACCCAAAGACTGCAGGCCCTCTACGATGAGGCCAAACGGACGAACGACACACTCTACGAATCGTTACTCGGTGATATCGCCCTCTCCCTGGCACAAGGTTACAACAAATTGGGTGACAAGGATGCCGAAGCTTTGATTCTCGACGACCTGTTGCAGATTCAGGATGGCTCATTGATGACATCCCAATGAAAATAAATGCCTCCAGCCATTGAAAGGGCAGGAGGCATTTTTCTATTTGAGCCTGGTTTCAGCAAATTCGCTATAAGTGATGAATTCGTAGCCGCGTGACTTGCAGTCGAGGATGACTGACTTCAGGCGGTCGTACATGTCGTTGCCTGCATGGTGACGAATGATCCACGGCATCTTCCATTCGGGATGTTCGCCAAGCGGAAAGAACTCCCAGGGATGGAAATAGGTGTTGAAGTAGTCGTCATGTCCGACGATGCGATGTAGCAGCGCCTTGTAGAGCCACAGCGGGAAGTTGTGAAGGGCGAGCCAGAACATGGGGATGCGAAACCAAGGCGACACCGAAGCAGGAATCTGCAGCACACCCTCTTCCATGAAACTGGTGCGTGGGGTGGTGAGGTGCATATAGCGCCCCGGGATGAAGGCGGGATTGAGAGAAGCGTTATAGACGTAGCCCTGTTGCTTCAACACCTGCAGATTGACGGGGAACATTCGGGGCTGGCGATAACCCTTGATCTGGATGCCGAAGTCGGCTTCGAGTTTCTGTTTCGAAAGGATGACATGCTCGGGCTTGGGTTCAAAGTGGTCGCAGCCATGCGAGGCCACCTCGTGACCTTCGTCGATGATGCGTCGGATGATGTCGGGTGCGTTGGTAGCGAAGTTGGTGGTGCAGAAGAAAGTGGCCCTTACGCCGCACTCCTTCAGGCAGTCGAGGATGCGTGTGGTGCCGAAGCGCGACACCTTCATCGATTCGTCCATTGTAATCTCGACACCATGTTCGCGAGGTACGTCGTACTCCTCGGTGTCGAAGCTCAGCATGATATTTTTACTCATGATTCTGTCAAGTCCATTAATTATTGTGCGTGCAAAGATAGCCTTTGTTGGCGAATTATCCAAATTTTCGGAGAAATAATTTGGCAATATCGTTTTTTTTCGCTAAATTTGCGCCGCAAAATTTGAAAATAAACCAGTTAAATGAATAAATTTATGAAATGGTCAGGCTGGTTGTTCCCTTCGGTCACGTCCGAGAGAAAGCGCATCCTGACCCTCTTTTTTGTGATATCGATGATGTTTGGATCATTGTCGGCACAACGCATGATAGCGCATCGCGGGACAGTGAAAGATGCCTATAACTTCTGGTTCTACGTTCCTCCGGTCATCGCACCGGCCGATAGTGCTGTGGTGCCGCCCATCGTTATCGATAGCATCAAGGGCGAGGAAGGTGATCTGATGGAAGCCATGGTTCGCAAGCCTTTGGTAATCTTCCTGCATGGTGCCAGCCTCAGAGGTCGCAACCTGTCGATGGTGCGCCGTTATGGTACCCTCGATGCCTTGTCGAAAGGTCTGAATCTCGATGCTTATGTTCTTGCTCCGCAGCATCCTACAGGTGGTTGGCAGCCCGACCGTATCAATCGTTTGGTCGATTGGGCTTTGGAACGCTATGCCATCGACTCTACCCGTATCTATGTGCTTGGTATGAGCATGGGAGGTTATGGAACCATCGACTATGCTGCTGCTTCGCCCAATCGCGTAGCTGCGGCTTTGGCTTTGTGCGGTGGTGATACCCCCAAGACGAACCATAAGAATCTCTTGAAGGTGCCGCTTTGCATCCTGCATGGTACTGCCGACCATTCGGTGCCGTGGGAAGCCTCGCAACGTGTCGTTGATAGTATGCGTGCTGTGGGTGATACCACACGACTCATCTATCGTCTGCTGCCAGGACAGAATCACAGTATTTTGTCGCACTATTTTTACTTCAAGAGCGTATATGATTGGCTGTTCCTGCATTCGACGACCGACAAGTGGCGTCCCGTTCGTCGCCGTTATAGCTTCATCGGGCAACTTGCCCAGAAGCATCCCAGTCCGTTTGAGAATAAGGATAAGCAGATTACAATTAAGTAAGGGTTTGAAAGGTTTGAAGGGTTCTGAAAAGTTCGAAAGGTTGTTCGCCTTCTTAACCCTTCGAACCTCTCGCTCCGAGCTCTGCTCGCGCGCACCGAAGGAAGCAACCCTTCAGAACCTCTCGAACCCTTCAGAACCTCTCGAACCTCTCGAACCTCTCGAACCTTTCGAACCTATCGAACCTCTCGAACCTCTCAAAACCTCTTTATGCCCTACTTCAAGCATTATCCCTTCACGTGGTTCATCTTCGCCATTGTGATGATCCTGTCGTTCATGCCCGTTCCCGAGACGCCGCTGAGCGACGTGGCCTTTATCGACAAATGGACCCACATCGTGATGTACTTTGGCCAAGCTGGTGCCATCTGGCTCGATCACCTGCGTTTACACGGGCTTCGTTTCTCACCCATTCCTCATGGCTTGCGTGTCAGCGAACTTCGTCCGCGCAGATTGCGCATCGGAGCACTTTATCTCCCTTCGCTCTTAGGTGGACTGGTGGAACTGGGACAAAGGTATTGCACCAACGGATTGCGCTCGGGCGACTGGATTGACTGGGTGGCCGACATCGTGGGTGTGCTGATAGCCTGGGTGCTTTGTTTGGGTTATGTTCGACTCTTGGCAAATAAGAGGAGCTGAGATTCAAATAACAATTAATAATTAACAATTAACAATTAGGTTGTCAGTTAACAATTAACAAATAACAAAGCCTTCTCCAAATGGGGAAGGCTTTGTCGTAAGTTTAGTATAGTGAATGAGTAGTTTGGGACAAATTAGAACTCGAAGTTGACGCCAATGCCGAATACGCGGTTGGTGCGGCTATAGGTGTCAGTCTTGGTGAGGCCTGGAGCAAGATAGTTCTGGGTCTCGACGGTGCGATCCTCGTAGGAGGTCTTCATGTAGGCGAGGTCGAGGTTGAGTTTGCTGGTGAGGCGAACGCGTGCACCAAAGCCCATGCTGTTCGAGCTGGTGACGAACGAGAGGTCGTTCATGTAAGCATCGCTCAGACCATACTGAGTGCGGCAATAGCCACCACTGACGGTCACCCACTTGTTGATTTCCCACTCAGCACCAGCGGTGATCTCCCATGTGTCATCGTCGATGAGGTCCTGCTTGTTGCCATAGACGGTGGCCTGCTTGTCGCCATACCAGTGGTAGCCGGCACGCAGACGAACTGCGTCGATAGGACGATATTCAACACCAGCAGTGAGGAGCGAAGGAACATCGGAAGCAATCTTGGTGCCATCGGCAAACTGGCCGAGAGTAGCATTCGAAGCTGCGGTCTGAGAGGTGAATTCGTTCATCTCCGACTTGTTCTCAACGCGCAGACGGGTCTTGAACTCGTACTTGGCAGCCACGTTCCAGTGCTCGTTGATGCGCCAATCGATGCCCAGGACGGGAGTGAAACCGATACCGGTCTGGTCGGCATTGAGTGAAAGTTCGCTGCCTGCAATCTGTTGGTCAACGGGCTGCTGGGTCAAGGGGTTGTTGTAGTAAGAGTGGATATCCTCAACCCAACCGTTGTAGTTGTTGCTGGCATAGACGGCACGTGCACCAAGGAAGAGGGCGAGGTCCTCCATAGGCTTATAGGTGGCACCCACAGTGAAGCAGAAGTGATACTGGCGACCCTTGAGATAGGAGTTCACGCTGTAACCCTGGTAGGCTTTTTGTGCCATAGCCTGAGCCTGGGTCATGGCCGTGGCCTGATCCATACCCTGGCCAATCAAGGCAGGAGCGATGGCTTTGGTGAGGCTGGTGAGCACCTCGCTGTAGATCTTGGCAGCATACATGCTCTCGAAGGTACCCAGACCATTGTCAAACTCGCACTTGCCGCCGCCACCACCGATGGCGAAGTTGGCATTGACGCTCCACTTCTCCCAGTTATACGAGAACTGGAAACTTGGAATGATGGGTGCGTTGGCCTCGCCGTGGAACAGGCGGGTTGCATTTGGGTCCTTGTGGCTGTATTGCATCAGCGGGAAGGTGGTCTCGATGTCACGATCCTGCTTTGCGCTCTGGATGTTGAGGCTGAAATGATAGCCGGGGGCAAGGAATGCAGTACCTGCGGGATTCATATAAAGGCCAGTGATGTCGATGATGGCCTCTTGGCTCAGCTGGCGAAGGTAGGCAGCATTCTGGTTGGTGTTGGTGGTAAGGCCACCTGCTAAAAGTGTGGCGCTTGGAATCAAGGCGATCAGCGCCGAAAGAATTCTCTTTTTCATATTTAAATAGTAGTTTTGGGTTTCGTTTTCGGGTTTTGAGTCCAAATTATGAACAAAACGACCTGAAAACCGCTGCAAAGTTATAGCATTTGGGGGAATTGACCAACAAAAAACGGGAGTTTTTGCACAAAATGGCATAGTTTGGGCATTCTTTTTGCCTAAAACTGCACATTTGAGCAGATTGTGTGCATCGTTTTTTACAAAAATTTGGATAAATAGATAATAATCGTTAACTTTGCGCCCAAAAACTTTAAGATATGAAAAATATTCTCCTTATGTTAGCGTTCATCACGCTTGCTACAGTGGGTATGGCTCAAAAGAATCAGGATGCTGAGTCGCGTGCGGAAGTGACCATTCAGACTACGCAGGGCAAGATTGTCGTGGCACTCTCGAACGAAACTCCCTTGCATCGTGACAACTTTCTGGCTCAGGTGCGTCGCGGCTACTACGACGGGCTGCTCTTCCATCGCATCATTGCTTCGTTCATGATTCAGTGTGGCGATTCAACAAGCCGCGACGTCAAGGCACAGGAGTTCACCAATGCTCGTGGTGACGACCCTTACAGGATACCTGCCGAGATACGTTTCCCGCAGTTGTTCCATCGTCGCGGTGCCTTGGCAGCTGCCCGTCAGGGCGACCACATCAACCCCGAACGCAAGAGTTCGCCCTATGAGTTCTACATCGTTTGGGGCAAATATTTCGGACCACGTGAGATGCAGGCCGAACAGGAAAAGGTGATGGAACGCGAAGATTCGACACGCCATTTCACCTATCCGCAGGAGGTGATCGATGCCTACGAGATCGATGGAGGCACGCCGCATCTCGACAACGAATATACGGTGTTTGGCGAGGTCATCAAGGGGCTCGATGTGGTAGGACAAATACAGGCGGCCAAGATTGATAGTCTCGACCGCCCGTTGAAGGAAATTCGCATCAAGAAGGCCTGGGTGTCTAAAGAAAGGTTATGAGGGGGATCTGAGGGGTTCTGAAGGGTTCTGAAGGGTTCTGATGGGTTGCTTCCTTTGGGGCGCGCGAGCAGAGCTCGGAGCAAGGGGTAATACCTTTCGATCTTTTCAGAACATTTCAGAACTATTCAGAACCAACAACCTTTTCCGTCACATCCTTCATCGATGTAGAGAACATCAGGACCTTTTCGCCGAACTGCTGGTGGAAATTCGATTCGAGGGTACGCCCCGTTTCGAGTTTCCACTTTTTCAGTATCTTCACATCTTCCACTTCGCACATCAGGGCATAGCCGAAGAGGTTGTCGCCCACTTCGGTGAGTAGTCTGACGAAACGCGGGTTTTGAAGCAGTCCGTCGCGGATGGCAGTGGGGACATAAACGTCGCGCATGTAGGTCAGGAACGGACTGAGGTTGTTCTCACCCTCCACGTGGAAGGTTGTGTTGTAGATCAGCATCTTATTCCCAGGTTATGGTTCGGCTGCCATCTTCGCCCACGGTGATATTCACATGGACGGTGTCGCCGGGGAGAAGGTCCTCGACGATGTCGGGCCATTCGATGAAGCAAAGGGCCGACGACTCCATATAGTCCTCAAAACCAAGGTCCATGGCCTCCTCGACCTTCTTCAAGCGGTAGCAGTCGAAGTGATAGATGAGCTCGGCAGTAGTGGCCGAACGATACTCATTGACGATGGCAAAAGTGGGCGAATTCACTTCGTCCTCCACTCCAAGCACCAGGCACAGTGCCTTGATGAATGTGGTCTTGCCTGCTCCCATTTCGCCATGAAAGGCGAAGACGGTGCGGTCGTCCATTGCAGCCACGAAGTCGTGGGCAGCCTGAGGCAGTGCCTCAAGATTTGGTACGTTTAATGTCATATTTTACGGATATAATTAAGGGATATTTGGGGATATTAAAGGATATTAAGGGATATTTGGGGACGATAGTGTCACCTGTCGAAAATGGGACTCAAAAAACATACGTCCCTTAGCATCCCTTAGCATCCCTTAGAATCTCTAGGCATCCCTTAGTGTCAATATTCCCGATGTCCGAAGATTGAGGTCCCGATGCGGACCATGTTCGAGCCTTCCTCGATGGCAACCTTATAGTCATCGCTCATGCCGAACGAGAGGATGTTGAACTGTTCGGACGTGATGCCCTGTTTGTTCAAAGGCCCATCGAGCAGGGCTTGATGACAAGCCTTGATCTGACGAAACTCCCTACGCCATTGGTCGGCATCATCGACAAACGAGGCCATACCCATCACGCCACGCAAACGCACGTGGGGCCAACGTTCACTGACGTTGACGCTGTCGAGCAGCGACAAGACCTCGTCGGGAGTGAAGCCCGACTTCGTCTCTTCCTGTGCCACATGCAGTTGCAGCAGCACGTCGATGCACGTATTGCCAAACCTTGCCATACGCTCACTTTCGAAACGCACAGCCTGTCGCTCCACCTCGTCGAGCAGACGATCTGAGTCGATCGACTGGATGAGGCTCACGTAAGGAGCGATGTACTTCACCTTGTTGGTCTGCAAATGTCCGATGAAGTGCCACTCGATGTCGTTGTGCAAAGCAGCAACCTTGACCTTGAACTCGTTCTCACGACTTTCGCCGAAGATGCGCTGTCCGGCATCGTATGCCTCCTGCAAAGCTTCGACAGGGTGGAACTTGCTCACGGCCACCAGCGTCACGCCCTCGGGGATGGTGGCGCGTATGGATTGTAGATTTTCCTTGATCATTGTTCTTTCACCTCCTTCACCTCGAGGCCATAGACGTCCATGAGGGTGGTTTCGGCGATGGTGTTGATCTCCCAGTCGCTCATCGTGCCCTTCATGCCGTCGTTGAGGTTCTTCACAGCCTCTTGGAACGAACGAGCCTGCACAAGCATGGTGCTGGCCGACTTCTTCTCGAGGCCCGACTTCTCGTCAAGGGTGATGAACATCACCTTGCAGCGATACCACTTGTCGCCATCGGGATCCTGGAAGAGTTCTGAGATGCGTGCCTTCTTCACGGCAGTCACCTCGAACTCGCCGCTGATGAATGGGGTCATTTCCTCGATGATGCGGGCTTCGGCGTCGGTGAAGGTCATTGCATCGACGAGGTATGCCTCGGTTACTTTCTTCTGTGTTCCGGTTTCGAGTGTCTTCTCATATTTTACCTTGCACTCAAACCAATTGTTCATTGCCATATCTTAAAAGAATTAATTGTTAATTGTTAATTGTTAATTTTTTAATTGTTTATTAACACTCTCAATATAGTCGAGCAGTTCGTCGCGGCCCGTTCCCTTTTCGGCGCTGGTGGCAAAGATGGGGGGCAGTTCCTCCCAATCCAGCATCAGACGTTCCTTGTAAGCCTTGAGGTTCATGGCCCACTGTCGCTGGCTCAGTTTGTCAAGTTTGGTGAAGACGATGGCGAAGGGGATGCCGTTTTCGGCAAGCATCGCCATGAATTCCAGGTCGATCTTCTGCGGCTCGTGTCGGCTGTCGATGAGGAGCATGAGGCAGGTGAGCTGCTGTCGGCCCATGATGTAGCCGTTGATGAGGCGGTTGAGTTTCTCCAGTCCCGTCTTTCCGATGCGAGCATAGCCATAGCCCGGCAGATCCACGATGTACCACTCGTCGTTGATGTTGAAGTGGTTGATGAGCAGCGTCTTGCCCGGCTTCGACGAAGTTTTTGCCAAACCCTTGCGCTGGGTCAGCATGTTGATGAGGCTTGACTTGCCCACATTCGAGCGGCCTATGAAGGCATACTCCGGCAATTTCGTGTCGGGACACTTGCGCCAATCGGTGTTGCTGATGACGTATTCAGCCTTCTTGATGTCCATAAATATACTATTAAAATGTAATTTCGCGGGCGCAAAGATAAGACAAATTTTCCGAATACCCAAATTTTTCCCCCTTTTTTTGCGTTTTGTTTGGCAGGTACAAAAATTTTTTCTATCTTTGCCCGCGTTTTTTATAAGAACGCGTATATTTAAAAATAAGTATGAATAAAAACACCGTAATTGGAACTCTTCTGATGTGTGCCCTGTTGTTCGGGTACATGTATGTCAGTCAACCCACGCCCGAGCAGATTGAGGCAGCACGTCGCTACAACGACTCCATCGCCCGTGCCAATGCCGAAGCAGCTGTCAAGGAGGTTGCCGAAGCAGCCGTTGCCGACACGATCCTCGGCGAAGAGGCTACTGTGCAGGATAGTGCGCAAATCGCTTTGCTCGACAGCCTTAACAATGTGAAACTCCTGCAGACCTACGGAACCCTTGCCGAACGCACCCAGGGTACCGAGCAGAAGGTCGTCCTTCAGAACAATGTCCTTCGTCTGACCATCTCCACCAAGGGCGGACAGATCGAGGAGGCCGTGCTCAAGCAGTACGACGACTATCAGGGCGACACCCTCGTGGTTTTCACCGAAAAGAACAACGATCTCTATTATACACTCAACACCCCCAAGGGCTCGTTCAACACCGACAAGTTCTATTTCGAACCCGTCAACGTCACCGACACCACGGCCACCCTTCGCCTCCGTGCCTCCGATGGTGCTGAGTTTAACTTCGTCTATGCCCTCACCGGTCCCGACAGCTACCTGGTCAACTACAGCATCGAGACCAAGAACATCGAGAACATGATCAACGACCGCACCGTGCTGATGAACTGGCGTCAGTCGCTGCCCCGCACCGAGCTTGGTCGTGACTTCGAAGGTCGCTATTCGCAGATGTACTACAAGTATTCGGGCCATTCCACCGAGGACCTTTCGAGCAGTTCACGCGACGATGAGACCCTCGATGGCCGTATGAGCTGGGTATCTTTCCAGAACCAGTTCTTCTCCACCATGTTCATCACCAACGACCTCTTCACTGCAGGCCGTCTCACCAGCGAACCCGTCAAGGAGGAGGAAGACCCCAACGTCATCAAGCGCTATGCTGCCGAGAACCTTGAGTTCGAACTCGACACCAAGGCTGCCTCGCAGACCATCCCGATGTGCTTCTACATCGGCCCGAAGGACTACTGGAAGCTCGACGACATGAACGACCTGGCTGCCAGCTTCATCGGCAAGCAGAACGAGGACCTCGACCTCGAGGATTCGTTCTACCTCGGCTGGCGTTTCATCGTCCACTACATCAACTCGTGGGTCATCATCCCATTGTTCCACTTCATGGACAAGTTCATCTCGTCCTACGGCATCATCATCCTCTTGATGACCCTCTTCATCAAGCTCATCACCTTGCCGATGACCTACAAGTCGTACAAATCGACGGCTCGTATGCGTATCGCCAACCAGATGCCCGAAGTGCAGGCCCTCAACGAGAAGTACCCCGACCAGGCCGATGCCATGCAGAAGCAGCAGGAGATGATGGCACTCTACAGCAAGATGGGTGTTAGCCCCACGGGCGGCTGTCTGCCTATGCTCATCCAGTGGCCTGTGCTCATCGCACTCTTCTACTTCTTCCCGACGTCCATCGAGCTGCGTCACCAGCCCTTCCTTTGGGCAGACGACCTTTCGACCTACGATGCCTTCCTCACCTGGGACACCAACATCCCGATCTTCGGCAATCACCTGTCGCTCTTCTGCCTCCTCATGACAGCTGTCAACATCGTTTACACCTGGATCATGCAGAAGCAGACTCCTTCGAGCCAGGCCATGCCCGGAATGAAGTGGATGATGTACCTCATGCCGCTGATGTTCCTCTTCTTCCTCAACAACTATTCGGCAGGTCTTTCCTACTACTACTTCCTCTCGACCCTCTTCGGCATCATCATCACCTATGGCATCCGTTGGTCGATGAACGAGGATAAGATCCTTGCCGAGATGAAGGAGAACCTCAAGAACCCCAAGAAGGCAAAGCCCGGCAAGAAGGCCTCCGGTTGGGTGGCTCGTCTGCAGGAGATTCAGCGCGAACAGGAGCGTCAGATGAAGAAGCAGCGCGAAGAGCAGCAGCGTAAGCTTCGTCGCTGATCGGAACTGTTCCGAAACAGCAATTTCCTCATTAGATTTCCTCAAAGATTTCTATTCGAAGAATATCAACTAACAAAACAACCGGACCGTTTCAGACGCTCAACGTCAGGAGCGGTCCAGTATTTGGTTTCAAACCCCTCTTAACCCTTCGAACCTTTCGAACCCCTCTTAACCCTCCATCTATGCATCTTTCACCCGCCCTTCAGGAAGCCTACACCCGTGAGCACCTCACTGCCCGCCAGGCCCAGCGCCAGGCGCAGTTCATTGCGTGGGGCCCTATGGTGTTCCAGGTTAGTCGTCTGATGATCAAGTTCGGCATCCTCGACTTGCTGCGCGACAACATCGACGGCCTGACGCAAGCCGAAATCGTGAAAGCCACGGGCCTTTCCGGCTATGCCGTGAAGGTGCTTCTCGAGGCATCGCTCTCCATCGGCACCGTGCTTGTCGATTCCGACACCGACCGCTTCACCATTTCCAAGACGGGCTATTTCCTGCTTACCGACGCCTCCACGCGTGCCAACCTCGACTTCAACCACGATGTCAACTACGAGGGTTTGTTCCGGCTCGAAGAGTCGTTGCGCGAAGGACGTCCTGCGGGTTTGGAGCATTTCGGCCCATGGCCCACGGTCTATGAAGGGTTGTCCGAGCTGCCTACCCAGGTGCAGCGCAGTTGGTTCGGCTTCGACCATTTTTACAGCGACGGCTCGTTCCCGCAGGCGCTTCGCATCGTCCTCGACGAGATGCAGCCCCGCACCTTGCTCGACGTGGGTGGTAACACCGGACGTTGGGCGTTGCAGTGTGTGGCCCATTCGCCTTCGGTCGAAGTCACTATCGTCGATCTGCCCCAGCAGCTGGCGATGATGAGCACGCAGACCCAGGGCCTCCCGGGTGCCGACCGCATTCATGGCTTCGGCATGAACCTGCTCGACCCCAAGGCCGAGTTCCCCACCGATTGCCACTACGACGTCATCTGGATGTCGCAGTTCCTCGACTGTTTCAGCCCCGAGCAGATCGTCTCCATCCTCAGTCGTGCCGCCCGCATCATGGATGCCGACAGCTGCCTTTGCATCATGGAGACGCTGTGGGACCGTCAGAAGTACGAGACTGCGGCCCTCTGTCTCACCATGACGAGTGTCTATTTCGCCGACATCGCCAATGGCAACAGCAAGATGTATCACACCGACGACCTCCGCGCTTGTGTCGAGCAGGCCGGCTTGCAGGTCGAGACCATCCACGACAATCTTGGCCTCGGTCATTCCATCATGGTTTGCCGGGTTTTATCTCATCACGAATTATCGAATTAAAGAATATAGATAACGCTACGGATTCATCAGATTAACCGGATTAACCGTTTTTCCCAACTAAATAAAAATCCGCTAAATTCGATTAAATCCGTAGAGCAAAAAAATAATTCTTGACGATGAAGGAACAGCCCCAGAACACGAACCAATGGCAAGGCACCACCGATGGCCTGCCCTGGATGCACCGGGCACTCGTTGCGGTGCTGGGTGTGGTGCCCGTGGGTATCCTCTACGTCATCGCGGCCATCTTCGTCATCCCGTTCTACCTCATCGGCAATCGCCAGGGCTACCTGTCGCAGTATCGTTTCTTCCGCCGTCGGTTTGCCTTCGGGCCTTTGAAGGCTTTTCGCTACGTCGTCCTCAATCACTATCGCTTTGCACAGGTCATCATCGACCGCTTTGCCGTCTATGGGGGACGTAAGTTCCGTTTCGAGGTCGAAGGGCTCGAACAGTACAATCTTTTGGCCGAAGGCGAAAGCGGCTTTGTACAGGTGTTCAGCCATGCAGGCAACTACGAACTGGCAGGCTACGAACTGCGTCAGCCACGCAAGCGGCTCTATGCGCTGCTCTTCCGCGACGGGTCGCAGACCATCATGGACAATCGTGCCAGCGTCTTTGCGCCCAATGGGGTCGAGATGGTGTTTGTGCAGCCCGACATGAGCCACATCTTCCTGCTCAGCAACGTCGTGCGCGACGGCAACATCGCCTCCATCCCCGGCGACCGCATCTTCGGCTCGCGCAAGTTTGTCGAGTGTCAGTTCATGGGTAGCCCCGCACGTTTCCCCTTGGGTCCGTTCCGGCTTGCTGCCGTGCGTCAGGCGCCCATTGTCGCCATCTTTGTGATGAAGGAGAGCTGGACATCCTATCGCATCTTTGTGCGTCGTCTGGACTCTTCCAACCAGGGCCAGAAGCCGACCGCCCTCGGCTTGGCGCAGCAGTTTGCCGCCAACCTCGAGGAGGTGGTGCGCCGCTATCCCGAGCAGTGGTTCAATTATTTCGACTTTTGGCAAAAATGAGCATTTTGAACCCCTCAAACCCCTCGAACCTTTCGAACCCTTCGAACCTTTCGAACCTCCCTGCAAGGGACCTTCTCCCGCAGCGCCCGCCATTCCTGATGGTGGACCATCTGCTTTCCTACGATGCGTCGGTGTCCCGCTCGTCCTTCCTCATTCGGCCCGACAACCTCTTCGTCGAAGGCACGTTCCCGACGGCGGGCATTGTCGAACACATTGCGCAGACCTGTGCCGCTCGTATCGGCTACTACAACAAGTACATCCTCCATCGCCCGGTCGTTATCGGCTACATTGCTGCCATCCGCCGTCTCGATGTCCATCGTCAGCCCGGCGTGGGTGAGGAACTGCTTACACAAATCGAGGAACTGGGCTCTGCCTTCGGTATGACGCTCGTTCGTGCCGAAGTCCGCACTTCCCTGGGCGAACTCATCGCCGATGGGGAACTCAAGATTGCTCTCAGCGAATCATAGACCTATGGTAAAGATCATCGCCGACAACATACTCTCCCCGCTCGGAGAAACCACCCGCGACAACCTGCTGGCTGTGCGCGATGGTCGTTCGCGACTCCAGGCTCACCGGTTGTGGCAGATCCCCGAACCTTTTGTGGCTTCGCTCTTCGACGAAGGGCAGGAGCGTCCCACCTACGAGATGCTCGTCCTTTCGTCCATCCTCCGCTGTCTCGATGGCTGCACGCTTTCGGGCCGCGTGGTGCTGGTGCTCAGTTCCACCAAGGGGCATACCATCGGTCCCGACGCCCATCCCTTTGGCGAGTCGGCACGCCGCATCGAGCGTCTCATCCGCCCGTTCCTGCCCAAGGTCGAAAGCCTCACGTCGCTCACCGTGAGCAATGCTTGCGTCAGCGGACTTTCGGCGCTCATCGTGGCGCATCGTCTGCTCGAAATGGGCGCCTACGATTATGCCATCGTCTCGGGTTGCGATGTGCAGTCGCGTTTCATCGTGGCTGGATTCCAGTCGTTCATGGCGATGTCGCCCGAGCCTTGCCGTCCCTTCGACGAGGACCGCTGTGGTCTCAATTTGGGCGAAGCCGCCGCTACTATTATATTTAAAAGGTGTAGCGACGACGAGGACGTTTCCCGTCAGTGGGTGGCATTGCCCGGGTTTATGCGCAACGATGCTTACCACATCTCCACACCTTCGCGCACGGCCGAAGGCAGTTACCTTGCCCTCACGGCAGCCAAGGGTCACGTTGCGTCGCCCCTCTGCATCTCTGCCCACGGTACTGCCACGCTTTATAATGACGAGATGGAGTCGTCGGCCATCTACCGCGCCTCAATGGGCGAAGTTCCCGTCACGGCGCTCAAGGGTTACTTCGGTCACACCATGGGTGCTGCAGGCATCCTCGAAAGCATCCTCATAATGCACGCCCTTCAGGAGGGATGGATTCCCGCAACCCTCGGCTTCAACGCCTTGGGCACCAGTCGTCCCATCCATGTCATCAATCGGTATCAGCCTTTGAGCTCCCAGCAGAAGCTGCATCCTTCGTTCATCAAGATGATGAGCGGATTCGGGGGATGCAATACGGCGATGGGGTTCGAATATCTTAGTGATACTAAGGTCAATGAAGGGATATTAAGGGACATTAAGGGACGAATGAGTAGCGGGGGAGAGGCAAAACCTACTGAGCCTGCGCTTTCGGTGCGCATCACTCCCGAAGGCGTGACGCTGTGCGGCGAGGCATTGCCTGTCGATGGGACAAAGGGCAAGTCGATGCTCACGGCCCTCTATCGCAAATATGTAGGCGACTATCCGAAGTTCTACAAGATGGATCTGCTCAGTCGTCTTGGCTTCATTGCTGCCGAACTCCTCTTCCAGAAGGAGGGTGCACATGCAGCTTTCGACCAAAGTCGTGCCGTCCTGCTCTTCGGGCAATCGGCGTCGTGTGTGGCCGACCGCAGTTTCGAAGCCACCATCCAGCCGGGCGACAACTATTTCCCCAGCCCTGCCGACTTCGTCTATACGTTGCCCAACATCGTCCTGGGCGAGATTGCCATTCGTCACCAGCTGCATGGCGAGACCTGCTACTTCGCCCTCTCCGAGCGCGACGATGCCCTCATCCGTCAACTCGTCTCCCAGGCCTTCCTCGACCCCGCCACCACCTCCGCCTTCTATGGCTGGATCGATGCCCCCGACGACGACCATTTCGTCGCCGAGCTCTACATCTTTAATCATCACGAATTAGCGAATTAAAGAAGGAGGACTTTTAAGATCCTTTGTTCAAACAAATATTTTTTAGTATTTTTTGTGAAACGATTTTCGATTTATAATGATGTTAGCCCGAAGGGTTGGTGAATGGCTTTTGGTCAGCATCGGGGAGCTTGCTCACAGATGTTGAACGGAAGACAATCACCAAGTGGCTCATCAGAGCCACAATCATTATAAATCCATTTTTCATCTTTTAAAAAACTCATCTTTATATAAAACCTATGACAGAACTACTTGAAACCCTAAAACAACAAGTGATAGACGCCCTGAACCTCGAGGACCTCACCCCCGAGGATATCGATGTCGATGCCCCTCTCTTCGGCGAAGGTCTCGGCCTTGACTCCATCGATGCCCTCGAGCTCATCATGATCCTCGAAAAGGAATATGGCATCAAGCTCCAGTCGCCCGCACAAGGCAAGGAGATCTTCAAGTCCATCCGCACTATGGCCGAGTTCATCCAGGCCAACAGAACAAAATAGGGGTAAAACTGGTGGCAATCCCAAGAAGGCAACGTCCCTAAATATCCCCAAAAATCCCTAAAAATCCCCAAATATCCCTATGGTAGTCATCACCGGCTACGGCATCGTGAGCGCCATTGGTGTCGGCAAAGCCGAGACCCTCGACACGCTTCGTAATCACCGTTCAGGTATCGCCCCCGTGCAGTACCTCGACACGGTGCATCGCGACATGCTCGTCGGTGAAGTCAAGCTCTCGTTCGACGAGCTCATGGCTCGCGTCGGCGTGCCCTCCGATGCCGAAGCTCCGCAGAGCCGCACCGCCCTCATCGGCCGTCTTGCCCTGCGCGAAGCCTTGCAGCAGGCAGGTCTCACCGGTCCCGACGACTATGCCACGATGGCATTGCTTTCGGGAACCACCGTCGGCGGCATGGACCGCACCGAGATCGAAGCCTCGGTCAGCGCCGATGGCACGATTGAGCACTACAACTACGACTGCGGCACCTCCACGCTCGACATCGCGCGAGGCTTCGGCCAATTCGCCTTCGTCGATACCATCTCCACCGCCTGTTCGTCGGCAGCCAATGCCATCGCCATGGGCATCGAGATGGTGCGTCAGGGACTCTTCGAACGCGTTGTGGCAGGAGGCAGCGAGGGCCTTTCGCGTCTGCACCTCAATGGGTTCAACACGCTCATGATCCTCGACTCCGAGCCGTGCCGTCCGTTCGACGCACATCGCAATGGCATCAACCTGGGCGAAGGAGCCGCCTATCTTGTCATCGAAAGCGAGGCGTCGGCACTTCGTCGCGGAGTCCGTTCTCTTGCCGTGCTCAGTGGCTACGGCAATGCGTGCGACGCCTATCATCAGACCGCCTCTTCGCCCGAAGGCGAAGGTGCAGTCCTCGCCATGCAGCAGGCACTAGCCGATGCAGGTCTCCAACCTTCCGACATCGCCTACATCAATTGCCACGGCACGGGCACTCCCAACAACGATGTGAGCGAACTCACCGCCCTCCATCGTGTCTTCGGTCCCCAGCTCCCGCCATTCAGCAGCACCAAGGGCTTCACGGGGCACACCACCTCAGCCAGCGGCAGCATCGAGGCCGCCTTCTGCCTCCTCGCCCTCGAGCACCACTTCCTCCCCGTCAACCTCAACTTCCGCGACCCCATCGACACCGACGTTCCCGTCCTTCCAAGTGCGGCCGATCAGATTCTTCCCCCTTTAAGGGGGATTAGAGGGGGTCTCTTCCCCCTAAGCAGGGGGACCGAGGGGGTCTTGGCCGAGGGGGTCTGTCTCTGCAACACCTTCGCCTTCGGCGGCAACGACACCTCCCTCATCCTCGCCCCCTACCATTCGGCCCCATCCTCCGTTCAAGCAGAGCCATCGTCCCCAAATATCCCTAAAAATCCCTTAATATCCCTTAATATCCCTAAGCGAAAGATTTATCTTCTCGCCAGCACCGAGCTCTCTCCCGACATCGACCCCAACTTCCGCGACTACCTTTCCCCCCTCGAGTCACGCCGTCTCGACAAGCTGCTCAAGCGCACCGTCGCCTGTTCGTTGCAGACCTTGCGCCAATGTCCCGAAGTTGTCCCCGATGCCATCATCACCGCCACCGTCTGGGGCAGCGCCATCTCTGCCATCACGTTCTTCCACGACATGATGCGTCAGGGCGAAGCATTTCTCAAGCCCACGCTCTTCATGCAATCGACCCACAACACGATGAGTTCGCTCATTGCCATCCAGACGCACAATCACGGCTACAACGTCACCCATTCGCAACTCGACGACTCGCTCCCGCACGCCTTCCTCGACGCATGGCTGCAGATGCAGTCGGGTCGCATCCGCAGCGCCCTCGTCGGCATCCACGACAGCATCCCCGCTTTCGACAACCGCAGTTACCTCCTCTGCACAGCCGATGCACTCCCTCCCGATAGCCATCCCCTCGCCGAGCTCGTCTTCAATCCCTCATCCCGAATTATCGAATTATGCCACTCTTGATCCTATCGATAATTCAAGCTGCCCTGCTCGCAGCAGGCCAAGTCTTGCTCAAGCTCGCCCTGCGTGCAGCAGGCGCGTTCGAGATGAGCACGACCTTCTTCGTGAGCCAGCTCACCAACTGGTGGTGGCTTGCCTGTGGCATCAGCTTCGGAGGCGCGGGCATCCTTTGGATGTACATCCTGCGCCACTATCCATTCAGCCAGGCATATCCCCTCACGTCGTTGGCCTACGTCTTCGGCATGCTCGCAGCCCTATGGGTTTTCGGCGAACGCATTTCGCCCACTGCATGGATAGGCGTTCTGCTCATCATGGCAGGTTGTTATCTCGTCACACGTTGACATTTCTCCCCTTCATTATGGCACTCCTGGATAATCTCTATCACATCACAGCGCAGACCACCCTGCCCGAAGGCGAGGGTGGGGGAGCGGTCTATCGCATTGCGCTCCATCCCGACAGTGCCATCTATCAGGCGCACTTCCCCGGACGTCCCATCACCCCCGGTGCGTGCATGATCCAGATTGTCGAGGAGTTGGCGCGTCAGTATTTCGCCGATGCCACCCTTCATGTCCGTAGCATCACCAACCTCAAGTTCCTCGCGCTGCTCGAACCCCAGCATCACCCCTCGGTCGAAGTTGTCCTCAGCGGCACCCCCTCCCAGCTTCGCGCCACCTTCCGCGATGGTTCCCTCCTTTTCGCCCGCCTCACACTTTCTTTCGTTGTTTCTTAAGGACCTCCTTGTATATACTTTTTAAAAAAATAGGAAATATATTTGGCCATGTCGGTAAAATACCATATCTTTGCGCATGAAAATCAACGAAAAGTTTTATTTCCTATTATATAAGTGATATAGATGCATATTGTCGTAGTCGTCCCCACCTACAACAACGCGAAGACGCTACAGACGGTTCTCGACCGCCTGTGGGACATTACGCACGACATCATGGTGGTGAACGATGGCTCGACCGACGAGACGATCCAGCTCCTGCATCACTATCCCCATCCCATCAACATCGTCACCTATCCCGAGAATCGGGGCAAGGGATATGCGCTGGTTCGGGGTTTCCGCGAGGCGAAGATGCTGGGCTACGACCATGTCATCACCATCGACAGCGATGGGCAGCACTATCCCGAGGACCTGCCCGTGTTCCTCCGCAAGGCAAGTGAACTCGATCGCCCCGCCATCATCGTGGGAAGTCGCGAACTCGAGCATGAGAACAAGTCTCGCGGAGCCATCTTCGCCACACGTCTTGCCAACTTCTGGTTTGCGTTTCAGACGTGGCAGTATCTTCCCGACACGCAGAGCGGCTATCGCCTCTATCCCCTGTACCATCTGCACGGGCTCGACCTGATCACCTCGCGCTATGAGGCGGAACTCGAGCTTCTGGTCTTCGCTGCATGGCATGGGGTAGCCATCGACACCGTTCCCATCCGCGTCTATTATCCCCCCAAGGAGGAGCGCGTCTCGCATTTTCGCCCCGGTTGGGACTTTGCTCGCATTTTCCTCCTCAATACCCTCCTCTTCTTCGTCTCCATCTTCTTCGGCTGGTGGATGATGGGGTGGAAACGTCTAAAAAACAATTAATATTAGATAAAACTATAATTACGGAGCGTAATTTGTGATATATACATTACAAATTACGCTTTTTTTGTTCAAAATAATGTGAGATATGAGAAAAATGTCAATAATTTTTGAAATATCTAAAATTAGCATGTATATTTGCAGTGAAAATAAGAAATAACCAATATTAAATCCCTTTTATATATTACTATTATGGAAAAGACTGAAACACGAAACACTTTGTTCACTTACTTCGGTGAACAGGCTCTCCTTAATGAGAAGAAGACCGTATTCTTTTGCCCTTATGACGTGCCGGAATCTATCTTCAAATCGATTCACCAATGGATCAAGACGCTTGACCCTGCAAGGGATTGTATCGTTTGTGGCAATTCGACAGGTATCGAACGCTACACGCTTCGTCTCCTGCTGCGCAAGAAGTTTTCAGTGATTCTACCATTGGCCACAGTCATCCCACAATGTCTTGAGGAATTGAATCTGGGCTGGAGAATGACCGAACAGGAGACCATGGAGCTGCTTGACGAGGCTCTTACTGAACATCGCCTTCTTATGGTTGCTTCGACCGAGAATGTGTCGGTATCAACACCGACCAAGCATACTATTCTTATTCGCAACTATTGGATGCGATGGATAGGCAATCACTTTGTCTTGGGCTGTAGCGGGAAGGGCGGATATTTCGAGCATCTGCTTTGGAAACGCGAAGTAGAGGTGCTTGATACGAATGAGGTGCAGGTGAAGGTAAGTATTCCTGAGATATCTGTGGTATGTGACGACGATTATGGTTATCTATTAGCAGTATAAAGATTATGAACACGAACGATATGAACGAGATTGAGATTCTGCAGAAAATAGGTACAAGGATGAGAGAGATCCGCCTTGAGCAGAATATGAAGCAAAAGAAACTGGCTGAGAAGAGCGGGCTCTCTATGTTTTCCATCAGTCAGATGGAGACGGGGCACAACACTTCAGTGCAGAGTTTGGTACAGGTCCTTAAAGCACTCAATCGTCTGGATATGATTGAGCCATTCCTCAAAGAGAAAGAAATTGATCCTGCAACGTTGGCACGTTTCATCCAATCGCAACAGTCACAACGCAAGCGCGTGTCGAGAAGCATTTCCGACAATGATTCATCATCCGATGTCGATAGTCCTCTTGTTGATGGATTTCAGCGTTCCTCTATAAAACCCTATTTCTCGGACGAGGACGAAGATTCCTCCTATTCGATGGTCGCAGATGATTCCAATGAGGAGTAGGATGTAATTCACTTTTTATAGTAGTTTGTAAATATTAAAATCACTTCATTATGAATACCATTACCATTAAAAACCAAACATTGAGTTATTTGGGCGATGCATCCATGTTGCTTTGTCCCATGACGTCATTCCTTTGCTCTCATCGTGTGCCAGAAGGGGTCGCTGATGCGATTCGTCAGTGGGTCAATGGACTCGACTCTGCTAATACCTGTGTCGTTTGTGGTAACCTCACAGGGGAAGAACGATTGGTTCGACGTTTACTAGTCGAACGAGGCATTCCTGTTGTGCTTGCTTTGGCCAATGCCATACCTGATGATATTTCAGCATTGAGGCTTTCATCCCAGGAAATGACAGCTATGAAGTCGGGTCATATGGTTATTGTTTCGCCTGTCACCGATGCTGATGTCAAGGATCCGTCGGGAAAGACATCTGCTGCTCGTAATCTATTGATGATTGCTATTGCGACACATATTGTTGTTGGGTTTATGACCGAGAATGGAAATTTGGCTCGTCAATTATTGGGCGTAAGGAATGTAACTGTGCTTCAAAGTGAAGGACAGAATGAAGTGCGAGAAACGGATGTACAAAAAGTAAAGAGCAATGCCAACAGAATGGGATGGACTATTTATAAAAGGCTGAAAGAGGGAAGACTGCTCTTGGCTTCGGATTCGTCCGAAGAAGAACCATTGGAATCACCGACCGAAGAACTGATGCCATGGGAATCGGCATCGAAGGCCAATCCGGTATCCTCACTTGAAATGCGCCAGTTGTTGGCTCAATATCTCAAGCTGGTTGATATCGAGAAGCCGTCATTGTTGCATTCATTGGTTTTGTTCCAAGTGGTTAAATATTATTCGAACTTTGCAGACTTCAACTTCACGGCATTCTTTCGTCTATGGGGTCCTGAGAATTTGCGCCAGGAAGACTGGAAGGCGACTAAGATCAATGAGATTTGGCTTCCATCGCTTGCCGATAGGGTGATGTCTCGTCTTTTCAAGGCAATGCCAAGCAGGTTCCATGAGCCGATAAATAAAGACGAGCAATTTGACCCTCAGATAGCCCACACCCTCCTTGATGAAGCTTTGCAGCGTGCAAAAAAGCCCAATAAACGCCTTTTACAACGAGCCTTGAATCTTGCTTATTTCGAGCGAAACAGTGAGGCTATTGCCAAATATCGAGAACTCTTAGGTAAGGATGCACCCCAACAATAAATAAGCAATCGGCTCGGCGTTTTTTTTCGCTGAGCCGATTGCTTTCCCCCATGAACAAGAATAGTATAGTTTTTATCCCAATCTCTCCAACAGACTATCACGATAACTGCCGCCGATGGGGACCTTATGACCTGCCACGGTGAGGGAGACCTGCTCGATCTCGGAGATATGGTCGATGTTGACGATGTAGCTCTTGTGCACGCGGATGAACTTGTCGCGGGGCAACTGGTCCTCGAGCGCCTTGAGGCTGTAGAGCGCGGTGACGCGCTTTTCCTTGGTGTAGAATGACACATACTCGTGCTGCCCTTCGATGTAGTGGATGTCGTCGAAGTTGATCTTGTAGAGCTTGTAATCGGCCTTCACCATCAAGTAGGGTGGGTTAAGAGGGGTTAAGAGGGGTGAAGAGGGGTGAAGAGGGGGTTGAGGAGCTTGAAGGGTTTGAAGGGTTTGAGAAGTTTGAGGGGTTGTTGCTTCGGTGGCCGCGGAGGGTGTGGCGAGACCTTTGAGGCGGGCGATGGCCTTCTCGATGGCCTGCATGAAGCGGGGGAGGGCGATGGGCTTGAGCAGGTAATCGACGGCAGAGACCTCGTAGCTTTCGAGGGCATATTCGCTGTAGGCGGTGGTGAAGATGATGGAGGGCACGTTCTTGAGGGTGCGCGCAAGCTCGATGCCGTTGAGGTCGGGCATGTGGATGTCGAGGAGGACGATATCGACATGATGCTCCTTGCAGAAGCTGAATGCCTCGAAGGCGTTCTGAGCGGTGCCTGCGAGCTGGAGCTCGGGTATCTTGCTGACGTAGTCCTGGAGGAGTTTGCGAGCCAGGAATTCGTCATCGACGATTAGGACTTGGTACATTTCTATATATGTAATACGGTTTTGTAGTGGGTGTTGTCTTCGATGACCTTGAGGGAACACTTGTCGCCGAAGAGGACGGCGAGGCGCTGCTGGACATTCATGAGGCCGATGCCGGTGCGTTCCTCGTCCTGGCGGCCGATGATGGCTGACTGACGGGAGAAGTTGGTGGCTGAGGGCTTGGAGTTGTCGCTGATGAAGAGCAGGCCGGAGTCGTTCTGACGAATGGAGATGCGCACCCATGCCTTGGGATCGTCGATGAGACGGCTGTGCTTGAAGCAGTTCTCGATGATGGGCTGGAGGAGCATGGGAGGAATGGTGTAGGTGGGGTCGGTGACCTGGACGTCGAAGGTGAGGTCGGGCTCACGTCCCATGCGGATGCGCTGGAAGTCGATGTAGTTCTGGATGTACTTGACTTCCTTGGTGAGGGGCACACTGTCGGCACGGCAGTCGTCGATGACGTAGCGCAGCATCTCGGAGAGCTTGAGCACGGAGGCGGGCGCCTGCTCGTCCTTCATCATGGTGAGGGCATAGATGCAGTTGAGGGCATTGAAGAGGAAGTGGGGGTTGATCTGCGCACGGAGGTACTTGAGCTGCTCCTGCATCTGCTGTTCGCGGAACATGGCAGCCTGCCGCTTGCGTTCGTCGATGAGGAAGTTGAAGGCGGTGGCTGCGGTGGTGAGGATGAGGAGGATGGAGTACTTGATGTGGAGCAGATAGTAGGGGATGCGCTCGGCATCGGGCGGCAGGACGTCGTCGGGACCGGAGAAGTGCTGGTGGATATAGACGTCGAATCGCGATCCGAGGGGCATGAGCACGACGAGCATGAGGAGGGTGAGCAGGAAGAAGCCGACCTTGCTGCGATGGAGCATGCGGGGGAGGAGCAGGTAGTTGAGGATCGCCCAGCAGAGGAGCATGGGGAGGATGGTGGCGGTGGCGTTGCGGAAGGCTTCGGCCCATCCGAAGGTTCGGACGAGGAGAAGCACCATGGTGAGGTAGATGAGCAGCCAGAGGACAATCTTGCTGTACTGTCCGATGTACGCCAGGATGCCGTTGCGGGCGGAGGTCTTTTCGGTTTGCATGTGCGGAGGTTTTGACGTGTGCAAAGATAGGCGTTCGGGATGAGATTTGCAAGAGAAAAGGGCGAAATAAATGTTATAATAAGTTAAAATCGGGTGTTGGGAGAGATTTCGTTGAATTGTTATGGGGCTTTGGTGAATAGTTTTTGCCTATTTAATATATATAATGTATCTTTGCAGAGCTTTTTTTGAGAAAGAAAACGAATTTTTAAAGAAAATAGTATGAAGAAATTGTTTATTGTACTTGGAGTACTGCTGGGCATCGGGCTGGTGATGCCTCGTGAGGCGATGGCACAGGCGCAGCAGGACTCGTTGACACTCGACCTGGACAAGATCCTCGAGATTGCCCTTTCGGACAACCCGGACATCCAGGTGGCCGACAGGACCATCGAGATCCAGAAGTATGCCAAGAAGGAGACCATCACGGGCCTCTTCCCGAAGGTCGATCTCTCTGCCCAGGGCGTGAAGAACCTGAAGGTGGCTACGATGGTGATGAACATGGGCGGGCAGACCATCACCGTGCGCATGGGCCAGCCCTACAACTACTCGGCTACCGCACAGGCTGCGCTGCCACTGTTTGCCCCACAGCTCTGGAAGAGCGTTTCGCTGAGCGAGGAGCAGGTGAAGCTTGCCGTGGAGCAGGCGCGCGAGAGCAAGATCAACACGATTGCCTCGGTGAAGAACGCCTACTACAGCCTGCTGCTTGCCCGCGAGAGCTACGAGGCGCTGATGGCCGGCTACAAGACCGCCGAGCGCAACGTGGAGGACACGAAGAAGAGCTTCGAGCAGGGCCTGGTGAGCGAATATGACAAACTGACCGCCGACGTACAGCTTGCCGGCATCAAGCCCAACCTGCTGGCTGCCCAGAACGGCATCAAGCTGGCTGAGATGCAGCTGAAGGTGCTGATGGGCGTGGACGTGAACGAACCCCTGCGCTTCACGGGCAGACTGGAGGACTTCGAGGAGGGCCTCTTCGCCGACCTCATGAACCTGAAGGCTGACACCGACCTGAGCGACAACCCCGCCATCCGTCAGCTGGACTACAACGCACGCATCCTGCAACTGAGCGAGAAGATCAACAAGCTGGGCTACCTGCCTACGCTTGCCCTCGCCCTTTCGGGCGGCTACACCGCCATGCCCCAGGAGTTCAACCCATTCAAGGCCACCTACTTCGGTAGTTCGACCCTGGCACTGAGCTTCTCATGGACCATCTTCGACAGCCTGCAGAAATACATGAAGTCGAAGCAGAACCGCCTGACCCTCGAGAACCTGGAGCAGCAGCGCGAGAACGCCCTGCGCCAACTGGAGCTGAGCGTGGCTGCCAGCCTGAACAGCATCGAGACGGCTGCCGAGCAGGTGGTGAGCAACAAGGAGAACGTCTATGCCGCCGAGCGCGCCTTCATGATTTCGGAGAAGCGCTACGAGGTAGGTTCGGGCACTCAGCTCGAACGTAACAGCAGCGAGTCGAACCTGCTGCAGGCACGTCTGCAGTATGTGCAGTCGATCTACGACTTCCTGAGCAACAGGGCTACGCTGGAGAAGACGCTGGGCAAGGTCGTCATGGACTAGAATTTTATTTCTATCAAGAATTAGAGAATTTGAGAATTTTTGTTAAGGTTTTTTATCAAGAATTAGAGAATTAGAGAATTGATTGGGTTTGAACAGAACAAGAATAAATAATTCGGTAATTCGCAAATTCGTGATAAGAAAAAGAATAATTACAGAATTCGGGAATTCGTGATAAAGAAGAGAAGAGAAAAGATATAAAAATTCAAGAAAATATGAAGAAAATTGCAATGATGGCTTCGATTGCCGTGCTGGTGCTGGGCACCACCTCGTGCGTGAAGCAGAAAGAGACACAGACCACCTTCAGGACCAACGAGGCGCTTGAAGCAGTGAACGTGAAAGTGCAGACCGTGCAGACGCGCGACGTCGATCAGATCCAGGAATTCACGGCAACCGTCGAGGCTGACGTGGTGAACAACATTGCCCCACAGACACCCGTGCGCATCCGCCGCATCAACGTGGAGGTGGGCAACCGCGTGGCCAAGGGCCAGACCCTCGTGGTGCTTGACGACAACAGCCTGGCACAGGCCAAGATCCAACTTGACAACGCCGAGCTGGAGTTCAACCGCTACGACGAGCTCTACAAGGTGGGCGGCATCTCGAAGAGCGCATGGGATGCACAGAAGGCCCGTGTGGACCAGCAGCGCCGCGCCTACGAGAACCTGGCAGAGAATGCACGCCTGGTGAGCCCCATCAGCGGCGTGGTGACTGCCCGCAACTATGACAACGGCGACCTCTACAATGGCCAGCAGCCCGTGCTCGTGGTGCAGAAGATCAACCCCGTGAAGCTGATGCTGAACGTGAGCGAGAGCTTCGTGCGCAACGTGAAGGTGGGCATGCCCATCAGCGACATTTCGCTCGACGCCTATCCCGGCGAGACATTCACGGGCAAGGTTTCGATCGTGTATCCTACCGTGGATGCCAACACCCGCACATTCCCCGTGGAGGTGACCATCAACAACCCCAACCAGCGCGTACGCCCCGGCATGTTTGCCCGCGTGACGCTGAACTTCGGCACCACGAACAGCGTGATGGTGCCCGACCAGGCCATCTGCAAGCAGACGGGTTCGGGCGAGCGATTCGTCTATGTGGTGAATGCTGACAGCACCGTGACACACAAGACCATCGACCTGGGCCGCCGCGAGGGCGCCGAGTATGTGGTAAATTCGGGTGTTGAACCGGGTTCGACAGTGGTTGTCTTCGGACAGACGCTGCTTACCGACGGTCGCAAGATTCACGTGCTGAATTAACAATTAACAATTGTAATTAACAATTAATAATTAACAATTAACAATTGTTGAGAACTAACAAATAACAATTAATTGTTATGACACTATACGAAGGAGCGGTCAGAAGACCGATTATGACCACGCTGGTGTTCATCGCCATTGCGATCTTTGGTCTCTTCTCCCTGAGCAAATTGCCTATCGACCTGATGCCAGATATCGATACCAATATGATCATGGTGATGGAGACCTATCCGGGCGCCAGTGCTGAGGATATTGAGAACAACGTCACCCGACCACTTGAGAATACGCTCAACTCGGTGAACTACCTGAAGCATATCACCTCGCAATCGCAGGAGAACTATGCCATCATCACCCTGGAGTTTGAGTACGGCTACGACATCGACGCGTTGACCAACGACGTGCGCGACAAGCTCGACATGGTGAGCTCGGCGCTGCCCGACGGTGCAGGTACGCCTATCATCTTCAAGTTCTCGACCGACATGATCCCGATCCTGGTGCTGAGTGCCCAGGCGAAGGAAAGTACCCCTGCGCTCTACAAGATTCTCGACGACCAGGTAGCCAACCCGCTGGCACGTATTGCCGGCGTAGGTTCGGTGTCGGTGTCGGGTGCTGCCGAGCGTACCATCTATGTCTATTGCGACCCGAACAAGCTGGAGGCCTACGGACTGACGATCAACGGCATTGCCGGAGTGATCAGCGCCGAGAACGTGAACGTGCCGGGCGGTTCGTTCGACACGGGCAACAATGCCTACACGCTGCGTGTGGAGGGCGAGTTTGACGACCCACAGGAGATGCTCGACCTCGTGGTCGGCCACAAGGGCGACCAGCTCGTCTATCTGCGCGACGTTGCCGAGGTGAAGGACGCGCTGCAGGAACGTTCGCAGAAGGTAACCACCTTCTTCACCAACGATACCGACCCACGCGGCTACTCGGGCGAACAGGGCGCCATGATCATCGTGCAGAAGCAGTCGGGTGCCAACTCGGTGGCTATCTCGGAGAAGGTGCTCGACATGCTGCCACAGATCCAGAAGACACTGCCTTCGGACGTCACGCTGGGTGTGATCGTGAACACCTCGGAGAACATCTACGCAACCATCGGTTCGCTGGAGGAGATCATCATCTATGCCATGCTCTTCGTGGCACTGGTGTGCTTCCTCTTCCTGGGACGCTGGCGTGCAGTAGTCGTGATCGTGCTCACCATCCCGCTTTCGCTGGTGGCCTCGTTCATCTACCTGGCTGTGGTGGGATCGTCGATCAACATGATTTCGCTGTCGTGTCTTTCGATAGCCATCGGCAACGTGGTGGATGATGCCATCGTGGTGCTCGAGAACGTGACCAACCACATCGAACGCGGTTCGGAGCCCAAGCAGGCAGCCATCCACGGTACGAACGAGGTGGCCATCTCGGTTATCGCATCGACCTTGACCATGATCGGCGTGTTCTTCCCTTTGACCATGGTGTCGGGCATGACGGGTGTGCTCTTCAAGGAGCTGGGCTGGATGATGTGTATCATCATGGTCGTTTCGACCACTTCGGCCCTGACGTTCACCCCGATGATGTGCTCGCAGATGCTTCGCCTGAAGAAGCGCGAGAGCTGGTTCAGCCGCTGGTATGACCACTTCATCGTGCGTGGCTTCCTCGACAAGCTCGACCACTGGTATGCAAAACGAATCAACTGGGCCGTACGTCACCGCAAGACGATGGTGGCTGCCATCGCAATCTTCTTCGTGGTGTCGATGCTTCCTGCCGTCTTCGGACTGATCGGTACGGGCTTCTTCCCGCAGCAGGACTCGGGCCGTATTTCGGTGCAGCTCCAACTGCCTATCGGTACACGCCAGGCACGCGCCGAGGAGATTGCCAACGAGCTTGCCAACACATGGATGAGCCGTTGGGGTACCCCCGACAAGAAGGTGCTCAAGGCGTGCAACTTCACCACAGGCCAGGCTGACACCGACAACACGTTTGCCTCGATGCAGTCGAACGGTACGCACATCATCTCGTTCAACATCGCGATGTACAAGGTGGCTCAGCGTAATATGAAGATCTCGATGTACGAGGTGGGCAACCAGATGCGCCAGGACCTCAAGAAGTACCCTGAGCTTGCCAAGATCCAGGTGACCGAGGGCGGACAGCGAGGCATGGGCGGACAGACCACTGCCGACTTTGAGATCTACGGCTACGACCTTGCCTACACCGACTCGCTGACCAACCTGATGAAGACCTACATGGAGTCGCTGCCCGGCGTGAGCCAGATCAACATCTCGCGTCCCGACCGCCAGCCTGAGGTACAGGTTGACTTCGACCGCAAGAAACTGGCACGCTACGGACTGAACACCCAGACCGCCGGCATGTACCTGCGTTCGGCCTTCAACGGCACCACCGCCTCCTACTTCCGTGAGGACGGCGAGGAGTACGACATCATCGTGCGCTACACCCCCGAGGTTCGCGAGGACGTGAAGACCATCGAGAACATCTGGATGCCATCGGCAGCAGGTGCAGTGCGTGTGCGTGACGTCGGACAGGTGGTGGAGCGCGAGACGCTGCCAACCATCGAGCGCAAGGACCGCCAGCGTGTCAACACCTTGTCGTGCGTAGTGAATGCCGACGTTTCGGACCTCGGTTCGGTCGTCAAGGCCGGCCAGGCCTACATCGAGCAGCTGCGCAACGAGGGTTACCTCTCGGGCGACACCGACATCCAGGTGAGCGGTTCGTACGAGGACCAGCAGGATTCGTTCAAGGACCTCACCGTACTGGGCGTGCTCATCCTCCTGATCGTGTTCATCGTGATGGCCGCACAGTTTGAATCGTGGTCCGACCCATTCATCATCATGCTCGTCTCGATCCCATTCACCTTCACGGGTATCGTGCTGGCGTTGTGGCTCACGGGCATTGACCTGAACATCATGTCGATGCTGGGTGGTGTGATGCTGATTGGTATCGTTGTGAAGAACGGTATCGTGCTCATCGACTACATCCACCTGCTTCGCGAACGTGGCGAGAGCGTCATCTCGGCCGTGGTACATGCCGGTCGCAGTCGTCTGCGTCCTGTGCTCATGACCACGTTGACCACCCTGCTTGGTATGTTGCCAATGGCAATCGGCACAGGCCAGGGTTCGGAGATGTGGCAGCCAATGGGCGTCTCGATCATCGGCGGTCTGCTCGTTTCGACAGTGATGACCCTCGTGGTTGTTCCTTCGATCTACTGTATCGTCCAGGGCGTGAAGATCAAGACCGAGCGCAAGCTTTGGGCCAACAAGCTGGGCGTCGAGGCTGAATGGAACAAGAAACTCCATAAGTTCAAGACTCTCCGCAAGAAGTGATCATGAAGTAAAAAAATACTAGAAGACTATGAAAGGAATATTTATAGCATTCGACCAGGCACATCGCGACGAGGTGGTAGCAGGTCTTGCCAGCTGTATGCAGCATGGATACACGATGTTCCCCGACACCTGGGGACGAGGCACCAACGGCGGCATCCCCCACTATGGCAGTCATGCATGGCCCGGACAGAACAGTGCCATCTTCGCAGTGTGTGAAGACGATCGCGTGGAGAGGATTCTCGAGCGCCTGAAGAAGATCGACAAGGAGCGCCCGCAGCTCGGCCTACGTGCCTTCGTGGTGCCGGTTGAGCAGGCTATCTGATACGACCAGAGCCCCTCTTTTCCCCCTCCTTAGGGAAAGGAGGGGATTTTTTTTGTTTTTTCTCCCCGAAGATTTGGAATTTTCGCAAAAACTGTTTATATTTGCGGCCTAAGAATGGTTCGAAAGGTTCGAAAAGTTCGAAAAGTTCGAAAGGTTACTTTACTCCTTAAACTCCTCAAACACTATAATACTCATGTACACAAAAGACCAACAACTTTACGTAGCTCATTCGGCTAATGGCCCTATCTGTCTGGTAGGCAAGATGTGTAACCGCCATGGCCTTATCGCAGGTGCCACAGGTACGGGCAAGACCGTCTCGCTGCAGGTGCTTGCCGAGACATTCAGCCAGGCCGGTGTGCCATGCTTCATGGCCGACATGAAGGGCGACCTGAGCGGCATCAGCCAGACAGGCGCCATGTCGAGCTTCATCCAGAAGCGTTGCGCCGAATTCGGCATCGAGAATCCGCAGTTCCAGCCTTGCCCCGTGCGATTCTGGGACGTCTTTGGCGAACAGGGCTATCCCATGCGCACCACCGTTTCGGCCATGGGTCCGCAGCTCCTTGCCCGACTGCTCGGACTCAACGACACGCAGACGGGTGTGCTCAACATCGTGTTCCGCATCGCCGACGACAACAACCTGCTGCTCATCGACATCAAGGACCTGCGCCTGATGCTCGACTTCTGCGGCAAGAATGCCTCGAAGCTCACCACCGAGTACGGCATGATCTCGACAGCCAGCGTCGGTGCCATCCAGCGTGCCATCATGACGCTCGAATCGGAGGGCGCCGAGCAGTTCTTCGGCGAACCTGCGTTCAACATCCAGGACCTCATCGAAACCGAGAACGGACGCGGCATCATGAACGTGCTTTGCGCCGACAAGCTGATGCTCAAGCCGAAGCTCTATTCGACCTTCCTGCTTTGGCTCATCACCGAGCTCTACGCCAACCTGCCCGAAGTGGGTGATCAGGAACTGCCCAAGCTGGTGTTCTTCTTCGACGAGGCACACATGCTGTTCGAAGACACTTCGAAGGCGCTTGTCGATAAGATCGAGCAGGTGATCCGCCTGGTACGTTCGAAGGGTGTGGGCATCTACTTCGTCACACAGTCTCCTACCGACATCCCGCAGGATATCCTCGGACAGCTCGGCAACCGCATCCAGCATGCCCTGCGCGCCTATACCCCCAAGGACCAGAAGGCCGTGCGCACAGCTGCCGAGACCTTCCGCGCCAATCCCGAGTTCAATACCGCCGACGTCATCATGGAGCTTGGCACGGGCGAGGCTCTCGTGTCGTTCCTCGATGCCAAGGGTGCCCCGACGATGGTGGAGCGTGCACGCATCCTCTTCCCGCTCAGTCAGATCGGTGCCATCACCGCAGGTCAGCGCCTCGACATCATGAATGCAGCGCCCGACTACATCAAGGAATACAAGAACTACTTCGACCGCGAGAGTGCCTATGAGGTGCTGAGCGAGGTTCGCAAGGTCGCCGACGAACAGAAGGCTGCCGAGGAGCAGGCCAAGGCCGACGAAAAGGCGCGCATCGAAGCCGAGAAACAGGCCGAGAAGGAACGCAAGGAGGCCGAACGTGCCGCCAAGGCTGAGGAGAAGGAGCGCAAGGCTGCCGAGAAGAAGAAGTCGTCGGGCCTTTCGCGCACCATCTTCGGCACACTCATCGGCGCCGTGGGTGCCAGCGTGGCACGCAGCGTGGGCAACAGCATCGGCAAGTCGATCACCGGTGGCTCGAAGAAGTCCAGCTCGACGTCGAAGAGTTCTTCGTCGAAGAGCAAGAAGAGCAGCAGCGGTGGAGTAGGCGACATCTTCGGCAAGGCTGCCAAGAGCGCCACAACAACTGCAACTCGCAAGATTACGCAGGAAATACTGAAGGGACTCTTCAAGTAGAGGTTCTGAGAGGTTAAGAGGGGTTAAGAAAGGTTCGAGAGGTTAAGAAAGGTTGCTCGGCCTTATAACTCCCTCAAACCCCTCAACCCCCCTCAACCCCCCTCAAACTCCTCAAACTTCTCAAACTCCTCTTAACCACAAATATATTTATCTTATGGAAAACATTCCCGTTGTCTTTTGGATCGTGCCCATTGCATCCATCGTCGCTTTGGTGATGGCGTGGGTATTCTTTAGCAGCATGATGAAGGCAGACGAGGGTACACCTCGAATGCGCGAGATTGCCGAGTATGTCCGCAAGGGCGCCATGGCTTATCTGAAGCAGCAGTACAAGGTCGTGCTCATCGTGTTCATCGTCCTTGCTGTTATCTTTGCCATCATGGCTTACGGCTTCAATGCCCAGAATCCTTGGGTACCGTTCGCCTTTCTCACTGGTGGCTTCTTCAGCGGTTTGGCAGGTTTCTTCGGCATGAAGACAGCCACCTATGCTTCGGGCCGTACCGCCAATGCAGCACGTAAGGGCCTCGACAGTGGCCTCAAGATAGCCTTCCGTTCGGGTGCCGTGATGGGTCTCACCGTGGTAGGCCTTGGCTTGCTCGACATTGCCATCTGGTTCCTCGTGCTCAACCACTTCTATCATGGTGACTCCACTTCGCTCATCACCATCACCACTACGATGCTGACCTTCGGCATGGGTGCTTCGACACAGGCGCTGTTTGCCCGTGTGGGTGGTGGCATCTACACCAAGGCTGCCGACGTGGGCGCCGACATCGTGGGTAAGGTCGAAGCCGACATTCCCGAGGATGATCCACGCAACCCCGCCACCATCGCCGACAACGTGGGCGATAACGTAGGTGACGTGGCCGGCATGGGTGCTGACCTTTACGAGAGCTATTGCGGCTCGATCCTCAGTACAGCAGCCCTGGGCGCTACGGCTTATGCCTATTCGGCAGGCGATATGCAGCTCCGCGCCGTCATTGCCCCGATGCTGATTGCTGCTGTGGGCGTATTCCTCAGCCTGCTCGGCGTGTTCCTCGTTCGCACCAAGGAAGGTGCTACGATGAAGGACCTGCTCCATTCGCTTGGCGTAGGCACCAACACCGCAGCTATCCTCATCGCCGTTTGTACCTTCGGCATCCTCTATGCCCTGGGCTTCGAAAACTGGTGGCAACTCAGCCTTTCGGTAATCAGTGGTCTGGCAGCCGGTGTCATCATCGGACAGGCTACCGAGTACTACACCTCGCAGTCCTATACACCAACGAAGGAGATTTCGGCAGCTTCGAAGACCGGTTCGGCCACGGTGATCATCAAGGGTATCGGCACAGGTATGATTTCGACCTGCATCCCCATGCTCACCATCTCGATTGCCATCTGCTTGAGTTACCTTTGCGCCAATGGCTTTGACTTCAGCATGAGTGCAGGCAGCATCCAGCTGGGCCTCTACGGCATCGGCATCGCTGCTGTCGGCATGCTTTCGACGCTGGGCATCACCCTTGCCACCGACGCTTACGGACCTATTGCCGACAATGCCGGCGGTAATGCCGAGATGAGCGAACTGGGAGAGGAGGTACGTCATCGCACCGATGCTCTCGACGCACTGGGCAACACTACAGCTGCTACGGGCAAGGGCTTCGCCATCGGTTCGGCAGCGCTTACCGCACTTGCACTTCTGGCTTCGTATATCGAGGAGGTCAAGATTGCCATGGACCGTGTGGGCAAGACCATGACCGACGTTGCCGGAAACACCATCGAGGCAGGCAAGGCCAATATCCCCGACTTCATGAACTACTTCCAGGTGAACCTGATGAACCCGAAGGTGCTCGTCGGCATCTTCATCGGTGCCATGGCAGCGTTCCTGTTCTGTGGTCTTACCATGGGCGCTGTAGGACGTGCAGCCGGCAAGATGGTCGAGGAGGTTCGTCGCCAGTTCCGTGAGATCAAGGGCATCCTCGAAGGCAAGGGCACACCTGACTATGGCCGTTGCGTGGAGATTTCGACCCTCGCAGCACAGCATGAGATGATCGTTCCCGCCCTGCTCGCCATCATCATCCCCATCCTCGTAGGTCTGTTCCTCGGTGTGGCTGGTGTGCTTGGCCTGCTTGTCGGAGGTCTATCTTCGGGCTTCACGCTTGCAGTGTTCATGTCGAATGCAGGTGGCGCATGGGACAATGCCAAGAAGTATGTCGAGGAAGGCAACTTCGGCGGCAAGGGTTCGGCATGCCACAAGGCTACCATCGTGGGTGACACCGTAGGCGATCCGTTCAAGGATACTTCCGGTCCTTCGCTCAACATCCTCATCAAGCTGATGTCGATGGTCAGCATCGTGATGGCAGGTCTTACCATCGCATTCCTCTAAGGATTTACATACAAAAAGGTGGCTAACCTCACGGTCGGCCACCTTTTTAACAGCGTTTTACTTTTGTCTTGATTTCTTATCTGGTGCAAAGATAGGGGATTTTGACGAGATAAGGGATCGGGAGACAATGTTGTTGCAAAAAAATGTATTTCTTTGCTTTGAAATGCGACAACGTTGGAATCTTTGCAGTTTACTGATAAATGGACAAAAAAAACATCCTGTCAAGCAAAAGCTGGGCAGGATGCTTTTTGTGTGGACGGGATTGATTCGTTATTTCATCACGACCCCTTGGTTGCAGATTACGATACCCTTGTAATTGGATGTCACTTTTTGGCCGAAGAGATTATAGAGGGCCGAGGAACGAAAGGAAGGCGTGTCGGCATGAATGGTTTGGATGCCTGTGACGGCATTGGAGGGATTGCCCAGGCCGCCCATCTCGTTGGCTACGCGCACCGAGTAAGTGCCGGCAGCGTCACCTTCAGGCAGCGTGTAGGAGAGACCCGTGGTGAAGGCTACGGGATGGCCATCCTTGCAAACGACGAAACCGATGGCGGGTTCTGGACAAGCCCAGGTGAGCGTGCGGTCGGTGAGCACTACTTCGACGTTGAATTGCTGGGTGTAGTCCTGAGGATTCCAATTGGGGAACACCTTGTCGAGCGTATATTCGGCAGCCTGCTCTTCGGTGATGACACATGGGTCGGAGTTGGCAGCGGCATTGCATGCGCTGATGGAGCGTGAACTGAGGTCGAGCGGATTGCCATCGGCATCGCGTGAGTCGAACTCATGGAAACGAACGACGAGACCAGACGACATCGAGCCCCAACCTACGGCATTGGGCAGGGAGCGCATCGTGGTGTGAACGTAGGTGCTGGCAGGAGAGTCGCCCCATGGACGTCCCAGACGATAACCTTCGGCGCCTTCTATGGTGCACTCATTGAAGACGATGCCCTTGTAACCAGTCTGCGTATTGGGTGCAGTGATGACGGCACCCGAACTGATGGGACGCAAGGTGCAATGCTCGAAGAACATCGTGCCATCGCCATAGATGAAATCTACCTCGCCGGCAATGTCGCAGTCCTCGAAGTAGGCAGTGCCATCGGCCTTGTTGAGATAATAGGTGTCCTGCACGCCTTGCAGACGCACATTCTTGTAGACGGCCTGTTTGGCACGCTGGCGAAGGGCCAATGCCTGTCCTTTGGACTTGCCGGCATCCCAGTCACGAGCCTGACGAATGGTCAGATCCTGCATATAGACGCCGTTCTGGTTCTGGTCGATGAAGAGCACGGGCGTCTCGTCTTGATACTTAGTTACCATGCCAGGATTGTTCATGAGGAGCACACCCTCCATACTTTCGCCGATGAGAGAGGTGTTCTTCACAACTTTGGTGAGCGCCTTGGTGCCGAAGTCGTAGGTGCCATCGAAGAGGAAGATACGATAACGCTCGTCGAGGTTAGGACGCTTGGCTGCTGCATCGAGGGCAACGAGAAGTTCGTCGATGGAGCGTACTGCGGCATCGTAGGGCGCACAGTTTTCGAAGATTTCGTCATAGGCGCTGTATGCCTTGAAGTTGGCAAAGAAATAGGCATCGGAGGTTACGGTGTGCTCGAAGGAAGGATCCTTGCTGACAAGGATTTCGTCCTCATCGGTCCAGCCAACGAAGTTGTAGCCAGCGTTTGCTTTGGCTGTGAGCGTTACGACAGTCCCTTCGCGATAAACACCACCTGCCGGATTGAAGGTCACTGTGCCACCTTCGGCGGGAAGGGCTTCGGCTCCTACGCTATATTGCTCGGCAGAGGAACTTCCGCTCCAATCGCCACTGATCGTGACTTGATTGAAGCCCACCTGCTTGGAGTTGCCGAGGCTGTAGATGTAGATGCGGAGGGCAAAGGAGGCTGAGGGGTTCGAGAGGTTTGAGAGGTTTGAGGGGGTTGAGAGGTCATGGGAGATGGAGGTTACGGCGGTGTTGTCGCGTTCGGGGACGAGTCCTTCGTCGAGGAGCACTTCCTCATCACCATAGACGGCATAGATGTCGAGTTTGCCGCCATCGGTGCCGAAGCGCATGGCATTGAGGCTAATTGCCGTAGGGGTGAAGCTGACACCGGAAGCGGGGACAACGCGGAATTCTACCACATAGTTGGGGTCGGGAGCAGAGATCTGTTCAGCGGGCTGGAAGGCTACCCAACTTGCTTTGATCACCTTGTCGGTCTTGGACATATAACTGAGGTAATTCTCGTTGTAGGAGGCTGTGGCTGAGGCGAAAGCGAGGGCAGAGTCTTCGTCGCTGAAGTTGCCGGCTGCCACGTAGGCTCCCGTGTTCCAAGGCCATTTGATTGTGACGCTACCCGATTGGGCATGGGTTGGTTCTTCGTAAGGGAATAGGACGGCAATTGTACGAAGGGCAACATCGGCGGGAATAGTGATGAAGGCAAGGGTGGAGTCGGGGCTTACGCTGTTTTCGACCTCTGTGTCGTTAACAAAGGCTTTTGCCCCTGAACGAAAGGGCAGGGTGATGCGAAGGCCGGAATATTCGACATAGGTATCGATGCTGATGCCTTCGACTTCGTTCTGATTGACATAGATGCCTTCGTCCTCGGCATTGAGCACGGGGGCAGCAGGCAGAGTGAAGTCCCAAGTCCAGCGAGTGTCGTGACGACGGTCGTCAATCGAGATGGTATTCTTCTGGAAGACTGGCGTGAACGTCATATTTTCGACAAGAGTGACAACATCACCGATGTGGTAGATCTTGCCCTGGCAGTTCCAGCCAATCAACGTGTATCCATCGAGGTAGAGAGACGTGTTCTGAGGGATGGTGTACTGCGAGGCAAAGGGCAAGGTTCCGCCTTTGGGTGCTTCGCCATCGGCACGACCTGTGGTGAAGGAGAAGGTTACCTCATCGGCCATGTCGTGACCTGGTGTGATGGGATAATCGGAGGTTTCGTAGCGAGACTTTTGCAGTGTGCCGTCGGCAATGCCGTTGAGGTAGTTCTCAACGTTGGTGTAACCATTGGCTGCAAGGGCTGCACCATCGGCGGGGTCGTTCTTGTCGAAGCCCATCTCGTCTTCATAAGCATTAGGCATACCATCGCAGTCGGCATCGACGATGTAGCAATCGCCTTCTCGCATACCGAGGAAGGGGAAGTTGGTATAGGTGACGCCATCGACAACGTAGGTGTCGTGTTCGGACAGTTGGATGTCGTCGGGAGCATCGATGATACCTTTCTCGTTGGGAATGGAAGCGCCAGCATATTGTGGGTCGATGCGTCCTGCTGCTTCGTCGAGGAGGCGCTGATCGACCTCATCGTATCTTGGCAAAGAGGCACCAGCCTGGTTGACTACCTTCTGGTAAGCCTCGTCGGCGCTTTCATATTCGAGTCCGCTCAAGGCATAGGGAATTTCGGTGAGGGTATAGGTGGTGAAGTTGGAACCCGTGAGGTTGATGCCTCGGCTTGCGCTACCGGCTTGTGCACCATAGTAGTTGTCAGCATTGACCTTGTTGAGTTCGGTTTCGCTCCAAACGGTGCTGTTCTGGGGAGCCCAACGACTGTTCACTTCGAACTTGTTGCCGCTGAGGTACCACTGTCCGTAAGGTGTGGAGGGAGCGCACCAATAGCGGCTACCTGAAGTGTTGCGTTGTGTGGCAGGGCCTGGGCGATAGTAGTTGCTGATGAGATAGACGCGGTTATAACCAGGGTCATCCTTTGTCCATGCTGCCGTTTCGACTGTGTTTTTGTCATATTCACCGCCATATTGGTTGCCAGCGCCACTCCAGTTGAAGACCACGTTGTTGGCAAACTCGGAATCTACTTTATAGTCATGTTCGCCTTTGGTCTTCGAAGGGGAGCGCACGCCATTGAAGCGTGGAGCACGCGAATGACTGTTGGTGATGAGCGTGTGGTGCATGGTGCTGTGCTCGCCGCCCCATTGGGTGGCATAGGCACGAGCGCCCTTGGAGTTCTTGGAGTTATAGAGACCTTCACCGATGATACACCATTGGATGGTGGTGGAGTCGCTGTCGTAGGCGGTGAGGCATTCCTCCATGCTCCACGTCATTGAGCAATG
>CACXTQ010000022.1:0-43483 GCA_902770595.1 uncultured Bacteroidales bacterium | reverse complement strand
CGCCTCAATCACCTCGAAGCGCGAACTATCAATCATAATCGGCACACGACTGATGGAGGGATCGGAAGCCACAAGATTGAGAAAAGTCTGCACTTCCTGCTTCGCGTCGAGCATACCATCATCCATGTTGACATCGATGACCATTGCTCCATCCTCCACCTGTTTGCGTGCGATGTCGAGCGCCTCGTCGTAGTGTTTCTCTCCAATGAGTCGCAGGAACTTTCGACTACCAGCCACATTGCATCGCTCGCCCACTTTGACGAATGTTCTTGAATCAGCCTTCAGCACATCAAGACCGGAAAGCAATAAAGGTTGTATTCCCTTTCTTGACTTCGGGACACGTTTCGTGTAAGAATCAGGCAGACTATCAAGCATCGAGCGCATTGCAGAAATATGTGCAGGTGTCGTTCCACAACATCCACCTATCATATTGACCAGATGCTCCTCAAGGTAGGGCGACATCTGACGCACCATATCCTCGGGACTATCCTCGTAAGCACCGAACTCATTGGGCAATCCGGCATTCGGATGACAACTTACGAATGTGGGCGCAAATGCCGACATCTGACGCAGGTAAGGCAACATACCATCTGCTCCCAATCCGCAGTTCAAGCCGACACAAAGGGGATTGGCATGCATTACTGACGTAATGAAAGCCTCAACCGTCTGTCCACTCAACGTTCGCCCACTGGCATCGCTCACCGTCATACTCAGCAAGATCTCGGGTGCTCCTGCCTTCAAGCAGGCGCTGATGGCAGCCTTGGCATTGAGCGTGTCGAAAATTGTCTCGATGAGGATACCATCGACACCTTCTTCGACGAGCACCTGTATCTGCTCGAGATAAGCCGCTTCGAGTTGGTCGAAAGTAATGGAACGAGCCGCAGGATCGTCAGCATCCTCGCTCATCGATAGCATCTTACTGGTGGGGCCCACATCGCCCAGCACAAAGACCTGACGGTCCCGAGCTTCGGAAGCAGCTTGTCGAGCCAGTCGCACAGCGGCACGATTCATTGCCTCAATCTGCTCATCGAGGTGATAGTCGTGCTGCGAAATACGCTGCGAAGAGAATGTATTGGTGGTAATAACATCCGCACCGGAAGCCACATAGCGCCGGTGTATATCGAGGATCGCCTCAGGATCGGTAAGCGAGAGATGATCATTGTTGCCTTTCATCAGCAACGAACCCATCGCTCCGTCCAGAAGAAGAATTCTATCGTTAAAAGCCTCCCTTAATGTCATAAAGGAATTACTTAAATGGCAGACATGATCTTCAAAATCTGATTGGCAGCATTCATCGAATAGAAGTGGAGACAAGGCACCTCGCGGTCCTTCAACTCGCGGCACTGGCGAATGAGCCACTCGACTCCCACTTCCTTCACGTCGTCATTAGTCTGGCACTTCTCAAGCATTCGCACCAGTTTCTCGGGGAAATCGATATGGAAAGTGCGTGGCAACATAGCCCGCTGATTGAGGGTAGTGAGAGGTTTCAATCCGGGGACTATCGGAACATTGATGCCTATCTCGCGACAACGCTTCACAAAGTCAAAGTACTTCTTATTATCGAAGAACATCTGCGTCGAAACATATCCCGCGCCCAAGTCCACCTTGCGCTTCAAGGCACGCAGATCGGCAGCAGGACTCATGGCCTCTTCGTGCTTCTCGGGATAACCTGCCACGCCGTAGGTGAAAGGCGTCTCACGTGTCAACTCATGCTGTCCGCCGTAGAGGAGTTTTCCCTTGTTGAACTCGTTGATTTGCTCACAAAGTTCGCTGGCATACTGCAGGCCTCCCTCTTTGGGGATGAAGCGGCTGTCCTGTTTCGACTTGTCACCACGCAGCACGAGCAAGTCATGCATTCCGAGAAACGCAAGATCCATCAATTCGTTTTCGGTGTCCTGTTGCGAATAGCCCGAACAAATGACATGGGGCACGACGGGAACATTATAGCGCTGCTTGATGGCATAACTGATGGGCACAGTGCCTGGGCGAAGACGCTCCTCTACACGGCGATACTGTCCGGGAGCCAACTCCTTATAGACATAATCGCTGCGATGCGTCGTCACTTCGATGAATGCAGGATTAAATACGATCAGACGATCGATGGTATCGTAAATCTGTTCGAGGCTCTTCCCACGCAACGGGGGCAACACCTCAAACGAGAATAACGTCTCTTTGGTACAACGCAAAATCTCTGATACGCTCATAAAAAAGAATTTTGGAGTTGCAAAGATACATATTATTATTTAAAATGTAAGGGTTTTCGAAAAAAAACACTCAAATCTGCCGAAAAAAGACAAAATTTTTGTATATTTGCGCGCTAAAATGAATAATAAAAAGCAAAATTGAGTAATTAAATAGGATTCCAATAACTCTGAAGACTCCGAGAACTCAGAATATTTAGAACAAAAACAATATGGCACAAGTAAAACCAAGTATCCCCAAGGGAACACGCGACTTCTCGCCTGTCGAGATGGCAAAGCGTAACTACATCTTCAACACCATACGTGACGTCTATGGCCTCTATGGCTACCAGCAGATCGAAACTCCTTCGATGGAGAATCTTTCAACACTGATGGGTAAGTATGGTGAAGAGGGTGACAAACTGCTCTTCAAGATTCTTGACTCGGGCAACTTCCTTGCCGACGTAAAACCAGAGGAACTTCAGGATGGCGGCACAGCAAAACTTGCAGCACGCATCTGCGAGAAAGGTCTGCGCTACGACCTCACCGTCCCCTTCGCTCGCTTTGTGGTGATGCACCAGAACGAACTGGCATTCCCCTTCAAGCGCTATCAGATTCAGCCCGTATGGCGTGCCGACCGTCCGCAGAAAGGCCGCTACCGCGAATTCTTTCAGTGTGATGCTGATGTAGTGGGTTCCGACTCGCTGCTCAACGAAGTAGAACTCATCCAGATCATCGACGAAGTGTTCCGCCGTTTCGGCATCCGTGTGGCCATCAAGATGAACAACCGCAAAATCCTTGCCGGTATAGCTGAAGTCATCGGTGCTCCTGAACTGCTGGTTGACATCACCGTTGCCATCGACAAACTCGACAAGATCGGCCTCGACAATGTGAATGCCGAACTTCGCGAAAAGGGGCTTGGCGAGGAGCAGATTGCCAAACTGCAACCCATCATCAAACTGGAAGGTGAGAACCGCCAGAAACTTGCCACCATCCGCGAGACATTGGCACAGTCAGAAGTTGGAGTAAAGGGCGTCGATGAACTCGAATATATCTTGAACAAGGTTGAGAAACTGGGCGGCACAGATTGTCAGCTCGATATTGACCTCACCCTGGCCCGTGGCCTCAACTACTACACAGGTGCCATCTTCGAGGTGAAAGCACTCGACGTGGAGATGGGTTCTATCACAGGCGGTGGCCGCTACGACAACCTCACAGGCGTCTTCGGTATGCCAGGCATGTCGGGAGTAGGTATCTCATTCGGTGCCGACCGCATCTATGACGTACTCAACCAGCTCAACCTATACCCCACCGATGCCCTGCAATCGACACAAGTGCTCTTCGTAACCTTCGGCGAGGCCGAACAAGACTTCTGTCTGCCCCTCCTTGCCGCACTTCGCAAGGCTGGCATCCGTGCCGAAGTATATCCTGAAGCACGCGCCAAGATGAAGAAGCAGATGACCTATGCCAACGCCAAGCAGATTCCCTACGTTGTCATCGTAGGTTCGGAAGAAGTGGCTTCGGGTGAGGTTTCGCTCAAGAATATGACCACCGGCGAACAGGTCAAGGTGAAGGCTGACGAACTTGCATCTAAATTTTCCAAATAAAGGGAACAACCTTTCTTAACCCTTCAGAACTCTAATGAAAACCTCAACAATCCTTTGTGCAATGGCCGTTACTGCATTCACTTTGGCCAGTTGCACTGACCGTAACGCAAACAACGATATGGAAAATCCATTCCTCGTGGAATCCACCCTTCCACATGGTGCATTCCCCTTCGACAAACTCAAGACCGAGCATTATAAACCGGCATTCGAGGCTGGCATCGAGGAGCATAACAAGGAGATTGATGCTATCGTCAACAATCCCGAAGCTCCCACTTTCGAGAACACAATCGCTGCTCTTGACTACAGTGGTGGCCTCCTGAACCGCGTAGCCGGCATCTTCTATAACCTACACGAGTGCGATGGCACCGACGAGATGCTCGCCCTCGGTGAAGAACTGCAGCCGATGATGAGCCAACACAGCCTCGACATCAGCCTCAACGAGAAACTGTTCGAGCGCATCCAGCAGGTATGGAACGACAATGCCGACCCCAAGGCCACCTCGCTCACCACCGAGCAATATCGTCTTCTGAAAGACACCTACGAAAGTTATGTTCGCAGTGGCGCCACCCTCAAGGGCGAGAAACGCGAGCGTTGGCGCCAGGTGAGCGCTGAACTCGACAGCCTTACCCTCGTCTTCGGACAAAACGTGCAGAAGGCTACAGGCACATGGAAGTACCAACTCAATCCCGAGACTGACCTTGCAGGACTTCCCGGCTTCGTTACCGAAGCACTCAAGCAGAAGGATTACCAGATCGGACTTCTTGCTACCGATTATCGTCCATTCATGACCTATTCGAGTCGTCGTGACCTCCGCGAACTGCTTTACAAGGCATACAACTCGCGCTGCGTCGGTGGAGAATACGACAACACGGAGAACATCCGCAAGATTGCGACGCTGCGTCAGGAGAAGGCCGATCTGCTGGGCTACGAGACATTTGCTGACCTACGCCTCACCAACACCATGGCACATACGCCCAATGCCGTCAACAGCCTTCTCAACCAGTTGCTGAAAGCCTATAAGCAGCCTGCCTTGAACGATGTCAAGGAGGTGGCTGCCTTAGCGGCAAAGGATGGCGTGAAGAATCTGATGCCCTGGGATTTCAGCTACTACAGCGAGAAGCTCAAGGCAGAGAAATACAACGTCAGCGATGCTCAGGTCAAGCCCTATCTCTCACTCGAAAAGGTCAAGAATGGTGTGTTCGGCCTTGCCGAGCGGCTCTATGGCGTCACTTTCCACAAGATTGACGTGCCCGTCTATAACGAGGCTGCCGAGTGCTTCGAGGTGCTCGATGCCGACTCTTCTTATCTTGGTCTCCTCTACACCGATTTCTTCCCGCGCGAGGTGAAGCGTCCAGGTGCCTGGATGACAGAGTTCAAGGGACAGTGGCGCGAAAAGGATGGCACCGACAGCCGTCCGCACATCCAGATTGTAATGTCGTTCAGCAAACCTATTGGTCAGCCCGGCGACTCAACTTATGTACCAGCCCTTCTGACCTACGACGAGTGCACCACATTCCTGCACGAGTTCGGACATTCTCTGCACGGACTTCTCACCAAATGTACCTACAAGGGACAAAGCGGCACCAATGTAGCCCATGACTTCGTGGAGCTTCCTTCGCAGTTCAACGAGAACTTCATGCGCGAGAAGGAGTTCCTCGACACTTTCGCTGCCGATTACCAGACGGGCGAAAAGATTCCACAGGACCTTGTGGACCGCATACAGGATGCCTCGAACTTCCAGGCTGCCTACGCCTGCGTACGCCAGCTTTCGTTCGGTATGCTCGATATGCAGTTCCATACCCTGGGCAAGGGCAACGTTGGGGGCAACACAAACGAGATTACAGCACGCTTCCCTCAGCTCCAGAACATCGAGCAGTTTGAGGCCGACGCAATGGCCCCCACGCAGGTTCTGCCTCGTGTCGATGGCTCTATGATGGCCACTTCGTTCACCCACATCTTCAGTGGAGGTTATGCTGCCGGCTATTACGGCTACAAGTGGGCCGAGATGCTCGATGCCGACGCATTCGCTGTATTCCAGAAGGAAGGTCTGTTCAATCCCGAAACGGCCAAGCGTTTCCGTCACCTGCTTGAAAGTGGTGACACTGTGGATCCTGCCGAACTCTACCGACAGTTCAAGGGAACCGATCCCGACATCAATGCCCTGATGCGTCGTGACGGCATAATCAAGTAATCATGATCTTAGACATCGTATATATTCTTTTGGGATTGGCGCTTCTTGTCAAGGGAGGCGATTATCTCGTCGATGGTTCGGTGGCCATTGCCAAGCGTGCCAAGCTCAGCGAAATGGTCATCGGCCTCACCGTGGTAGGTTTCGGCACTTCCATGCCGGAACTCTTGGTTTCGGCTCAATCGGCATGGATGGGCAACTCTGGCATCGCCATCGGTAATGTCGTGGGTTCCAATATCTCAAACATTGCATTGATCCTTGGCCTCACGTCTATCGTGAATGTGATTCCAGCACAAAAGATAACGCTCAGGATTGATCTTCCGTTCATGCTCCTTTCCTTTGTCCTCTTTGTGGCAATAGCCATGACGGGCTCTGTGGGGCGTGTAGCGGGTGTCATCGGAGTCCTGATGCTCATCTGCTTCGTGTCTTACCAGGTTCGTCAGTCGCGCAAAGCCGAAGCAGCACTTGCGAAAGAGAATCCCAAAGCCCAAGATGAAGCCAAACCGATGGCTCTTTGGAAAGCCTTGTTGTTGGTCATTGTCTCCTTCCTTGCCATGGTCTTTGGCGCCAACATCCTGGTTGAAGGTGCCTCCAACATAGCCCGTCTCTTAGGGGTAACCGACCGCGTCATTGGTCTGACCATCGTGGCTATCGGCACCTCGTTGCCTGAACTTTTCTCCAGCGTCATGGCTGCCGTCAAGGGCAAGACTGACATGGCCATCGGCAACATCATCGGGTCAGTAACCTTCAATATCCTTTGTGTAATCGGCGTGTCATCTATCATTACACCGATTATGGACACTAACATCGGTTTTGCCTTCGATTACGCACTGATGGTTATCCTTGGCGTCATACTCTGGTTGTTCCTCCGCACCAAGCATGAACTAGAACGATGGGAAGGTGTTGTACTTACCATTATCTTTATAGCATATCTTGCAAAGACTGTCATCGTTGGATAAAAAATAGGACAATGACCAAAGACGAACTACGCAAACAGATCAAAGAGGAAATAAAGAAACTGAGCGCCGCAGAACGCGACACTCAGTCTCTCTATGTCTGTCTGCAGGTCATTGGTTCCGCAGAATGGCAACAGGCCGAAACCGTGCTTCTCTATGCCGCCCTGCCTGACGAGGTCAATCTGCAGCTGCTCATCGACGATGCAATGGGTTCGGGCAAAAAGGTCATCCTGCCCGTTGTCGATGGCGATACGCTAAGGCTCCGGAAATACGACCCACAGCAAACCACAACGCAAGGGAAATTCCACATCGAGGAACCCACCGAAGCCTGCGAGGAACTGACCAATCTGACATCGATTGACCTTGCCATCATCCCCGGTCGAGCATTTAGCCGAAAAGGACATCGTATGGGACGCGGCAAGGGCTACTACGACAAGCTGCTGCCCGCATTGGATTGCCCGAAGTGGGGCGTATGCTTCACCTGTCAGCTGCAACGGATGGTTCCCTGCGACGAATGGGACGTAAGAATGAACAAGGTGGTGACTGCTTAGTCACCACCTTGTTTTGGTTATGAGGGGGATTCGTTTTTCGGTATTGCGGAATTTCGGAATCACGATATTCCGGTATAACGGTATCACGGCATATCGGGATTTCGGTAAAAAACGAACCCGAAGCCGCCACCCGTCGCCTTACCAGTTGATTCCCTTCCCCGCCTTGAGCGTATTCTTCATCAGCGAGCAGATGGTCATAGGGCCAACGCCGCCGGGAACGGGCGTGATGAAGGCGCACTTGGGAGCCACTTCGTCGAACTTGACGTCGCCTTTCAGCTTGAAGCCCGACTTCTTGGTGGCATCGGGTACGCGGGTGGTGCCTACATCGATGACCGTAGCTCCCTCCTTCACCATGTCGGCGGTGACGAACTCCGGCTGGCCAATGGCTGCGATAAGGATATCAGCCGAAGCACAGATTTCCTTGAGGTTCTCCGAAGCGCTGTGGCAGACGGTCACCGTCGAGTTGCCGGGATAGGCCTTCTGCATCATCAGCGAAGCCACGGGCTTGCCCACGATGTTCGAACGTCCAAGCACCACACAATGCTTGCCCTTGGTGGGGACGTTATAGCGCTCGAGCAGGTCCATGATGCCCATTGGCGTAGCGCTCACGAAGCAGGGAAGACCGATGGAAAGACGTCCAACGTTGACTGGATGGAATCCGTCCACATCCTTGCGGTAGTCGATGGCCTCAATGATCTTCTGGCTGTTGATGTGCTTCGGTAAAGGAAGCTGCACAATGAAGCCATCGATCTCAGGATTCTTGTTCAGTTCGTCCACCTTGGCAAGGAGTTCCTCTTCGGTGACATCACTCTCGAAACGAATCAGTGAAGAAGTAAATCCACACTCGGCGCAAGCCTTTACCTTGGCTGCCACATAGGTCTCCGAGCCACCATCATGGCCCACCAGGACAGCAGCCAGATGAGGAGCACGTTTGCCTTCGGCCAGCATCTGCTGGACTTCTGCTGCTATCTCTTGCTTAATGGCCGCAGCAGTAGCCTTTCCATCTATCAATGTCATAATTGTCTGAATTTAGGTTTGCAAATGTAATGCAAATTATTCAATTGGCCAAATTTCGAAGACAATAAAAGACTTTATCCCCGTTTTTTCTGCAGAAATGGCGTTTTTTGTTCGATACAAATTATCTTTGCAATATGAAATGGCACAAGTTCCACACCCTTAGGCACACAATGTTCTTCTTACGATTATTGACATTGTCTCTCGTTCTGCTGATGGCAGAAGGAGATGCTCATTCACAACTTCGGAAAGAGTCCAAGCGTGAACCTCTGATCAACGAATGGGGAATTGGCTATGGTGCCGGTTCGCCATTTGGAGCCACGGAATGGAGGACGGTCAAGAACTCGGAATTCACACAGAAATTTAGCCAGATGTGGCAACTGAATATCGGGCACCAGTTCTCATCGAAGGATTATGGAGCTGCTCCAAAGGGCTATTATTACCCTACTCTCGGCATGTTTTTCCAATGGCTGGACTATAGTCATCTGAAGATACGGGGTGTGGAACCCATCTTTCCTAAAAGCAAGACTTCCGATTACGGGCAGATTGCCACGTTTGGCATTACCTTGCACCAGTACTGCTGGACAAGCGGCAAATGGCGTGGATACCTGAATCAGGAAACGGGAGCTGCCTACGTCTTCAATCCTGTCTATGAAGTCCCCAGTTGGGTTACTCTTTCCAAGCCTTGGCAAATCTTTGTGGGATTCGGGTGGTTCTTCGCCTACGAGGTCAAAGGAGGGGAAATAGCCTTCGGCCCGCAATTCACGCATCTCAGCAACAGTGGACTTGCGAACTACAACACGGGTATCAACAACTTCTCGCTTTCGCTGCGCTACCGATACAAGACTTTGAAGGAAATACAGAAGTGCAAGCCCGAGGAAGCCCTCATCGAAAAGGATGGCAGGAAGTTCCAATCACACTTCTATGGCAGCGTAATGGCAGGCTATGGCAAAGTGTATTTCGAAGACCCGAATTCTGCAATACAAATCACCATGATGGCGGATGCAATGTATAAAATCGACCCCAACAACGGCATCGGCGTGGGCTTGGACTACTATCACAACGATAATCCCGACCGAACCAACCGAAAAGATTATATCGGTGCGGGCATCAAATACGACCGATGGTTCGGTCCCTTTGTCATCCACGTACAAGTCGGCTCCTATTTGAACGGCAAACGCCCTATAAAATATAAAGGGACCGCGCGAATCTATGAAAATGTCGGATACAAATACGTGATGTTCCGCAATAAAACCATATCTCCTTATATAGGATTCTACACCAAAGGCAACGGTTTCGAGGCCGAGCAGATGTCGTTTGCACTTGGATGCACTATTCAGTAAATAAAAAAAGTTGAGCAATAGCCCAACTTTTTTTATTTGTCTTACATTCCGAAGCCCTTGCCTCGCATCTTGGAGGCCATCTGCTGCATCTGCATAAGCGCACGAGGGTTGCCCTTCAGATCGTTCATCTTCTTCATCACCTTGCGCATGTCGTCGAACTGCTTTACTAGGCGGTTCACTTCCTGGATGTTGGTGCCCGAACCCTTGGCGATGCGCATCTTACGGCTCTGGTTCATCACCTCGGGATGCTCACGCTCGAAAGGTGTCATCGACTGGATGATAGCCTCAACGCTCTTGAACGAGTTGTTGTCGATGTCCACATCCTTGATAGCCTTGCCCACACCTGGAATCATCGAAGCCAGATCCTTGATGTTGCCCATCTTCTTGATCTGCTGAATCTGCTCGAAGAAGTCGTTGAAGTCGAACTTGTTCTTCGCAATCTTCTTCTGCAGCTTCTTGGCCTCCTCTTCGTCGTACTGCTGCTGGGCACGTTCGACAAGCGAAACCACATCACCCATACCGAGAATACGACCGGCCATACGTTCGGGATAGAATACATCGAGTGCCTCCATCTTCTCGCCCGTACCGATGAACTTGATTGGCTTCTGCACCACGGTGCGGATTGAGAGGGCTGCACCACCACGCGTATCACCATCGAGCTTGGTGAGGATCACGCCAGTGAAGTCGAGACGATCGTTGAATTCCTTGGCCGTGTTAACAGCATCCTGACCTGTCATCGAGTCGACGACGAAGAGGATCTCGTGAGGATCAACGGCATCCTTGATGTTCTTGATCTCACGCATCATCTGCTCATCAACTGCCAGACGACCAGCGGTATCGATGATAACCACATCATTGCCGTCGTGCTTGGCCTGTGCAATGGCATCCTTGGCTATCTTGACGGGATCCTTTGAGTCACGATTGGTATAGACGGGCACACCCACCTGGCCTGCCACGACTTCCAACTGATCGATGGCTGCGGGACGATAGACGTCGCAAGCTGCAAGCAACGGACGCTTGCCCTTCTTCGTCTTCAGCATCAGGGCCAACTTGCCGGTGTGGGTAGTCTTACCAGAACCCTGCAGACCTGCCATCAGGATGATGGTGGGATTGGCCTTCAGGTTCAGATCAACGGCCTCGCCGCCCATCAGCTGTGCCAGTTCGTCGTGAACGATCTTGACCATCAACTGACCTGGCTTGACGGCTGTAAGCACGTCCATACCCAGAGCCTTCTTCTTCACCTCGTCGGTGAAGTTCTTGGCAACCTTATAGTTTACGTCGGCATCGAGCAGCGCACGACGCACGTCCTTGAGAGTCTCTGCAACATTGATTTCGGTGATCTTGCCTTCACCCTTGAGGATTTTGAACGAGCGCTCAAGACGCTCCGATAGATTGTCAAACATTACTTACAATTAACAATGAACAATTAACAAATAACAATTGATAATTGAGAATTAGCTATGTTGACTTGACCGCAGCAACGGAAATTGCGGCGCAAAGATACGCAAAATTTCCGAAATAACCAAAAACTGCAATCAATAATTGTTAATTGTCGGGAATTATCAACTTACTTATCAAAAAAATCACTATATTTGCACCGCAAAAATCGCAATCATGATTGAAGTAAAGAACCTTTATAAGTCTTTTGGCGAGCAGACGGTGCTCAACGGCATCAACTGCATCTTCGAGCCTGGCGTCAATAACCTCATCATCGGGCAATCCGGTTCGGGCAAGACCGTGCTGCTCAAATGCCTCATCGGCCTTCATAAGCCCGAGCAGGGAGAAATCCTCTACGACGGACGCGACATCACGAAACTAAAGGACAAGGAGATGAAGGAGATCCGCAAGGAAATCGGTGTGCTCTTCCAAGGCTCTGCCCTCTTCGACTCAATGTCGGTGGAAGAAAACGTTGCCTTTCCCCTCCGTATGTTCAGCGACAAGACAGTGGCTGAGATACGCGAACGCGTGGATTTCTGCCTGGAACGTGTAGGCCTCAAGGGAGCACATCAGAAGATGCCCTCCGAACTCTCTGGCGGTATGCAGAAACGTGTCGCCATCGCCCGTGCCATCTCGCTCAATCCCAAATACCTCTTCTGCGACGAGCCCAACTCGGGTCTCGACCCGCAGACCTCCATTCTCATCGACCAGCTCATCGACGACATCACCCGCGAGTACAACATCACCACCGTGGTCAACACCCACGATATGAATTCAGTGCTCGGCATCGGCGACCACATCACCTTCCTAGCAGGCGGCGTGGTTAACTGGCAAGGCAACAAGGACAACATCCTGCACACCGAGAGCCCCGTGCTCCGAAAGTTTCTCTATGCTGCTCCCACCTTGCAGCGCATCGCAAAAGAAAATCAAATATCACACAAATAATCAATGCCCCCGAAAGTGCATATCCGACTTTCGGGGGCATATTATTTTAAGAGACCTTATAGTCTTTACTCAACAATCATCTTCTTGCCATCGCGGATGAAGAGCTGACCACGACGAGGAGTGGAGATCTGACGGCCCTGGAGGTCATAGGTAGGAGCCTCGGAAACATTCACGTCCTCGCGAACTGATTCGATGCCTTCGCCCGATGATTTGGCGATAGCCACCTTCACGGCCTGAGCAATTGCGCCCTCGGAATTGAGGACAAAAGCAACAGCATAAACCTTATCAATGCTTGCATCTACAGCTGTACGAAGAGTAGCCTTGGCAGGCAAAGAAAGTGTATAGCTATCCTCTACGCTCTGGCCAGCGGCAAGAGTGCCCAACGACGCAGCCTGATTGTTGCCCAAAGAATTATAAGAGCTTGCAATCACCACATCATCGAAGTTCCAAGCGAAACGGCTTGTGCCATGTTCGCCACCTTTACAGAACTTGGCAAGATCTGCATCTCCAACTTCGGCAGCCGAATACTGGTAATAATAATTGGACTGTCGCCATGCAGTAGATGTACCCGTGAGGCTATCAGCAGTAAGAACATAGACAACTTCGTACTTGTCATCTACCAAAGGCTCTATTTTTGCATCAATCTGCACTTTGTCATTGTCTGCCCACTCAGCCTTCAAGTCAATATCCACTTCGGCTGGAATAGAACTATAATCCTCGAAGTCTTGAAGCACATAACGCTCGTTCTTCTGAGTTCCATAATAGGGGTCCATCACTTCCTTACGATCCATAACACAGCTTGGAGCACCTGAGATGCCGAGTTTGGAAGCCGAGATGTAGTAGTTGGGATACATCGGGTCGGAAGTATTATAGGCATGGAAGGCCAAGCCAATGAAACGCTCACCGAATTCTGCACGCAAATTGGCCATACCCTGCATACCACGTGGGCACCATCCGCAGCCTGTACCAGTGAATTCCTCAACAACAGTATTGCGCTGTACGATGCGGCTAAGGTTCTTGAAGCTGATTACCGTCTGATCATCAGCCAAAGAATTGTCTTTTCCATTGACCTTCGTGATGGCGAGGGTTACATTATATACACCAAGTTCGGCAGGCGAAGCTACCTTGACCATGATTTCGCCCGACTTGTTGAAGCCTGATTCGATGGAGACATCAGCTGTACGAGTTTCCTTGACACCATTTACATCAATCGTATATTCGATGCTATTGACGGCCTCCGAAGCATCCGAATAAACCGTGACTGGCCATTCGGTCTCTGTATTTACACCAGTGACAGCATTCTTGATTGTTCCGAAGTGTGCAGCCGTCTCAGGCAACTGGAGATCCTTGAACAGCGCCTGCAGACACGACTGTCCATAATCGTTTCCGATGTCCTGCCAGCCATACTGGGCACTGTACCAAATCCAAAAGCTATTTGGAACCTGAGTCGAAGGATCATAAACAGCAGGATACTTGCTTCCTTGAGTATTGAGGGCAGTATTGACCGTAATGGTATAACCTACGTAACAACCCGATTCGGTTACTGTATAAGGCTCATCAAAGATAGCCTGATTGAACCCGCTGGCATAACCAGTCAGGTCAACCTGCTGAGTATATGTCTCATCGGAGGAAAGTGTTGGAGTAACCCAAGCACTGAGTGCAGTCACAGCCGATGCATCGGCCACTGGAACGTTAACGCCCGCAACGGTTCCACCCGCTAGAATTCCATCGCCAGGCACAAAGATAGCGATACGAAGAGTAGCCACACCAGCACCAATAAGGCCGAGGTTATCAGTTTCCATATTGCCGAGGTAATACCCCCAAGGCGTATAATCTTCGGCAGAAACCGATGAGATGGCAAGCATAGAAGCTGCCAGTAAAGTGAAAAGTTTCTTCATAGATTTGACTTTTTTACGAAAAGACCGATTCCCAAAGGAATCGGCCTAATTATCATACAGGTAAAAAGCCGCTACTTACTTCACGAACTTCTTGCCATTCTTCACATAAACGCCAGCAGGGAGATCGGCCTCCGACTTGCTGACCTTCACGCCCTGGAGGTTGTAAACCTCGTTGTCCTCCTTCTCTGCATCCTTGGCAACGTTGTTGATGCCTGCGCCAGCGCCAAACTGAGTGATGGTGATAGGATACACTACTTCCTCATTAGATGTGAAGGTTACAGTAGTGGTGCGAGTTTCAACATCCTGTGGGAGCTCCTTTACAGCGACATAGAGCATGACAAGATTATAATCGGCATAATAGGTGGTGTCGAAGTCAAGACCAACCACTACTTCTGGGTCATATTCTACAGTGAAGTTATCAAGATTGAAGGTAGTCTCGACGTCAAAATCATTATAGAGTGTGTCACCAGTAACAGAAACATTGGAAACAGCCCAAGTGTAAGAGGTGCCATCCTCTGCCTGATAATAAGTAGCATCGTTGGGAACAATACCAACAGCCTCACGCTCAGGTGTGCCATAAGTGGTGAGTGCATTGAAACGTGCATCAAGAATCACAGCAGCATCGATAGCTGTCCAACGATAGAAACGCTGCTGCATACCTGTCGACGAACCATCGCTCCACCAATAGGTGTGAGAGTCGTAGTACTTATAGCCCTCATCATCCTCATCCTCCATATCGGAATAAGCCATGATAATACCATAGTCTGTACCCTCGGTACCAGTGATGAGAATTTGAACTTCACCAGTAACCACTGGAGAAACCTCACTCTCAAAGCCATCCTCATCAATCTCTACAAACTTGCCGACACCACAGGTAGCACCATTGGAAGATGTTTCGATGTTCTCGGGACGAATATAGGCATTGTAGATAATGGTATCATTCGGATGGATGTCATAAAGACTTACGAGGATATAGTCATCTTCAGTAGCAAAAAGCTGAGTCTCGGTAACAAGCCAAATGCAAACATCATCGACAACCAATGGGCCACCTACCTGACCAATATCTACAAGTGTACGGTTGGATGGGCCATAAGGCGTAGACGAGCCATAGCCATAGCCATCAGAATAACCGCTATAGAATGCTTCAACCTCGAAAGCATCAAATGTGCCCATTCCCCAGCTGTCCTGAAAAAGAGCATAATTGAGAATCTGGCCTTTTGTATCCCTGGTGCTCCAAGTATATTGCGCATCGCGAGCATTGATAGTAGGCATATAGTAGTTACCGATGCCCAGATTATCCATAAAGAGGTTGCCATCAGAATCTACATTCTCGCTCAGGTCAAGAGTCTCGGAGGCAGTAATCATCGTCCAAGAGTTGCCAAGCTGAGCATTGAACTTTGCAGAATAGGGGAACGCATGAGCCACAGCATACGAATAGCCATAGAAACCACCATCCCAAACGAGTGAAGACTTCAATGTGCCTTCACCGAACGAATAGTAAGCACCATAGGTGGTAGCCTTAGCGCGACGAGCAGCTGAGGAAGTTTCTCCCATTGCCTCAAAACGACCAGGCTTGAGATTCTCGCCCGAACGGAGTTCGATAGGACGAGTAGCCGTAGGAAGAGCTCTTTCGATCTTTGCAGGCTGATTGGGAAGACTGATGTGACGACTTACAGCACCCTCAAACTGAGGGCCTGCCAAAGCTGTAGCGCTAAGAAGGGCGACAGCAGAAAGTAACATTGCTTTCATAGACGAAAAATAAAAATGAATATAAATGGATTAGTTAATAGTTCCAGAACTTGTGAAGTCAAACTGTGTGACAAAATAGAACGTCGGGTCATCGACCTTGGTCCAAAGAACCTCAGTAGGTTTGAATGGATTGTTGGTGGTGAGGCGATAAGAACCATTCATAGCACTAACGATATTGGTAAAAGAACTGCCGATGTCCTTGCGGTTGTAGCTAGTGTAGTTCGACGATGGGTCGTTAGGATCAGCCTGGATGGTGGCGATGCCCGTCTGGGGTTCCACCTTCACAGTGCCAGTGAAACCAGTCAGATACTTGCGGGTGCCGCTGCTACAATTGAACACGATGCCCACACGACTACTGGAACCCGACTCGGATGACTTGCCGAACGTAATGAAGTTGAAAGTCTGAGACGAGAAGTTTTCAATGATGTCGTCATTCAGTTTATTGTAGAGGGCAGCAAAGCTATCGCATGCACCCTGTGCAGTAATCTTTGCAGAATTAGTGATCTGACAGAGGTTGTTGACTGCCAGCAACCAGCAAGGAGCAACACTAACGTTGCCCGAGGTGAGTGCAGTGCGCTCGGCATTGATTGTGAATTCCTGGCAAGTGTCAGCGCCCAGCACGAGTGGTGTGCGCAGACGGAAGCCATCGGGAGTGAATACACAGTTCTTAACTGACGAATCCAATGGATCGATGAGACGATCGTTGTAGTTGAAATAGCCCTTATAAAGGCCATCAATATACATGGTGTCGGTGCCGTTGCTGACATAGTACTGTGCCAGTTTTTCATTAGAGATATAATCCTTCATCGCAGCAGTCTGAGCAATGTACTCCTCAGGGGTGCGATCAAGACGTACAAAACGAACGGGAGCGGAATGACGTTCGCCACGGAGCAACACTTCGTCTTCTTTATAAGAAAGCACCACGAGGCGGTCATCACCATTCATACCTTCGCCATCGTCGAAGATAGCGATAGGGGCAGAACCTGGATCCACTGGATCAACAAAGACGCTGAGAATATCATTCCAAGTGTTGAACACCAGAACGGGACCTTCCTCAGCCAGCATCTCGTAATAGCTGGTATATTCGGTAACCTTGCCTGCACGTCCATCGCGCAAGAAACGATGGTCACTGCATAGTGTCACCTTGCCCGACTCGTAGAACTTGCCGAAAAGGTTAAAGCCTTCGAAATCATAATCGTCAGTGCCTGCAACATAATACTGGATGAGCCATCCATTACCGGATGATGGAGCGCAAAGCGTAGATTTGATTTCATCATTGACGTGCTGGATGCGGATAGCAGCCGACTCGTCGAAATAATCCTCCTGCTCAAACGTACATGCCGAGAACATGGCTGCCAATGCTGCACCTGACAGCATTACGCGAAGGATATTAGAATAATTCTTCATATTGTTGTGTTGGATTCGTTTTCTCGCCATGGCAGAGCTGAAACAAGCTTCGCTCTGCACATAGTTTGACGAAAACGTTCTTAGCAATTACTGATAGTCAAAGATCACACACTGATCGCTGTGCACATAGTCATTGACATGCTTCTGGCGATAATCGACTTCGCGACGAATAGTAAACAAATGGAGTCCCCAATATTCGGTGTACCATTTAGATGCGATGTCAATCTTCTTTAGCAAGGCGTTGATGCCCTTGGTCTCGTCACTCGAGTCGTAGGTCACCCAGTTGTCGAGGAAGTCACGGAACGAAGTGAAGCTCTTATAGGTGCTCCAACTATACTTCGAATACTCGGAATTTGTCAAGTTCGACTGGAGATGCGAACGCGAATCACTCAAGTGGGTATCAAGAATGTAGCGAGTATGCACCTTTTCACCAGTGTCGCTGTCGGTCACCGTCTCCTCATAGATGCTGAAGTTGTTCCAATGCATCTTCGGATTGTCGAAATCATCAATCTCCAGGCTATCGATGAGGGTATATATCTGCTCCTTGTCACCTGCCTTGACGCCACCGTTCAGACAGCATTCGATGATGGTGTTCATCCAACGATCATCGGTGTCTGTGATGGTGCACGAAAGGGTCTCTACGAAATCCTCGTAAGTAGCCGAAGAACCGTACTGGGTTACATAACCAAGAGAGTGGCTGTCGCAAGAGTCACGTTCCTGCCAGTTACGCGGTTCGTAGGAACCTGCCGTAACAATGCCGAATGTCGTGGGGTACGACTTGGTCTGATGCAGGATGTGCGAGAACTCGTGGTGCATCGTATGGAACTGGCGTTCGTTGAGCGTGAACATGTCTTCGGGTGTGAAGTCCATACCCTCGGTCACCGTACGCATATCGTTCACATTGATGAGCGTAATCTTTACACCTGCTGAAGCATAACCCAAGGTCTCAGTGCCAGTGGTAGGACTGTAGGCTGCCGAACCGATGAAGTGGAAGATACGTGGACCGTAAGTCTTCATAAATATTGGATTGCCATTGTGGTCCTTCTCGCCATACTTGTCATATACCTCGTAGAAAAGGTACTTGATGAAGTGCGAGAGCAGCTGCGACTTCTTGTAGTCGGCAGGAGCCAGCTGATAGCTGAGGTCAGAGGCCGTGAAGTTGAACTTGTACTGGATTTCGGTGTTGTAAGGCACTACGAAATTGTCGTACAGCCACTGGTCGAAAGGTGCAGTGACCGAACTCTGGTCAACAGCAGCAATATTGGTATCGAAGATAGACTCGGTGAAGTCTTCATCATTTCCGCATGAGGTCACTGCCAGCATAGCCGACAGCACCAGGGTCGTTTGGAATATCTTTTTCATTCTTCAGAACCGATTAATTGTTTGATAACCTGATAGGAGTAGCCTCATTGTCCTTTGAGAGGGCATTTACCACGGAAGCTGAGCTACCGCCTACGACAGCACCCGAAGTGCCACGGTTGGCAGGATAGCCGGCATCGATGACATTCTTGGGGAGCTGAAGCACACGACGTGGATCATTCCAAGGCATCGTATCGATATGAATTTCATCTTCATTCGCGCCACGATAGTAATGAACTACCTCTATGCCATAACGCTTGATGTCGAACCAGCGCATACCTTCGAACATCGTTTCGATGCGACGGAAGTGGAGCACACAGTCTAGAATGGCAAGGTCATCACCTGTCAACACCTTCTCGAAGCCCATCTCTGAAGGATGCAATGGACTGCAGTAAATATTATTGCTTGCACGCGAATATTTACGTGTGATGTTGGCAAGAGTAAGTTCGCTGGTTACGAGTTTGCCACTGGTCCAGAAGCCCAGATCCTGAATTGCGCCATCGCGATCACCCATATAGAGTTTTGCCTCGGCACGGCAGAGCAGTGTCTCTTCGGCAGTGAAAGGATGATAGAGCATATGAACATAGCCAATACCTGCAATCTTGTCGGTGTATTCGAAATACTCGTAAACGGTGAAGAGCCATACGCCGTACTGCTGACCGGCACCCCATACATAGATGCAGTTATCATAGCAGGAAAGCTGACCACTCCAGTTCGGGCCACCTCCCTTATAAATAATATCGTAAGTGGAGGGGACTGTATAGCTGGTGTTATCCTTCGTGAAGGTCGTTCCTGAATTGATGGCATAACGGCAAGCCGAAAGCATACGATCCTGCACCGAATAGGTCGACTGGATCATAAAGTTGCAGGGAGCTGTCTCGTCGTTGTAGTCAAGCAGACAGGAGTTGATGGTGTTCTTGTTCATCGACGACCACTTGCGCAGCATAGCCGAAGGATTGGCACCCAAAGCCTCATCAGCATAATGCACACACTTGGCATAATCACGCTTGAAGAGGTAGAAGCGAGCGGCGAAGGCATTGGCAGCATTGCGGTTGAAGTGATAAGCAGGAACCGTATAATTGTTGTCGTCAATGAGTGGCAGGCCAGCTACCAGGTCACGTTCAATCAGATCGTAGGTCTCCTTTACATTGTGAAGGAACTCCGACTGTCCGTAATCCACATATACCGTAGTTTCAGGCTCAGTAACATAGGGGACACCCTTGTCATTCAGGCTCAACTGATCATTCTTATATGCCTCAGCAAAGATGTTGACAAGCATAAAGTGCAGGTAGGCACGAAGCACCATAGCCTCGCCCCATGAAGCCGACACTTCGGGATAGTTGGCAGCAATTTCAGAAGCCGACATGGTCTCGATGCCTGGGCACATCTCCTTCATGGCAGCAATGGCGTGGTTACAAACCGAAATGCCTCCATAGTAGGACTGCCAGACTGAATAGGGAGTATCCTGGGCGCCCAACGAATAGTTGTTGATGTCAAGCCACTTGTATGCCTCCTCGTGGAAGTCCTGATAGGCATCACGGTGAGTGGCAGGAACTACTACGTTGTTGTCTACATAGTTGTCGCCTGTCAATTCGCAAATCACCGCTGGAGTATTATCGGGATAACCGGAAGTGAGAAGAGAAGCCACCTTCTTGGGGGTATCAATTTCTGTTCGGTTATCGGGCACCTCGTCAAGTTTGTCCTGGCAAGACGCAACCATCATTGCAGCTGCGGCCAGAACCATGCTCCTATATATATATTTAAAAGGTGTATTCATATTGTTTGTACATCATGTTATACGTTAGAAACCAAGACGAAGAGTAGCAGTGAACTGCTTGGAGATAGGCGAAGCCACACCACCGGCATTCACATACTCAGGATCCTGACCATTCAATGCATCATCGGCGTAGATCAGGAAGAGGTTGGTACCGGAGATCTTAAGCGAAGCGCTGCTCAACACACGCGTCTTGCGGACGACATCATTTGGCAGGCCATATGTAATGGCAATTTCCTTCATACGAACGAAGTCACCCTTGGCGATACGTGCCGTCGAATAGTTGTAGGCGTTGTATGCGGTGCTGAGGTTGGTCGAACCATAGCGGTCCACCTGGTTCTTGGTAGCAACGGTCGGGATGTCAGTCATATTCTCATCACCGGAAACCATCCAACGATTCTTGAACTCGCGTGGGAGTGAAGAGAGGTCGCTGTAAGCATAGTGGAAAACAGGATCGAGACGCACCTTGTTGCCACCCGAATAGGTCACATACACGTTAAGTGACAATTTACCGCCCTTGCCGAAGTCGTAGGAGAAAGTATTACCAAGGGAACCATTCCAAACCGGTTCACCTGGGCCTTCATAAACGAGATAGTCGGTCAGGTTCTCAGTCTCCTGGAAGTTGAGGTCACCCACGGTGACGTTTCCAGCTTCGTTGTAAACCTGAGGAAGACCTTCGCCGTTGAGGCCGGCAAACTGATAGCTGAAGAGGGCGCGAACCGGATAACCCTCGACACCATAACCGGCGCCCGTTACAAGATCGACAGCACGGTCGGCAGTATTGAGCTTGGTAATCTCGTTGGTAGCATGCGTGTAGTTGAAGTCAAGATTCCATGTGAAACGGTTAGTCTTCACAGGAACGGTAGAGAGCGAGAACTCAACACCGCTCGACTTCATATCGGCCACGTTGGCCATCTTCGAGATCACACCACCGGCACCCTGAGTATAAGCAGTACCGATAAGGTCGAAGTTGTTACGCTTGTAGTAGTCGGCAATAATAGAGATGCGGTCACCGAGGAAGCCCATATCGACACCGACGTTGAACTCGTGCTTCTTCTCGTAGGTAAGCTCCTCGTTGGCGATGTCGGAGATGTAGATCATCGACTCAGCTGCCGAATTGGTAGGACGCCAGAGGTTGGCAGTCTTGTAAATGGCAGTTGCGTTGGTCACGTAGGCCGGACCAGTATCGGCTGTCAACGAATAAGACACACGTACCTTCAACATCGAGATCCACTTGTTGACGCCCTCCATCCAAGGTTCGGCGGCAATGTCGTAGCTGCCCGAAACGTTCCAGGTTGGGAGCCAGCGGCTGCTGGTTGCCTTGCCCAGACGGTTGGTGCCCTCATAACGATAAGTTCCCGACAAGGTGTAACGCTGATCGTAGCTATAGGTAGCTGTAGCAAAATAAGCCAAGGTATTGGTCTGCGTAAACGATTCACCGAAATATTCGGTGTTCTCTTCGTTACACTGCTTCAACCAAAGATATGGAGTATAGGTAATACCACCATTGTTGTACTGGTAACCCCAACCAGTCATATAGGAAGAGGTACGACGCACGGTCGAAAGCTCAGAACCAATCATGGCATTAACCGTATGCTTCTCCTTGAACACGTTGCGGTAGTCGGCATTCATACGATACATGAACGAACGCATTGCATCGTCATACTGATAGCGGATACCACCGACAGGAAGTACTGACTCGGGGAGAGCCAAGTCGTTATCCGGGTCGGTATAGAGCAAGGAGTTGGAGTCACGGATGGTTGAGTTATCATCCGTAGCATCGGTACCTGCACGATAGGCATTGGCCTGGTTCGAATCATCCATCACATTCTGTACACGCTTCACGGAGGTCATACGGGCTGAAGCGAAACCATTGAGGGTAAGACCACGGAATGGCTTGAACTCCAACTCACCACGGAACATCAACTCGTTCACATTGATGTCGTTGTAGTTGTTCTCCAACTCATCAAAAATGTTGAAGCGGGTATAGAAACGTGTGTAGTTGATGTTTGGATCCAAGCAGCGGCTGGTATTCATCGCATAGCTGAATGGGTTGATATCGAAGTCACGCTTTACCTCGCCTGTTACGACATCGGTGGTCTGGTTGAGCGAACCAGGAGCCTCCTGGTCACGATGGGTACCCGATGAAGCGAAGCGGATGGTCAGGTTCTTCAGAATGTCGTACGAAGTGTTGGCATTGAAGGTGTAACGACGCACCTTTGAACGATTCACGTACTGACCAGGGTCATTCATAAGCGACATTGAGAAGTAGCTCTGCGACTTGTCGGTACCTGCCGACATGCTGACTGAATGGGACTGGCTGACAGCGGTTGAGAACAGCATATCAAACCAGTCGGTGTTGCGGAACTCCGCCTGCTGCAGGTATGCGTTGCGGGCAGCCTCGGTATTCTCAAGGCCGAAAGTACCTGTCGAGGAGTTGTAGCTGCGGAGCTGCTGGAACATATAGCCATAGACACCCGTATTCGAGGCATTGGCCAAGTTCTCGAGCTGAAGCCATCCCTTGTCGGCCATTTCCTTATACACGCCCATCATCTCCTGCGAGTTCATGATGTTGTAGTCGCGATAAGAAGGCTTCAGACGGGTGGTGAACTCACCCGTATAGTTCAAGGTGGCACGGCCCTTCTGGCCCTTCTTGGTGGTGATGACAATCACACCGGCCATAGCACGCGCACCATAAATAGAGGTGGCCGAACCGTCCTTAAGCACAGTGAACGACTCGATATCGTCGGAGTTCAAACCCGCCACAGCCGAAGAAATCAAGGTCTTGGCATCGCCCGAAGAAAGTTCGTCGGAACTTACATCCACGTTATCCTCATAAATCACACCATCGATTACCCAAAGGGGCTTCGAATTACCATAAATGGATGTGGCGCCACGGATACGAATTTTGGGAGCAGTACCGAACGTACCACTCACATTGGTAACCTGCACACCTGCCACACGTCCTTCGAGCGAACGGCTCACGTCGTTGGCACCGGCCTGCATCATAGCATCGGCTTTCAGGTTGGTCGAAGCACCCGTAAACATACGCTTGTCGACCTTGCCCATACCGGTGACGACCACCTCTTCGATGACCTGCTCATCCGATTCGAGCACAATGGCAAAATTCGTCTTGCCCTTCAGGGAGACTTCCTGTGTCCTCATGCCGATGTATGAAATCACCAGCGTCTTGGCATTGTCAGGTACACGAAGGCTGAACTTGCCGTCAATGTCGGTGGTTGTGCCCGTCTGCGTGCCCTTGACGACAATCGAGGCACCGATAACGGGCTCTCTGTCCTCGGCCGAGATGACACTACCTGTCACCTGCTTCTGCGCCATCATCATCGTAAAACTCATAACCAGAGTCACAATGAAGGATAGAAGTTTTTTCATATTTAATGTTTATAATGATTATAATATTGCCGTTATTTGCTCATTAATGGTGATAAAAAGAGATAATACGGGCGCAAAGATACAAAAAATAATTCAAAGATGTACAAAAAAATTACAAATTTTGTTCATTTTATTGAATTAAATCATTTTTTCGATACGTTTGGCACTTAAAAATATGTTTTTTAACACAATAATTTATCTATCCACAAAAAAGGGCCAGCATTATCGCTGGTCCTTGATATTGTTGCGGCACTCGTTGATGTAGGCGAGCAGTCGCTCGCTATCGTGCTGTTTGATGATGTCGGAAAGTTCCGCCAGTCGAGCGCAGATTTTGTCAATCTGGTCTGGACTATATGGATTGAACAAGATCTCAGTGAGCAAATAATCGTCCTCACTCAAAAGGCCTCGGGCGATCGCCATGTGCTTCTTGAAAGTCGTTCCCGGAGCATCCTGTGGCTTCATCACACCCGTGAAGGCGAGTGTCGAGACGAAGGGGATGGATAGCGAATAGGCGATTGTCTCGTCGTGCTCCTCGAAGGTGTAGTCGTAGATGTTGAGGCGCAAGCTACCATACACTTCACGGAAGAATGCCTTGCCGAAGGGGTCAGACTCCTTGATGATAACGGTGTAGTTCTGGCTCAAGTCGTTCAGATTGGCAAAAGTCGGGCCGAACATCGGGTGAGTCGAGACAAAAGGATGTCCGCACTTGGCGTAGAATTCCGGCAAGCCCGTCTTGACCGATGCAATGTCAGAAAGCATACAGGAGGGGCGCAGGTTAGGCAGCACCTCTTCGAAGGCTGAGAGCGTATTCTTGATGGTTACCGCATTGATGAGCAGGTCGGGGTCGAATTCCCGAATCTCCTCCATCGATGTAAACCGGCGCGTGTTCAAGCAATAGCGCAGTTTCTCAGGTCGGCGGGCATAAACGGCCACATCGTGGTCCATGCAAAGCGTGTCGGCCATAAACATGCCCATCTTGCCGGCACCCATTATACAGATCTTCATTGGTTCAGAATTTCCATTTGTTTGCGTACCGATTCTGCGTGGATGGCCTCAAAGACCTCCTTGATGAACTCGGGTGCCATCTCGAGGGTAGCGCCCTGCTCGCTGCGCTTGGTGAGGATCTCATCGTAACGCGTCGCCTGGAGTACCGGCATCGAATGTTCCTTCTTGTAGAGGGCAATCTCGCGTGAAATGCGCATACGCTTCGAAAGGATGGCAATGATCTGATCGTCGATCTCGTCAATTTGTCCACGCAGGTCGCGCAAATCTTCGGTATGCACAATATTGTTGCGTATAATCAAGCTGCCAAGAATCTCCTCTAATCGTTCTGGGGTGACCTGCTGCTTGGCATCACTCCAGGCCGCATCGGGATTGCAGTGACTTTCGATGATGAGTCCATCGAAACCAAGATCCATAGCCTGCTGCGAAAGGGGCTGGATGAGGTCGCGACGTCCGGCAATGTGCGAAGGGTCGCAAATGATGGGCAACTGGGGCAGACGACGACGCAGTTCGATGGGCAGATGCCACTGGGGAACATTGCGATAGATGGTCTTATCAGCGCTCGAGAAGCCGCGATGAATTGCACCGATGCGGCGAATGCCTGCACGATAGATGCGTTCGATAGCTCCAATCCATAGTTCGATGTCAGGATTTACCGGATTCTTGATCAGGACGGGTACGTCCTTTCCTGCCAGTGCATCAGCAAGTTCCTGCACGGCAAAGGGATTCGCAGTGGTGCGTGCACCGATCCACAGCACATCCACGCCAAAGGCCAGGGCAGCATCGACGTGTGCCTTGGTGGCCACTTCGACACAGGTGAGCAATCCCGTCTCGGCCTTGAGTTTCTGGAGCCAGGGCAGACCGATGACGCCTACACCCTCGAAGCCTCCTGGCTTGGTGCGGGGTTTCCAGATACCAGCGCGAAATAGTTTGATACCCTGTCGGGCGAGAGCATGGCCAGTGGTCAAAACCTGTTCTTCACTTTCGGCGCTACAAGGGCCTGCGATGACGAGAGGACGTTCAACGTCGAGCTGCGGCAGCAGCGGAGAGAATGTCATTTCCATAATGTATAGTGATAAAGAGTTAATATTTCCTACAGTCCCGCCGCCTTGATGCGGAGCAGGGCCTCCTGCATCTTCTCGAAGGGTGCACAGAGGCTGATGCGCACAAAGCGCTCACCGTTGCGACCAAAGATGAAGCCTGGGGTCAGGAAGACGCGCGCCTTGTGAAGTACCGGCTCGGTCAATTCCTCGCAGTGGTCATATTTGTCGGGGATGCGCCCCCACAGGAAGAGACCGCGTTGTGCAGGGTCGAATTCGCAACCAAGGTAGTGCATAATCTGTTCGGCAGCGATGCGACGCACGCGATAGGCTTCGTTCAGTTGGGTGAAGTATTCCTGCGGAGCGCCAAGGGCGGCGATAGCAGCCTTCATCACGGGGCGGAACATGCCCGAATCGACGTTCGACTTCACGCGCAGCACCCAATCGATGTATTCCTTCTTGCCCACCACGATGCCCTGTCGCCAGCCTGCCATCGAATGGCTCTTCGACATCGAATTGAACTCTAGACAAACGTCCTTCGCTCCTTCGACCTGCATTATCGACAAGGGCTGGTCATTGAGAATGAACGAATAGGGATTGTCGTTGATGATGACGATACCATGACGACGTCCGAAATCGACGATGCGCGTCAAGAGTTCGAGCGAGGCGCAATGACCGGTAGGCATATGGGGATAATTGACCCACATCACCTTCACATCATCGATACCCGGAGTATTCTCAAGAGCAGCGAAGTCAGGCTCCCAATCGTTTTCGTATTTGAGATCATATTTGATGATTTCTGCACCGACCAATTTGCTTACCGACGAATAGGTCGGATAACCCGGATCGGGGACGAGCACCTTGTCACCGGGATTAAGCAGCGCCATCGAGACGTGCATGATACCTTCCTTCGAGCCGATGAGCGGAATCATCTCCGTGGCAGGATCCAGATCGACGTCATACCAACGATGATAGAAGTCGCTCCAGGCCTTGCGCAAGGCTGGAAGTCCCACATACGACTGATAGCTGTGGGCATCGGGCTTCATCACATCCTCCATCAGCGCAAAGATGGTCTGCTGCGAAGGCATGAAGTCGGGACCTCCGATGCCAAGACTGATGACAGGCAGTCCTCCATCGGCATTCATACGGGCCACTTCCTTGAGCTTGCGGCTGAAGTAGTATTCTTCAACGTGGCTGATACGGTCGGCAGGCTTGATCTCTTTCATACGTCTATTTCCATTAGGTTTTCTGTGTATTCACCCAGAATCATGAAGTCGGTGGTGAAAGGCATGATGGCATCAAGCGCATTGCGATAGGCCATATAGTCGCTGAACGTCATATCGACGAAGAAGCGATACTCCCACTCACGCCCGATGATGGGCATCGACTGGATCTTGGTGAGGTTCATATCGTAGAACGACAGGATGGTGAGCACCTTGGTGAGCGAACCCTGGGTGTGACGCACGCAGAATTCGATGCTGGACTTGTTGACACGCATGCGGTCCATCTCAATGAGCGTCGAGTACTTGTCCTGAAGAATCAGGAAGCGCGTGAAGTTGCGCTTGTTGGTTTCGATGGCACGAGCCAGAATCTGCATACCATAGAGGTTGGCAGCATATTCCGAGCAGATGGCTGCGTGTCCCATCATCTTGTTGTCCATGATTATCTTTGCCGAACCAGCAGTATCAGCCATTTCCACAATCTTGGCCTTAGGCAACTGCGACTGAAGGAAGACCTCGCATTGCAACAGGGCTATCGGATGCGAATTGACCTCGACGATATCTTCCATCGTCTGGCCAGGCACACAACAGAGCACGTGGCTGATGTGGAGGCGCTGCTCCCCTATCACCTGACGCTGCGACTGGCGCAGCAGCTCATGGTTGCCCAAAAGGTTGCCGGCTATGGTGTTCTCAATTGCTATCACGCCAAGGACTCGCGGATCGGCAGCCATTGTGTCGAACTCTGCCTGGAACGACTTGCAAGGAACGGTCTCGACTTCACAATCCTTGAAATACTCGCGGGCTGCCATCTCGTGGTAACAACCCTCCTGGCCTTGAATGGCCACACGTAATCTCTGTTGCATAATTTATTATATAATGTAAAAAATCCCGGCCATGTGCATGGTCGGGATTTTTAGTCTATTCTTTATGTTGTCGCATACAGTTATGCACACGTCGACCCGACCTTACCTTCAGCAAAGCAATAATAATAGTAAAAGTAAAATCGGCCAAATAAATTGTTCATAATTCTTGAAAAAAACCGGGGCAAAGATAAGGCAAACTTTTAAAACCTCCAAACTTTTTACCGATTTTTTTCACTCTACATTACGATTTTCATAAAAAAACCGATGAAAAGCATTATTTTTCCGACTAAAATAACGCTTTTCGAATAAAAGTTATTATATTTGCAACGTCTAACGAAAAGAGACAATTACAGCGATTAACTAACTTAACAATACCAAACAACATTTTTAACAAACTCAAATTATGATCAATTACAAAGACCTCGGTCTCGTGAATACTCGCGAGATGTTCAAGAGAGCAGTTGACGGCGGTTACGCTATCCCAGCTTTTAACTTCAACACCATGGAGCAGATGCAGGCTATCGTGCAGGCTGCTGTTGAAACCAAGTCTCCAGTGATTATGCAGGTTTCGAAGGGCGCACGCAAGTATGCCAACCCAACGATCCTCCGCTACATGGCTGAAGGTGCGGTTGCTTATGCCAAGGAGCTTGGCTGCGCACATCCCGAAATCGTGCTTCACCTCGACCATGGTGACAGCTTCGAGACTTGCAAGGACTGCATCGACATGGGCTTCTCATCTGTAATGTTTGACGGCTCGGCTCTTCCTTACGAGGAGAATATCAAGATCTCTCGTCAGGTAGTTGAATATGCCCACAAGTACGATGTTACCGTAGAGTGTGAGCTTGGTGTGCTCGCAGGTGTAGAGGATGAGGTTGCCTCTGAGGTTAGCCACTACACCAAGCCTGAGGAAGTGATCGACTTCGCTACCCGCACAGGTTGTGACTCTCTCGCTATCTCGATCGGCACCAGCCACGGCGCTTACAAGTTCAAGCCCGAGCAGTGCACCCGCGATCCAAAGACCGGCAAGCTCGTTCCACCCCCACTCGCATTCGACGTGCTCCATCAGATCGAGAAGAAGCTCCCCGGCTTCCCAATCGTTCTCCACGGCTCTTCGTCGGTTCCACAGGACGAGGTCGACACCATCAACAAGTATGGCGGCAAGTTGCCCGATGCTATCGGTATCCCCGAGGAGCAGCTCCGCGAAGCTGCCAAGAGCGCTGTCTGCAAGATCAACATCGACTCCGACTCTCGTCTTGCCATGACCGCTGCTATCCGCAAGCATCTCGCTGAGAACCCATCTCACTTCGATCCACGTCAGTACCTCACTCCTGCTCGTGACAACATGAAGAAGATGTATATCCACAAGATCGTCAACGTGCTTGGCTCTGACGGCAAGCTTGCCCAGTGCTAATTCGCGTTTCGACTGAATAATAAACGTGTCAAAAGGTTTAGGCCTTTTGACACGTTTTTTTATGTTACACTTTACAATATGACCTGCTGGTTAATCTCGCTTAGTCATCCGGCAGGAGATCCTCCATTTCAGTCATTGTATCTTCCGACTCATCAGTAACGGCAACGACATCCTCGACAAGGCGGTTGTTGATGCGAACGGATGCGCCATCCTGTGCCCGCAGGAAGTCGACGAGGCCGGTGGTGATATGTGCCTTGTGGTTACGGCTGTAGAGCTTCACAACAAAGTTCTTGAGCGGGTCGCACAACTCGAAGTAGAGCGTGGTCTTGGCTTCAACGTTCTTGACACGGGCATCCTCTGTGGTGCGAGCGATGATAGCATCGGCCATCTGCTCGATGCCTGCATGGGTCAGGCTATGACAATCGAGCACCACCGTCAGGTTGTCGAGCAGCGAGTCAGCCACCTGGCTGAGCTGCTGGATGGTGCCGATAGTGAACTCCACATCGAAGATTGTACGTGGCTCGCCGCGCAGGAAACGCTTGGGCTGATATTTGGCCTGAATGTAGAGATACATACCCTCCTTGCCAAAACCGCGCCACTGTGGATAGGCGTTGCCGAAGAGTGCAAACTCATGTCGTCCCGAATAATCCTCCACAGTGAGGATGCCATAGGGATTGCCCGAACGCGAAGTACCTTCGCGCCAAGCGGTAACAATGCCGCCACAGGTGATGTCGCGATTCTGGATTTTGCGAATGCGCTCCACTTCGACAGGATTACCCTGCAGCTCCTTCCACTTGGCATCCTGCTCCTCCTTGGTGCGCGGATTGGGAATCGATTCGAGCTCGGCCATCGTCGTATTGCAGGCGTATTTCAGCTGGAACTTGTACTCGTCGAGCGGGTGTGCCGAAAGGAAGAGGCCCACCAGCTCCTTCTCGCGGTTGAGGCGCTCAAGGGTGCTCCACTGCTCAAATTCCTTGGGTGGTTCGGGATGCTGGATCATGACATCGTTCTCCTCCAGGTCGCCGAAGAGGCTCATCTCGTTCGACTCCTTGTCGGCCTTGAATTTCTGACCATATTTGATGACCTGGTCGAGGAAGGCAACACCCTGTGGATTCAAAGCAAGATATTGTTCGCGGCTGATCTTGCCGAAACTGTCGAAGGCTCCCGACAACGCCAGCGACTCAAGAGCCTTGCGATTGACGGCACCGAGATCCACGCGTTCCACAAAGTCGAAGATATCCTTGAACGGACCATTGGCGTTGCGCTCCTTTACGACTGCATCGGCAGCACCTTCGCCAAAGCCCTTGACGCCTGCCAATCCGAAACGAACCGCACCTTCGGCATCGACCGAATAACGCTGACGCGAAAGGTTGATGTCGGGCCCCTTGACCGAGAGACCGATTGCACGACATTCGTCCATCTGCTTGGCCAGTTCGTTCACATCGTTCAACGAACGCGAAAGCACAGCAGCCATATATTCTGCCGGATAGTGTGCCTTGAGGTAAGCGGTCTGATAAGCCACCCAAGCGTAGCAGACGGCATGGCTCTTGTTGAAGGCGTAGGAAGCGAACTTCTCCCAGTCGCCCCAGATCTTTTCAAGCTTTTCCGGGTCGTGTCCATTCCTCTTGCCGCCTTCGATGAACTTGGGCTTCATGGCATCGACGATGTCCTTCTTCTTCTTGCCCATCGCCTTACGGAGAGCATCCGACTCTCCACGCGTGAAGTCGGCCAACAAGCGTGACAACAGCATGACCTGCTCCTGATAGACCGTGATACCATAGGTATCCTTCAGGTATTTCTCCATGACGGGGATATCGTAGGTGATGGGTTCGCGGCCGTTCTTGCGGGCGATGAACGACGGGATGTAGTCCATTGGGCCTGGGCGATAGAGGGCATTCATGGCCACGATGTCGCCGATGCAGTCGGGCTTCAGTTCCTTAAGGTATTTCTGCATGCCGGGCGATTCGAACTGGAACGTTCCCACGGTGCGTCCAGCCTGGAAGAGTTTGTAAGTCAGTTCGTCGTCGATCGGAATCTTTTCGATATCGATTTCGATGCCTCGTGTCTCGCGGATATTGTCGAGCGCTTCGTTGATGATGCCCAAGGTCTTAAGACCCAGGAAGTCCATCTTGATAAGTCCGGTCGATTCGATGACGTGTCCATCGTATTGGGTAACGAGCAACTTGGTGCCGTGGTCATCGACCACAGAAACAGGTACAACAGTGTCGATGGGGTCTCGACCGATAATCATACCGCAAGCATGCACACCCGTGCCGCGCACGTTGCCCTCGAGCATCTGTCCGAGGCGCATCACGTTGCGGATGGCCGGATCTTCGCTGTTGCAGGCTTCAGCAAGTTCGGGCACTACCTTGATGCAGTTCTTGAGGTTGCACTTCAGCGCCTTGCCGTTCTCTTCGGGCATGCGGTCGGGTACGAGGCCCGCCAGATGATTGGCTACGGGAATGGGCACCTTTTCGACGCGTGCCATGTCCTTGATGACCATCTTGGTGGCCATAGTGCCGTAGGTGATGATGTGGCTCACGCGGTCGGCGCCATATTTCTCCTGCACCCATTCGATGACGCGGGCACGTCCATCGTCGTCGAAGTCGGTATCAATATCGGGCAAAGAGATACGGTCGGGATTCAGGAAACGCTCGAACAGCAAGTCATACTTGATGGGGTCGATCTTGGTGATGCCAAGGCAATAGGCCACGGCCGAACCTGCTGCCGAACCACGTCCCGGACCTACGCTGACGCCCAGCTCTTCACGGCAAGCGCGGATGAAGTCCGACACGATGAGGAAGTAGCCAGGGAAGCCCATCGTCTTCATGATATGCAGCTCGAACTTGATGCGTTCCCAGACAGATGGTTCGAGCGAATCGATGACATCCTGATCGGTCACAGACTTTGGATCGGCAGCGAATTTGGCCTGTATAGCCTCGTTACCATAGAGGGGGATAGCACCACGAAGAGCGAGGAACCTCAGGTAGTCGGCCTCGAACTTGATGCGGTAGAGTTTTTCGTAGCCGCCCAGTTTCTTGATTTTCTTCTCAGCCTCATCCTGTGGAAGTACCACGTTGCCGTTCTCATCCTGTGTAAACTCGTCGAAGAGGTCCTGATCGGTGAGTCGCTGACGGTATTGCTCCTCGTTGCCGAACCATGCGGGAATCTCGAAGTTGGGCATGATGGGGCCGTTCTCGATGCTATATATCTCGCATTTATCGACAATTTCGATGGTGTTGCGCAATGCCTCAGGCACGTCGGCCCAAAGCTCATTCATCTCGGCTGTGGTCTTGAACCACTCCTGCTTGGTGTAGCGCAAACGGGTAGGGTCATCGAGGTCCTTGCCCGTATTCATGCAGATCAGGTGATCGTGCGCCTCGGCGTTCTCTTCATCGACAAAATGCACATCGTTGGTGGCAATCAACTTGATGTTGTGCTTGTGCGCCATCTCGATGAGCCAGGGGTTGAGTTTGTTCTGCTTGACGATACATCCGGGATTGTACATGGGATCCTTCGTCGGATGGCGTTGAAGTTCAAGGTAATAGTCATCGCCGAAGAGACGCTTGTGCCATAGGATGGCCTCTTCTGCCCCTTCCAGGTCACCGTCCTCGAACTTGCGAGGCACTTCGCCACCCAGACAGGCCGAGCAGCAGATCAGCCCTTCGTGATACTTCTCCAGCACCTCATGGTCGATGCGCGGACGCATATAGTAGCCATCCACCCAGCCAATCGACACTGCCTTAATCAGATTCTGGTAGCCCTGCTTGTTCTTGGCCAGCAGGATCAGGTGCCAGCCGCTCATATCGACCTTACCTTCCTTTCGGGCCAATCCGCGATGCGCCACATATACCTCACAGCCAAAAATAGGCTTGACAATAGGTTGTCCGGCCTTCGAACGTGCCTTGTTCTCCTTGGATGCTATGTCGAAAAAGTCCTTAATGCCGAACATATTGCCGTGATCGGTGATGGCGAAACCCGGCATACCGTCGGCGGCAGCCTTGGCAAACAGTCGGCTGATTTTACACTGCCCATCGAGGAGCGAAAACTCTGTATGTACGTGGAGATGTGCGAAAGATTCCATAGTCTATAATTTCTGAGGGTGCAAATTTAGGATATATTTCCGACTTCTCCAAATATTTTGACTGATTTATCAATATTTTAAATCTTGTTTCTTGCCTAACGAGCAAATTTTGTTGCCACGATTGGTTGGACGAAGGCTCAACTATGGGAAAAGGTCTCTCTGGCATTATGGGTCCAATTTACGATTGAGAATTGGACGCCGACGATCGGATGGGTCCAATTTACGATTCAGAATTGGACTCCGACGACCGGATGGGTCCAATTTACGTTAGAGAATTGGACTCTGACGACCGGACGGGTCCAATTTACGTTAGAGAATTGGACTTCGACAATCGGATGGGTCCAATTTACGTTAAAGAATTGGACGCTGACAATCGGATGGGTCCAATTTACGTTACTGAATTGGACTTCGACGACCAGACGGGTCCAATTTACGATTCAGAATTGGACGCCGACGATCGGATGGGTCCAATTTACGATTCAGAATTGGACGCCGACGATCGAACGGGTCCAATTTACGATTCAGAATTGGACGCCGACGATCGGATGGGTCCAATTTACGATTCAGAATTGGACGCCGACAATCGGATGGGTCCAATTTACGATTGTGAATTGGACTCATACCATAAGAAAAAATATAATATGAGGATTAGGCATCCAAACAGAGAAAAATGACACCGAGTTATCCTACTTTCCCAATGTTTTCCAGCCTTACAAATATCAAACCTTTTATATAATTATATGAAACAAAATGGACGATAGATTGAATTCCATTTTGTGTATTCCATATTACAATTATATTCTATAATAAGACGGGCAATCGTTTTTTGGGTTCTGCAATTACCGACATATCAGGATTTTTATTAACTTTGCGCGCTGATTATTAAGTTATATGAAACAAAACATCCGTAATATTGCGATTATCGCACACGTTGACCATGGCAAGACTACCTTGGTCGACAAGATGCTCTACGCCGGCAACCTCTTTCGTGAGAATCAGGTGACCAATGACCTCATGCTCGACAACAACGAGCTGGAGCGCGAGCGCGGCATCACCATCCTCTCGAAGAACGTGTCAATCAACTACAAGGACACCAAGATCAACATCATCGACACCCCAGGCCACTCGGACTTCGGCGGCGAGGTGGAACGCGTGCTCAACATGGCCGACGGCTGCCTCCTCCTGGTCGATGCTTTCGAAGGCCCCATGCCGCAGACACGCTTTGTGCTGCAGAAGGCCATCGAGATCGGTCTGAAGCCAATCGTTGTGGTCAACAAGGTCGATAAGCCCAACTGCACCCCCGACATTGCGCAGGACAAGGTCTTCGACCTGATGTATAACCTCGGTGCCACCGAAGAGCAGCTCGACTTCGTGACCATCTTCGGTTCTGCCAAGCAGGGTTGGATGTCAGACGATTGGAAGAAGCCAACTGACAACGTCTATCCCCTACTCGATGCCATCCTTGAAAATATCCCCGCTCCCGAGGTCATCGAAGGCCCCACCCAGATGCTCATCACCTCGCTCGAATACTCTTCGTTCGTAGGTCGTATCGCGGTGGGTCGTGTTCATCGCGGCAGCATCAAGCAGGGACAGATGGTGCTCCTGATGCACCACACCGACGAGGGCATCGTCTCGAAGCAGGTGAAGGTGAAGGAACTCTTTACCTTTGAAGGCATGGGCAAGAAGAAGACCGACGAAGTCTTCTCGGGCGACATCTGCGCCATGACCGGCATCGAAGGCTTTGAAATCGGTGACACCATCAGCGACATCGAGACCGCAGAAGCCATGCCTCGCATCAAGGTCGATGAGCCAACGATGTCGATGCTTTTCACCATCAACGACTCACCCTTCTTCGGCAAGGACGGCAAGTATGTCACCTCGCGCCAGATTCAGGACCGCCTCTACAAGGAACTTGAGAAGGATGTGGCCCTGCGTGTCGAGAAAGACGAGACCCGCGATGGTGCGTGGGTAGTCTATGGTCGTGGTGTGCTCCACCTCTCCATCCTCATCGAGACCATGCGTCGCGAGGGCTATGAGGTTGCCATCGGTCAGCCTCAGGTCATTGTCAAGGAGATTAATGGACAGAAATGCGAGCCTATCGAGCAACTCACCATCAACTGTCCCGAGGAATTCAGTTCGAAGATGATCGATATGGTCACCCGCCGCAAGGGTGAAATGATTGCCATGGATACCCAGGGCGATCGTCAGCACCTCGAATTCAAGATTCCTTCGCGCGGCGTCATCGGTCTGCGTACCAACGTGCTCACCGCTTCGGCTGGCGAAGCCATTATGGCCCACCAGTTCCTCGCCTACGAACCCTGGAAGGGCGACATCGTGCGCCGCACCAACGGCTCGATCATCGCCAAGGAGGCTGGCACCGCCTTTGCATACGCTCTCGACAAGCTGCAGGACCGCGGCAAGTTCTTCATCTTCCCGCAGGATGAGGTCTATGCCGGACAGGTAGTGGGCGAACACGCCAAGGACAAGGACCTCACCGTCAACGTCACCAAGTCGAAGAAGCTCACCAACATGCGTTCGAAGTCGAGCGACGAGAAGGCTGCACTTATCCCGCCAAAGGTATTCAGCCTTGAGGAGGCACTCGAGTACATCAAGGCTGACGAGTATGTAGAAGTAACGCCCCACAACATTCGCATGCGCAAGATTGTGCTTGACGAACTGGAGCGCAAACGCCTGAAGCGTGCCGCCGGCATCGTTGACGACGAGGACGAAGATTAATTGAAGGTTCTGAAAGGTTCGAAAGGTTAAGAAAGGTTCGAATGTCTTTAAAGAAGATCGATTGGTACATCATCAGGAAGTTCCTGGGCACCTTCTTCTTCGCAATTTTGCTCATCATGGCCATCGCTGTGGTCCTCGACTACAACGAGAAGATGGACAACTTTGCGGAGCATGAGGCGCCCACCTTCGCCATATTCAAGTACTACTGCACGTTTGTACCTTATATGGCCAATATGCTGTCACCTCTCGTCATCTTCGTGGCTTGCATCTTCTTCACCTCCAAGCTGGCCGGCAACTCCGAAATCATCGCCATGCTGGCCACCGGCATCTCGTTCAACCGCCTGCTTCGGCCCTATATGCTGTCGGCCCTCTTCCTGGGCTTGCTCACCTTTGCGCTCAACAGCTGGGTCATCCCCGTCACATCGGTGCCTCGTCTTGCCCTGCTCAAGCAATACTACAAGGACAAGGATAAGAAGACGCAATACAACAACCAGTTTATGGTGGCGCCCGGCGAAGTGGCTTTCTTCTATTCTTTTGACCGCGACAGCCAGACCGGTTATCGATTCGCCTTGGAAAAGTTTGAGGGCACGCAGCTCGTCTCACGACTGACGGCCGACCGCGCTTCGTGGGAAGGGAACGATACATGGCACCTCACCAACTACAAGATTCGCGACATCACTGAACGTGGTGAGACCATCACCGAGGGTTATGCTGTTGACACCGTGGTTCACGTGGCGCCCGAAGACATCATCGTCGGTTCGAAGGACATGGAGAAACTCACCACACCCGCGTTGAAGGAATATATCGACAAGCAGCGTGGCCGTGGCGTAGGCAACATCAAGGAATACGAGATCGAGTACCACAAGCGCTTTGCTGCCATCGCTACTTCGTTCATTCTGACGTTTTTGGGCGTATGCCTTTCGTCAAAGAAGATTCGTGGCGGCATGGGCATCAATCTGGGCATCGGCCTGGTGCTGGCATTTGCCTACATTCTCTTCCAGACCGTCAGTTCTTCGTTCGCAGTGAGCGGTGCGATGAGCGTGATACTCGCTGTGTGGCTGCCCAACCTTGTTTACCTGCCCCTTTGCTGGTATGTCTATGAAAAGAAGGCTCCAAAGTGATGGCAGTCACACTGCCAAAAGACAAAAAACCTAAAAAAACGCTCCATTTTCGCAAATTTGGAGCGTTTTTTTTTGTTTATACAAAAATAATCATTATCTTTGTCCCCGTATTATATACTAAACAACACCAACAAATTACCAATATTCATCTAATCATTACACAATGAACAATTCGATTGAGTTAATGAACAAGGCTGCCAATAACATTCGCATCCTTGCTGCTGCTATGGTCGAGAAGGCCAAGAGTGGACACCCTGGTGGTGCCATGGGTGGTGCTGACTTCATCAATGTACTTTACAGCGAGTTCCTGGAGTACGATCCAAAGAACATGGCCTACGAAGGCCGCGATCGTTTCTTCCTCGACCCAGGCCATATGGCTCCTATGCTTTATGCACAGCTTTGCCTGGCTGGCAAGTTCACTACCGATGAGCTCCAGACCCTCCGTCAGTGGGGTTCTCCAGTGACTGGTCACCCGGAACTTGAGGTTCGTCACCGTGGCATCGAAAATACTTCTGGACCTCTCGGTCAGGGTCACTGCTTCGCTGTGGGCGCTGCTATTGCTGCCAAGCACCTCGATGCACTCCTCGGTGGTGGCATCATGGACCAGACCATTTATGCATATATTTCCGACGGTGGTGTTCAGGAGGAAATCTCGCAGGGCGCAGGCCGTATCGCCGGCACTCTCGGACTTGACAACCTCGTAATGTTCTACGATTCGAACGACATCCAGCTCTCTACCGAGACTTCTGTCGTTTCTGCTGAGGATACCGCTGCCAAGTATCGTGCTTGGGGTTGGAAGGTGCTCGAGATCAACGGCAACGACGTTGAGCAGATCCGTGGCGCCCTCAATATCGCCAAGGCAACCAAGGGCCAGCCTACCCTCATCATCGGCAAGTGCATCATGGGCAAGGGTGCCCTCAAGGCTGATGGCACTTCCTACGAGCGCAACTGCAAGACCCACGGTGCTCCTCTTGGTGGCGACGCTTACGTCAACACCATCAAGAATCTGGGTGGCGATCCCGAGAATCCGTTCGAGGTATTCCCCGAGGTTAAGAAACTCTATCTGCAGCGCCGTGCCGAGCTCCGCAAGATTATGGATGCCAAGTATGCCAAGAAGGCTGCTTGGGCTGAGCAGAATCCCGAGAAGGCTCATATGCTCAAGGACTGGTTCAGCGGCAAGGCTCCCGTCATCGATTGGAGCAAGGTTCAGCAGAAGGCCGACGATTCGACTCGTAGCGCTTCGGCTGCCGTCCTCAGCCAGCTCGCTCTTCAGGTTCCCAATATGGTTTGCGCTTCAGCCGACCTTTCTAACTCCGACAAGACCGACGGCTTCCTGAAGCAGACCCGCTCTATCACACGCGGTGACTTCGGCGGTTCGTTCTTCCAGGCTGGTGTTGCCGAGCTCACCATGGCATGCTGCTGCATCGGTATGGCTCTGCATGGCGGCGTTATCCCCGCTTGCGGTACCTTCTTCGTATTCTCCGACTACATGAAGCCTGCCGTTCGTATGGCTGCACTCATGGAGCTCCCCGTCAAGTTCATCTGGACCCACGACGCATTCCGCGTTGGTGAGGATGGTCCAACCCACGAGCCAGTTGAGCAGGAGGCTCAGATCCGCCTTATGGAGAAACTCAAGACCCACAAGGGCCGCAACTCCATGCTCGTGCTTCGTCCTGCCGACTCTGACGAGACCACCGCTGCCTGGAAGCTCGCTATGGAGAACACCGTCAGCCCAACTGGTCTTATCTTCAGCCGCCAGAACATCAAGACTCTGCCAGCTGGCAACGACTATAGCCAGGCCGACAAGGGTGCTTACATCGTAGCTGGTTCGGACGAAGAGTTCGACGTTATCCTTCTCGCTTCGGGTTCGGAGGTTGCTACCCTCGTTGCTGGTGCCGAGATGCTCCGTGCCGACGACATCAAGTGCCGCATCGTTAGCGTTCCTTCCGAGGGTCTGTTCCGTCGTCAGCCCAAGGCTTACCAGAACCGCATCCTGCCTCCCGGCAAGCCCAAGTTCGGTATGACCGCCGGCCTGCCCGTAACCCTCGAAGGCCTCGTTGGCCAGGATGGTGAAATCTGGGGTCTCTCCAGCTTCGGTTTCTCGGCTCCTTACAAGGTGCTCGACGAGAAGCTCGGCTTCACCGGACAGAATGTTTACAACCAGGTAAAGAAGATGCTCAAAAAATAAGATATCCTAATTAAACAAATGCACGGGACTCTGATTCCGTGCATTTGTATAATAAAACCAATAGAAAATGGAAATCAAGAATTTTGTGGGTCTGGCAAGCGACCACGCAGCATTCCCGCTGAAACAGTTTGTCAAGAAGTACCTCGACGAGAAGGGTATCAAGTATCACGATTATGGCACCTACACCGAGGAAAGCTGCAACTACGCTACCTTCGGCCACGCATTGGCTAACGCCATCGAAGCCGGTGAATGCTATCCCGGTATCGCTATGTGTGGCAGCGGCGAAGGCATCTCGATGACGCTCAACAAGCATCAGCAGATTCGCGCCGGCCTCGTCTGGCGTCCCGAGATTGCCCACCTCATCCGTGAGCACAACAATGCCAACGTTATCGTCTTCCCTGGCCGCTTCATCAGTGAAGAGGTTTGCCGCCAGTGCCTCGACGAGTTCTTCGCCACCGAATTCGCAGGTGGTCGTCACCAGCAGCGCATCGACGACATCCCAGTAAAGTAATTCACGACAATTAATCCTTTCCGTTTATGAAGAAGTTATTTGCTCTATTCTCTTCCATAGCTCTTCTCGCATCCTGCCAACAGGCTCCCAAGGGCCCGACGCAGGCAGAGTTTGATGCCCTTGCCCAAGAGAAGGACTCTTTGACAACCCACATCGTTGAACTTCAGGACCTGATTGGTTCTGTCACTGCCTGCTTCGACAGCATCGATGCACAGGAGAATCTCCTCTTTGTCAACAATGAAGACGGCACCAAGGCTACCAAGCGGCAAATCCTGGATCGCATCCAGAACTACAAGGACCTCCTCGCCCGTCAGAGTGAGCAACTCGCCAGACTCGAAAACCAAGTCAAGAGCGACAAGGCAAGCATCCGCGACCTCCGAACCATCATCGGACGCCTTCGTCAGGATATTCATGACAAGGAAGTTCGTATCGCCGAACTGGAGAACGACCTGAACAATCGAAACAAGGACATTGCCCAATTGGAAAAGACCCTCGCCAAAAGCGAAGAGAACACTGCCAACATGACCAAGGCCCGCGATGCCTTGCTGGAAGTGGCCAACTTCCAGAAGGATGTCATCAACACAGCCTACTTCGTTGTAGGTTCGAAGTCTATGCTTCGCGATCTGGGTCTCATCAAGGGAGTCTTCAAGAAAAAAGCCGATTATGCCAACCTCGACAACTCGAAATTCTCGAAAGTAGATATCCGCGAATTCAAGGAACTCAACATCAACAGCAAAAAGGCCAAACTCATTACCGAGAAACCCGCCAACTCCTACCTGCTCATCGAGAATCCCGACGAGACCACTACGCTCCGCATCACCGATCCCGATGCATTCTGGGAGGGTTCACCCTATCTGATTATTCAGACAAAGTAATACTTTCCGGAATAACGGAATAACGATATTCCGGAATAACTGAATATCGGAATAACGATATTACGAAATCCCGTAATACCGAATGCTGAAATACCTTTATCCCGAAATTCCGAGACTAAAGATTAATACAGTTATGAAAAATTTTCTTCTCACCCTCCTCCTCGCCTGCGCTCTTCCCGCTACTGCGCAGCAGATTGTTCCTCGTCAAGCCCTAGGTCCTCGCCATTTTGGCCATGATACCATTCGCGTGGCTTGTGTGGGCAACTCCATCACCGAAGGCCATGGTCTGAAGGACAAGAAAACTGAAGCCTATCCCGCACGCTTGCAAGAACTGCTCGGCGACCATTACTTCGTACAGAACTTCGGTCTTTCGGGCCACACGCTTATGAATGGAACTGATCGCCCCTATATGCACGATGGCAAGTGGTTCCGTTTCCAGAAGGCATTGGCCAGTAATCCTGACATCGTGACCATCAAGCTTGGCACCAACGATTCGAAGACGCCTTACGACTCACTGCTCCACGCCGACTTCATGCGCGACTTGAATGCCATGATTGACTCGTTCCAGGCCTTGCCCAGCAAGCCATACATCTACCTGTGTCTGCCTATCCCAGCCAATGGTGAAGTATGGACTATTCGCGACTCAGTAATCGAAGGCGAAGTCATCCCTCGTATCCGTGCCGTCGCCCAAGAACGTAACCTACCCGTCATCGATCTCTATAAGCCAATGAAACCGTTTATGGATTTGCTTCCCGACAAGATTCATCCCAATGCTGCAGGGGCTATGCTCATTGCCGAAGAAATTGCCCGCCGCATTGAGACGGATATGCTCAAGGGTGTTATCCGCTTCGGTAATGGTCCACGAGGCCTTCGTCCTAGAATGGCTCGCTCCGATCAGGGCAAAAAGATGGAAGCTGCTCCCAAAGAGAAGCCTGCCGATGATTCAAGCATAAAGGTTGAGCACAAGTCGCGCCATCAGAAAGGACGTCGCAAATAACTTCTTCATATATAAAATAATGAGAGGCACCATTCAAGTGATGCCTCTCATTATTTTATATTATATAGTACTTATCATCCTACGCACTGGTTTTGGACATCCTTGCATAAATTGCAAAAGCAAGCACAACCACAAAGCCACAAAGTGGCAGGAAGAACGGCAGAATATAACCAATATTATCGGCCATCAAGCCCATTAACAGGAAGGCACATCCACCGACAGGCGTCATCATCAAAAGACTTCCTGCACGACCCACCAGACGAGAAGGCACATAATTCAAGGCCATACTGTAGATGGTGGGGAACATGATGGATTCGCAAAGATAGTTCACCATCAGGAATGCAATGGGAAGATAACGAGTCCAGAAAGCATCATCTTGTACTGACGAACTGGTCAACAGGATCATCAGCATACTGAGAATGCTGCCCGTAGCACACCATGACAACATACGCGCCGGTTTGACACTGCGCATGATCCAACTGCCAAGGAAACGTCCTCCCATGAAGATGAACAGGCTTAATCCGAGTACATAGCTGGCGCCATCGGCAGCCAGCCACCCCATACCAGTCACGAAGAGCACGAAATAACTGTTAATGCTGATTTCACTCACTTCATAGGCCAGCAAAGCCAATAAGCCAAACAGGAACATGCGATTGCTCATCAGCATCTTCAAAGGATGCTTGGTTGCTTCCACTTCAACAGTTTCCTCCTCATTCTGTATTTCTGGCAGGTTCACTCTGCTGAAAATGACAGCAACAACAGCAACCACAACACCCATCACAGCATATGGGATCGAAAGGTCAGCATCAGCCTGGCTGAATAGATAACCGCCCATGATAAGTGGGCCCAGTGAGCTGCCCAAGCCATTGAACGATTGACTCAGATTCAGTCGACTGGTAGCAGTCTCCTTAGGGCCAAGCAAGGTCGAGTAAGGATTGGCTGCCGTCTCAAGGAATGCCAAACCACAGGCGATGATGAAAAGTGCACCTAGATAAACGGAAAAAGATTCTATCTGAGCTCCAGGTATAAATATGAATGCTCCCGCTGCAAAGAGCAACAATCCGAAGACTACGCCTCTGCGATATCCATATCGGCTGATGAAGATGCCTGCAGGAATCGCCATCATGAAATAGGCCAGATAACTACAAACCTGAACCAGAGAACTCTGTGTGATGGAAATGTTCAGCGTGTCCTTGAAGTGCTGATTAAGTACATCCAGCATGGAACGCGCAAAGCCCCATAAGAAGAAGAGGGTTGTAATGAGAATAAACGGAACTAAATACTTCCGATTGGTCAAAGAAGTTTTGCTCATTTGTCAAAAAGAGAACCGAGTAAGACAATCAATTATTGAATAATATCGTCGCAACAGAAAACTTTGCGTGACAAAATATCGCTGCAAATATACACATTATTTCCGAAATGAGAAAACTTTTGATGTTTTTTTTAGATTTTTTATTGGAATTCATCACTTTCGCTCTCATTAAAGAAAGGCAAATATATATACAAAAAGAGACCCGAGTTGTTTTAACTCGAGTCTCATGGAAGGTGGCGGCTTCCTACTCTCCCGCTTTCGCAGTACCATCGGCGTTACAAGGTTTAACTTCTCTGTTCGGAATGGTAAGAGGTGGAGCCCT
>CACXTQ010000021.1:0-46271 GCA_902770595.1 uncultured Bacteroidales bacterium | reverse complement strand
CTTCATTCCCGCATCGCTTACGGGGTAGAAGGGAAGCACGGTGACATCGAAATAGAGCAAGTCGGGATTGTAACGATTGATGGCATCGAGGGTGCGGTTGTAGAAGTTGGTGGCAAATTCCTGCGAAGGAGGGCAGGCTCCGTTGCCCCATCCCCATTGGCGATGAATCATTCCATTTGCCCAGGTGCCCTCGCTCAGCGGATGGTTCTGGGCATAGAGTTCCTGAGGGTCGTAGCCTTCCCACCATGTTCCCTTGCCATCTTCCTTCGTCAGCCAGCCATCGTAGGGCACGCCCATCTTGTCGCCCTTGGTGTCGTAGCGACGTGAAGGTTCGTACCACGTCCAGGCATGGTCGGCATGGAACGAGATGCCGAAGGGCAAACCTGCCTTTTTGGCAGCAGCGGCCCAACCGGCCAGGATGTCCTTGTGTGGACCGATGTTCATCGAATTCCAGCGCTGGTACTTGCTGTCCCACAGGTCGAAGTTGTCGTGATGGTTGCCTAATGCGAAGAAATATTGGGCACCTATCTCCTTGTAGAACTGCACCAGCGAATCAGGATTCCAGCGTTCTGCCTTGAAGAGGGGCAGGATGTCCTTGAAGCCCACCTCTGAAGGATGTCCGTAGTGCTCACGGTGATATTCATATTGGCTTGAACCTTCCTGATAGAGGCCTCGTGCCATCCAGTCACCCGAGCCCTCCACGCATTGAGGCCCCCAGTGTGCCCAGATGCCGAACTTGGCATTGCGGAACCATTCGGGCACCTCGTAGGTGCTGAGCGATTCCCAAGTAGGTTCAAACTTGCCTGTTGCCATAGGCTCGTCATCTTCGAGAACAGGTACGGCATACTCTTGTGCATTCAATGTGGCCGCTATGGCCAAGGTGAAAAGGGTAGTAAGGAACTTCATAGCATTTGGTATTGATTTCTTCGGCAAAGATAATTCTTTTTCTTTGAAAATGCAAAGTTTTTGTGTGTAATTTTCTTCTTTTTCATGATATAACACTCTGACGGCCGACAGAATGCTATCTCCGATTGCGGAAGCATCGTGACGGCCGACAGAGTACTTTATCCGATTGGAGCAAGCATTATGACGGCCGACAGAGTATTCTATCCGATTGGAACAAGCATTATGACGGCCGACAGAGTACTTTATCCGATTGGAGAAAGCATTGTGTCGGCTGACGGAGTGTTTTATCTGATTGCGGAAGCATCGTGACGGCCGACAGAGTACTCTATCCAATTGGAGCAAGCATCGTGACGGCCGACAGAGTGCTTAATTCGATTGGAGAAAGCATTCTGTCGCGCGTCAGAGTACTCTATCCAAATGCGGAAGTATTATGTCGGCCGTCAGAGTGTTATTTCCAATCGCGGAAGCATCCTGTCGGCCGACGGAGTACTATCTTCGGGGAGAGATTGTTTATGTCGCAAGTGGACATGACAAATGACACTAAAAATGAGTGGACTGCAACAAAAAACGAATGCATCTATTTTGATGATTCGAAAAAATTATTATCTTTGCCCCAGATAACCGTAAAAACACAACACTTTAAAAGGAGAATACTATGAAAGTTGGAATTCCAAAAGAAATCAAGCAGGGCGAGAGCCGTGTCGGCATGACGCCCGCAGGAGTGTCAGAATTTGTGAAACGTGGACACACCGTCTATGTGCAGCATACGGCGGGTGACGGTAGCGGTTTCCCTGACAAGGAATATGAGGAAGCTGGTGCTTCTATCTTGCCAACGATGGAAGAGGTTTATGCCGCTTCGGACATGATTGTGAAAGTCAAGGAACCCATCGCCCCTGAGTACCCGTTGATTCGCAAGGATCAGATTGTCTTCACCTATTTCCATTTCGCGTGCGAGCGCGAACTCACCGATGCCATGTTGAAGAGCGGAGCTGTCTGCATCGCTTACGAGACCGTGCAGAAGGCCGATCGCAGCCTTCCTTTGCTCATCCCGATGAGTGAGGTGGCTGGACGTATGGCTACGCTCAACGGAGCCTACTATTTGCAGAAGACAAAAGGCGGCAAGGGCAAACTCATCAGCGCTGTGCCAGGTGTAGAGCCTGCTCGTGTGCTCGTCTTGGGAGGAGGTACGGTAGGAGAGGCCGCTGCTCGTATGGCTGCCGGCTTGGGTGCAAGTGTCATCATTGCCGACATCAACCTGCCACGCCTGCGTCAGCTCGGCATGGAGTTGCCACCCAATGTTCACACCATTTATTCCACCGAACACAATATCCGCAAGCTTTTGCCGACGGTCGATATTGTGGTTGGTTCGGTGCTCATTCCAGGAGCCAAGTGCCCTCATCTGATCACACGCGATATGTTGAAACTGATGGAGCCCGGCTCGGTGCTCGTCGACGTTGCTATCGACCAGGGAGGTTGCTTCGAGACATCAAGGCCCACTACACACGAGGATCCTGTCTATACGGTCGATGGTATCGTCCACTACTGCGTGGCCAACATTCCAGGCGCCGTGTCGCATACTTCAACCTTGGCGTTGACCAATGCCACACTGCGCTATGCGCTCGCCTTGGCCGACAAGGGTTGGCAGCAGGCTTGCCGCGACGACCACGCGCTCTATCTTGGCCTCAATGTAGTCGATGGCAAGGTCACCTTCAAGGCTGTCGCCGAGGCGTTCGGTATGAAGTTTGAGCCGGTGGAGCTTTGACCTCTTTTTTTCTAGAGGATCTAGATGTTCTAGAAGCTCTAGATATTCTAGGCTCTAATGGAAACAAAATATTAGCGGCCCGATGGATTCCATCAGGTCGCTAATGATTTTCAGATAGTCTTTTTATTTTACTTCATTGCCTTGGCATTGCCGATGCAGGAGTTAGGCATCTGGATGTGGAGCATTTCGCAGATGGTCGGTGCGATATCCACGATGTTGGTGGGCTCGGAGGTCTCGCCATGATTGACATGCCAGCCAAAGAGCACGAAGGGGATGTGGGCATCGTAGGGGTTCCACATGCCGTGGGTCGTGCCAACATAGTCGGGCTTGTCGCTCACGTTCTCCCAACCAGCCTTTGCGACATAGAAGATATCACCACTGCGTGCGGGATTATAGCCGTTGGCGATGCGTTCGCGCAAGAGCTTTGGCATTGTGGTGGTGAGTGCCTTCTCGAAATCCACCACATAGATTAGTTCATCGATTTTCTTGAGTTCCTCGATGACAGCCTGCTTTACCTCGCAAAGTTTCTTGCCACTGGAAGCAATGTACGCGCGATTGAGGAAGATGCGTCCGGCATTTTCACCCAGGATGACTTTTTCCTCTCCCTCAAGACCGAATTTTGCCTTTACAGTCTCCTCGACCACTTTCAGCTTGTTCCACATCTCCAGGCCGCCCGAAGGAATATTGTGCGCCTTCATCACGTTGGGGTTGTGGGCTGCACCATGGTCGGCAGAAAGGAAGAGCAAATAGTTGCCCTTGCCCACCTTTTCGTCGAGCACCTTGAAGAAGTTGGCCAGCTGACGGTCGAGTTCCATATAGACCGCGTAATTCTCTGGGCCACGTGTGCCGATGGCATGACCGATGACGTCGGTCGAAGAGATGCTGATGGCCAGCATGTCGGTGATGTTGTCCTGTCCCATCTGCTCGTTCTCGAGTGCAGCGATAGCCATCTGGAATGTTTTGATGACGCCTTCGGGTGAGCGCTTGATATCAGTGCCAGGCTTTACGCCAATCTTCTTGTTCATATCCTGCGCCCACTTGGGCAGCTCGTTCATATAGTATGTAGAGCTGACGAAATGTCCGGCTGAGCCGTCCCACCAGTAGGCAGCATCAGCACCATGACCAGCGGGTAGAATAGCAGCACGGTCCTTCAAGGCTACACCGATGACCTTGGCCTTGAAGTCGGTAGCTATCTTCAGTACGTCGCCGATACCCGAGGCCAGATTATTGCGAGGCGACATCTGTCCCTCCTTGCTATCGGAACCGACGCTCTGCACCGTTTCGTCTCCGCAGCAATATGTGCGCTTGCCATTGATATAGAAATCATTGCCGCAGATGCCGTGCAGGGCAGGTGTCGTGCCCGTATAGATGCTCGTGTGGCCAATAGCGGTCACCGTAGGAACGTAGTTGATCATGGTGTTCTCGAAGCTGAAGCCCTCATCGACGAGCTTGCGGAGTCCGCCCTCGCCATATTGGTCATAATAATAGTAGAGGTAGTCCCAGCGCATCTGGTCCACCACGAGACCTACCACAAGCTTGGGCCGCTGTATCTCGGCCATTGCAGATACGCATACCAGCGCAGCAACAATCATTGAAAACAGTTTTCTCATTTCTTTTGGATTTATAGGGTTATTATAGTGATTATAGTTTTATTAGGATTTCAGGTTGATTTTATTTGCTGCAAAAATACTGACTTTTTTCGATTCTTCCAAATATTTTGTTCGAAAATTTGCTTTTGCCAAAAAAACTATCTATCTTTGCGCGGACAAATATTACCTTTGCAACATAAAATATTATTATAACAGCCTATGAGAACTGTTTCCCGACTTCTCTCTGTGAGCATGATGGCCCTGATGGCAGCGACTGCCGTTACACAGAATCCCTACCTGCCCCTATGGGAGTTTATTCCCGATGGTGAACCATACGTTTTTGAGGATCCCGACAATCCGGGACAGTATCGTGTATATATCTACGGTTCACACGACAATCTGGTGACCATGTACTGCGGCCTGGATCAGGTGGTGTGGTCAGCGTCGGTCGATGACCTGCGTCATTGGCGCTACGATGGCGTGATTTTCGAATCGAAGAAGGATGCACTGGGCAATAACCTGCATCCCGATGGCAAGGGAGATGTACTCTTTGCCCCAGATGTGAACGAGGTGGTGGACAAGGATGGCAAGAAAACCTATTACCTTTATCCGAACAACCAAGCTGGAGGACGACAGACGATGGTAGCTAAATCGAGTCGGCCCGACGGACCTTTCGAGGTTTGTAACTGGAGTCCTGATAATCCGAAGCAGACTATCGGCATCCTGGGATTCGACCCAGCTGTTTTTACCGATACCGACGGACGCACTTACGCCTATTGGGGTTTTGAGAAGTCGAATGGCGCCGAGCTTGACCCCACTACGATGGCCACGGTGAAACCGGGGACCAAGATTGTGGAAAATATGATACCAAGCAGCAAACAGGATCATACCTATCGCTTCTTCGAGGCTTCGTCAATGCGCAAGATCGAGGACAAGTATGTCTTCGTTTATAGTCGTGTGACCAATGATGGCGAAGATGGTTTGCCCAGTTGCAACTACACGTTGGCCTATTGCTATGGCAATAGCCCGCTAGGCCCTTGGACCTACGGAGGTACCATCATCGATGGCCGTGGAAAGGAACATCGTCCCGATGGCACCACTGTTGCCACCGCTACACCCTTCGGCAACACGCATGGCAGCATCTGTCAGATTGGCGACCAGTGGTACGTCTTCTATCATCGTCAGGCAGGTACCGACGAATATGGACGTCAGGCCATGGTGGCTCCCATCCGTGTCGAAGTAGTGAGTGGGGAAGATGGCTATGTCCGTATCTCCGAGGCAGAGTTCACCTCTGAAGGTTTCCTCACGGAGGGTCTTGATCCATATGAGACCTATCCCGCAGGAATCGCTTGCTACTATATGGGCCCTGAACCGGCCGTGCAGGACTATCCCAACGTCCATTACACGGGGTCGCATACGGCTATCGTGCGCAACCAGTACGACGGCAGGAAGGACGTCTATGCCCCCGAGGTGAACCGTTGCCCTATGGTGAACAACACGGCAGGTTCGGTTGTTGGCTACAAGTATTATAATTTCAGCAAAACCTTTGGTCAAACAGGATTGCAACTCGTGCTCGACTATACTCCCGATGGAGCCATCGGCACAATCGACATCTTCCTCGATCGTCCGTCAGAGGCAGAAGGCGGTGTACGCCTTGCTGCGCTTAACGTGGGAGCCGAAGGCATCGGTCAGCCGACGACTGCAAATATTGAAATGGAGCGACTGAAGTATTACAACGGGAAGCATGCCCTCTTCTTTGTATTCCATTCAGAGACACCGAAGCAATCCATTTGCCAACTCAATTATCTGCATTTCGAGAAGAAATAGAATAACTCCCATTGACTTCTGCGAAGCATTAACAATTTATGAACAGTATCCTTATTGTATTACCGATTCTGACGCTGCTGATGTTCGACTTGGGACTCACCTTGCGTCCCAACGACTTCTTGCTTGTATTCAAACAACCTAAGGCCATTCTGCTTGGCCTTGCCGGACAGTTGATTCTTCTTCCACTTATTGCCTTTGCATTGGCTGAGATGTTCCATCTGGCCCCCTTGTTCTACATCGGAGTTGTGCTCATTGCCTGCTGCCCTGGCGGTTCGTCGAGCAATGTCTTCTCAATGCTTGCCAAAGGTGATGTTGCATTGTCGGTATCACTCACGGCGCTCAGTTCGATTATTACACTCTTTACAGTGCCTCTCATTCTCGACTGGACTACGACGCAGGTGGGCGAGGCAGTAGGCATTCATCTGCCTGTCGGAAATCTGCTGATGCAGAACCTTGTCACCATGCTTATTCCAATTCTGCTGGGTATCGGTGTGAATCATTTCTGGCCGGTTGCTGCGACACGCATGGAACGCGTGCTCTCGAAGATCGCCTTCCCCGCCCTGATGCTTCTGGCAGGTATCTTCTTTGTGCAGCATCACAACACCATTGCCGACAATTTCGGTGTCCTTGGTTTCTGCCTCACTGCTTTGATTCTCCTTGCTATCGGAGCATCATGGTTGGCAGGTCATCTGTGTGGCCTTGAGACATGCGAGAAGCGAACCATCGTCATCGAGGTGGGCATGCAGAACGCTGCACAGGCCATAGCCATAGCTTCCAGCCCTTTCATTTTCAACAATGGCGTCATCGCCATTCCTGCCATCATCTATGCATTGATGATGAACGTAATCCTGCTCACCTACGTTGGTATCATCATCAAGCGCAGGAAATAAGCCTCGTTTCATGGCACATATACTTGGCTATGTGCCAATTTTTCTACATCTTTTGTCATTTTTCGAAGACAAAATTTGGCATTTTCGTCAAGATGCTTTATATTTGCATCGTCAATATCAATGAAAGCATCTTAACATGGAAAATCAAATTAGTGTCTTAAATATCAAACTCGAGGATGCTCCTTTCTATAAACGGGAAGGGGTGATGGCCTGTGAAGGTGTCGCGAGTGAAAGCGATGTCGCGTTCGTCGGGAAGATACAGAACGTGTATGTCGTTTGTGACACGAAGGGACTTATCAAAAGTGTATTGGCCTATTTCCCCGATGACATCAAAGCCATTGACATGGCGCCAGACTACAACCTGGCTGTCAAGTATTATGTGCCACAGCGACTGGTGGCCTATCGCAACGTGCAAGGCGAGATCATCAGTGCCGCCGAGTTTATGCGCATGTATCCGGAAGTTTATGTCCAATTGCTCAAAGGATTGAAACATGCTCATTTCCGCACCGAACGATGGCCGCTATTCCGTCAGTTCGAAACTGATTGTTACCGTACATTGAAGGTGAATGAAAGCCTCGTCAAGCAATATGTTGCCGACGAGGAGGGTTCCACCCGTTACACCGAGATGCTTCGAGTCGTTGAGACCGATGGCTCATTGGGCAATTGCACTTTCGAAAGCAAGATCATACGATGCACAAAATCAGGCACGCCTGTCGAAATGTTCACCGATACACTGCAAGCCAATGTCTATCAGTTGTTAGAAAAAGGATATGATTGTCTGTCGGCCGATGGATATTCGGACATCCTTGCATCCATCGAGCAGTATCGACGCGATGTGCATGAGGCGGAAATGAGGCTTTCCGAGCGTATTGAAAAGATTCTGTCGAACCCAATTAAATAGGAATGATTATGGCAGAGCAATCTTCGCAAATGTCCCCGCAGAAGGAGGCATATCTAAGGAATGAATTACACAACTTCACGACAAAGATCACCAATCTGAGGTTGCGCGTAATCTTTATGTCGATGTTCTACAAGGTGAGTGCCATCGAACCTTATTTCAACTTGTCTTTCGAGGAGTTCGTATCCCGGATTGACCGCCCGTTGCGCTCCATCGATGTCAAGTTGCTCTATTTGCGGGTGCGCGATTTCCAGCGCATCTACGATAGGGTGATGAACATCCCCGTCGAACAACTTGATGTCGAGGAAATCATCCAGAAGTTCCCCTTCCTGGGCGAATCGGAGGCCAGGTTTGTGGAGTCTTTCAAGGCTGAACATGGATATTATCCGATGTTCTTCCTTCTGGAGCATCGTTTGTCGAAAGCCACCAGGAAGGAGGAGAAGATATTTGCCATGTTCAATGGCATCGGTAAATACATGGCGAAGGATCGACGCGACATAGCACAGGAGATAGGGTTGTCGAGCGAACGTGTGCGTCAGTACCTCTATAAACCTATCATGAAGAAGGACGCGTACCTGATGAAGAATCCCGATTGGAATCGTTATGACCTGATGGATGAAATCATCCTGACACCGACGACTTCCGATTTTGCCAAAATCTCGGAACGCGAATCGCTATCGACCGAGTTCGAGGGTTTTCTGGCAATGGTTTGTCTGTCGGACAAGTTCAAGATGTGCAAAATCATGAAGGAATCCTATGCCATTGCATCAACTATGGCCGACATATACAATTGGGAAGCAGGATGCAAGGCGGTACTGGAGGCTTCGAAGAAGAAGTACGATCATGACACCGATGTGCCCTTCCTTTCTGTTCTGCCACATGTCGATGCCTTGTTCCCCGACATCCGTGATGCCGTGTTCGATATTATGGCTATACTGGCGTACGAACTTTTCGGCATCGAGGTGCAGCAGAAGCACCATTTCCACTTTACTCAGAATGGAATCAACGAGACATATGCTTTGGTTGATATTCTCAATCACAATGGAATACCAATGCATATGCGCGAACTGCTCATGACCTTCAATACGCAGCATCCCAAGTGGGCTCTCGACGATGTGGCAACGGCCAAGAAACTGCTTAACAAGAGTGATGAGGTCTTTGCTTGCGGTTATTCGGATATGTACTCTTCGGATAAATGTGCCGATCCCTTGGAGGTATACGATGTCATCGAGAATATCGTTCGCGATATGCCCGACTATCCTGTGCATATTGACGAGATCATGGATGAGGTGCACGAATATTACCCCAATGCAAGTCGCAAAAGTGTGGAGGACCTTATCTTTTATTATGAAGCCATCGACGTGGTTCGCCTCGAAGATGACTACTACGCCTGGCGAGACAGTTACAAGGGCAGCGGCACCTATCATTCCACACTCAAGATGCTTCCACTCGATCGTAAACTCGAGTACCTTCGCTATGCACGCGATTGCCGCTATCGTGCCGAGACATTCGGCAAGGCATAAGATTTTTTCTGACGGTCGGTATTCGTTATTTCGCTACGCCTGAATTCCGTTATTCCGTTATACCGTAATTCCGGAATAACGACATAAAATATAATAAACATTAAGCAGGGGCATCTCCATCGAGATGCCCCTGCTGTAGTCTTTGGGTTTTGGAATCAATACGCCGAATTCTGAGTGATGACGTTGGGATTCTGATCAATAACCTTCTGTGGAATGGGGAGGAGGAACTGACTGTCGCTGTTGAAGGTCAGTGTGCCTAACTTCTTGCAGCTGCTCAATACACTGACGGCTTTGCCAAGACGAAGGAGGTCGAACATACGATGATACTCGAAGGCGAACTCCAGCTGACGCTCGTGCATCAAAGCTTCGACACTATAGGTCGTGGTGCGTGGTGCACCCGCACGGTCTTGTACCTGGTTCATGTACTGGACGTCGCCTGTAGCCTCGGAGAGCATCAACAGTACGTCAGCATAACGCAGAACCATGAAGTTGTTGTCAGAAGCCTCACGCAGTCCGGTGACCTCGGCATTGTCGTCGCGCCACTTGATGGTGAATTTGGTGGGCACAAACTTGCCGTCGGCTGTGGTGTAGCCTACCTGAATTGACTTGTCACGACGCGAATCGACTACACCGCCAGTAGTGTAGGCATCGTAAAGCTCGTCCTCTGGCTGGTTGTAGCCACCGCCCCATGCCGTAACCACGCGGTTGTCGATGGGGGAGAAGAGTGCCCAGTACATCGAGTAGGGGTTGCCGATACCACCCTTATACTGTACTTCGAAGATCGACTCTGAACTGTTCTTGTAACTGAGGTCCCAGAGATTGGCATAATCATCGAGCAGTTTGAAGCGTCCTGAGTTGTAGACCTTAAGCAGTGCATTTTTTGCATTGTCCTTCTGTCCTATGGTCAGATAAACCTTGCCAAGGAGAGCATTGGCAGCATCGCTTGTGGCAGCACCAGCTACGCGTTCCTTCGACTTGTCTGGCAGGTTGCTGGCTGCATAGTTCAGGTCATCAATGATCTGAGCATACACGTCGGTCACGTTCGAACGTGCAATACCATAGGCTTCTGAGCCACTAACAGGAGTGGTCACCAATGGAATGTCGCCCCACATACGCACCATATCGAAGTAGTAGAGGGCACGCAGGAAACGCACCTCGCCTACCAGGCTGTTCAACGCATCATTGCCCTCGGCGTTCTTGATGATGTTGTTCATACGATAGATTGCCTGGTAGTAGATTTCCCAGTAGTTCTCTACCACCGAGTTGCTGGTGTTCATACCTTGATGGGTGTCGAAGGCTTCGGTGTCGCCCACTTGTCCTGCCGTATTGTCGGTGTGGGTTTCGTCCGACCAGATTTCTCCGAAATAGTACATCAGGCCCTCGGCTCCGTAGGTGTCATAAAGGGTGGAATAGCAGGCGGGAAGTGCTGTGAGCAACTGGTCGCTTGTCACATAGTAACCTGCTTCGCTGGCTGAACTGATTGGATTTTTCTCAAGGAAATCGTCGCAGCTGACAGCCAATGTAGCTCCTGCGGCCAAAGCTAAGATATATTTGAAGCTTTTCATTGTCTTATTACTTTATAGATTAGAAACTCAGGTTTACGCCCACTGTGGCTGTGAATGGATTGGGATAAGCGCCATAGTCGAAGCCGACGAAAGCGCCTGTCTGGAAGGTCGAGCCTTCGGGGTCATAGTTCTCATAGTCGCTCCATACATGGACATTTTCGAGGTTGCAATAGAGCTTAAGGCCAGCGATGTGGAGGGCATCGCATACCTTCTTGTTGAAAGTGTAGCCCAATCGGATGTTCTTCAGACGTACGAACGAGCCGTCGTCAATCCACATATCGGTGGTCTTCTGCTGGCAGGTGTTCGATACGGTGCGTGGTTTGGGAGTCTTACCGTCGCCAGGTTCAGCATCGCTCTTCCAGAAGTTCGAGCGGCTGGCGTAGAGGTTGCGCGCTCCATTATAGAAGCCAAGGAATCGGGCGTTCTGGTTCATAATCTCATTGCCCTGCACACCAGTCAGCATCACAGTGAGATCGAAGCCCTTGAAGGTGAAGGTATTGGTCCATCCCCAGGTGAAGTCTGCCTGGTAGCTGCCCAACTTAGTTTGGTCGTTCGAATCAATCTTGCCGTTGCCGTCCACATCCACTACTTTCGGGTCACCAGCTTCCGAGCCAGCCCACTTGGGAAGATTGCTGTTGTTGATGTCTTCGGTCGAGAGCACACCATCGAGCTTGTAGCCATAGTAGTAGAAGAGCTCATCACCGACAGAAGTGCGTGCCTGACAGCTGTTCCACGACTTGTCAATAGGTGCATCATTGTTGCCCAGTTTCAGTACTTCGTTACGGTTGAACGAGATGTTGAAATCAGAGGTCCATCTGAAGTTTCGTGTTACGACGGGTTGTCCATAGAGGTGGAACTCCATACCCCAGTTCTGCATCTCACCGATGTTCTGGAGCGAAGAGGTAAAGCCTGAAAGAACAGGAATAGGCACGTCGAGCAGCATATCGGTGGTCTTAGACTTATAGTAGTCAATCTCCGTGCCCAAGCGGTTGCCCAGGAAGCTGGCGTCGAGGCCAAGGTCAAACTGACCTGTCTTCTCCCATTTGAGGTCGGATGCGGGGTAGGAGTAGGTGTACATGCCTGAAACGACAGAGCCGTTCTCAACGTAAGTGGCATCGCTCTTCAACAGACCAATGGCGCCATAGTTGCCGATGTTGTTGTTGCCGGTCACACCATAGCTCATGCGAAGCTTCAGGTTGTCGAGCCAGCCTTTGGTGCCCTCCATGAAGGGTTCGTCAGAGATGCGCCAAGCCAGTGAGCCAGAGGGGAACCAGCCCCAGGGATTCTCGGAGCCGAAACGCGACGAACCGTCGGCGCGAACGCTTGCAGTAGCCAGATAACGTCCCTTGTATGAATAGTTGGCACGAGCAATAAATGAAGCCAGGCTCCATTCCTCTTCATTGTTGCTCCAGCTGCTGATCTTGGTGGCAGCGTTGAGTGTATATACCAGGTCATTGCCGGGATAGCCTGCACCGGTCACTGAGAGGTACTCGAACTTGTCTTCCTGCATCGTGAAGCCGACGAGGGCCGATACGAAATGATCCTCATTGAAGGTCTTGGCATAGTTGAGTGTGTTTTCCCACGCCCAGTTGGTCTCACGCCAGTGCTGGCGTGTGCCGGTCTCGGCCACCCAACCAGAATAGCCATAGTCCTGGCCCTCGTTCCAGTGGTACTTGTACTGCCAATCTTCGATGCTGGTGTTGAAAGCTGTCTTGAAGGTCAATCCGTCGAAGACTTTCCACTCCAGTGCAGCATTGCCGAGGAAGTTGAGTTGCTCCTTGTGCTTGTCTGACTCACGGGTGAGCGAGTAGGGGTGCCACAGTTGGAAACCGTATTTCACGAAAGTGTACCACATGGAGCTTGGGTCCTTGAAGCCCAGCGAACCCACTTCATTGCGAACAGGGAAGATAGGGTCGCTTTGTACGGCGAGGCTGACTACGTCTGACTTGCCGGCGGTACCATGGTCCACCTTGTCTGAGCGGCTGAAGCTGAGATTGAGCGTAGCCTTCAGATTCTTGTTGAGTTGTGAGGAGATGTTACTGCGTACATTGATGCGCTTGTAGCGGGTCTTGTCCACTACGCCATCCTGATCAACCAGACCCGTCGAAATGAGGAACTGCACCTTCTCATTTCCGCCGCTTGCACTCACTTGTGCATTGTGGGTTTGTGCTGTGCGGAGTACGACGTCCTGCCAATCAGTGCCGTTCCCGATACGAGCCAGCCAGGTGGCATCGGAGAACTCGTCGGGAACATAGTAGTTCGCCATAGAGGCTGAGGGCTGTAGTGCGGGGTTGGTCTTGGCAGCCGTGGCGTATGAATTGCGGCGAGCTGTCGATTCATACTCGATCCACTGAGGGCCGTCCATCATATCCATGGTACGAAGCACTTTCGAGAGACCGAATTCGTAGTTGACGTCAACTTTCGTCTTGCCGCTCTTGCCCTGACGTGTGGTGATGAGCACGACACCGTTGGCGCCACGGCTACCATAGATGGCGGCCGATGAGGCATCCTTCAGAATCTCGATACTCTCGATATCGTTGGGGTTGATGTTGTTCATTGGGTTGCGGTTAAAGTCATAGCTGCCGCCGTTTGTGCCCGTCGAATTGGAGTTGTCCTCGAGCGGGATGCCGTCGATGACATAGAGCGGGGTAGTACCGGCATTGACCGACGATGCACCACGCACCTTGATTGAAGGAGCCAGGCCAGGGGCACCCTGCGACTGGGTAATCTGTACACCCGACACTTGCCCCTGCAATGACTGCATAGCGTTGGTGTAGCTGCGTTCCTTCAGTTTGTCGGCGCCTACGCGGGCTACCGAGCCAGTGAGGTCACGTTTCTTGACCGCACCGTAACCTACTACCACAACTTCGTCGAGGTCTTCGAGCTCACTTTTGAGATTCACGTTGATGATGTTCTTACCGTTCACAGCGATGTCTTCCTGCTGATAGCCTACGTAGCGAATCTGCAAAGTACTGCGGGCACCTGCCATGATGCTGTAGTTGCCATCCATATCGGTGATGGTGCCATTGTTGGTGCCCTTCTCCTGAATGGTGACGCCGACGAGAGGATCTCCGTTCTCATCGACAATTTTACCCTTGATGACTTGGGTTTGCGCAAATGCTGCTACTGAAAGCGAGGCACATATGAGTAATGCACAAGCTTTCCTTGCGAAATTTGTCGAATTCATATTTAAAATATTTGGTTGTAATTGGTTCTGTATTCAATGTGTGTCTGCGGCTCATAGCGGAGTCAGAACCATTAAAGCTCTCAGCTATGGACTCGGTGTGTTTGATCTTTTCTTAGCTTTTCTTTCTTTTTTTTGTGTGATTTTTGTTTTTATGGGTTAATAATTTGTGTTAAGAGTATAAATGATGCAAATTGTATCGGTTTTGCGCTGCAAATATATGGTATTTATTTTAAAAAAGCAAATAAACGAAAGAAAAAATGAAAAATAATAAATATTTTTATCCTCTTTGTGATGATTCATAGTCTTTCCCAGGGTTTGCAATACCCTAAAAAACGCAAAGAGCCCCGACACACGTCGGGACTCTTCGCAAATACACAGCGGCGGCCGTTCAATCAGCTCTGTCAGTTTCGGCCACCATTAAAATAAAATTCCCTATTCCAAATCATCATCATCCGTTTTTTCTGAGTGCAAATATAAAAGATTCCCGCTTTATTCGCAAATAATTTTCGAATAAAGTGGGAAAATAACGTAAAATAGTATAATGTTTTGCGAATTTGATAAATATAAGTATCAAAAACGGGTAAAAGCCACGTAAAATACTATATAAATCGTAATACTTGTCAGAAATCTTGATAGAAACTCAGTGTGGTTGCTTCATCTTCTTCACGACCTATTTCTTCTTCAAGTTCTTCATTGTATGAATTTAAGAAATTCATTGTATGGTGCACATATTTTTTCTTTAATATTCTTGTTACACCATCAGGACCCTTTTGAAATTTTCTTACGGCATCCTGTCGGATAAATTTACTGTCAAATAGTATAAGGTCGTGGGTGGCTACAAAGAGTTGACACTCCCTGTCGGCAGCCAGCGACAGATACATCTTTAATATAAATTCCACAGCTTTCGAGTGCATCAGACGTTCAAATTCGTCGATAAAGGCACTTTTCTTCCCTATAGCAATTTCATAAAGCACTATTCCAAGTTTAATGATTTGTTTTGTTCCGTCCGATTCGGGATCAAAATCCAGGGACCTGTAGACTGTCTCGTATTCCGTCGGATCGTCCTCCTGTTTTTTCGGAAGTTCCTTTTGCAATTCGTGAACGAATCTTACAACCTTTTGTTTCAGATTTCCATTGGGATATTGTTGTTGTAATACGTTTTTCACGATGTCGGGCGTCTCGGTCTTGATAAGGTCATTGAGATTGATGCTCACTTCTTCTATACGGTAATCAACAATTTTCGAGCCGACATCCTTCAGCAATTGTGTCAGCAATTCCTTGATCTTGGCATCTCTCTCAGGGTCTCCCGACGATAGTTTTTCAGCCAACGAAATATTCGCCTTATGAACAATACTTAGGCGGTTTACAAAATAATCATAATTTAATCTCAACAGTTTGCTTAACATATTCAGCGAACCGAACGTGGCAAGCACAGTAGCATTGTTCCATAGATTGAGTTCCAGGTCATGCTGATCAGATTCGCTCAAGTCGCAGGCACTGCCAAAATTAATCTTTATGGTCTCAGTATCCTTATCATATTTTCTACTATAAATCTTTAGTCCACGGCCTTTGATCTTAAGTTCCTCTTCTTCTATTCGATCACGGGATATTTTGATGTTATAAATATAATTTACATCATCAATGTAATAAGACAACTCAAGTTCCGACGGCATCTCTTTCGATTCATTATCGAGCAGGAATGGCTTGTAATCAGGTAGGATAGTGGGTAATTGCGGCTTGACTGTAGCCTTTTCTTTAAGGTATTCAATGCCATTAAGCATTTTGGTCTTGCCTGCGCCATTCAGGCCAACACCAATCAAAAGTTTTAATATTCTTTTCCCATCAATTTCCTTATACCAGGACAAAGGCAGGTCGTTATTTGGCCCGTTTTCCTTGCGGGAAGCCACAAACGACAATATCGCTTCATCACGATAGGACTTGAAATTTTTAACTTTAAAATATTCTATCATAAGATATGCTTATTAATTAGCTCATTTTTCAGTGACAAAGATACGAGATTTTTTTGTTTTCTACCAAAAAATGTGCTATAAATTTGCATCAACGGTGATTTTTGCACGGATTTCGCGCATCCTACTTTGCATTTTCCACAATCTACTTTGCATTTTCCATAATAATATATCTTTTTTCCAACAACACGAATTATCGCATTTGGATAATCCGTGTTGCAGGGAAAGAGACAGATTGCCGATCAATTGTAGGCTTTCAATTCTTTTATATGCCTGTTTTTGCGAAGCTTCTGGATGGCCCTTTCTCCAATCTGGCGTACACGTTCGCGAGTCAGTCCCAGCTCGCGGCTTATTTCCTCGTTGCTGCAAGGCGTGCAACCGATGCCGTAGGCGTGCTTCAGCACATAGATGTCGCGTGGTTTCAGTGTTGAGCCCATCAGTTCCTCCAGTTCGATGTGCAGCGATTCCTTGTCGAGGCTCAGGTCGGCATAGTAGCTATTGGTGTCGGGAATGACATCAATCAGTGTGCCGCCATCCTCGTCGGTAAGAGGCTCGTCGAGGCTTGCGTTACGACGGCTGGCTTGCAGCAGTTCCTTGAGCTTGTCTTCGTCCAAGTCCAATTCATCAGCTACTTCTTCAATGGTGGCTGGTCGACCCTCGCGCTGTTCGATGCGGTTGAAGGTGCGACGCACGTTGCGCAGCAATGTGTCCTGATTGTGTGGAATACGAATCTGACGCGAATAGTCGGTCAGCGCCTGCATAATGGACTGGCGAATCCACCATACGGCATATGAAATGAACTTCACGTTCATTGTCTCGTCAAAGGCTTCGGCTGCCTTCACTAAGCCGATATTGCCCTCTGAGATGAGGTCCGAGAGACCCATGCCCTGGTCTTGATACTTCTTGGCCACCGACACCACAAAGCGAAGGTTGGCGCGCACGAGCTTGTCCAACGCCTGCTTGTCACCATGATGGATACGACGAGCCAGCTCCTTCTCGTCTTCGGGTGTGATACTCTTCTCTTTCGAGATGTTGTTCAGGTAAATGTCGAGCGAATCTTCATCACGATTCGTGATCATTGGTGTGATTTGTAAATTTTTCATCCTACTATTCCAAATTTTAAATGGTTTACGGGGGCAAAGATAGTGTCTTTTCTTTGCCCCCGCAACCTTTTTCAACCTTGCATAAGCTTGTCCCTGACCACCATCAATGCAAAACCCAACAGATTGATACCATACCACTTCTCTGCATCCTTGGCATCCTTGTTGTCTTCCCTCATGCCGATGCCCCAGACTCTGTCGTAGGGGCTTGCTTCGACCAGAATCGCCGAGCCCGTATTCAGCAGGAATTTCTTAAGCTTTTCGTCTTGTCCGAACTTTGCCAGATTGCCCTTGACGACCACATCGAACTTGTGTTGGTCCCAGATTTCGGGATTGAAGTTTTTGACCTCACGTCCCAAATCCTTGATAATGCTGGGCTCTTCCTCTTTCATGATGCGTTGGCGTGTTTCTTCGTCGCCGAAGATGCGTGCCTTTTCGGCCATCATGTATTGCTCGGCACTTTTGTAGGTCACTCCATCCACTTCGAACGTGCATTTCTGCCATTGGCTCAGGCAGCCATTCGATACACTTTCGAGTTTCGCACCGCCCTCTCTCCAGAAGAAGACGAAGTCCAGCTTCTTCTTGGCTTTTTGTTGATCCCATACCCAGATGGGGTTGTATTTCGAAGGATTGCCCTTCACGGCAGCCGCCAGTTTCATTTCCTGCCAGCGGCTATTGCGTGCTTCCCTTTTCTTAGCCTCCTCCTGTACGCGAAGCTTGAGATCTTCCATCTGCTGAGGCCAAAGGGCTTTTTCTTCTTCGGTGAGCAAGCGTTCTACAGCCTTGACGATAAGTGAGGCATGACTCAATGGCTTTCTTCCATCCTCGATGTCGGGATTCGTGTCGTAGTCCAATAGCACAACGACGCCGTTCACACACATCTCCTTGATTCGCAGTACCAAGGAAAAACAACGATTTTCGAGCATCCAGTTGTAGGATGGCACATAGATCTCCTTGCGTGCATCGATGTAACCCAACAGTTCCTCGGAATGCAGTCCTTTCTGATGTCCTAGACAGTTGCCCAGTTTCTTTCCGCTGCGCTTGATGCCGGTCATCTTTCTGATGTACAGCTTGTTTGTGTCCACGCCCTCGTTTTCAAAGACTTTCAAGGCTTGCCAGATGCCTTCCACCGTTTCGGCTTCCTCATCAGAGCTGAAAGGTACGGGGATTCCTCCGATAGGGAAGAATGGACTCAATCGCACAAATTCATTTTTCGACTTGCTGGTGACGTCAATGATTTGTGCCCCGGGGTACTTTTCCTTCAACGTCTCTTCCTTCGTTCTTTTGTTTTCAATCAGAATCATTACACTCCTTTTTTTAATAAAATACCATTTACCCACTTCTCTCTCCCAATGTGGGCCTCCATCTATTAATGTCGAATCAACGCAAATGTAAACACAATATTATATTTAAAAGAGCATATTCTTGCAAATCTCACAAAACTTTTGTATCTTTGCCCCGGATTTCAAACATTCCATCTATGCATTCCATTCGTAAACTCCTCCTTCTGGCATTCACCCTTGTTTCCCTGACGTTCACCATGAAGGCTCAGACCTCGTGGCTTGAGACGCTTGGTATCGATTTCGACTTCGATGTGCCGAAGCCTGTTGTGACCTACAAGGATCTGATTGGTGTGGGTTCGGCACGCCATTTGTCAGGCAATATCTGCGTACTCTATCTATTTGTGGGGACCGAAACGAGCCAATGGAGCCAGGACGAGATAGAAGCCACTGCTCAAAAACTCTATGCTGCAGAAGATTGGCTCAAGGCCGAGGCACTCCGTTATGGCAAGAAGGTTGAATTTCATAATTATTCCATCAAGCGTCAGCTTACCGACAACAATATTCCAAGCGATCCATTCAAGCCAGGTGCTGTCAACTATCCAAAGACGGTTCTTCGTCGTTTCGGTTACAGCAGCAACCGTGAGTTGCACGATATCCTTTCGCGAAAGACGAATTGCCAGCAGTTCCTGGTACTCATCTTTCCGCATATTGCCGGCCGTTGTTACGCCTCGGCAGTCAATCGCAACATGGCTCGAAACGGATCGGGCCGTACTTTGCCCGAGTGCTGTATGCTCTATCAGATTTCGAATGACACAGGTCGGGAGTTACAGGTGGGACGCATCGCCCACGAGATGCTGCACCTCTTCGGCGCTTGGGACTTCTATGCAGTCAATGCCGATGACAAGGAGCGAAGTGATCGGGCCGCAGAACTCTATCCCACCAGCATCATGTTGCGCTCCTATGGCGACATTACCCAGCGTTCAATCGATCCTCTCACGGCTTGGCTCACTGGCCTTTCGCGTAAAGAACAGGAGTGGTACAAGGAATTGATGCCGCCACAATAGTGATTCGTAAGCCTGTCAACTTTTTTTAACGTAGTATATTTGGTCGGTTTTGAAAATACACTTATATTTGCACCGACAAAACAAGTAAATTTAATGATACGTCTGCAGAACATTCATAAGACCTACCAATCTGCGACACCGTTGCATGTGCTCAAAGGCATCGATCTCCATATCGAAGCAGGTGAGCTTGTGAGCATTATGGGAGCTTCGGGATCGGGTAAATCCACTTTGCTGAACATTTTAGGAATCCTCGACGACTATGACGAAGGCACTTACACCCTCGATGGCACTCTCATTCGTAACCTGAGCGAGACACGTGCCGCCGAACTGCGCAACCAGATGATCGGATTCGTCTTTCAGTCGTTCAATCTCATCAGCTTCAAGAATGCTATGGAGAATGTCGCACTTCCTTTATATTATAAAGGTGTGGGCAGACGCAAACGCAACGAACTCGCTTTGGAATATCTCGAGAAGATGGGCCTTCGCGAGTGGGCCGACCATTATCCGAGCGAGATGTCGGGAGGCCAGAAGCAACGTGTGGCCATCGCTCGTGCCCTCATCGCCAATCCGAAGATCATCCTGGCCGATGAGCCGACGGGTGCTCTCGACTCGAAGACCACGCTTGAAGTGATGGACTTGCTCAAGCAAGTGAACAGAGAAGAGGGAAAGACAGTCATCATCGTAACCCACGAGCGTGACATCGCCAATGCCACCGACCGCATTATTCATATCAAGGACGGACAGATATCGAGTGACGTCAGACAACAATGATAATAGACCAGATAGAAGAGATATACGTCTCGATGAGCCGCAACAAGCTGCGCATCGCACTGACAGGATTCAGCATTGCCTGGGGCATTTTCATGCTCATCGTACTGCTGGGTGCCGGCAACGGGCTGCTGCATGGTATGGAGGATGCATTTGCATCGCGGAGCATCAACACTGTGTCGCTTAGCCCGGGCTGGACATCACAGAGCTTCGAGGGCTTGCGACGGTATCGCGAGATGTATCTTGACAGCGAGGACCTTCAGTTGCTTCGCAACAGGTTCCCTCATCAGATTGCCGATGCACAACCGACCTATGAGGCTTCGGTGCGTGCTTCTAAAGGCCTGCTCTATACGACGACGTCGCTGATGGGCGTCTTCCCAGAGTACATTACTACGAACGGATACACTGTGGTAGAAGGACGCTCAATCAACGAGATGGATCTTCGTGACAATCGCAAGGTGTGCATGGTCACAGCCAAGACAATTGAAGAACTCTTCGGAGATGAAGGGCCGCATCTAGGCGAATGGATTGACCTCTATGACATCCCGTTCCAGATCGTGGGTAATTACAAGGCTCCTATGGAAGGCGAGACCGATATCCTTTCGCCCATAACAACGGTTGGCACCATCTACAAACCCAATGGACACTTTTCGAGAATTACCTTCCTGGTGAAGAATCTTGAGACGCCCGAAGCTAATGAGGAGTTCAACAAGGCCCTGAAGACTGTCTTGTCAAGTTCCAAGCGCTACGACCCGCAGGACAGGAATGCCTATTGGGTATGGAATTCGTATGAGGACTACTTGCAGACAATGCGCATCCTGCGTTATATCACGCTGTTTATATGGCTTATCGGTATTGCTACACTGATAGCTGGCGTGACAGGTATCTCGAACATTATGTTAATCACCGTCCGTGAAAGGACTCGCGAGTTCGGTATCCGCAAGGCATTGGGAGCACGGCCTCGTCAAATTGTTTCGCTGGTGCTGCTCGAGTCGGTTGCCATCGCACTGGTCTTCGGCTACATAGGCATGCTGGTAGGTACTCTCTTGACCAAAGGTGTAGATGCTATCCTCAAGATGAGTGGGGGCGATGGTGCAGCAATGTTCAAGGACCCGACGGTGGATTTCAAGACCGTTCTGATGGCTACCTTCGTGATGGTCATTGCCGGTATGATAGCAGGATATATTCCCGCCAAACGGGCTGTTAGTATCAAACCTGTAGAAGCTTTGGCTGCGAATTGATATGGAAGAACTTTGGCAAGAGATATGGCAGACAATTAGCCGCAACAAGTGGCGTTCGCTGATGACGGCCTTCGGTGTATTCTGGGGGTTGTTGATGCTGATTCTGCTGCTCGGTTTCGGTGCGAGCATCACAGGTGGCCTTTTGGATAGTATCAAGAGTGTCCCGAGCAATAGTATCTTTGTGATGGGATCACGCACTACGATTTCGTATAAGGGCTTTGGCCGAGACCGCCGAATCTCAGTCGATAACATCGATATGCAGCTTGTGAAAAACGAGATGCCCGACAAGATTCGCTTTATTACTCCCATCAACTTTGCCGGAACCAAAAATGCGAATGTTGGAGAATTCAATTACGATGCCTCAGTAGTGGGCACAACGCCGAGTTACTACCACGTACTGCCTACGCAGATGATTTATGGCCGCTACCTGAATGAAGTGGATCAACGTGAACGACGCAAGGTGTGTGTCATTGGACGACAGACCTACGAGACTCTTTTCCCGGGTGGAGGCGACCCTTGTGGACAGATGGTGCAAGTTGGTAGCATTTCCTACACCATTGTAGGCGTTGCCAAGAAACTGTCCGAATTGGTTTCCATCGGCACTGATTTGGATCGCTCGCTGCTCTTACCTATCAATACCGAGCAGCTGATGTATAACGAAGGTTCGCAGATTGACCTGTGTGTCTTCACGCTGAGGGACAAGTATCCGGTCAGCGAATGGCAGGAGCCGATACTCAGCATCATGAAGGATCACCACTATGTGCATCCCGACGACAAGAGTGCCTTCTTTACCATCAATCTTGCCGATCTGGTTACAGCATTCTCGTTGCTCTTCCGAGGCTTGGACATTCTGCTTTGGATTGTAGGCTGTGGCTCACTGCTTGCCGGACTGATTGGTATCTCGAACATTATGCTGGTGACCGTCAAGGAACGTACACAAGAGATTGGTATCCGCAGGGCATTGGGTGCCAAACCACAAACCATCGTGCGCCAGATATTGGCCGAAAGCCTGGTGTTGACGGCATCGGCAGGCCTGATCGGTCTGATGACAGGCGTCTGGCTGCTACGTTTGGCTGGAAAGATCATCGAGGCGAATCCCTTGGAGGATTATCCTTTGGGCAATCCCCAGATTAGTTTCTCGGTAGCTTTGGCTGCTACGTTCGTCATCATCGTCGGTGGACTGCTTGCAGGCTGGATGCCTGCTAAGCGTGCGATGAAGATCAAGGCCATTGAGGCGCTCAGGGAAGAATGATGACGCAGAAAACAGTTAGTCTAGATATTCTAGATATTCTAGAAAATCTAGAGACTCTAGAAAATCTAGAATCAATAGAACAAAATTAAACCACTATATAATATGAAGAAGTACATCAATATTGCTGTCTGGTGCGTGATAGGACTGTTTGTCCTTTACACTTTCTATTACCTCTATCAGCAGGCACAGCCCAAGGTGAAGGTCTACGAAGTGCTTGCACCTGAAACGCGTGACATTGTGAAGACAAGTGTTGCCAGTGGCAAGGTGGAGCCGCGCGACGAGGTGAACATCAAGCCTCAGATCCAGGGAATCATCACTGAACTATATGTTGAGGCTGGCAACAAGGTGAAGCAGAATGATCCGATTGCGAAGGTTGCAGTTATCCCCGATATGGCACAACTCAACAATGCGCAAAGCAATGTGCGCACGGCACAATTAACTCTTGAAGAGACCCAGCGCGAGCACGATCGATTGAAGACCTTGCACGAGAAGGGACTTGTTTCGCACGAAGAGTTCGAAAAGAGCCAGAATGCACTCGACAAGGCCTTCGAGTCGCGACAAGCCGCACAGGATCAGCTTGACATTGTTACCGATGGTATCAGCAAGCGTTCGGGCAAGATCAATACGACCATTGTTCGAAGCACTATTTCGGGCACAATTCTTGAAGTCCCTGTCAAAATTGGAACTTCGGTCATCAATGCGAACTCGTTCAACGAAGGTACGACAGTGGCCACAGTGGCCGATATGAGCAATATCATCTTCCGTGGCAATATTGACGAGACCGAAGTAGGACGACTGCGCCAAGGTATGCATATCGATCTCACCATCGGAGCTATTCAGGGCGTGACATTGCCTGCTACGCTCGAATACATCTCGCCAAAGGGCAACGAGAGTAATGGCGCTATCCTCTTCGAGATCAAGGCTGCGGCACAGATTCCCGACACGATTGTTGTTCGAGCTGGGTACAGTGCAAATGCAAAGATTGAGTTCGAGCGTCGAGACCAGGCACTCACCATTCAGGAAACTGCCATCGAGTTTGAAGGAGATTCAACCTTTGTCTATCGCCTCACATCGAGTGAGACCGCCAAGCCACAAAGCTTTGAGCGTATTCCAGTCGAAGTTGGCCTGAGCGATGGTCTTTACATCGAGGTGACCAAAGGTGTCACAAGCGATATGAAGCTTCGTGGAAACGAAATAAATGAAGAGAACTAATAGTAAAGTTGATTCTTTATGACAACAAAGGGGGCGGCAAATTTGCCGTCCCCTTTGTCATTATTGAAATGTCGTTTAGAAACCTAACTCGGCCTTGACGAGCGGGAAAACATCATCGCACTGCTCGGGAGAGAAATACATGATGCCTGCCTGCTTAAGGTCGAAGATGTAGGTGTAGCCGTACTTGTCACCCACAGTCTGGATGGCCTGCGACACGCGCTCGATGATAGGTGCGGTCTTGGCCTCACGCTGTTCGCGAAGACTTTTGGCGGCCTTCTCGCGGAATTGCTGTATGCGCTGTTGCAGCTGCTCAATCTCCTGAGCCCTTGCTTCGGCAATGTTGGGGTCGAGTGTCTGCTGAACGGCTACGAAGTCACTTACCTTAATCTGATACTCTTCGCCCATTTTCTGAATCTCGTTGTCGTAGGAGAGCTGTATCTGTGCCAACTCATCCTCCACGGCCTTGCTTTCGGGCATAAGTCGGAAGAGCTGGGCCATGTCGATATTGCCAAACTTGGGTGCCTTTGGTTCGGACTGTGCATTTAGTCCGTAGACGAATAGGCAGGACAAAAGACAGATTGCAAGGAAGTGCTTCATAAGAGTTTATTGGATGTTCTCTTAACCAATATTACTTAATGCCAAGTTCGGCCTTGACGAGACCGGTCACGTCGGTAGTCTGCGAAGCCGAGAAATAGGTGGCATCGTTGGTTGGGAAGACGGCAAGGAACTTCTCGCGGTCGCCTACAGCCTTAACGGCCTTGAAGAGCTTCTCCTGGATCATGCCGAGCTGCTGCTCGCGATACTGGGTGATCTGCTGGTAAGCACTCTGCTGGTACTGCTCAGCACGCTGCTGGAGTGAACGGAGTTCGTCCTCACGGACGCCACGTGTCAGCTCATCGAGGGAGTCAGCCTGCTCAACGTAAGCCTGGTACTTGGTCTGGAACTCGTCCTGCATGCTCTTGGCCTGTGTCTGGAACTTGGTAGTGCGGTCGGCCAATTCCTTCTCGAGGACCGATGTCTCAGGCATAGCCTGCATTACTTCGTCGAGGTTAACGGTACCAATCTTGAGGGTCTGAGCATAGGAAGTGATGCTTGCGATAGCAATGATGGCTGCTACAAAGAGTTTTTTGAACATAGTTTTGGTGTTTGTTTTGTTTGATTTATTTGATGTCTATTGTTTATTATAATTTGTCGTTGTTTTATTCTAAGACACTTTTACCCCAGTCGATAAACTGGGGCTTTTGATCTATTCGGACCTTTCGGAATCATTCGAACCTTTCGAACCCTTTGAACTTTTCGAACCATTCCTTAGTATCCCATCTTCTGCAATACCTCCTTCGAGATATCGATCTTGGGGCTTGCATAGATGACGCTTTCGGCCGAAGCACGGTCGATGACCATCGAGAAACTGTTCTTCTCGGCAATCTCTTTCACGGCATTGTAGATGTCATCCTGGATGTGTCCCACCAGACTATTGCGCTTCTGATACAGTTCGCCTTCGGGGCCAAAATACTTGAGACGCAGATCCTGCACCTCCTTCTCCTTAGCCAGAATGTCGTTCTCGCGCTGGATTTTCTGCTCCTGGGTCAGATAGACCATATCGGCCTCATACTGCTTGTACATCTGTTCAGCCTCGGCTGCCAATGTCTCGACTTCGGCCTGCCAGCGCTTGCTGATCTGGTTGAGCTGCTCGTTGGCCATCTCATACTGCGGTATCTGCTTCAGGATATAATCCATGTCGATAAGGGCATACTTCTGTGCAAAGGCATTCACGCTGCCCAAGAGGGCGACAACGCATGCGATGATGATTTTCTTCATATAGCAAAAGGTTTTTTAAGGGTTGATTTTGCTTTTAAGACTAAAAGAAAATATTGAAGTTTAAACATTCTGTCTAGAAGTGTCATTTAGAACTCCTGGCCAATGACGAAGTGGAAGTTCGAACCCGAATTGCTCGACGAGCCGAAAGTATTGTCGAAGCCATAACCCCAGTCGATACCCAGCATACCGATCATCGGGAGGAAGATGCGGACGCCGGCACCCATCGAACGTTTCAGCGAGAATGGGTTGAAGTATTTGATGTCGGTCCAGGCATTACCTGCTTCGGCAAATATCAGTCCATAGATGGTCGAAGACGACTCAAGCATAAACGGATAGCGAAGCTCAGCCACTACGCGTGCATAGCAGGTAGCCACATCGTTGGTGTAACTGTAGTTCGAGGTGAGCGAACCGTTCTCGTAGCCACGCAATGGGATGTACTCTGTTATGTAGCTCGACGAATAGTACGAGTTGCCGTCACCACCCATGTAGTAGCTGTTGAAAGGTGACAACTTGTTTGGGTTGTAGTGGCCCAGGAATCCGAAGTCAGAACGGGTGTGGAACACGAGTGTGCGGGTATTGCCGACGATAGGGGTGAAGGTCTTGGTTGAGAACTTGATCTTCCAGAACTCCAGCCAGCGCATCTTGTCCTGCGAATACTTTTCCTGAGCGGCGAGCTTGTCCTTGTCCTGGAAGAGGGAGTAGGGAGGAGCAAACTCGGCATCGAGGGTGAAGGTCGAACCACGACGTGTGTAGTACGGGTTGTCGATGGAGTTACGCGAAAGGATAGCTTCGACGGAGAGACTGTTCGACGTGCCGTTTGAGACGGGGAAGTACTGCCAGTCCTTGAGGATATACACGTGGTAGTTGAGCAAAGCCTGCAGCTGGAAGTAGTCATCAGGCCAGCTCAGACGCTTGCCGAAGCCCAGCGAAGCGCCGATCATCTGGATAGACTTGTCGGGGTCGATGGCATATTCGTACGAAGCTGTGTTGCCATAACCATATCCGTAGCCGCCATAACCATATCCGCCGTAGCCATAACCATAGGGGCTGTAGCCTCCATAGTAGCCGTTGTACATATTGTTGTAGTACGTGTTACTATAATAGCGCGAGTTGATGTCCGACTGGCGGGAATAGTACACCGAAAGGTTGAGCGAATTGGGTCGCTTGCCTCCAAACCATGGGTTCATATACGACACCGAATACGACTGGTAATACTGGGCATTGGTCTGCACCGAAAGGGTGAACGTCTCGCCTTCGCCCGAAGGATAGATGCCGTGGTAGCGAGAAGGATGGAAGAGATCCTTCATCGAGATGTTGGTCAGCTTGAGCGATATGCGGCCGATAAGGCCTGTTGAACCCCAACCGAGTGAGAACTCCACTTGGTCGTTGGCCTTCGACTCGAGGTCGTAGATGATGTCCACAGTGCCGTCTTCGGTATTGGGTACTGGGCGTGGGTTCATCTTCTCGGGGTCGAAGTGACCTGTCTGGGCCAATTCACGTGCCGAACGGATGAGGTCGGTCTTTGAGAAAAGCTCGCCAGGACGAGTGCGAAGCTCGCGACGGATGACGTGTTCGTAGAGTCGGTCGTTACCGTTGATGACCACCTTGTTGATGCGTGCTGGAGGACCTTCAACTACGCGGAACTCGAGATCTACCGAGTCGCCCTCGATGTTCACCTCGATGGGATCCATACGGAAGAAGAGGTAGCCCTGGTCCATGTAGAGGGTGCCGATGCCGTCCTCATCCTCGTCGATACGTTTCTTAATCTTCCTCTGGTTATAGACATCGCCCTTTTGGAGCTGCAGGAAAGTGAGAAGTCGTTCTTCCGACTCCACGGTGTTGCCCACGATCGACATGTTGCGGATATAGTACTTCTGACCTTCTTCGACGTCGATGGTGAGGTTGATGTGCTTGTCGTCGTAGCGTTCCTGCTTGTCACTCAGGATACGTGCATCACGATAGCCCAGTTCGTGGAACTTGTCGATGAGTTTCTGCTTGTCCTCCTTGTAGGTCTCGGGTACAAATTTCTTGGCGCGGAAAGCATTGTACCACTTGTTCACGGCGTTGGTCTTCTTCAAGGCTGCATTGGCCTTGCGATAGGTCATGTAGTTCTTCTTGAGGGGCAGCAGCTTCTTGTGTCCGATGCTGTCCCAGGTGTCGAGACCGTTGATGACGAGGTTCTTGATCTTCACCTTCTCGTGCTTGTCCACATAAATGGTAAGGTTCACCATGTTCTTGAGTGTGGAATCATCCTGCTGATAGATTTCGACATCAGCATTCTGATAGCCCTTGCCATCGTAGTAGCGCTTGATGATGGTCTTGGCACGGTCGATGATGTTGGGCGTCACCTGGCTGCCCTTGGCCACACCGATCTGTGCATCGAGGTCTTCGCGTTCCGACTTCTTGACACCATCATATTCGATGTTGGCGATGCGAGGACGTGGGGTCAAGGCAATCTTGAGCCAGCAGTCGTTCTCATACACCTTTTCGAGCGTAATGGTGACGTCGCTGAAGAGACCCTGTCGCCAGAAACGCTTGATGGCATTGGTCACTTCGTCGCCCGGCACGGTGATGGTCTCTCCGATGGAGAGCCCCGAAAAACCGATGAGGACATAATCCTCGTAGTTGTCGGCACCGGTGACCTCGATACCGCGTATGGTGTATTTTTTACCGGTCTGTGCGGTCTGGTTGACCGTAGGGTGGTAAATTGTGTCGTTAGGAAGTTCCTGAGCCAAGGTGATGCCTGCGAACGACATCACGAGGAGGAACAGTATCGTAACTTTACGTATCATTAATTTAATAATGTGTAATTACTGGGTTATTTGGTGCCGGCTTCTGCCTGCACTTGGGCGCTGGTCTTGCCGAAACGACGTTCGCGCGACTGGTAGTCGACGATAGCGTCGTAGAACTGCTCATGGTGAAAGTCAGGCCAAAGGACAGGGGTGAAGTACAGTTCGGAGTAGGAGATCTGCCAAAGCATGAAGTTCGAGATGCGTTCCTCGCCACCGGTGCGAATCAGCAGATCGGGGTCGGGGTACCACGAGGTGGTTAGGTTGCGGCTGATCATCTCCTGGTCGATCTCTTCGGGCTTGATGGCGCCCTCGACGCACTGGCGTGCCAGGCGTTGCATCGTATCGACGAGCTCCCAGCGTGCGCTGTAGCTCAGGGCGATGATGAGGGTAATGTCTTGGCAGTCCTTGGTCTGTTCAATCGACCATTTGAGCTTGTCCATGGCAAACTTGGGCACGCGGCTGAAGTCGCCTATCATGCCGAGGCGCACGCCCTTGCGTATCATATCGGGTGTCTCCAGTTCGACAGCATAAGCGATAAGGTTCATCAGCGTGTCAACCTCCTTCTGCGGGCGGTTCCAGTTCTCGGTCGAAAAGGCATAGACGGTCAGGTATTTCACGCCTGCCCATTTTGCGGCTTCGATGGAGTCGTGCAGCGAATCGATGCCGGCTTTGTGGCCTTCCGAACGGTCCATTCCACGCTGCCTGGCCCAACGTCCGTTACCATCCATGATGATGGCCACTGACTTTGGCGAGCGGGTTTTGTCGATTTGTTCAAGTGTTGCCATATATTGTTGATGTTTTGTCTGTTTTTGGTTGAATGCTTGATGAAGGCGTTATTTTCTCATCTGGTTCTTCTGGTTGTGGCATTCGATGCAGCGTTCCTTGAAGTCGAAGGTAACGCTCAGTTGTATCGATGCCATCCAGTCGTTGTCGATGAGCGAACTTGTGGCGATTCCCTCGGGATCAACTCTGCCATCGAGCTTGTCGCTGAAGGTCTTGGTGAAGAGGAGGGTTACCTGGGAGTTCCAGCGTTTTGCCATCTTGAATTTGTAGCCTGCGCCGAAAGGGATTCCTAGTGCAAACGACGAGCCGTCGTCCCCTCCGTTCACTAGCCCTGCCGAGAGCCCTGCGGTGAGGAAGGGCGTATAGCGTTTCTTTTCGCGATAGTCGCTGCCTAGTCCATAGTTCCAGAAGTGTACCTCAGGACGTAGCTGCAGTTGCCAGTAGCGTCGACTGAATTCGTAGTCGCCTCCGGGGAATGCAGCGTCGAAGTCGCGTGTGTCTCCCTTGAGGCCCGAACTCTGAAGTTCTGCGGCCAAAGCCCAGCGTAGGTTGAGGTTGTAGCGATAGATGAGGCTGTACGAAAGGGAAGGGCTATAGACTGCCTTCGAGGCATTCACGTCACCGTAGCCCCAACTGGCCCCTAAGCCGCCACCGATTTCGTAGAGGTATTCCTTCTCCTGTGCCCCGACGGTGGTCAGAAGGATGGCAAGGAGGCAGGTCATCAGCCATTTCTTCATGCTATCAACGCAGCTTGTCGAATGTGAGTGAGTTCAGACATCCTCCCCATACCGAGGTCTTGAATGTGCCATCGGCACGACGTCCACCGAAGAAGTACATCCTGAAGGACTGTGGATCGTAGAAGGCCGAGTTGCAGGCCACTTTCCCGATTGGTGTATTGTCGGCATACTGGGTGTAGTAGCGACTCAGACGATGCCAGCTCACACCGCTATCCTCCGAATAGTAAAGCGTCGTATAGTACTTGTTGTACAGTCGATTGGTGGGAACGTCACCTGTGGCAGTAAAACCTGGATGCAGCAGCCAGAATGTCTTCGGCTTGTCGCTGTCAATGGTATATTCGAGCACCGATGCACCCGTCATACCTGGCATCTCATCCTGCAGGAATTCCACCCAGTTCGGCCCGTGCACATCTTCATTCCAGCCGTCGCACGACCAAGTGCTCGACACGAACTGCCCAGAAGCCGTCAATCCGCCGGTGATGTAAAGACGTGAGGTGAGGTTGCCGTAGTTGCTGCGTGCTTCAGTCCAGATGGGACGAGTGAAGCCCGTCACGGGGAAGTTGTCGGGGATTTGCTGAGCCACATGCCAATTCGATGCGTCGGCCGAAACGGCAAAGCGATAAGCATCGTCCACTTTCACGATGACGTTCAGCGAATCCTGGTTCCAGTTTCCATAGACGTCCTTCGTCTTGTACTGATTGCCTAGAATGGCCACGAACGTTTGTCCGCTGCTGGCGACTTCCCAGTGGAAACCGTCGGCCGAGGTCATCAGCCTACCGTTGATCTTGCCGATGGCATAGAGTTGGTTGTGCCAATTGTAGAGTGTCTTGAGGTCAAGCAGTTCGCCTTCGGCAACGCTGACGTCGGCCATCGGTTGCCATTCAGTGGGGCTGTTCTCGCTGAGCTTCGAGGTGCTCACCTTGTAGCTTTGGCCATTCTCCTCCACAAACCAATAGAGCGTCTGTCCGATGGTGTCGGTGCGCTGGTCGGTGATGTTCATGTCGGCCCACAGATCATCGGTATAGTCGTGCCAGACGATGGTGTCGCCCTCCACCTTATGGACATTGACCTTGATGTGGTAGGTCTTGCGGTTGCCGCCGCGAGCCACTATGGTCATGCGTGCATCGGGGTAGGAGCCGAAGTAGAATGCCGAGTCGGCTGAAAATTGTGCATACTGGCCCAGTTCGCCGTCCAGCCCGAAGAGTTCCAGATAGACACTGTCGGGCTTGGAGAAGCTAACCGAGATCTTTACCGAGTCAGCGATGACACCACGGGGCAGCGAGTCGGGATTGAAGATGATGCCATCATTGGGATAGAGTGCGTGAATAGAGTCGTCACTCAATCCGTAGTTGTCGATGGTAAACGAATACTTCGAAAGGCCAGAGCAGACGTTCGTGTTGTCTTCGAGCGAAAACGAAGTTACGATGCAGTTGTAGTAGTCGGTCACTACTGTTTCCGAGTCGTTGCCTGAGCCCAAGCAGGAGGTGAGGCCTATGGCGACCAATGTCCAACAGATCAGACCGGATATATGTCGAAATAGTTTCATATCTATTTTTTATACCAAAAATCGTGCGCAAATTTAGTGATTTTTCTTCAAAGATAGCCCTTTTTAGGCGCATAATTATAATATTTTAGGGGAATTTCGTGTGAAAATGCATTTTTTTTAGAAATTATGACACCTTTTTATGTCAATCTTTCACAAAAATTCCCTAACTTTGCACCATGCTTGATACAATAAAAATAATACGCGCGAAATTGTCGCAGGTGGTCGATTCGCAGGGTTCGCCGCTTTACGACGAGCGTGAAGTGCGTGCCATCGCCGACCTTTTGCTCGAGGAAGTGTGCGGCATCACGCGCACCAATCGTCTCTTGCATCCCGAGCGCATCCTCACTGCCGAAGAGCGTGCGCGGCTCTCGTCCATCGTCGCTCGAATGGAACAGGGTGTTCCCGTCCAGCAGGCCTTGGGATATGCGTGGTTCTATGGCGCACGTTTTGAGGTAAGCCCCGATGTGCTCGTCCCTCGGCCCGAAACAGCCGAACTCGTTGATTGGATTGTTACCGATTTGCGTTCATGTCCTACGTCGTCGTCCAATGTCTCTTCGCCTGTTTCGAAGCCTCTCACCATTTGCGACATCGGTACTGGATCGGGTTGCATCGCCATCAGTCTTGCACGTTGTTTCGAGGATGCAAAGGTCCTCGCTATCGACATTTCTTCGGCTGCCTTGAACATCGCTCGCCGCAATGCCTGTCAACAAAATGTTGATAACTTGCAATTCGCTCAAATAGATGTACTTGAATATGTTGATAACTTGTATTCAAACATAGAAAAAACCTCCAAAAACAATAGTTTTCCACAGGGTTATCAACATCTCGATATCATCGTCAGCAACCCGCCTTATGTCTGCCGAAATGAGGCCGCCCAGATGTCCGAAATCGTTCTGGAACATGAACCCGAAGTGGCCCTTTTTGTTCCCGATGACGACCCGCTCCTATTTTATCGCTCCATTGCCCGTTTGGGTCAAAAGCACTTGAAGAAAGGCGGTTCTCTCTATTTCGAGATCAATGCTGCTTTCGGTGAAGCCACGTGCCAGTTGCTTCGCGAGATGGGTTATCACTATGTCGAGCTGCGTCGCGACATCACTGGCCGCGACCGTATGGTGAAAGCCCTTTATAATTGATTGCTGCACATTTCCCTTTTCAGTTGCAACCTGCTTTCATTGTTAATTATTATTTGTATATTTTTAATTGCCCTTGTCAAATATGAAATTGACTTACGATCAAGCCCTCAATCGAGCAGCCTCCCTCTGTAGCCAGAGCGAACGCTGTCCTGGCGACATCTTCACAAAGGCACAATCCTGGGGCCTTACTGAGCCGGAGGCTGCACGCTTAGTGGGGTATCTGACGAGCGAAGGGTTCCTCGATGAGGCACGTTTTGCCCGAGCCTTCGTGAGCGACAAGTTTCGTTTCGAACAGTGGGGTAGAGTCAAGATTAGATACGCCCTTCGTGCCAAGGGCATCGACGATGGGCTCATCGACGAGGCTCTCGATGAGAAGATTGATCCCGACGAATATCTTGCCACCTGTAGCGACCTTTTGAGCAAGAAGATGCGCACTCTCGACCTTCCCCTTTCGCCCGCCGATCGTGCCCGTCTCCTTCGCTTTGCCGCCCAGCGTGGCTTCGAATCCTACATTATCTCGAAGGCCCTTCATAGCCTTTCAGACCCCTCTTAACCTTTCGAACCCTTCGAATCTTTCATAACCCTTTCGATGCTCTCCCTGATTCTCCCCCGTCGATGCCCCTATTGCGACAGCACGTTGCTGCCGGAGGAGGAGGGCGTGTGCCTGCGCTGTTTGCCCCTTTTGCCCAGGGTGCATGCCGAGCAGCCCAACAACGACGTTGAGCGCCGTCTTTTCGGACGATTCCCCTTCGAGCACGCAACGTCGTTCTGCTATTATGGGCAAAAGGAACCCTTTGGCAACATCATTCGTCAGTCGAAGTTCCACGATCGGCCTTGGTTGAACGCTTGGGCAACGCGACTTTTCGTGCAGGAATTGCAGTTGGCGGCCGATGAAAGAGGAGGAGAGGGCTGGCCTTACGACATTGATGTCATTGTTCCTGTTCCGCTCCATCCATTCCGCTCACTATTGCGTGGCTACAACCAGTGTGCAGGTATTGTCGAAGTGTTGAAGCAGGCGTGGCATTTGCCTTTGGAGACGCATTGTCTTTACAAGCGTCGGTACACGTGCTCACAGGTTGGGCTGTCAAGTCACGAGAGGTTTTGGAATGTGACCAACTCCTTCGGCGTGCGTCATCCTGAGCGCCTCGCTTCGCGACATGTACTCGTTGTCGATGATGTGCTCACCACGGGCTCAACGATGGTGGCGGCTGCCGATGCCCTGCTCCAGGCAGTGCCAGATGTTCGCGTCAGTGTCCTCACGCTCGCCTTTGCAAGAGGTTAGTCATTGCCCCCTCAAAATGTCATTTCTCTCCCGAAATGCCCTTTTTTGTGCCCATTTATATTTTTTTAGTTGTACGTACACGCGAAATGTCATTTTTTTACGTTACATTTGCAAACCTATAGCAAAACAATCAAATATTCAAACATAGATATGAAAACTATCGAACGTCTCGTAGCTGAAAAGCTCATGGCCATCAAGGCCGTCAAGTTGCAGCCCACTCAGCCCTTCACTTGGGCATCTGGTTGGCATTCACCCATCTATTGCGACAATCGCAAGACCCTCGCCTTCCCCGACATCCGCACCATCATCAAGACGGGTCTCGTCAGCGCCGTGCAGCGCATCTATGGCGACAAGGTCGATGCCATCGCAGGTGTGGCCACCGGAGCCATCGCACAGGGTGCCCTCGTTGCCGATGCTCTCGGCGTACCCTTCGTCTATGTGCGTTCTGCTCCCAAGGACCATGGCATGGGCAACCTCATCGAAGGTCAGATCGAGGAGGGTTGGAACGTTGTTGTCATCGAAGACCTCATCTCTACTGGTGGCTCCAGCCTCAAGGCCGTCGCAGCACTTCGTCAGGCTAATGTCAACGTGCTGGGTATGGTGGCCATCTTCACCTATCAGTTCCCGCAGGCCCAGCAGGCATTCGAGGAGGCTGGTGTTGAGCTGACCACTCTTTCCAACTACACCGAACTCGTCGCCGAAGCCGCCGAACAAGGCTACATCCAGCCCAGCGACATCGAGGTCCTCAAGCTCTGGCGCGCCAATCCCAGCGAATGGGGCCGCTAAATTGAGCCCTCGCTCGGTTCCCGCGTTTTGCCCAGCTCGGCTCTCGCGTGTCCCCCGTGTTCTTGTCAGCAGCCATCTATGGCTGCTTCCTAACCCCTCGAACCCTTCTTAACCCCTCTTAACCCCCATTCCTCATCCCTATGTCCAAATATCAAAGCGAGGTAAAGATCATCCCCGCATCACAATACCAGGTTTGGAATCGCATCAGTGACTTGTCGCAATTCCAGACCATGAAGGACAACATGTCCCCCGAAATGAAAGAAGCCCTCAAGGCAAAGATTGCCGAGCAGGGCGGCGGTAAGATTACCCTGAGCGACCTGTCGTTCACGCGCGACACCGCCCTCTTCAAGGTTAATGGTATGCAGATCGGCCTCGGTGTCGTCGATCGTGAGGAACCCATGAAGTGCGTTAAGTTCCAGGCCGACCAGAGCCCCGTTGACGTTACTCTCTGGATTCAGCTCCTCCCCAAGTCTCCCTACGAGACACGTTGCCGCGTCACCGTTGATGTCGATATCCCCTTCTTCCTCAAGCCGATGGTTGGCAAGAAGCTCGATGGCGTCGCCGACCAGCTTGCCGAGATGCTCACCAAGATTCCCTATTAATTGAACCTTCGAATGAAACTTTGGGAAAAATCCGTCCAGGTCGATAAGGATATCGAACGCTATACCATCGGTCGCGACCGCGAGATGGACCTCTATCTCGCCCCCTATGACGTGCTTGGTTCTATGGCGCATATCACCATGCTCGAAAGCATCGGCTTGCTCACCCGCGATGAACTTGACATCTTGCTTCGTGAGATGAAGCAGATCTATCGCGATGCCCTCGAAGGCCGTTTCGTCATCGAAGAAGGCATCGAGGACGTCCATAGTCAGGTGGAACTTATCCTCACGCGCCGTTTGGGCGACATCGGCAAGAAGATCCATTCGGGCCGAAGTCGCAACGACCAGGTGCTCATCGACCTCAAGCTCTACATGCGTCACGAGATCGAGGCAATCGTCAAGGTCGTCCGTCAGTTGTTCGATATGCTGCAGACGCAGTCCGAACGCTATCGCAACGTCCTTATGCCGGGCTATACCCACCTGCAGGTGGCTATGCCCTCCAGTTTCGGCTTGTGGTTCGGCGCCTATGCCGAGAGCCTCGTCGATGACCTGCAGGTGCTGCAAGGCGCTTATCGTGTGGTCAACCGCAACCCCCTTGGTTCGGCTGCTGGCTATGGTTCGAGTTTCCCGCTGCGTCGCCAGATGACCACCGACTTGTTGGGCTTCGACTCGATGGCCTACAACGTCGTCTATGCACAGATGGGACGCGGAAAGACCGAACGCATCGTCGCACAGGCCTTGGGAGGCATCGCTGGCACCATTGCCAAGCTTGCCTTTGATGCCTGTATGTTTTCGAGCCAGAACTTCGGCTTCATCAAGCTGCACGATGCCTTCACCACCGGTTCGTCCATTATGCCCCACAAGAAGAACCCCGATGTCTTCGAACTCACACGCGCCAAGTGCAACAAGCTGCAGGGTGTACCTGAGCAGATTATGATGATTACCAACAATCTCCCCTCGGGCTACTTCCGCGACCTGCAGATCATCAAGGAGGTCTTCCTCCCCACTTTCGATGAACTTAAGGACATTCTGCGCATGGTGAAGCTCATGATGGAGCACATCACTGTCAACGAGCACATTCTCGACGACCCGCGCTACGACCTGATGTTCTCGGTCGAAGAGGTCAATCGCCTTGCCTCCGAAGGTGTGCCGTTCCGCGATGCCTACAAGAAGGTGGGGCTCGACATCGAGGCCGGACGTTTCACGCCCGTCAAGGAGGTGCATCACACCCACGAGGGCTCCATCGGCAATCTCTGCACGGCCGAGATTCGTGCGCTGATGGATCGTGTGCTCGAAGGCTTCAATTTCCAAAAGGCCCATGATGCCATTGCTGCGCTGGTCGGTTAGGAAGCCTTTCGTCCGCGGGCTGTCGTCATTGCGTGGAGTAGTCCTGGGCGGCTTGTCGGCATTCCTCTTCGCCGCTTGTGTCGGCGTGGAGGCTGTCGAGTCGCCAGTCCCTGCCTACAACGTGCACTACAGTTGCAATATCAGCACCATCAATGCTGCCCTCCAGCAGAACGACCTCCCCAATCTCGACAGCCAGCCTGGTGTCGTCTTGGTCAACAAGTACCAGAATGTCTCCGACAACATCGGCGTCTGCGGTCTGTTGCTCTATCATGCTGCCACCGAAGACGTGTTCTACGCCTACGACCTCGCTTGTCCCTACTGCTATCGTCGCGGCACTGTGTCGGCCATCGGCATGAAGGATCCTTTCGTCGCACGTTGTTCAGGCTGCGAGTCGGAGTTCGGCGCCGTCCAGTACGGCTCGCCTGCACCCACTGCCGGTCCTGCCAATGCCGAAAACTACCACCTTCGTCAGTATCGCGCTCGTCTCACCACCTACACAACCCTCGTTGTCACCCGCAAATGACGTGCGTTCCCTTTGTCTTTTCCGCAGCCAAGCTTGGCTGCTACTTTTGAACACCTATGCGCTCCCTCCTCATAGTTATCCTCTTCCTCGCTTTGGCCACCATCGCCTCGTGCAGCGACGACATCCTCACCGATGCCGGCGCACAGCCGTCGTTCGAGCTCAACGACAGCGACTGCTACAACCTTGGCGTGCTGCTTACGGGACACAACACGGCTACGCAGAAACTGATGCTCTACAATCGTCAGAAGGGAGAACTCTCTCTCTCAAGCATCTGCCTGCGCGGAGGCGATAGCAGCATCTTCCGCATCAATGTCGATGGAATGGCTGGCACCGACTTCACCAATCCCGACTTCCTGCACATCGCCCAGGGCGATTCGCTCTACATCCTTGTCGAAGCCACATTCGCAGGACGGCAGGACGAGCGCGATGTCGTTCGTGAGGATTTTCTTGACATCGTCTGCAATGGTCGGACACAAAGCATACGCCTCGTTGTCACCACGCGCGACGTGGAGGAACTCCTTAACGACACTATCCGTCGCGACACCACGTGGCTGGCCGGAGGCATCGACAAGCTAATCTATGGTGCTTTTGCCATTGAACCTGGAGTGACGCTTACCGTTCAACCTGGTGTCACGCTCTATCTCCACGACCATGCCACCATCGAGGTCTATGGCACGCTGCGCCTCGAAGGTTCGCTCGAACATCCCATCAACCTGCTTGGCGACCGTACCGATAGGATTTTCGACAACCTTTACTATCGTGATATGTCGGCGCAATGGGGAGGCATCAACATCTATCCGGGCAGCACAGGCAACCTCTTCCAGTATGCCGAGATTCGAGGGATGACCACAGGCATCTTTGTTCGTCAGGACTCCACCGACACGCATTTCCTTGCCGAAGTCCCCGAGGGCATCGTTGTCCCCGGCGATCCCAAGCGCTACGCCTATGGCCCCGACTTCCTGAGCGACGAGCGCCAGCAACTCATCGTTCGCAATTCGCTCATCATGAACTCAGACTCGTCGCTCATTGCTGCAACCAACAGCAATATGATCATCGAGAACTCGTGCCTGATGAACTCGGCAGGAGCCCTACTCGAACTGGCGGGTGGCGCCTATGACGTCACACACTGCACCTTGGCCAATTACAACTATTGGGCAGCCTTCTCGCGGTGCGATGTCGTCATGCGCAACTTTCAGGCAGCCTCCGACTCGACGCGTCTTTGGTGCCCGCTCTATCGGTGCAACTTCACGAACTCCATCATCTACGGCAATTCAGGTATGGATCCCAACATCGATGCCAATGGCTACACGGTTTTTGTCGATGAGGCGGGTGTGCGTGTCGATAGCATTTACAACTATCGCCTCGATCATTGTCTGGTGCACTCCACCTCGGGCTTCGATGACGACGATTGCATCGCCATCCTTTGGGATGCCGATCCGCTCTACCTCCTCGTCGATATGCCCAATTACATCTGCGACCCACATCTTCAGGCCGAGTCACCCTGCATCGCCGTAGGTGAGCCGCGCACCGTTGCCCGTCTTCCCCTCGACCGCGATGGCCATCCCCGCGCTCCCCAGCCCTCCTTGGGCTGCTATGAGCCGTAGGCGGCCCTCGAAAAGCCGTCCTTCCCCGTGTTTTAGTCAGCAGCCAAGTTTGGCTGCTTCTTAACCCTCGAACCCCTCAAACCTTTCGAACCCCCTTTTAACCCCTTTTAATCCTCTCCCCATGTTCCCTACTCAAACCTACATCGAGCGCCGTCAGCGCTTGCAGCAGACCCTTGGCGGTGGCCTCGTCCTTATGCTGGGCAACGGCATCGCCTCCTATAACTACCCCGATAACAACTATCCGTTCCGTCAGGATTCCACGTTCCTCTATTTCTTTGGCCTCGACTACGAAGGTCTGGCAGCTATCATCGACATCGACAATGACCAGACCATCGTTTTTGGTGACGAGCTTACCATCGACGACATCATCTGGTCGGGCGTGCAGCCCACGCTGGCCGAGCGCAGTCTGGCAGTGGGTGTCGCCGAGACGCGTCCCATGTCCACGCTCTGCAAGTACATCGAGCTTGCCCTCGAGAAACGGCAGCCCATCCACTTCGTGCCCCCCTATCGTGGTCACACTATCCTGTGGCTCGAGCAGTTGCTTGGCACCAAAGTCAGCACCAAACCCGGCGACGCCTTCCTCAAGGGAATGCCTGTAGCCACGCCCAGCCTTGAACTCTGCTACAACATTGCTGATATGCGCAACCACAAGAGTCCCGAGGAACTCGAGCAGTTGGCCGAGGCTGTCGATATCACCGTGACGATGCACGAGACCGCCATCCGCCTCGTAAAGCCTGGTATGCACGAGAAGGACATCGCAGCCGCTGTGGGCGAAGTATGCCAGCGTCTGGGCTACTTCTTCTCGTTCCCCACCATCTGCACCAATCATGGCGAGACGCTCCACAACCACGGCTACATCCACCAGTTGCGCGAGGGAGATATGCTCCTGCTCGATGCAGGTGCCGAGAATGCTATGCACTACGCGGGCGACTGCACTACCACCATGCCTGTCGGTCGTGAGTTCACCGAGCGGCAGAAGGCCGTCTATCGCATCCTCATCGACACCTACGAGAAGGCCGCAGCAATGCTTCGTCCCGGCATCACTTATCGCGAGTGCCACGTGGCAGCATGGGCCAATATCGCCGCGGGTCTCAAGGAACTAGGCATCATGAAGGGCGATCCGATGGAAGCCGCCGAGGCCGGTGCCGTGGCTATGTTCATGCCCCATGGCCTGGGTCACATGATGGGTCTCGATGTGCACGACATGGAGAACTACGGCGAGGTGCATGTGGGTTATCCCCGTGGCGCACACAAGGATCCGCGTTTCGGTTTCGCTTCGCTGCGTCTGGGCCGTATGCTCGAACCCGGCTTTGTCTTCACCGTCGAACCCGGCATCTACTTCATCCCCGACCTCATCGACCAGTGGAAGGCAGCTGGCAAGTTTGCCGACTTCATCTGCTACGACGAACTCACCCATTGGCGCAACTTCGGCGGTATGCGCAACGAGGAAGACTATCTCATCACTCCCGATGGCGCTCGCCGCGTAGGACGTAAGAAACCTTACACGCTCGAAGAACTGGCAGCTCTAAGAGGCTGAAACTCTTTCAATTGTCTGGATTTAGAAATAATTACCTTGTAAGCACTTTGTCTCGCGATAGGGTGCTTTATTTTTTTGCGGTAATGATTCTCAAAAGAAGAGAAGTCGCAGGTAATAGATACTGAAAAGCAATTTGTCATCGCGGCATGTCCCCCAGCGAACGTTAGGGGACATCATTCCATAGAACCATGTCCCCCAGTGAACGTTAGGGGACATCATTCCATAGAACCATGTCCTCCAGCGAACGTTGGGGGACATGTTATTATCTCCGCATGTCCTGCAGCGAACGTTGGGGGACATGCCGCCATCGTCGCATGTCCTTCAGCGAACGTTAGGGGACATGCCGCTACCTCAGCATATCCTCCAATGAACGTTAGGGGACATGCCACCATCTCCGCATGTCCTTCAACGAACGTTAGGGGACATGCCCCCATCTCCGCATATCCTTCAACGAACGTTAGCGGACATGCCGCCATCGATGCATGTCCTTCAGCGAACGTTAGGGGACATGCTTCTATCTCCGCATATCCTTCAACGAACGTTAGAGGACATGAAACAATCGCGGCATATCCTCTACGGTACGTTGGGGGACATGCCAAGATATGAAATAGGTTTTTTAATTTTCGGATTAGTGTTTGTCTCGATTCAGAAAGCTGGTTCCAACTGAGAATAATCTATCTATCCAACTGCGGAAGTACTCTGACGGCCGATAGAATGCTTGATTACATCTCCCTTCATTTCACCACAACCTTCACGCTCTTCCCACCCTTCTTGATGATGACGGTGGTGCCGGATGGGAGAAGATTGGTGATGTTGGAGGCATCGCTTGGATTGGTGGCCGAACCGATGAGCTTGCCATCGATGGAATAGACATCGATGCGGTCGGTGGGCCATGTGTATTCGAGGGTTTCTATGGATTGACCATCGAGGGGAACGATGTCCTTGAAGGTATTCCAGGGAGATTTTGCCTTGTAGGCTTCGAGGGAATTGGCGGGCACATGAAGTGTCGCATAGTCAATATAGGAATCCTGGAAGGCCCAATAGGTTGCCTCGGGCACTCTCTCGGCATAGCAATAGACATCGGTTATCTCCGGGCATGAACTAAAAGCCATATTTTCAATCTTCCTTACACCACTACCAATGATAACAATGCCCAAATTCTTACAATTGGAGAAAGCACTGGCTCCAATATTTGCCACTCCGTCAGGGATGGTGACTGTGGTCATGCCACAGCCGGAGAAAGATAAAGCTTCTATAGTATATAAATTGTTTGGGAGGGCCAACGAGGTCAAATTGCTGCAATCGGAGAATGCCGATTCTCCGATAGAAATAACGCTATTGGGGATGCTAATGGAAGTCAAACTGCTACATTTGTTGAATGCACTTTTACCAATGGAATTCAAACCATCGGAAATAGTGAGCGTAGTCAGGTTGTTGCATCCGTAGAAGGCGCGCTCTTCAATTGATTGAACACTACTGGGGATGGAGGCTGAAAGCAAGCCTGCGCATCCAAAGAAAGCATATTGTCGTATTGTTGTCTCACCATCAGGAATTATCAGATCCTTGACCTCATTGCCATTCAAATATAGTTTTTTGGCATAATATAATGGAGAGCTGGAAGCATATTCAAAATGAACAGAGCACCATGAAGCTAAGTCCTTAATATTGACGGATGTCAAACCAGTACATTCGTAGAAAGCATATTTTCCAACCCACAGATTATTATTTTGAGGGAAAGTTACCGAAGTCAGTTGACTGTTATTTACAAATGCGGCATCACGTATTGATGTCACATCGTCGGGTATTTCAAGCTCGGTTATCTCAACGTCATTCAGGTACAAATGTTTCGCTATAAAGAGCGGATTGCATGTGAAGTCTCTTTGAAGATGATAGGCATGGTTAGAGCCGTCCGATTCCACAAAGAATGATATTCCACACCAAGCAGCCAAATCTGTAATGTTTACCCTGGTCAGGCCATTACAGCCATTAAAAGCTTGATAACCTATCGACTTAAGGCTGTTCGGGATGGTGATGGAGTTTAGGCCAGCACATCCGTTGAAAGCTAAACTTCCGATTCGCGTTAGGCTGTTTGGAAGGTTAATCGAAGTCAAGCCAGTACAGCCTTCGAAAGCTTCATAATCTATTAACGTAACATTTTCAGGGATAGTAACCGAGGTTAGGGCGCTACAGCAGTGGAACGCCCCTCCACTAATCGATGTCAAGCCGTCTCCAATCAGAACTGAAGTCAGAGCGTTGCAGTTATCGAAGGAATAAATACCGATTGACGTTACACTGTTGGGGATAGTAACCGATGTCAATTCCCTACTTTTACTGAAAGCATAATTACTAATTGACGTTACGCTATTGGGGATAGTAACCGACGTCAATTCGCTATTACTGAAAGCGTATTCACTAATTGACGTCACGCTGTATTCGACACCATTATAAGTGACTGATGCAGGAATGTTCACACTGCCCGAATATTTATTGGGGTTTTTGGTTACGATTGCCTCTTTGACTTTCGTTATCAGGTCGTAGTAGATGCCATCGATTTCAACAGCATCGGCAAATGCTACCAGAGGCAGCAAAACTGTCAGAAGAGAAAGGATGAGCTTTTTCATAATAGAATAATTTATTTATTTCGCTGCAAATTACGTAAATATTTTTGACATATACAAGAAATTCGCTGAAAATCTTGTCAATAAGTATGTATTTTTTCTATGAAGTTGTATTATTCCCCGTTTTTCACCGTCCTACAGTGAGCACCCTCAATTCTCGGATTAAATCTCGCGTGAACTCATCGGCTCCACGCGCATTCAGGTGTGAGCCGTCGTAGAAGAATTCGTTGCGATGGACGTACTTCGCGCTGTCGGTAAAGTCGAGGAACAGGAAACCGTTCCTTCGGGCAAGCTCCATGATGGGATCAATCCCCGTATCGTGATGACCGTACCACGTGGGGGAATAAACGAAGACGAACCTCGTGTCTTCAGCTTCCCGTATCATATCTTCGAAATACCTCAGCTTCAAGCTGTCGGTCAGCAGCTCTTCTTCGGAAGCCTTCTCGTTCAGCTGCCTTTCGTCCCTTATCCTGAGCGTATCCAGCTCGCTGTGGACGGGCAGGAAGCCGAGAGTCATGTCGTGAACGGGATGCAGGTAGTCGAGCAGAACCTGATGGAACCGCGAGTTGTAACGGTAGAGCCTGCTCAGCATCCTGTACCTTTCGCGTGGGTCTATCTCGTCGAACTCCCTTCTGACAACCTCGTCATTGTAATGACCCTTCAGCCAGCCCAGATGCTTCGTGTTGTCACCCTGAAGGACATCGTAGGCGGGCGTCACCTCGTAGATGACGAGGCGCGGATGATGGCGCCTCCTTATCATCTCCCACCATGCATGATAAAGGACAATCCCTTCGCCGTCCTGCCCGCAGTTGTAGCACGAAAGGCCGAGGGAGTCCGCAATCAGCGCGGCATTGTAGTGATGGATGGCACGGGAGGAACCGAACACGAGTATGTCGTCCGTCGATCGGTTTACGATGTAGTTCTGGTGGCCGAGATAGCCGCCCGATGCGTGGTCCGACATAAGCAGGAGGAACAGGCCCGTCTTGAATAGAAACCGTCTCATGTCCTAGAAGTTTGCATAGATGAACTGGTCCGAACTGAATACTCCGCAGAGGAGGATGAGGACGAGGACGGCAAGATAGGATGCCCATCTGACCACCCTTCTGCCGCTGTGGAAGGGAAGACGCGCTTCGCCAAGTGCCTCCTCCACCGTATCCTTCACCGCCATTGTGCCCACGGCCAGCAGCATGTACAGCGTGGCTGTCCCGCCCGGCGAATAGACGGTCTTCGGGAGCGACGTGTCGAGGATCCTTGCCACTACATTGCAGGCATCGCCCAGGGTGGGCATGCGGAAGAAGATCCAGGCGAAGGTGACGAGCAGGAAGGTGACGATGGTCTTGACGGTCCTGCCGAGCCATCCGTAACTGCATTTCTGCTGGCCCAGCATCTTCTCGATGACCTGGCTGATGCCGTGCAGCAGTCCCCAAGCGATGAAGGTCCAGCTGGCGCCGTGCCAGATGCCGCTGACGAGGAATGTCACGAGGATGTTCCAATAGCAGCGGAGCTTCGCGCATCGGCTGCCTCCGAGCGGGATGTAGATGCAGTCCCTGAGCCAGGTAGAGAGCGAGATGTGCCAGCGGTGCCAGAAGTCGGTGACGCTGACGGCGAAGTAGGGGCGGCGGAAGTTCTCGGCAAGCTCGATGCCGAAGACCCTTCCCACGCCGATGGCCATCAGCGAGTAGCCCGCGAAGTCGGCATAGATCTGGACGCTGTAGAGCAGGCTGGCCTCGAGGCACGTCATGCCGGTGTAGTTCACGTAGCTCCCGAATACCGTATCGACGTAAAGTGCCACGCGGTCGGCCACGACCACCTTCATGAACATGCCCCACAGCAGCATCCTCAGCCCCTCGACGGCCTTCGCGTAGTCGAGGTAGGGACGGAGGCGCTTCAGCTGCGGGATGACGAGCGAGGCCCTGTTGATGGGTCCGGCGAGGATGCAGGGGAAGAACGAGACGAAGAGGGCATAGGTCAGAAAGTCGCGCTCTGCCTCCTGTTGTCCGTAGTACACATCCCGCAGGTAGCCCAGCGCCTGCAGCGTGAAGAACGAGATGCCGACGGGAATTGCCCAGTTCAGTCCCGTCAGGTGGAACTGAAATCCTGCCATGGCAAGGGCCTGGCCGATGGCCTCGCCCGCGAAGCCGAGATACTTGAAGAGGAACAGGGGCAGAAGCGCCAGCACCACTCCGGCTGCGAGCATCTGCTTCGGATGCCTTGTCTTTTCGAGAAGCAGGGCAGTGAGCCAGGTCACTGCTGTCACACCCAACAATACCAGCGCATAGGCGGGCTTCCACTGCATGTAGAGCAGATAGCTCACGGTGAGCAGGAACAGGTTCCTCGCCCTGCCCCAATGCGCTGGTATCGCATAGTAGAGCAGGAAGATGAACGGGAACAGTACGATGAAGTTGAACGAGTTGAAGATCATGGGCCAAGTTCCTTATTACTGCGTTGTCTGACGAATGCGGGTTCGTGCGTCATTTGACGAGCAGGTATTTCCTGCCGCCTTGCAACCTAAGACCCCGATAGTCATCCGTAACAGGGATGCCCCAGGCATTGTAGGCGGGACCTGTCGTTTCGGTGCGGTCGCAGGGTACTGCAACAATCCCGGAGGTGCTGATGCTGTACGGATTGGCAACGGCATCGACGGCAAGCTGCTGTGCCATAATGGCGTTCCCGTCGGTGACGTCCACGCACGCCTCAGGAAAGCGGGCATTCGTGAGTTCGGCCTCGGTGCAGGCGTAGCGTGCCGGGTCGCCGAGGACGGTGACGCCGAAGAGAGGGGCAATCACGGCCTCGAAGTAGGTGCAGGCTGCCGTGTACTGCCCCAGTCCAGCGGCCAGGTGCGAGCCGTCGCTCGCGTAGTCGGCTGAATTGCCAGGCGGCTGCTCACGCAGCGACTCGACGGCCGTGCCGCAGGGGATGACGACGCTGATGTCACGCTCCTCGGCCAGCCTTCTCGCCGCTTCGGCAATCTGTCGCCAGCGGGAGAGGCTGCCGTTCCCTTCGATGCCCGTCAGCCAGTCGGCGTAGCTATGTATGATGTGGAAGCCGATCTCTGCCTCGGGCTGCTCCTTGCGGATGATGGCGAGCAGGTCGTCGAGATGCCCAGCATCGCCGTCGCCTATCCACTGGTCA
>CACXTQ010000020.1:0-45273 GCA_902770595.1 uncultured Bacteroidales bacterium | reverse complement strand
CATCTGGAAGTCACGGCGGAACTTGCGCTCGTTTACGAAGATGTACGCGCTGCTCGGACTGAAGCACTTTATGGCAACGCTCAAGGCCACGAGACTCTGCTCCAGGCGGTCGTCTTTGACCTCTTGAAGCAGTGCCATGGGCACATTGATGGCTGTCATCGCAAGCACATTAATCTTGCGACTGTAACTTCTCTTTCGCATATAGGAAACAGTGTGTGTCGGAGGGTAACTGACTCGATTTAGGTTATCCTTTTGACGTTGCAAAGTTACAAAAAATTTTTGAATTCTCCAAATTTTTCAGCAAAAAAAAAGCACCACAAAAACACCACATTTTTTTACCCTTTTTTAAACATAAAATCGAGGCTACAGGCACTTCCAGCCACGATTGTCAACAATTTTACACTAGCCCGAAAAGGCATAATAACGGCGGATTACGGCAGATGCTGCAATGTCTGGGTTACAATTGAAAAAAAGTATTACAAAACATCCAAAAAGACCATTTCAAACCGACCTTTTTCGAGCGTGAAAAGCGGAAAAAAGAGCATCATCCTACGTGAGATGATGCTCTTTTTTATTAAATAATTTTGCCATATTTTACATAAGAATGGAGGAGTCCTTACGGCTTGCCGATCTGAAGATAACTCTTCAACGCCTCGATGTATGCCTCGAATGCCTGCTGGCCCTTGGCCGTGATGCGACAGATGGTGCAGGGGCGCTTGCCCTTGAACGTCTTTACGACTTCGATGTAGCCGGCTGCCGCCAGTTTGTCGACCTGCACACTGAGGTTGCCTGCCGTAGCTCCCGTCTGCTCCTTGATGTAGGGGAACTCGGCTTCGAGGTCACTGATGAGCAGCGACATGATGGCCAGTCGCAACTCGGAGTGCAGCAGTGGGTCTAATGGCTGGAACATAGGCTATTTCTGATTTTTGAGCAGCAGGCCTGGGAGCATCAGGCCGAAGAGGGCAAGTACAAAGACGGATACACAAGGCAATATGCTGTTGGAATGCGCAACGATCGACAGTGGCGCACCAAAGCGGGCAAGGAGCATCGTGCCTACGCAGGCAAAGTCGCACACGGCAATGACAAGGCTCGCAATGATGCCGAACCACACCAGCCACCTGCTATTCAGGATGTGTCCGGTGATGGCAACCGCCATTCCCATCAGCAGATAGATGACAGGGGTGAGGTTGGCGTGATGTGCAACAATCGCCATCGTGTCGTTCGTAGAGTTGCTCAGGATGTAGTTCCATCCGTTTGCCAAAATGAAGAAACCGAGGCCGAAGACACCAAATGTCTTCCATGTTTTGCCCACCAGGGTTCCCACAAGGCTCACGGGTGCGTGCTCGCGATTCTTATATAGGTTACGTATGATGAACACGATGATGAACGGAAGCGTAAACCAGAGCAGATGACCCAAGGTGGCATAGCCATCGGGCAGGATCAGCAGATTGACAATGGGCACAATGACGGCCATGGCCATCGTGCAGAGACCTGAGATGTAGAGCGACTGCCCAGTACTTTTGGAAACAGCCCTGCGGCTGCGTTCGATCTGTTCGGTAATGATCGCAAGACTGCGCTCGGCAGTCATATTGTTGTTTTCTTCCATAGTTTTTCCATTTTAATTTGTTGAGACATGATTTGATTTCTCTTGCCTCCTCTTCCCTCCTGCAGAAAGGTCCGATTCGGCGTCGCATTACCGGTTTTGCACTGCAAAGATAAATTAGTTTATTTTATAAACCAAATTATTTTGTGAAAAACTTCTGCAAATGGCGAATATTTAACATTTGTTTAGAAATTTGGCCGATAATGGTACGAAATTTTGATATAAAAAGTGCCCGAACTCAAAAGAGCACGGGCACCGGGTGCAAGATGTAAAAAAGGAATATGCTAATAGGGAAGTTCTCCTTAGGGCTTCCCCGTGAAGCATCGATGTGAGGTTTATTCCTGCGTCATCGGCTCCTCGTAGGCCTGACGTGACCAGCGCCAACCGTAGAGGTCGTAGAGGCCGGTGAGATGACCGAGCTGGCCGAAGAAACGGGCATAGTCCTTCTGTTCGGGCTGGCACCACTGCACTTCGGCGAGGGCTGCCATGCGGGGCAAGGCCATGTACTGCACGTGGTTGAACGTGTGGATATATTCGGTCCAGATGTTGGCTTGCACGCCCCAGATGTAGGATTTCTCTTCGTCGGTGAGCACCTCGGGGAGGGGATTGAAGCTATATACCTTCTCGATGGGGACATAACCACCGATGGCGAGCGGTTCGTGTTCGCGGTTCTTGCGCTGATAATAGTCGAAATAGAAGTAAGCGGTAGGAACCATGATGGAATGATGCCCCTGACGGGCTGCCTCGATAGCACCTTCAGTTCCGCGCCATGACATCACGATGGCGTTGTCGGAGATGCCGCCTTCGAGGATCTCGTCCCAACCGATGGCGGTGTGGCCGTGGGCGGTGAGATAATCATCGATCTGACGGGTGAACCAGCTCTGCAGTTTCTGTTCGGCAGTGAACTGCTTGTCCTTCTTCAAGCCCAGTTCGCGCACCTTGGCCTGGCACTTGGGACATTTCTCCCAGCGCACCTTGGGACATTCGTCACCGCCGATGTGGATGTACTTCGAGGGGAAGATGTCCATGATTTCGTCGAGGATGTTTGTGCAGAACTTCACCACTTCGGGATTGCCCATGCAGAGCACATCGTCGCTGATGCCCCACCAGCCGATGACGTCGTAGGGGCCACCCGTGCAGCCCAACTGCGGATAGGCAGCCAGGGCGCCTTGCATGTGGCCGGGCATCTCGATCTCGGGAATCACCTCGATGTGGCGTTCGGCGGCATAGCGCACGATTTCGCGGGCTTCCTCCTGCGTGAAGTAGCCGGAATAGGGGATGGAGTCGTTCGAACTGAAGTCACGAGCGATCATCGTGCCCTTGCGAATGGAACCGATGGAAGTGAGCTCGGGATATTGCTTGATCTCGATGCGCCAGCCCTGGTCGTCGGTGAGATGCCAGTGGAAGGTGTTCATGTTGTGGAGAGCAAGCATGTCGATGTAGGTCTTGACGCTGTCGATGGGGAAGAAGTGGCGGCACACGTCGAGGTGCATGCCACGATAGGCAAAGCGCGGCGCGTCGGTGATGTGCACGGTAGGCAGACTTACGCGGTAGGTTTGAGCTCCTGAGTCTTGAGTCTTGAGCTGTGAGGTGGTAGCCAGCGCCTTGCGCAGTGTCTGGATGCCGTAGAAGATGCCGGCTGTGCCGGTGGAAGTGATCCAAACCTGGTCGGTGGAGACGAGCAAGTCGTAGGCTTCGGATTGGGTGTCACCCTTTTCGAGTCTCAGCAGGATGCCATTGTTCTTCGAACTGGGTTTGATGGCAATGCCAGGCTTGACGGGAATCCGGTAGCCGAGGATGTCTTCGGCATACTGCTGCAGGAAGAGTGCGTGACGCTCCATTTCGGATGTCTCGGGCGTATAGCGGATGACCGTGTTGCGGTCGAGGATGTAGTCGGCGCGGTCGGGGATGGTGTCGATGGCCTGTGGGTATGGAATGACGTCGAACGAGGCTTCGACGATGGGACGGTCGTCGCTGCATGCCGTCAGCAGGAGTGCTGCCGAGGCGGCTAGGAGGATGGAGGATTTCATTGGGTTATAATTTAAAATCAGACATTAGGCGCAGGAGGTGCGGGAGGAACGGGCACGCTGCGGATGTAGATATCCTGCTGCGGGAACGGAATCTCGATGTTGTTCTCGTTGAGCACCTGATAGATCTTCTCCTTGGCCTTGGCGGCAAAGGCGTTGCGCTGATCGACGAGCACCCAAGCGACGAGGAGGAGATCGACGCTGCTGGCGCCGAAGTCGGCAAACGACACGGCGATTGGGTTGGCAGGATTGACGATGCTGCGGCCATCGGCGGTCTGCGTCTCGAGTTCCTTCATGGAGTCGAGGATGAGATGGCGCACTTCATCGACATTGCTTCCGTAGGCGATACCGAACGGTATCTTGATGAGTTCGTATTGATGGTTGCGCGTCAGGTTCTTGAAGTTCTTGCTGAACAGGTCGGAGTTGAGGATGGCCACGACGCTGCCGTCGAGGGTGGTGAGCTGCGTGCTCTGGTAGGAGATGCTTTCGACCTTGCCGGTGATGCCGTCACATTCGATATAATCGCCTACGCGCACACGTCCGCTCATCAACGAAATACCATAGAAGAAGTTCTCGAGCAGGCTCTTCGAGGCAAAACCCATACCAGTGGAGAGGCCGGCAACAGCAACCGAGATGCCTGCACTGGGCACATCCAGCATGAGGAAGACGGTGATGATGTAGATACCCCAAATGATTAGTCCGATGATATTCTTGGCAAGTGTGGCGTTGAAGTCCTTGCCGTCCTTCGACTGCGAGCGGCGGTATTTGAACCAGGCGGCACGAATCACGTAGGTCACATAGCGGAACACGAACCACAGGGCTATGACGAGGCAAATGCGATAGAATGAGAAAGTGGAGATGCCTGGGATGGTGATGTTCATACGGAAGTATTTCATCAGCAGGTCGCGGAGATCGAAGATTTCGGCGGCGAAATAAAGGCTGAAGAGTACCGAGAAGACAGCACATACAGGCACCAGGGCGCGGTTGACGAAGTCGTAGAGCCATGTCTTGTTGATGTAATCACCTTGCTCCAGGTGCAGCGAGAATTCCTCGTCGGTCGGTGTTTGGGCCAACGACTTTCGGATGCGCGGTTCGAGGACGCGCTTCTCGTACATCTCCATCAGGTCGTAGCAGCACATGATGGTGGCGATGGCAGCGAGCTGGAACATCCACCAGACGAGCAACTGAACGGCCATCAACGTGTAGCCTACCCAAGCCATGACTGTCGAGATGAGCATGACAGCGAGTGAGATGCCGCAATAGACCTTGTCGCTCAACGGCACGTTGCGACGACAGTTCTTGAGTGTGAAGATCTGCCAGATGGTGAAGAGCAGGAGCAGGGGCGGGAAGATGATGTTGACCAGCGAGTTGGGGATGAGGATGATGCGGAACCAGATCACGATGAGCGACATAAGGATGAAGGGCAGGTAGATCTTGGAACCTTCGCGGCATTGGCTTCCGTTGAGACGCACGGCCATCGAGAAGTAGATGGCAGCTATAAGCCATGCCATTTCGACCATCAGACCGGTGGCCATGATCATAAGGTTGGAGCGCATGAAGGTGCGCACCACCATGATGGCGATGGCAAAGAGCAATGTGCCCAACAGGATGATATAGACGCCGCGCTTGTTGCGAAAGACCTCGCCGCGATAACGCTTTGGGACGAGGACACGCAGGATGATGTTGCTGATGAGGGCGGCAACAAACATATAGAAAAGCATGAAGATGCTCGCAGCCATGATGATGGGGCCGCGCCAGTCGGACTTGTAGGGCTTACCTTCGCTGTCGACTCTGCCTTCGTCGCGCAAAGGCTGGTACTTGGTGCGGAAGTCCATCTTCATGCGCATCCAATAGCGGGGGAAGCGCTGAAGGATGGTGAAGTAGTTGGTGCCGGCATCGATGAAGATGTTCTTCTTGAGTTCGGCGTATTTCTCCTGGGCGTAGTTGTTGAGTTTCTCGACCTGGCTGGTCACCTCGGTGTAGTGCTCGTTGTCCTGCTCGAGTTTTTCGAGCATGTCCTTGACGATGTCGCGTATGCCCTCGGCATAAATGATGCACGAGTCACGGTCGGCGATGCCAAGGGAGTCGAGCATGAAGGGACGTTGCTCCTGCTCGGCTTCTTCCCCATCGACAGCCTCCATGGCCACGGCGTCGGCAGGCAAGGTTTCGAGATGGGGCATCTTGTTGTTGTCAACACTGCCGCTTCGCACGTGCCTGATGGCCTGCTCAAGCGAATGCAGTCCGTCGGTGCGTGCCGTATCGATGGCCGGTGGAAGACGCTGGAGCGAAACGACGAGACTGTCGTAGCGATTGATTTCGCTGACGAGGTTGGCCTTGATCTCGTCGAAAGGCATGGTCTTGGACTTCAGTTCGTTGTAAAGCGTGGTGGCCTGCTGGCAGGCGTAGGCGACATCGAACGTGAATTCACGGCCCTGGGAATAGAGGATGAGGCTGGTCGATTGACAGCGCTTCATGATGTTCACGAGGTTGGTGTGCTGAGCCTGGTTGCGTTCGTGGATGCGCTTGCGGCTCTCTTCCTGCTTTATCCATTTGTCATGCAGTTCGAGACGCAGCACGTGGAGAGTGCGGTTGAGGTCGCGCTCCTTGAGTACTGCCTGGCCTTGGAAGGACACGCACATCAGAAGGAGCAGCGTGAGAATGATTTTCTTCATTTCAATATACATAAAATTTGCGGCAAAGATACTGAATCCGCACCGGAAAAGCAAGTAAAATGAGAAAAAAATGATGGTACGGCCGTAATTTTCGCCCCAATCGTTTGGCAAATAGTCAATTTTCTCCCTGATTTTTTGGAGGATTGCGTATTTTTATATATCTTTGTCCCCTGGAATACGATTTTTTCTAAAAGTTGACTGATCCTCTTGATATGGGAAATACAGAGATAGCCACTGAGAAGCAATTGAGCAAAATTGATATTTGGGAACGCAAGTTGCTGGACTTTTCGCTCCGCAACTCGTTGCTCAACATTGGGCAGCGGCGTCGCATTATCAGGTTCATCGGAATCAAGGCCGACAAGGTGGAGGACTTCCTGCAGGACGGCGTGGAGTTCACCATCTGGCACAATCCTGCAAAGGACAAGACAGCAGACGATCGAGCCGATGACGAGCCGAAGGACAATAACGTCAATGACGTGCAAAATGAATCCGAGACGAAGCGCGTTTCGGATGGTCCTTCGTTTGACCTTTCGACCATCATCCCTGCCGGAAAAGACTACAACAGTCCCGTGGAGCCCAAGACAGTTGACGATGCCGAGCCAAAACTGCTCACCGATGGCGAAATGTCCCCAATTGAAGAGGTGCCAGTAGAGACACAAGAAGAGGCGAAGGAAGAGACTCCGACCGACGAAGAAAATGAACTGAAGCTGGGCGAAGAGGAACTGGCCAAGCATCGACTGCATACTGCCCTTGGGGAAGAGGAGACTAAACTGCAACTCAAGGGACTCTATCGTGCTGCACGTACGGCTATCGAAGAGACCGGTGCCAACTCACTCTATCTGGCTATCGGCACCATGCGGTGGTATGAGACCGACAAGCTTGAGGTGGCACGCTATGCGCCCATCCTGCTGATGCCTGTCGAGATGGTCTATAAGCGTGGACGTTACTGCATCCGCAAGCGTGACGAGGAGATTGTGCTCAACATCACGTTGATGGAGTTCCTGCGCCAGAACCATGGCATCGAAGTGAAGGGACTGGAAATACTGCCGCTCGACGAGCATGGAGTGGATGTGTTGAAGATCTTCGACGTGCTGCGCCAAGCCATCGAGGAACAGGAACGTTGGGGCATAGAGGGGCAGTGTATCCTCGGACTCTTCTCGTTCAGCAAGTTCCTGATGTGGAACGACATCCATGTCAACCACGAGAAGATGCAGGAGAATCCCATCGTCGATAGCCTCGTGAAAGGAGGCCTGACGTGGAAACCTTCCGAACTGCAGACCGACCTCAGGGCCTTTGATGGCACTTATAAGCCGCAGGACATGGCTTTGCCGGTGGCTGTCGATTCGTCGCAGATGACGGCTGTCTATGAGGGAGGACGTGGCAACAGCTTCATCCTCTATGGCCCTCCAGGCACCGGCAAGTCGCAGACCATCACCAACCTGATCGCTAATGCGCTCTTCCAAGGCAAGCGCGTGCTCTTCGTGGCCGAGAAGATGGCTGCCCTTGAAGTGGTGGAACGTCGTCTGAAGAAGGTCGGTCTCGGACCTTTCTGCCTGGAACTGCATAGCAACAAGGTGTCGAAGCGGCACGTGCTGGCACAACTCAACGAGGCGCTCAACGAGGTGAAACACATCCAGAAGCCCGAAGATTACCTCCAGACTGCCGACCGCCTGTATGAGCAGCGCCAGGAACTGTTGAAGTACATGGAGGCCCTGCATACGAGAGGCGATGACGACCTGTCGCTCTACGACTGCATCGCCCGATTTGCCGCCATCGACGGAGAGACAATGGAGATACCGACGCTGAAACCGCTGTCGAAGGTGAAGCGAGGCATGCTCGGCGATTACGAGTATCAGTTGTCGGGACCCTTGCAGACCATGCTCGAACTGGTGGGACAACCTTACGCGCATCCTCTCCACGACCTGCTTGTAGGACTTGTGACCAAGACGAAACAGGTCGATTTCGAGTTCTCGCTGAAAAAGGCCTTGAAATATCTGGACGACTTTGAGCAGAAACCCTCTATCGAGACCGCTATCCCGCTCGTCAAGACCCTGAAGGCCACCTCGATACTGACAAGCGGCGGTGTTGATACGCTTTGGAAAGAAGCTGTTGCGAAGAACATCGACAACTATTCGGCATTGAAGGCAAGCCGCGACTCGTTGAAAAAAGGCATCCTCGGCCATTGCCGTGAGGAGATACTTTCGGAAGATGCACTCGCGCTTTCGAAGCAATGGCATGAGATTCTGGGCAAGTGGTTCCTGCCCAAGTGGTTCGCTAAGCGCAGTTTCGTCAACAAGATGAGGTTCTTCACACCCGAGGCCGACGAGAACAATCTCGGCAAACTCCTGGAGGAACTGCTCGAATACAGCAAGAAGAACCGCAACATCGACGAAATGCTGCCGGAGGTCGAGAGGCAGTTGCCTGAATTGATCGACATCGATGTGGCTCGCGAGAAGTTGAACCGATGGAGTGAAAACACATCGGAGATACGCGACTGGTTCCAGTGGTGCGAGTTCCGCAATGAACTGAAGAAGATGGGCCTTGATGTGGTGGTGGAACAACTCGATACACGACCATGCGACGTGCAGACCCTCGGAAAGAGTTTCATGAAAGGGTTCTTCCGCGCCAAATGTGAAGAGAAGATGCAGGCTGCCGATATGCTCGGCACCTTCGAAGGTATGCTTTTCGACGAAAAGATCCGACTCTACAAGGACCTTACGAGCCGCTTCGAGACTTTGTGCCAGAAGGAACTGTATGCAAGGCTGGCTGCCAACGTGCCGCGTGTGACCGACAGCATCGACAACAGCAGCGAGATTGGCTTGCTCAACCGAAATATCTCCAATGGCGGACGCGGCATGTCAATACGTGACTTGTTGGCACAGATCCCCAATCTGCTTCCACGTCTTTGCCCGTGCATGCTGATGAGCCCCATGTCGGTGGCACAGTACATCACGCTTGGCCAGGAGCCTTTCGATCTGGTAGTCTTCGATGAGGCCAGCCAGATGCCGACGAGCGAGGCTGTCGGAGCCATTGCACGTGGCAAGTCGCTCATCGTGGTGGGCGATCCGAAACAGATGCCACCCACCAACTTCTTCAATGCGACGAATGTGGACGACGAAGAGGCTTACATCGATGACCTGGAGAGTATCCTCGAAGATTGTCGCACACTCGGTATCCCCTCACTGCAACTGCAATGGCATTACCGCAGCCGACATGAGAGCCTGATTGCGTTCAGCAACAACGAATACTATGATGGTCGTCTGATCACCTTCCCATCGGCCGATGATCGACAGATGAAGGTGAACTTCGTCTTTGTGGAAGGAACCTATGACAAGGGCGGACGACGCAGCAATCGTGCCGAAGCCAAGGCCATCGTCGACGAGATCGTACGCCGCCTGCGTGACGAAAAGCTGCGCCGACAGAGCATCGGCGTGGTGGCTTTCAGCGTGGCTCAGCAGAACCTCGTCGAGGACGTGCTCAACGACACTCTTGAAGCCGATCGTCAGTTGGCCGACTGGGCAGATGCCATGTATGAGCCCATCTTTGTGAAGAACCTCGAGAATGTGCAGGGCGACGAACGCGACGTGATCCTCTTCTCGGTAGGTTATGGCCCCGACAAGGATGGTAACGTGAGCATGAATTTCGGCCCACTCAACAATGCAGGAGGCGAACGCCGCCTGAATGTTGCCGTGAGCCGTGCACGTTGCGAGATGATGGTCTTCTCGACCATGCACTCTTCGCAGATCGACTTGCGTCGCTCGAAGGCCAAGGGTGTGGAGGGATTGAAGCATTTCCTCGAATATGCCGAGTTCCATACCTTGGCTGCTATCGAAAGGAAGGAGGAAGAGCGTCCTGTTACTGGCGTGGCTGACGAGATTGCCGAGGCCCTGCGTGAACGCGGATACGATGTGGAACTTGGTGTGGGAAGGAGTCGATTCAAGGTCGATCTGGCCGTGGCAAGCCGCAACAACGACAGCAAGTACTGCCTCGGCATCCTGCTTGATGGCGAGACTTATCGCGATACGCAGACTACACGTGACCGTGAAATCGTGCAGCCCGGTGTCCTGCAAGGACTGGCGTGGAGAGTGATGCGCGTCTGGTCGGTCGATTGGCTCAACAACCCCGAGCGTCTGCTCGAACGTATCGAGAAGGCCATTGTGGAACCTGAACCTGAGACCGAACCCGAAGAAAAGCCGACTTTCGACATCTCGAACGAGAAGGAGGTGATTGTTCCCGAGAAGAAGCGCCCGTTAAATTTCGACCGCACTATCGACGAGATTTCACCCGAAGAGGTGCGTCAGGCTTTGCTCGACGTAGTCAGCGAACAACTCTCCTTGCCCGAGGATAATGCCACCCTGCTTGCTGCCAAGCGCCTGGGATTCGCAAGGCGCGGACAGAAGGTCGAAGCCGCCTTGCAGCGCGCCTTGCGTTACCTGATTGTCAATGGCAAGATCGCCAACAAGGATGGACGACTGACGATTGTGGGCTGATGTCTCAGAGGTTCAGAGGTTGCCTTTTTGTCTGGCCCGGGTGAGTTCGATGGCTTCTTTGCCAGTGAGGTGCTCGATGTCGAAACGAAGCATCAGCATACGGTTGAAGCCCTTGGCCAGTTCTTCTTCCAGGGCCTTATCGTCATTGGGATTGTATCGGTTGCCGAGCAGACGTGCATAAGCAAGTTTCTGCTCGGCATCTTCTATGATATGGATGCGGCCGAATGCGATGACCGAGCGGAAGTAGGTAGTGTATTCCTTCCCTTGTACCGCATCCTGCGCGATGACGCAGAACGATGCCTTCTCGTGTTTGCGAATGGCATCAATCTTGTGGCCTTCCAATGCGCTGTGGAAAAAGATTGCCCCATCAGCATAAACGTAACTGAGGGGGACGGCGTAGGGATAATCGTTGTCGCCAAGCAGGGCGAGGGTACCTGACGTTGATTCGGTGAGAATGCGAATGCTCTCCTCTTCGGAAAGTTGCTGATGATGACGGCGAATGGGACGAAATTCCTCCATGTTCAGGATAAGGTTTTAAGACCGATGATTGAAGCAATCAGCGTGGTTAGAAAAAAGATTCGCCAGAAGGTGGCGGGCTCCCGGAAGATGAAGATGCCGACGACAACGGCACCCACGGCTCCGATGCCTGTCCAGACGGGATAGGCTGTGCCGATGGGAATCGTTTGGGTGGCTTTGGCTAGCAATACAGCGCTCAAGACATAGAGTGCGGCAAATCCCGTAATCCACATCCACCACTCAGTGCCGATGACACCTTTGGCACGACCCAGGCAGTAGGTGAATCCCACTTCACAAAGTCCGGCAAGAATCAGGATAATCCAATTCATTGTGAAAAAAGCGGCCTGTTCGAGGGCTGCGAGACTATCTCGGCGACTCCTTCCAAGGCTTTTGGGCGCTGCAAAGATACGAAAAATATCTGGAATTATAGTCTTTTTTTCGAAAAAAGATGAAAAACAAGGGCGTGTCAAGTTCGAAATATCTTGACACGCCCTCGCGTTTATTGTTTCACTCCCTATCGGGGAGCATGTGGGAAAGACTGCTGATTACATCATGCCACTTATAGGGATTGGCAGATTACATCATGCCGCCCATACCTGGATTGCCGGCTGGCATTGGTGGTTCTGGAGCTGGCTTGTCGGCAATGACGCACTCGGTGGTGAGGAACATACCTGCTACGGAAGCGGCCTGCTCGAGAGCTACACGAGCCACCTTGGCTGGGTCGATGACACCAGTCTCGTGGAAGTGCTCATACTGCTCGGTGCGAGCATTGTAGCCAAAGTCCTTCTCGCCGTCCTTGACGCGCTGTACAACCACAGCACCCTCCTTGCCTGCATTGGCAACAATCTGACGGAGAGGCTCCTCGATGGCACGCTTGACGATCTCGATACCGAGCTGCTCGTCGTCGTTGTCACCCTTCAGGGCATCGAGAGCAGGGATGGCACGGATGTAGGCTACGCCACCACCAGGAACGATACCTTCGGCCATAGCGGCACGGGTAGCGCAGAGGGCGTCGTCAACGCGGTCCTTCTTCTCCTTCATCTCGACCTCAGAGGCTGCACCAACGTGGAGCACTGCTACACCACCTGCCAACTTGGCAAGACGCTCCTGCAGCTTCTCACGATCGTAGTCGCTGGTGGTCTTCTCGATCTGCATCTTGATCTCGTTGACACGATCGGCAATGGCCTGCTTGTCGCCTGCACCATCAACGATGGTGGTCTTCTCCTTATCGACAGTCACCTTGTCGGCCTGGCCGAGCATATCGACAGTAGCGTTGGCAAGGGTCAAACCTACCTCCTCGGAGATAACCTGGCCACCGGTCAGGATAGCGATATCCTTGAGCATCTCCTTGCGACGGTCACCGAAACCTGGAGCCTTGACAGCGCAGATCTTGAGTGAACCACGGAGGCTGTTGAGCACGAGGGTGGTGAGGGCCTGTGAATCGACGTCCTCGGCAATGATAAGGAGTGGACGACCTGACTTGGCAACTGGCTCAAGTACTGGGAGCAGGTCCTGAAGGTTGGAGATCTTCTTGTCGTGGATGAGAATCAGAGGCTGCTCCATCTCGCAGGTCTGCTTCTCGGCATTGTTCATGAAGTATGGCGAAATGTAGCCACGGTCGAACTGCATACCCTCGACAACATCGACGGTAGTATCCATACCCTTGGCCTCCTCAACGGTGATGACGCCTTCCTTCTTGACAGTCTTCATAGCCTGGGCGATGAGCTTGCCAATTTCCTCGTCGTTGTTGGCCGAAATGCGGGCAACGTTCTCGATCTTGGTGTAGTCGTCACCAATCTCCTCAGACTGAGCCTTGACGCAGTCAACCACAGTAGCCACGGCCTTGTCGATACCACGCTTCAGGTCCATTGGATTGGCACCTGCGGTAACATTCTTGAGACCTACGCTAATCATGGCCTGAGCAAGAACAGTAGCGGTAGTTGTACCATCACCAGCCTTGTCGCCGGTCTTGGAGGCAACATCCTTGACGAGCTGTGCGCCCATGTTCTCGAATGGATCCTCGAGCTCAATCTCCTTAGCAACGGTAACACCGTCCTTGGTGATCTGAGGAGCACCGAACTTCTTGTCAATGATCACGTTGCGACCCTTAGGGCCAAGAGTAACTTTCACTGCATTTGCAAGCTGGTCAACGCCAGACTTCAGCATGTCTCTTGATTCTGTATTGAATTTGATAATCTTTGCCATAATATTATTATTTTAAAAGGAGTAAATGACTTATCCTCTCCGAGCGGGAGAGGTCACTTGTGTTATGCCAAAATGGCTACGATGTCAGACTGACGCATGATGAGATACTTGACGCCTTCGAACTCGAGTTCCTGTCCGGCATATTTGCCGTAGAGTACCTGGTCGCCTACCTTGACTACCATCTCTTCGTCCTTGGTGCCTTTGCCACAAGCTACTACTTCACCCTTGAGGGGCTTCTCCTTGGCGGTGTCAGGAATAATGATGCCACCGACGGTCTTTTCTTCTGCAGGTGCGGGTTTAATCAACACGCGGTCTGCCAATGGTTGAATCTTCATAATTGTTTTGATGTTTATAATAGTTTTGATATTGAAATATTTCGGTTATTTCAGTGCAAATGTATTGCAACACTTCAACCTTTGCAAACTCCGTGCCAAACGGGATTGTTGGGACAATGTGACAAATTGTCCGACAAAAAAAGCCAGCGACATTTTGCCGCTGGCTATGTTATGTTTGGAACATTATTGCCTCAAGAGGACCTTCCGTCCGTTGATGATGTAAATGCCCGGGGGGAGGTTGTCACGACCTTTGTCGATGGGCTTGCCCAGAAGATTGTAGATGGTAGGAGTGCCTGCTTCGTCGGCAGATATTCCACTGATGGCTGCATCGTTGGCGCGCAAGGTCTGGAGTTCGTAGAGGGCGCTGAGAGCCTTGTGGTTGTTGTCGTTCCAAAGGCCTCGATTGAGCCACGATTCGATGACGATGGTGTTGGCGTTCCACGATGCTCCGCCATTGCCGTTCTCTTCGGGGAACCACCAATAGAGTCCGTTCGCATTGTCGTGCTTGAGGAGTTCGGCCACGAGATCCTTGGTGAATGCAAGTTGTCCGGCTTCGGTGGCAGGCCAAGTGGATTGGAAGTCATATTTGGCGTCGCCGGGGTAGTACTGATAGAAATAGGCCGTCTCGACAATCTGCACAGGCTTCGTGGGGAACTGATTTTGGAGTGCGGTGAGCGTGGCACCGAGTTTGGCGAGGCTGTTGTGCCAGAAGGGATAGTAGCTGAGGCCGATGATGTCGTAATCGACGTCGCTGATGTAATTGTAGTAATTGGCAGTCTGGCTGCTGTTCTCGGTGCGTTCGATGTGGATGATGATCTTGCAGTTGGGGCACACTTCGCGCACGGCTTTCGAGCCACTGTTGAGCAAGAGGCTGAGGCGTGTCCAACCTGCACTGTTGTTACTCTTGGCCTGCGAGGGATAGACCTTGTCGCTATTGTTGCGCCATAACATTCCGTAGCTTATCTCGTTGCCTACCTGCACAAAGTCGGGTTCTGCACCATAAGCCTTGAGCTCGGTGAGGCAGTTCTTCGTAAAAGCATAGACCGAATCGGCTAGTGCCTCGTTGCTGGTGTTGCCTTTCCAGCGCGAAGGGATGTCCTGATAGGAGGGGTCGGCCCAACAGTCGGAGTAATGGAAATCGACCATCAGTTTCATGCCGGCATCCTTGACGCGCTTGCCCAGTTTCTTCACGTAGGCGAGGTCCTGCACAACGCCCGACTTTGACGAAGTGCGCTCCTTGGGATCGACAAAAATGCGTACTCGGATGGCGTTCCATCCACACGACTCCTTGACGTAGGTAACTACATCGCTGATGGTCTTGCCGTCGAGGTCGTAATAAGGGGTATTGTATTGCTCGTAACTTGGTAGCAGCGAGATGTCGCCGCCCACAAAGTGTTCGGCGGTTTCAGACTTGGCAATCATGTGTGTCATTGTGCCAAGGGCAAATAAAAGTAGTAAGGCCTTCTTCATATAATATATATAATGTGGTTTCTGTCGGCAAAGATAATGTTTTTCGCGATTCAACGAACAAAATCTGTTGATTTTTAAGAATTATCCGCTGAAAATTTGGACAAATCATCGGGAATTGTTATATTTGCAGCAAGTTTAACACACATAGTATTGTAAGTTTATGAATACACGAATTCTTACATTAACCTTAGGTCTGGCACTGGGTGCCACTGCACTTTTTGCACAGTATCCTACTATTCCCGACAGCGTCAAGGCTCGTGGAGCAGCCGAAGAGGCGGTGTGGAATCAACTCGATCAAGTCGCCTGGCAAAAAGCCGTCCCTGTCGTGATGGAGCAGATGCTCGATGGCAAGCCCTTTGTGCCATGGGCCAACCGACCCTCGGATTTGCGACAAGCCACGATTCCGGCATTCCCGGGAGCAGAGGGCGGCGGCATGTATAGCTTCGGTGGACGCGGGGGAAAGATCCTGGTGGTCACAAGTCTTGAAGACGATGGACCTGGTACCTTGCGCGAAGCCTGCGAGATGGGAGGTGCCCGCATCATCGTGTTCAATGTGGCTGGCGAGATACACTTAAAGCGCCCGATACATGTTGTAGCTCCCTACGTGACCATCGCCGGACAGACTGCTCCCGGCCAAGGCATTGTCGTGACAGGCGAAACGCTCGAAATCGATACGCACGATGTCATCATCCGGTATATGCGTTTCCGCCGTGGGGCGATGGATGTGGCACATCGCGATGATGCCTGTGGCGGCAACGGAATCGGCAACATCATCTACGACCATTGTTCGGCTTCGTGGGGACTAGATGAGGTGATGTCGATGTATCGTCATGTCTATGCCCGCAAGGCCAATGGCTATGGCGAAAAGTTGGCATGCTGCAACATCACAATCCAGGACTGCATCTTCGGCGAAGGCCTCGACCTCTACAACCACGGTTTTGGAGCCTCGATTGGCGGATATAATTCGCTCTTCGCACGCAATCTTTTTGCCAACAACATCTCGCGCAATCCATCGATCGCCATGAATGGGGACTTCAACTTTGTCAACAACGTGATCTACAACTGGTGGAACCGTTCGATAGATGGTGGCGACCACACTTCGCTCTACAACATCATCAATAATTATTTCAAACCCGGACTTATCACAGGTTTCGATGCCAACCAATTGGTGGACAATTATCTGAGAAATTATCGGAAGAACGTCAAGAAGTTCGGTTTCGGTAACTCTGAGCAGGCTGCGGCAAATAGGTCTGGCAAGAAGAAGTCTGATAAAGTTGCTGATAAAGCTCCTGAAATCTGCTATCGCATCCTCAAACCCGAACATGGTAGGAGCGAGGCGAACGGAAACGATTGGGGCAAGGCTTATGTTGCTGGAAATATCGTGGAAGGTTTCCCGACTGTGACGGCCGACAACTGGGCTGGAGGCGTACAACCAGCAGGCCTGGGCGATGAACAGAAGATACGTGAGGTGCTGAAGGCCGATGCTCCCTTCGAGTATCATGCACCACAGAACATTATGAACGCAGAGGAAGCCTACGAATATGTATTAAATAATGTGGGAGCTACGAAGCCTTGTCGTGATGCCGTTGATGAGCGCATCATTCGCAGCGTGCGTACAGGTGAGGCAACCTTTGTGCCAGAAGCTGAGGAATACACTTCGCCTTACAGTCGCCGACGTCTGCCTGCCGACAGTTATAAGTTGGGTATCATCACCAATCCGCAACAGGTGGGAGGTCTTCCTGCATACACTGGCGAACCTCGTCTGGACACCGATGGCGACGGCATCCCCGATGAATGGGAAACGGCAAATGGTCTTAATCCGAATGATGCTACGGACGCACTTCAAATCAGAGAGGATGGATATATGGTAATTGAATGGTATATCAATAGCCTTTAATCTCCTTTAGTATCTCTTTACTATAAAGATACATAGCTCATAGAGCAGATACAGCGGCAACGTCACAAGCACGAGGGTGAATACATCGGGCGGTGTGATGATTGCCGCTGCTATCATAATGAGCACCAGGGCATGACGACGGTATTTCCGCATAAATGCTGCCTTCAGGAGCCCCATCTTAGCCAACAGCCAGCAGACGACGGGCAATTGTGCCACGAGACCCATGGTGAATGTAAGGCCTGTGAAAGTTGAGATGTAACTGTCGAGAGAAATAAAGTTGCGGACAGTTTCGTCCACCTGATAGGTGCCAAGGAAGCGGAAGGAGATGGGGGCGAGGATGAAGTAGGTAATCAAAACGCCGATGACGAATTGCACATAGCAACTCACGCCAATGGCGAACGAATATTTTCGTTCATTGGAATAGAGGGCAGGAGTGATGAAGCGGAAAAGCTCGAAGATGATATAGGGCGAAGCCAGCAGTGCACCGATGCTGACCGAAGCGGTGAGGTGCATCATGAACTGAGCCGAGAGTTCTGTGCTGATAAGATCAATGGAATAGGGCGTAAAGCGGAAACCTTCGCCGCTACCGGTGAGAGAGGCAATCCAGTCGCTGAGCCTTTCGATGGCACGGAAGGTGATGAAGTCGCTCTCCTTGGGAGCCAGCAGCAGGCGGAAAGTCTCTTCCTTGAAGCAGAACACAATGACCGAAAGAACTGCGACAACCAATACGATGCGTATCAGCATTTGCCGCAGTACTTCCAAATGGCTTCCAAAGCTCATTGTCTCAAGTTGTTCCTTCTGTGCCATATCTTCACCCCAACGGGGCATAAAACGCATCCTTGTAATACTCAACCTTCGCTTTGCCTGAACTGGGAATAACGATGGCAAAGACATCAAATCGTACGGGATAGTCGATGTTGCGCGAACGCATATAATAGTCTGCAGCACGTACGCAACGCATGATCTTGCGCTGGTCGATAGCATCCTCAGGTCTTCCCCATAAGCCTGACGAGCGTGTCTTGACTTCCACGAAAACCATTTCATCGCTCACAGGATCGAAGGCGATGATGTCTGTTTCGTAGGCATGGTCTTTCCACCTTGTCTCGAGTATCTGCATGCCTTCCTGGCACAAACGTTCGATGGCAAGTTCTTCACCGGCTTGTCCGAGTTGGTAAGATGTCATGGGGGAATAAATAAAAAAAGGAAACCGGCTCTCTGGACGTGATGAAACTCCAGTATATAGGTTTTGGGCTGCGGTCCGCCTCCGTAATCTTTCGAATTCCCGCCGGTGGTACCAGTGTTCGTGGCGTCGTCAGGGTCGAGAGCGCGCCTTCAGCATACGCTTTACCCGGTAAGTGTAAGAATCGATGAGTTTCCCGCTCTACATATCCGGTTTCCCTGCTGCAAAGATAACAAGATTATTTCATATTTCCAAATTTTTCCCCTACTTTTTTAGTAAAATCGTAGAATGGACTAAAATTATTTGGAAAAAATAGAAAAATCTCTTATCTTTGTATACATCTCAAACCGATGGTCGCCGTGTGGTGAAGGTCGGCGTCAGCATGGATGCCGAGACGCGCACCGTGAAGGATTGGGTGGTAGAAGAACCATTCCTAAATTAGAAGTGATCTATGATTCTTTAATTTAGTCATCTGCTGCGTTTAAGAATATTTGAAGCCTGGGAACAGTGGCCATAAGCTCATATTGTTCCCAGGCTTCACACTTTTTTAGTGCAATAAGTAATTATTTGCTCCTCCTAAAGAACAAGCCTAAACTCAGCGACTGATACTGCGGACCATGTCCGGACTTGAAGCCAGATTTTGGATAATACTTGAGGTAGATGCCACCTATTCCACGAATAGCCAGTTCGGCCTTGATTGAAAATTCAGGAGCAAATATATCCCTAATATCTTTTACTTGATGGATCTTATTCCCTTCCTTGTCGGTATAATTGCTTCTGCAATTGCAATGATTCGTATAGCCTCCGTACATAGACCCTATTCCGATACCATAAGATAAATCCTTGTGGAAGTTCCGATAGAAATTAAGGCTTATCTCGGGTTTCAGGATTTGCAGCATAGTGAAGTCGGATTTCGTGCCTTCGGGATATGGGGCAAGACGTAAATCGCCGTCTTGATCAGTGTCAAAACGAATATCCCCTTTCATCTTTAATTGCCGATAGTTCACGTTAGCGTCTATCGAATACCAGTTTTTTGAATGGCCGGGATAGTAGATAAAACTCATCATTGTAAAGCTTGCCTCGAACGTTCCAGCGAACTTCATGCCGTCCATCCCTTTGGGGTAGTCAAATGGAGTTAGTAATCCTATGGAGATATTTTTGAATAATGCCAATTCCAGCAATGATGTTTTGTCATCTCTTTCTATTTCCTTAAAGTCCCAGCTTAGCGGACTTCGGCGGTTTATGCTTTGCGACGTGGAAATTACAGATTGATTCGAAATAGACACTTCTCGTGAGAAGCGAAAGTCCGGGTTGCCTTCCTTCCCGGAGATTCTCACCGAGAGGGTGTCGCTGTTTTGTGAGATGATGACTTTGTCAGGGCTGTTCACGATAACCGTATCATTGGCCTGTGCCAGTATGGCTGCGGGTGCAAACGCGAAGAAAGACAGTAAAGCGAATCGAATAGTGCTCATAATAAAGATGTTTTATTGTTGACCAAATTTTTGTTTCAGATACTCGAGGGGAGCGGGTCCTTCCATATAAATGACAGTTACTGTAGGATTGTCGATTGGTGACAAATACCTCTCGTCCTTGAAGAAAGCATATCTATTTGTCCCATCTACTATTGGTAGTTGAAGGAATCCATATGCTAAATGGGATCCTCTCATCTTGAGCTCTTTTTCTGCGGCTTTTGGAACATCTTCCATAAAAGCTTCAGCCATCAGGTTCATCACGACCGAGTCTCGTTCGATGACAAGGCTATGGTAATAAGTAAGGTGATATTGCTCAAGGCGTTGGCTCATAATTTCTATTTCGATAGAATGCGGATGTTTCTTATACTGGCCTCCCAACACGCGACTGATGGCCAATTGATTGGTCTGCGCATGTAGGATGAAAGGGAGGAGTATAGCAAAAAACAATACTATCTTTTTCATATTAAATACTGTTTATAGTCCATAGAAAATGTCTTCAAGTTGTTCTTCGACCGTAGGTAGTTCATCTTGGCTGATTGTCTCCATATTTTGAAGAGTTCGCACCATCAGATCGAAAACCTGGTCTTGGTCGGTTATCTCTATGCCTTTGACATAGGCATGGTAATCAGCATTGTAGTCTTGACCTTGGTCGATATGTGCTGCGACAAATAGCGAAATACCCATTACGAGCGCTAAAGAGGCAGCGATAAGTGAGCGTGTGAAGAACTTGCGCCGAATAGCCCCGTTATTGTTTGACCTTGCTAATTCCAGATAGCTCATTACAGCTCTTAATTCATCGAAGTCTGGGTCTTGGCAAGTTGCTGCGAATTGGCGCAGTTCTTGTTCTTCTTGTTCAGTGGTTTCAGCTTCAAAATATTTGCTTGACAGCTTTATCCAGTATTCTTTATTTTGCATGGCTCAATACTTTATAACAGTCTCGTATTATTTTCCTTGCTCTCGACAACTGCATTCTTACTGCGGGTTCCTGCATGTGTTCTCGATGAGCAATCTCGGTATAGCTCTTGCCTTCCATATCATGCCATTTCAGGATTCTCTGTTGTAGTGGCGAGAGTTGGGAGTCAGTCGATGAGCTGTTTCACTGCATCGTAGCGTTCTTTGCGCTCATGTTCATCCTCGTTTTCGACACCAAGGACAAACTTGTCTTCAAGGCCTTCAAGTCCTTCGGTCGGATGGGTATTTTGATGTCGCAGGTGGTCGATGCTCAGATTTTTTACCGTTGCGACAGCAATTTTGTCAGTTTCTGTGTCATCTTTTAGCTTTTCTGCATTTGGCCATAGACGACAGAATGCCTCCTGAAGCGCATCTTCTGCATCATCGTCGTTGTCCAGAAGTCTTCTGGCTATCTGGAACAATCGACTTCGTCTACGTGTAAACGTTTCTATCAAATGATGTTTGCTCATTGGGCTGGGACAAGTTGATACGTCTTAGTCATTCTTTTCAATTATTCTTCGCAATAATAACGGAAAAAATGTCGATTTGTAACAAAAAACGCATAATCTGAAGAAGAAATGCGTTGTTTTTTCATTTATTTAACTCTTTTTCTACAATTAATTCTCAAGACGAGCGTTTTTAGTATAACTCAATTAACACATAAAACTATTACAAATATGAAAACTCTCATTACAGCACTATGTTTGATGCTCTCATTCGGGTATGCATATACTCAGGTTATTCTTTACACTCCATGTGAGACTAACATTGTCCCCATAGCTGAAGATTCTTCAGATGTATTTACGGAGAAGGAAGGGCTATGGCTCAACAAGACATTGAACCCCTTGTACGAACAACAGGTTCTCAAAGGGGGTTTTTTACAAATTGTTAGAGGTCAACCGACTAACTATAAGTATGACTTTATATCGAAAAGAGTTGCCTTATTCTATGGTTCTCTTGGCAATATTACGGACAAAGGTTTTTTCTTTAATCAATGCTCAGAAAAATCTCATTTGAAAAATGTGCCATCTATTAGTCTTGATTCTCTCTCTGTTTCAGAAATGCATGAAAAGGCAATAATAGATACTATCAAGAGCATCATGCCCATCGAATTACATGTCTTCAACGCAGCGGAAAAAGAAGAGACAGGATACGATGCAGCTATAGTATTTTGGAGCAAAAGATACTTTACTACGAAAAAAGTAGTAAAGCAAATCAAGAAGTTGAATAATAAGCGCTGATTTGAAATAAAAAGTTTAGGACGATTGGTAAATTTCGACAGAAAACAATATTTTGGGTATTTATCTCTAATAAAAATGACTGTTTTGTGCCTTTATCTGCATAATTGGCCGTTATTTAGTGAAGAAATATTATTTCAAAACGAAATTGTATGCGTGAGAACGTAGACGCACAATTTGCTGCATGAAATTGTACGTGTATGAACGTAGACACACAATTTGCTGCATGAAATTGTACGTGTATGAACGTAGACACACAATTTGCTACGTGAAATTGTACGTGTGAGAATGTAGACACACAATTTGCTGTATGAAATTGTATGTGTGAGAACGTAGACACACAATTTGCTGCATGAAATTGTATGTGTGAGAACGTAGACACACAATTTGCTGTATGAAATTGTATGTATGAGAACGTAGACACACAATTTGCTACATGAAATTGTACGTGTGAGAACGTAGACACACAATTTGCTGCATGAAATTGTACATGTTGGAACTTAAGCGCATAATTTGCAATATGAAATTGTACGCGTAGGAACCTAGACGCACAATTTACTGTGGAATGTTGTACGTCTAAGAACCTAGACACACTATTTCTGTTTTCTGGGGGCGTATCGCAATGTTTTGAAGGTCACACCGAACCTTTTGGCAACTCGTTGCAGACTTCTATAGGAGTCCCATCCGTAGCGTTTGGCTATTTCATCGAGACTAGGGACGCTGATTTCGTCACGATACGCTTTTTTGAATTTCTCGGTGAGTTGATAGCCTTCTGGTGCTTCCTTTTTCTTAGCCTTGACAAGTTCCTTGTGTTCGTTGTAGCGGGCTTGCTTTTCATCCCACTTTTCCTTGGCTTGCAGCACGCGCCATTGCAAGATGATATCGTTCAATCTCATGCCTGTCAGCATGTGAATTGAATGCCAAAGGTCACGCTTATCGACATTGAGCCACAAGGCTATATCCTCCGAACGATGAGTTTTGGTGCTACATATTGCTTCGATGACAGCATCGATGATAAGTTCTCCGGTAGGTTTTCCCTTGCGGTTGTAGAGTTCCTCCACAGTTTTGAATAGTTGAAGATTGATCATACTTAATAAAGACTAATGATGATATTATTCCTTCAAAATATTATTATTTTGTTTCTTCCGAGATTATCGTCCTTCCTCCTGGTGCATGCAGTTTCCAAAGAATGGGCTTGTCTTTTGGCCATGCGGGGAGGGTGATGATTCTGCCTGTGACGGGATCTTCCTGCAGGAGCACCTCTTCGAGGCCGATGAGGGCAGAACCGCCCCAGTTGTGGTCGGGACTCCAGTCGAAGCCTGGCCCCCAGAAGGCGGGGAAGCGATAGGGTCCATCCTTGAGTTTCTCCATGGTGAGACGGTAGGCTTCGTCAGAGAGTCCGAGACATGCTGCCCAGATGTTGTCCTGCTTCCAACCTATCGACGAACGATGAGCGATGGCCACCGAGTCGCACTGGTAGGTGTTGAGGGCACGTTCATCGTTGATGATTCGCCAGGGCCAAAGGGGATAGAGTTGCGGCGTCTCGACGTTGTTGATGCGCTCGTAGGCGATGGCTGGAGCGATGCACGGCTTGCCTTGCTGCAATCGTGTGGGGATGGGAGGGATGCGTGTGGCCAAAGTCCTGATGTAGGCAAGGTTTGCGGTGTCGCCCGAAGTCTCCATGTAGCGGATGTAGTCGCTGGTAACGCGCTGTAGGGCGGCGATGGTGCTCGACGGATTGTAGGCCATCTTGTACGTTTCGCATCCCGAGCCTGGATATATGATGAGATGTCCGTTGGCATCGAGTGCACGGCGGCCACGTTGGAGCGCGAGTTGCTGATAGTGCTCATCGAAGAATCGGAGGCAGGAGAGGATGAGGGGCTGGTACTTTTCCAGAGGGAAGGAGGCTTCGTAACGCCTTGCCTCCAGCGCCATCTCGCAGAACTCCAGCGAGGTGTCCCATTCGTATTCGAGCCAGGCATTGTATTCGAGCCCGGGGTCGAAATCGGCGGGGCGCTTCTGTCCGTATTCGGCGGTGTTGGGCAAGCCGAAGTTTTCCATCTGCTCGGTGAAGCAGGCTCCATCGTGTCCCCAATAGGCGCGGGTGCGTATTTCGGCATTGTGCAGCAAGCGAAGGTAGAAGTCGAGCTGCGTTTGCAACAGGTCGTAGTCGCCGCTTTTCAACATGCCCCAATAGACGAGACGCTGGTTTTGTGCCGTGAAGGTGCCGCCACCCCATTTGCGGAAGTCGGGCGTGGGGTGGAACTTGCCAGCCAGATAGTTCGCCGTATTGACGCTATCGACTTCGAGCGGGTCGAATACAAAGAGTCCTCCGTTGAACTTGGTGGGGTATTCGCCTCCATAGTTGCAGCCCAGCATATAGCGGAAAAGCGTCACGTTGCGCAAGGCGGCAGCAAGTTCGTCATCGCTGCCATCGGTCTCGAAGAAACTGCGGTTCATGTACTCTTTCCACCAGTTTTGGCAGGACAAGCGATCCTTCTTCAGATTGACGGCACGTTGTGTTGTGGCAATCGTTTGATACCACTCGTCGAGCGACGACTGCTGTGTGCAGAGTGTGATTTGGAAATGATGATGACGCGCAGCCTTGTTTGCCGAACCGTAATGCCATTGGTGGTAGGGTCGGCCGTATTCATCCTGGGCATCGTCTTCACCCTGGAACTGTCCTCCTGTCAGCACTCCGCCGAAGACGCGGTCCTTGAGGGGATTGTAGAGGCTATCCTTCCAAGCGTCGAGCTGTTGGTCGCGGACGGTGTAGTCGAACACTGTCTCATCCTGATTCTGATGGAAGAAGGTGAGTCGGGTGGAGGTGGGGTTGATGCTGTCGCGGCGTGTGATACAACGATTGGGATCGGCCTGCTTGGGAGCCAGCCATTTCCAACTGGACTGTTGGCCTTCGGCTTGTGTGAAAGGTTGATCTTGGGTTCGCCAACTATGATAACTCAGAGTAGGGAGGGTCTTTTGCCTGGTATCCACTTCAACGTGTACCACGGGCTTGAAGACATCGCACCAGATGGTGACCGTCACACCGCCCTGAGAGAGCGTCATTTCTCCCGTTTCGAGATGGAGCGTCTGCGAGAAACCTCCCTCTTCCCAGTTGGGGAATGGGCTCAGTTCGAAACGTCCCAATTTCAGCATCGTGTTGTTTTCGTCGAAAGTGCCTGATTGGGAAACGTAGAAACGGATGGTTCCTTGGGAGTCGCACCAAACGTTTAGCCCCACACCACCGCCACCTACTGGCATCGAACCTGCGGAATTAACCGAGGGCGTGCTCCAAGTGTAGGATGTCGTCCTGTGTGTATTGTCCAACTTTCCAGCGAGGACAGGGAGAGTGAACAATGTTAGAAATGTGAATAATGTGAGGAAGGAACAGCGTTTGAAGCGAATCATATTTGAGGGAGATGGTATATGGATGAATTGTTGCTACTGCCAGGAGAACAGGAGATGCAACTGGTAGGGCAGGCTCCGGTCCAGGGCAAACTCTTGCAGGACGCCTGGGCCACACGAACCATTACCGATGCCGAGGATGGCACAGTCGAGATTGAGGATGATTTGTCCAGAGGCTTCGAGTTGATAGTCATTGCGCTTTGTGCCAAGTTCCTCGGGCGTGTAATGAAGCGCCTGGAAAGTGAATCCAGGAGTGCCGTTCTCGCTCCAAGGTGTACGGAAGTGCTGGCGTTGCGATTCTTCGACGGGGAGGGCTGTGATGCGCAGGCCGTGCCCCTTGGCGTCGAGGAGGGAGAGCAGCGTGGTGCCCATATGGTTGCCTCCATCCTGTGGCTTTGGATAATGGGTGTATTGTTCGCTTACGGTACCCTTCCAAAGTCCGTATTGCGTTTCGACGAGTCGGTCGGGATAGGTCTCATCGGGGCCGAGGCCATACCAGACGAGGTTTTCGAGTTGTTGTGGCAAAGCAAGTTGTATGCCGAGACGTGCAAGGTCGGGCAGTTCGCCTTCGGGACGATAGGTCTGGGTGAGTTCGATGCTGCCATCGGCATTCGTTTTCCATTCGGAAGTGACGAGGATGCTTCCCTTGGCATACTGATAGCGCTCGACATTTTCGGAAACTTTTGTGCGTGTAGGTTTGTCGAGTTCGTGCTTGGTCCATTCCTTGGCTATCCAGTTGCCGAACATCTTGTCGTTGTCGAGTGGGGCTCGCCAAACTTGCAACTTTGCGTTGTCCTTGATGAGGTGGAGGAGCGAATCGCTGCTGAGACGGCGCGAAGGTTTGAGCTTTTTGGCCATCATCTCTGGACGCTCATAGACGGGAATCTGCGTGCTATAGATTTCGTAGCCTGCTTCTGCCCATGGGGTGGCATTGCGGAGACGGACACTGAGGTTCAGACGGACGTCGTTGGAAAATGTTTTCTTGACATCGGTGTTTGTGAAGAAAGGGATAGGGAGTGCCGCGGTGTCGCCCGGCTCGATGCTTTCGAGAAGATTTACCACGCGAGGCGTGCCAAAAGGCTTGCCATCCTTGACATATTGGTAGGTGACGTAGTAGTTGTCGAGCGTGGTGTGGTGATTGAGGTTGACGATGGAGAGGGTGGGGAGTGCGGGCTTCAATATCTTTTCGGGAGTTCTTTCTTTCGAAGGACCGGTAATAATCCTTACGGGAGCATAGACCTGCTTGACTGTGCGGTATTTGGCTGTGACGCTGCGGTCGCTGCGGATGACACCATTCATACAGAAGGCGTTGAGGTTGGGTTTGTCGCCGAAGTCACCGCCGTAGAGGACTGCATCCTGCGGGATGTCGGGCTGGTTCCGTGTGGGGTAGAGCCCTTGGTCCACCCAGTCCCATATGAAGCCGCCCAGCATACGCGGATGGCTGTAGATCTCTTCCCAATAGCGGTCGAGATTGCCGATGGCATTGCCCATGGCATGGGCATATTCGGAGGTAACGACAGGACGATCGTCCACGATGCCATCGAGGATGCCGCTTCGGAAGTGGTCGGTACGTTGAGCCAGACAGAGGAGGCGTGTCCAGCGTGCATTCTCGGCACGTTCCTGGTCGGCATTTTCGTCCATGCCTGGATTGAGGTAAACATCCTGCGTGCGTGGATAGAAACGGGAAATCATATCGACGGTGGCAGGATCGGGAGCATATTCAGGCTCGGAAGTGGGCTGCTGGCCAGGCAGTATGTATCCTTGCGCTCCCTCACTATGCACTGGGCGTGTCGGGTCGAAGTCGTGGAGCCATGCCGAAATGGCAGCGAAGTTCGGGCCATAGCCACTTTCGTTGCCCATGCTCCAGATGATGACGGAGGGATGGTTCTTGTCGCGTTCGGCCATACGTACGGCACGGTCGAGGAAGGCTGCATGCCACTCGGGAGTGGAAGCCAGCGTGCCGCGGAGACCATGTGTCTCGATGCCAGCTTCGTCCATGATGTAGAGTCCCAGACTGTCGCAAAGCTCATACCAGCGGGGGCAATTGGGATAATGGCTGGTGCGCACGGCATTAACGCCTGCCCGTTTCATGAGGATGATATCTTCGAGCATGCGTTCTTCGGTCATCACACGGCCCAGTTTGGGATCATGCTCATGACGATTCACGCCGCGCAGACGTATGGGACGCCCATTGACAAGGAAACGTCCATGACGAATCTCAATGCTTCGGAATCCAACCTTTTGTTGCAACTGTTGGCGGACATTCCCCAGGCTGTCTTCTAGGGCTAAGGTGAGGGTGTAGAGATAGGGGGTCTCGGCAGTCCATTCCTTCACATCTTCCACGATGGTCTGCATGCGTCCGAATTTGCGTGGTCCGCGCTGTGGGAACCATTCGTTCATCAGTCCTGCCTTGTGTTGAAGGTCGAGCACTTCGGAGGCATCACATTGAAGGGACGTTATTTTGCTTCCCTCGTCATCACGGAGGGTCGCTTTCAATCGGCAACCTTTGACGCTGGCCAGTCCATCATCAATGCCCTTGTTGGTGCCGTCCATGCCATCCCAAACGAGTTCGGGATCGATTTGAAGACAATAGGATACTTTGCCTTGGTAGGATGAAGCCCTGCAATCGAGGGTGCGAATAGTGACATCTGCGATGCGAAGAGCTGGGGTATGAATTAGATAGACGGAACGATGTACGCCAGCGAGACGCCAGAAATCCTGATCCTCGAGATAAGCACCATCGGAATATTTATATACTTCGAGGGCGATGGAGTGTATGGGGTTTGAACGGTTTGAGAGCTGGGATGTGATGTCGAACTCGGCAGGTTCCATAGCGCCTTGGCTATATCCCACTCGTTCTCCATTGACCCATACATAGAATGCTGAGGCTACTCCCTCCATACGTACCATAGTTCGTCCTCCATCGGTAAGCCAGAATGCAGGAACAGTAAACTCACGAAGATATTGTCCCGTTGGATTACGTTCCTCGTAGGTCGTCCAAGACTTGTCGGGTTCGGTAGTCACATAGGGTGGATCGATGCGGAAAGGATAACCTGCTGAGACGTAGATGGGAGTTCCATAACCATTCACTTCCCATGTTGCAGGAACAACAAGGGGATTCCAGTCGCCTTGCTGGCACTGGAATCCCGGTTGTTCGAATCCTGCGATACGTCCCTCTGGTGTGGGACTCCAATGAAACTTCCATACTCCGTCGAGCGAGAGATAGGAATCTCCAGGTATATGGATATAGGGAGTAAACGATGCTCGTGCTGGCAGGCGATTGATTTGCAGCACGGAGACATCTTCCCAATCATGGTGCGCTCGTTGTGCCACACTCGCCGAGAAAGCGATGAAGAGGCCAAGGGAAAGTATGGAACGTTTCATAGGGTATTAATTTGAGGGAGTTAACTCACGCTAACTCCCGTTGACTCCAATAATAGAAATTAGGCAAACAGATCCTTCCAGTCGTAACTGCCCGGCTTGATGGTCAGATGGGTGGCGGTGGCATCAAGACACTGCATTCTTACGATGCCAGGGCTGATGACGTTGGAGATATGGAAGCGTGTCCAACCAAGAGCCTTGATGGCAGAATGTGCAGTTGCGCCACCTTCGATGATAAGTTCCGACAGCGTGGTGGATTTGGCGATGCGTTGTGTCATGTCTCCTGTCACTTGGCGCAGAGCCAAGGCTCCCTCACGGGTGCCTGAACTTGGATAAGGAAGTGTCAGAATGAATGAGGCAGTCTTGCCGGCAACGACCTGTGTCTGTTTGAGGCGTCCCATCCATTTGTCAGCAGCTTCCTTGGGTGTAATCTTCTGATTGGTTACATTGTCGAATACCTCACGTGGCATAGGGATGCTGGCCATGTTGTGACGGCGTACGTAGGGTTGGCTACTGAGGTCGATGCTTTGTGTGCTTCCGCAAACGATGAGCGCAGCGCCCTTTTCGTTGAGACCATGGAATGACTTAGCACGGGTTGGTTTACGGCCCAGTTCCTCAAGGAATGCGCAGAAGAGGTCGGCAGCACCAGCGAGTAGGGTGGGGATGCGATTGTTGAGAGCCATCTTCACGGTGCGGTGCACATCCTGGGCATCTTCAGCGTCGCAAATGCGCAGACGACTGCCAGGCATGACATCGATGGCAGCAGCTACGTTGGCTGTAGTGGCCGGGAATTCTGGATCACGGCTGAAGTCGGTCTGATCGATGGGCAAGCCATTGACGAAGTATCGTCCACCACGGATGGTGCGTCCCATGCTTGGGTTGGCAGGCATGTACATGACTTGCTCGTAACGCGACTCCTCGATGAGGGCGCGTAATTCGAGGTGAACATGACCGCGCAAGGCAGAATCGGTCTTCTTGAACAGGTGCAGTATATCGTCCTGTTTTGCCATTGCTTGTGCCCGTTTCAGAGGTGTCATGGCAGCATAACGGGCCTCGGTTAGTTTTGGCAGTCCCAACTTGATGGCTTGGCAGATGCGGTGGGTCTCGTTCACGGCATCTTGTTCGGTCATTGATCGGGTGTCGGTAGCAACTACGATCAGGTCGCAAACTGGCAGGTTGTCAGCGACGTCAATTAGTAAAGCGGTTGATAAACCGTAGGAGTGACCTATACCTGCAATCTCAGCAGCGCCTGTCAAGTCATCAGCAATTACAATTATCATAATATCTTCTTTTTAGTTTCAAATGGAATAGCAGTGTCCGTTTAGTTATTGTTTGTTTTCTAGGCGATAGATAGCCATACGTGTTGCGTAGTCGATGCTGCTCAGCAATGCTTCTTCGGCGGCAATGCCCTTGCCTGCCACGTCGAAGGCTGTGCCGTGGTCGACCGAGACACGTATGATGGGGAGTCCAAGTGTTATGTTGACACCTTTCTGAGGTAACATCTTGCCCGTCTCGGGGTCCCAGTTGAAGCCAAGTACCTTGAGCGGGATATGCCCCTGGTCGTGATATTGAGCCACGACACCATCATATTTGCCGCATTTGGCTTTTGCAAAGATGGAGTCGGGAGGAATAGGGCCTTCGACGTTGAAGCCACGCTTCTGAAGTTCCTCGACAGCAGGAATAATCTCCTGGGCTTCTTCCCAGCCAAAGAGCCCGTTCTCGGAACAGTGAGGATTAAGTCCGGCGATGCCGATATGTGGATTCTTGATGCCGAATTGGAGACATGCATCGTAGATGAGTTCGGTTACTTCAATGATGCGTGCCTTCTTGCAAAGGTCACAGGCCTTGCGAAGAGAAACGTGTGTCGAAACGTGAATCACACGCAATGGTCCATCGGCCAGGAGCATAGCGTACTTCTTGGTGCCGGTGAAGGTGGCGTAAATCTCGGTATGACCGTCATAGTTGTGGCCTGCCTTATGGAGAGCTTCCTTGTTAAGCGGTGCGGTGCATGTGCCATCCACTTCGTTAGCCATAGCCAGGTCGATCGCCTTCTTGACATATTGGAAGGCTGCATTGCCGCACTGCACCTGCACCTTGCCCCATTCGAAGGTATTCAGATCGATGAGACCAAGGTCGAAGACATCGGCAATGCCTGGTGTGAACTTTGCATCCTTGACGTTATGGATGGGATTGAGTGTCAGGTCGAGGTCAAGCAAGTCGATGGCTTTCTGCATGATACTGGCGTCACCGACAATGAGTGGGCGACAGGTGCCGTAGATTTCGTGGTGTGACAGTGAGCGTGCGCAGATTTCGGGGCCGATGCCTGCGGGGTCACCCATAGTTATGGCTAAGATTGGTTTCATGAGGAAGAGAAGTTAATATAATGAATTGTAGATATCGATGGCATCCTGCAAGGTGACGGGACGGGGATTGTTGCGGAGCAGACGTTGCTGCTTCATGGCAGCCTCTGCCATCTCGGGCACAGCGCTCTGCGGAATTCCGATCTCGGCGAGCGACTGTGGAATGCCACAATCACGCGAGAGCTGGGTCACGAATTCTATACCACGCAGAGCGGTATCCTCATCATTCGCTCCGGGTTCGCAACCCAAGGCGATAGCCACTTCAGCATATTTTTGGAGATTGGCAGGCATATTGAACTTCATCACTGTGGGGAGGAGCACTGCGTTCGAAAGACCATGGCTCTTATGGAACATTCCTCCCACTGGATAGGCGAGGGCGTGGACAGCGGCTGTGTTGACGGGACCCAGTCCGAGGCCACCATACATCGAACCCATCAGCATGGCTTCGCGTGCTTCGATGTCCTTTCCGTCCTTGACGGCACGCAGTAGGTGGCTGGCAATGAGCTGGATGCCATAGCGTGCATACATATCGACGGCTGGATGGGCAAATTTGTTGGTATAGACTTCGATGCAGTGGGTCAAGGCATCCATACCGGTTTCGGCGGTGATACGCGCTGGCATACTGATGGTCAAGGTCGGGTCAAGGTAGGCCACATCTGCAAGAAGGTGGTCGGAGATGACACCTTTTTTACCGTTGTCGCTCTCGTCGAGGAGGATGGCATTGGGCGACACTTCGCTGCCAGTGCCAGCAGTAGTGGGCACACAGGCGAACCATACTCCACGTTTCTTGACAAAACCGATGCCGAAACATTCTTCTATGGTTTGTTCGGAATGGAGGAAGGTGGCGACGAGTTTGGCAACATCCATCACCGAGCCACCACCGACACCGAGCACCGAGTCGGCTTCGAACTCCTGTGCCTCGTCAAGGATGCGCTTGAAGTCGGCCACTGTGGGTTCGCGCAAGATTTGTGTCTCGACAAGAACCTTGACTCCATTGGCTCCAAGTCGTTCGACGTAAGGCTGTAAAATTGGTACGATAGGGTTGGCCGTGAGGAGCAAGAGATGGTTGAGGCCCATCTTGATATAGTCGTCGCAGAAATGGTCCAGACATCCTGTGCCGAACTCTATTCTCTTGGGTTGTTTTAGTATAATTGGTTCCATAGGGATGGGGTGGTGAGGGGTTAAGAGGGGTTCGAGGGGTTAAGAGAGGTTCGAGGGGTTAAGAAGGGTTAAGAGGGGTTGTTTTTTCGTTCTTTGAGGAAACCGTAGATGGTGAGTTTCTCGTCAGCCTTGTCGCTAGGGAAGAGGAATGAAGCCAGATAACCTACGACGAGGACGATGAGGTGACTATAGACACCCAGCATGTATTTCGAATGGGTGAAGTTCCAGGAACCCAAGTCGATCAGTGCATGTTTTGAGCCGTCGGGCATCTTCATGGGTGAAGTCAATGTAGCGTATGCCGTGAAGAGGATGCAGGCGATGAGGCCTACGTAGAGTCCTTTTTTGTTGGCACGTCGGCTAAAAAGTCCCAAAAGGAAGATTCCCACGATTCCTGCCGAGAAGATGGCGTAGAATGCAAAGATCGTCTCGAGCACCGAACCACCATGCGTCTGGACATAAGCGATGGCAATGGCGATGACTCCGAGGCTGGCAATAATTACAGCCCAACGTCCAGCGTTGAGTTTCTGTCGGTCACTCATACTGGGACGCAACTTCACGAGGTAGTCCTGCACGGCGATGGCTGAAATGCAGTTGAGGTCAGAGTCGAGCGACGAGATGGCAGCAGCGGCGATGGCAGCGATGATGAGTCCGCGTATGCCAAGGGGCAGTTGCGTCGAAATGAAATGCGGGAACACGGCATCAGCCTTCAAGAGTTGTGCCCCAGTGTTGGGGTCAATGACCGCGGGGTCGGGCGACAGTTGGTAATATGCCCAAAGCAAAGAGCCTACGAGCATGAACATAGTCCATACCGGTACCGAGAGGAAGACTCCGATGAAGGCTGCCTTCTTGGCCTCGTGGTCGTTCTTAGCTGTCAGGTAACGTTGGACAATGGTTTGATCGGTGCCATATTTCTGCAAAGCATAAAAGATGCCATTGAAGACCATCACCCAAAATGTCGTTTCGACAAAGTTCCAATCATAAGGACCCACGTCAATTTTTCCAGCTGCCCATGCTGTGCCTACAATCTCGCTTGGTCCATAGGGTGTACCCACACCAAAGAGAAGGAAAGTGATACAAAGCAGGCCACCGCCGATGAGCAGGAATCCTTGTACAACATCCATCCAGATGATGGCCTCCATGCCACCCAAGAGTGTCAGGATAATGATAGCCAAGGCCAATACGGCTATGACGAGGTAGATGTTGAGATTCATGAAGGCAGCCAGTGCCATCGAAACCAGATAGAACACCGAACCCATCTTGGTGAAATGCGTCAGGACGAAAGCCACCGAACTATAATAGCGGGCTCCTGCACCGAAGCGAAGCTCGAAATACTCGTAGGTAGATAGCTTGATGATCGAGCGATAGAGCGGAACAATGACACCGATGAGGGTGAGGAGGACGAGGGGTACCATAAGGCCTTGCACCAACAGAACCCAGTTGCTGCTGTAGGCGGCTCCCGGGTAAGCAAGGAAGGTGACACTGGATATCAGTGTGGCAAAGATCGAAATGCCCACAGCCCAGGCTGGAACGCGTCCGCTGCCCGTGAAGTAGGTCGAACTGTCCTTTTGCCGATGGGCAAAGTAGAAGCCCATGACAATGGCAAGCAGAATACTTGCAATGACGATGAAATAATCAAACCAGTGTAGGCCCATGGGAAGTGAGGGGTTAGGAGGAGTTCGAAAGGTTTGAGGGGTTCGAGGTGTTAAGAGGAGTGAAGAGGTGTTCGGACTAACAACCTTTCTTAACCTTTTGAACTTTTCTAAACTTTAATAGTGTACCACGCCTCGCGCTTTCATTGCGATTTCCTTTTCCTCTTCTTCACTCAGTCGGGTGAGAGGGGGAAGGACATCGGGAGAACAGAGACCATCGGTCTGCATCATCACCTTGAGAGCGGTGAGTGATTGGCCCAAGGTACGTCCTGCCTGATAGATTTTTGCAATGTCGTTGGTGTTCACCTGCAACTGCTGGGCTGTGGCAAGGTCGCCCGATGAAGCAGATTCGTAGAGTTTGCGGAACATGCCAGGTGTGAAGTTGCCTGTGGATGGTACGATGCCATCTCCACCCAAAGAGAGTGAATAGAACGATTGTGCTGCCCATCCGCAGAAATAACTGAAGTCCTCGCGATGTTGGGCAAATGAGATACAGAGCTGCATACGTTCCAGATCGCGTTCGGAGTCTTTCAGTCCCACGATGTTGGGATGGTCGGCGAGTCGCTTGATGACATCCACCGGAATGCTCATATGGGTGGTAGCGTAGATATTGTAGAGCATAACCGGGGCCTTTGAATAGTCGGCCAACTGTCGGTAGTAATTCTCCATCTGTTCGGGTGTCAAGGCATAGTAACTTGGAAGCGTTGCCACGATGACATCGGCACCAAGGGCAGTAAAGGCGTCCACTTGGGCGCGCTGTTCGCTGATGCAGTTGCCTGTCAGACCAGCATAGACGGTCACTTTGCCGTCTGCCGCTTTCACTGCAGTTTCGACCAACAGTCGTGCCTCGGCCTGACTTACAGAATTGCCTTCGCCTGTAGTGCCCATCAGCAGCGGGCTGACATTATTCTTGACAAAACTGTCAATGATACGACCGACAGCGGCAGTGTCAATTTTGCCTTCTGGAGTGACGGGAGTGACCATTGGGACAACTACGCCGCAATATTTCTTCTTATTCATTCCAAAAATTACAGATTTTTCTATGTTGAAATTGTTAATTTATAATTATTATTTGCAAATTGTTTTGTCAACTTGAGTCAACAAAAAAGGCACTTTTGCGGGGCAAAGATAAAGTTTTTATCTGAAAGCACCAAATATTTAGGCATTTTTTTCAAAAAAAAATTTTAGTTTTTATCTTTGCGGTATGAAAGAAACATCTAAAACTGGTCTTGTGCTCGAAGGCGGCGGCTTGCGAGGCATGTTTACATGCGGTGTACTTGACGTCATGATGGACAACGGCATCACTTTCGATGGCGCAGTAGGTGTGTCGGCTGGAGCCGCTTTTGGCGTCAATATAAAGTCGGGTCAGCGCGGTCGTGCCCTCCGTTACAACCTGCTGATGGCGGGCGACAAGCGTTATATGAGTATGCGTTCGCTAATCTTTACAGGTAACTTGTTCAATGCAGAGTTCTGCTACCACACAGTGCCTTGCGAGATAGATATCTTCGATGGAGAGGCTTTTGCAAACAACCCAATGGAGTTCATCTTGGTTTGTACCGATATACTTGCGGGCAAACCTATCTATCACGTCATGGATCACGTTGATTATGACGAGTTGGAGTGGATTCGTGCGTCGGCATCACTTCCTCTTGTGGCACAGCCTGTGCATGTGGATGGCCAGGTGCTCCTGGATGGTGGACTTACTGATTCCATACCTCTCAAGTTTATGCAAGAGCGCGGTTATAAACGCACTGTCACGATTTTGACCCAGCCGTTGGGTTATCGCAAGACGCTTACCAAACATCTTGGCTTGATGAAATTCGCCACGCGGAACTATCCCAAGGTGTACGAGTGTCTGCTCAAACGCCCCGATATGTACAATGGACAACTCGACTATGTGATGAACGAAGCGAAGCAAGGCAGGACATTACTCATCGCCCCCACCGAAAAACTCGATGTGGGACGTGTAGAGATGAAGCGCGAAAAGTTGCAGAAGGTTTACGACGAGGGGCGTAGGGTTTGTGAGGCGATGTTGCCGAAGATCAAGGAGTATTTAGAGGGGGAATGAGGGGGTCTCCTCAAAACCTCACGCCATAATAGATACGGCTTTTCCAATAGGTGTTTTGGATGGAGAATTCATCACTGTTACCGACCCGGTAAGTTTGAAGCACGCTCATAAGTCCAATGTAATAGTGTCCGCGAGAATAGATGGCACCCACGCGGCTTAGGAAGTATAGTTGTGCATTCTGAATAGGCAGACGATTGCTGATGGTTTCTCCTGTTGCAGGATCCTTTTCTACTCGCAGCGTGTAGTTTTTCCAAATCATGAATGTGGGTTGTGCCGAAATGTGCAGGAGCCAGTGGTAGCGAGTCACGTAGTTGTAGGCATAACCTCCACCTATTGCCGCATGCCTCATGGTGATGCTGGGCTCGTTGGGTATGTTGTATTTCGTATCACTGATTTTGCTGGATAGCAGACCGTTGTAGAATGTGGCGGCAGCAATCACGCTGCCTGCCGAACGCTTCTGGATCATCGTGTTGTTGAATGCGGCAGGATAGGAGAATTTGCGCCCATTGAAGACAAAATAGGCATTGACCGACATGCCATAGAGGCGAGTGCTTTCAACCGTGGCTCGGGAGCGTATCTTCCCAATCTTGATGTCAGTATCGAAGTCGCTGATGTTGGTGAATGTCACGTCGGCTCCCCACCAGTTGTTGTAGAAGTTGATGTTGTATTCCTGGTCGGAGGATTTGTTGAAAAGGCGCCTTGGGGCAAACGAGATGGTGAGCCCGATGCCTTTATAGGAAGCAGAGAGACCTATTGTAGTGCGTAGGGCAGAGTTCATCTTGATGGTCATCATCTCATTGTCCTCCATCAAGTTGTGGATATTGAGGTTGCTTCCAAAGCCATCATAGCGTACTTTTACAATCCAGTTTTGGCGGGGAAGTCTCACGAAGGCAGTGTCGGTATTTACCCTTTGCTGGCGTACAGTGAGCAAGCTGTCAATGTGATGCCAGAACTGTGCCTCGACGGGGATCGGGGCACAGCATATTGTTATGAATATGAAAAGGAATTTTCCTAAACCTTTCATCGTGGAGGACTTGCTTGTCGGTGCTCAGTTCTTCTCCCTAAGAAGGGAAACGACTTTATCGTAATCAAGTTCGGTGAAATCCTTGATGACGTGATGACTCAGCTGAGCCACTACGTCGGGAGTATTTGTGGTGGTGATGCCGATGGTGTAGATGCCCGAAGCCATGCCGGCTTGCAGTCCGTTGATGGCATCTTCGAAGACAACGCACTCGTCAATGTCAAGTCCGAAAACCTTGGCGCCCAAGAGATAGCAGTCGGGGGCAGGCTTAGAAGCTGAGAAGTCCTCGCTGGTCAACACGCGGTCGAAGAGCGCATCGAAGTGGGGCAACTGTGCAGCCACTGCCTTCATCTTCATCTGGTTCGAACTGGTGACGATAGCACACTTCACGCCATGTCGCTTGCAGTCCATCACAAAATCCTCGGCTCCGGCTATCCAATTGTAGCGCATTTGCATTTCCCATTCGTTCAGACCTTCGGTGATGATAGCCTGTACTTTGGGGTCGGGGAAATATTTATCGTAGATTTGCACCAGGGTCATACCCTTGATCTTGTACTCCAGACGGTCGATGTCAGGGCGGAATCGGCGACAAGTCTTGCCCCAAAAGATGGAGTATTGTCCTTCGGTATCGAAGAGGGTGCCATCGAGGTCGAAAAGTGCTGCTTTGAAAGTTTTCATCTGAATAATACCTTAAATGAGGGTACAAAGTTACGAAAAAAAGTTGAAAATGAAGATTTGAAAAGGAAATTAAATCGAAAAAGCGTGTCAATCCGCAAAGATTTGGCACGCTTTATCAACTCCGTTGGTCAATAGACCCCAATTAGTAATTGTCAATTATTAATTGTTAATTGTTAATTATTAATTGTTAATTGTTATTTGTCAAGTCCTCAATCTGGTTGATGATTTCCTGATACTGTTGCTGGGTCTTGTAGTAGATTCGGAAACCGCAGATGAGGCCGATGACGCCACCAAAACCTCCTCCCAACAACAAAGGCATCATATCGTCGGGTCCGTTGACACGATATACCTCATAGACAAACCAGGCAAGCCAAAGCAGCACGGCAGGGATGCCGAAGAGGAGCCATTGGGTGTCGAACTTCTTGGCACGAGCCACATTTTTCCTGGCTTCGAGCAGGTCACCGCCCATCAGGCTGGAACTGTTCAGGTTGCGGTTGTTCCAGATGTTGGCTCCTGCGCAGATCAGCATAAAGATGCTGGTGCCAATCCAGAAGGCCATCGAGAATCCTACCATCTTGTAGAATACCCAGTAACTGTAGGGAACCATCAGGATGGCGATTGCCGTAAGGATGAAGTTGCGGCGGTTGATGCTCCGCATATTCTTGCGCATCGACTGGCGGATGAGTTTTTCATTCACTATTTCCTGCTGTTCCAGTTTCTTCTTGAGGATGTTCATCTGCTGACGCATCTCGTTCATTTCAAATTCGCTCATAATGGGTGTAGTTTTAATTGTTTGACATTTGCTTGAGTTGTTCTTTGATCCTGTACAGTCGGACGCTGACATTTTTGGCTGAGATACCCACGATTTGCGCAATCTCTTCGTAGCTGAGGTCTTCGAGCCAGAGCAGGACAATCGCACGATCGAAGGGCTTAAGCAGTGAGATGCGTTTGTGAAGCATACTTACTTGCTGGGTGTCTTCGTCACGATCTTCGAAGAGATCGATGTCCATGGTCAGGCGGACGGTTTCGTTGCGTCGCTTCTTCCTGTCGATTGAGATGCAGGTGTTGAGAGCAACGCGGTAGATCCACGTCTTGATGTCGCTGCGATGCTCGAAGCCTTCGAATCCGTTCCAAAGGTTCACGAGAACCTCCTGAAACAGGTCGTCGACTTCATCGGCATCTTGTGAGAACATGTAGCACACAGTGTAGATGGTACTCTTGTGCTGGGCTACGGTTTGCGTAAATGCGGTTTCTAATGTTGTCATTGTCGTTCTGTAGATTTTGATTTTCACCCATTAGACGCAACGTCGGGCAAAAAACTACACGAAAAATGAACTTTTTTCAAAAAAAATTATTATTTATTGTGAAATGCTGATTTTTCTCTCCAGGCACGGGTGCGAACGGCGAAGTTCTTTTCCAGGCATTCCTTGTAGAGCCAGGGTTCGCAACTGTGGATGTCGCCTACGTTGATGAAGTTTTTGTAGGGCCGGTATTCCGAGCCGGGATATCCCTCGACGACGAGGACGTGATAGTCGGGCGAGAGTGTCACGGTGATGGTGTCGTGCAACTGCGCTGGGGTGTCATCTGTGCGCCAGTTTACGGGATTGATACCGATGCAGGTGGCAGCGATGACGGGATTCACATATTTCACGTCCTTCACGGTGTTGTAGCAGATGGCAACACCCGTATCTGCTTCTCCCTTGGCTGGACGAATATGGGAGCAGGTGAGGGTATCTTCAGGACTGACCTTATAGCCAAGGATGTAGGCGGCTGCCATCTGATGGAAGGTCTCGTCATCGATATGTTTCAACAATTCCACCACAGCCATGCCTCCTTGGCTAAAGCCCGCGAGGATAAAGGGACGGCTCTGGTCTCTCTTTTGCTGGAAGTGGTCGAAGGCTTCGCAAACATCGTGCATCGAGAGACGTGTGCGACGACGGATGGTGTCTTCGTTCATCGTTACAAACCCGTCGATGGTTGAATGTCGGTAGAAGGGTGCATAGAAACGATTGCCGCGTGACATATATTCTGCCACTCCGTTGATTTCGATGCCCATATGCCTGCGGTGGTTAGGGTTCCACACGTCGGCGTAATGGCTGACTTGCCCGTCGTCGGTCTGCCAGTCCTTTTCCCAGGTTGATACGATGTAGAAGACGTCGGCTCCCGTTCCGTCGGGATCACCATCTGCCGTTATCCACATCGTCGTATCGGCATAGTTAGGTGCTTGTGGAACATATTCCACTTCAGAGGAAGTCGCTGCAATCCGATGTCGGTTAGACTTGCAAGAGATGATTGTAGGAACGCTGCATAACAAGAGGATTGCAGCAATGATCCATAATTTAATTTGCTTCATGATGATAGTCGTAGTTCGAGTTTTCAAATAAACGCTGCAAAGTACGGGAAAAATCTTGAGATATACAAGTTTTTTGCAAAAAAAAGTCCTATCAAACCTTTTAGCAGGTTCAATAGGACTAGTAAACATTTCCATTATTGGCTGATACTGTCGAAATGCATCAAGTAAGTATCATACTGTGTCAGGAAGGGGTGGAGCGGTTCGGGAAAGTCAGTGGGGTTGATAAACCACTTATGCAGTTTCTCCGAGAATTGCTCCTTGTCGATTCGATAAAGGAAGAAGGTGCCACCAACACTGCCAACTTTTTTGGCAATCACGGAGTATTCGGTAACAGAAGACTTCGGCCCTTGCCCGGAAACGGCAGCATTGACGGTAAGGACGATGCCGCGGTCGGTCTGTTCGAAATTAAGATTCAATCCTTCGCCAGCAACGAGCAGGCCGTTGCCTTCTTCGTCACACACAAAGGCTGCATCTACACCCATGCGGTTGCCTTCAAAGTAGAGGTCGTCCATTTGTTTTGCCCAGAAGCCATAACGGTTGGCCTTGTCACGTCCAGGATAGGAGGGGAGGGGCCCTTGGCCTATCCACTGTACACGATCCAGGCGCTCATCGAGCAGGAAGGCAATACCCAGTTCGGAGAGGAACGTGTCGGATGTGTCGGGAGTGAGCGAATAATCTACCTTGATACCATTGCCCTCATCGGTGGTGTTGATTTCTGCCTTCACGTAAGGATTGTCCAATGGTTGCAGATACTTCTCGATGCGGCGATCCCTTAGTTTCAGCATTTCGCACATTGTCGGCTTGCGTCCTACGCGAACCATAGGTGCCTTTTGTACCAGCGACATCGGGTCACCCTTGCCCTGCCATTTCTGACAAGGTTTGTTGAGTACAAAACTCTGATGCAGGAAGATGTGGCCTTGTGCATCCTCAATGTCGAACTGCAGTAGCGATAGTCCATTCTGCTGGGGTAGGGTAAGCCGATAGCGTGTCGAAGAACGAGGTTCGCAGTCGGGGCTGAAGGCTCCACGCATCACCGTGTCACGATTGTTGGTCAGCGTCCAATGGAAGGTGACGTTGTCCTTCAGGTTGATAAAGTCGTAACGATTCTCGATGCCAAGTTCATCTCCTTTGACTTCCGACACGAAGGCACGGGCATAGTTGTGCTGCATTTCGTAGTAATTGGGTAGGGGAGTGCGGTCGGCATAGAGAAGGCCATCGGTGCCCTGGTTACCGCACATCTCAAAACCTCCATCGGGTGAAGTGAAGACACGTTCCTCGTAACCGTACCGATCCTTCAAAGCATCCTTGAAAGGCATTCCTTGATCCACCCATTCCCAGACACTGCCTCCTGCAATGCAAGGTGTACGCTCGATGATTTCCCATCGCTTGTCGTGGTCTTCGAACGAGATGCCCAAGGTGTGGGTATATTCGGTGAAGATGACAGGACGGTCGCTTCGTTGGAAGAAGTCGGCTACGTGCGACACAGAGGGATAGTGTGGAGCATATATGTCAGCCACCTTCGGGAATTCGTAGTTGAATCTGCGGAAATAACTGCCCACCTGTGGATAGCAGATTGGACGGACGGAGTCGAGTTCCCGTTTCACATAATCTCCGAGTTGGACGCAGATGTCGGTCAAGGGATTCTCGTTGCCCAGACTCCAGATGAGCACCGAAGCGTGGTTCTTGTCGCGTCGAATGGTGGCTTGGGCACGTTTCTGGAGGACGGGGTAGAAGGTGGGGTCTGACAAGTTCTTGTCGCCATAGCCAAAGGGCACTTCGTCGATGACGTAGAAGCCCAATGAGTCGGCGAGTTCGTAGAAACGCGGTTCGCGGGGATAGTGCGAGGTGCGGATGTAGTTGATCGAAGCCTCCTTCATCAGTTTCATGTCACGAAGGATGCTGGCCTCGTCAATCACCTTTACGGTCTTGGGGTCGGTGCTGTGGGTGGTGACACCACGCAGCTTGATGGGTCGTCCGTTTAGTTTCAACACATTGCCGTCGATGGTGAGTTCGCGGAATCCGAATTTGTGCTCGAACGTCTGGAGCAGTTTCCCTTTGTCGAGAACCTTTGTACGTAATATATATAAATAAGGTGTCTCGGCAGTCCATAGTCTGGGATTCTCCACCTTGGTAGTCCCAACCATTTGGCCATTGGCATCGAAAATCTCGTGCTCGACCACAGTGCTCTTCCTTGCATTAGCCATTTCGGTCTCTACTTCGACTTCGCCATTGAGGCGGGTATGGATGGTGAGGTCGCTGATGTGAATCTGCGGGACGGCCATCAGGGTCACATCGCGGAAGATGCCGCTCGGTGCCCAGTCGTCGTTGTAGTCGAAATCGCTGCCAGGGAACACGGTGATGACGCGCATTGCAAGTTGTTGCTCTGTGGTCTTCTTGTTCAAATAGGGCGTGATGTCGAAGAGTGCCGTGTTGTAGCCCGATCGCCAGGAACCTGCCTGCCTGCCATTGATCCAAAGGTCGTAGCCATAGAGCACGCCGTCGAAGCGAAGCACGATGCGTTGACCTTTCCAAACCTCGGGGATGCTGAAAGTCATTCGGTAATAGCCGGTCAGCGAATCGGCGTGATGGTAGGTGGGTTTGCAAAGACCATAGGCTTCCCAACATCCAGGTACGTCAATCTTGCTCCACGTTTCATCCAGTGTCGGTACGGAAAGATCATCCGTGATGCCTTCGACCACCTTGATGTCCCAGACTCCATTCAGACTTTGCTTCATTTGTGGGTCTGTCACTGGCAGAATGCCTTGGAAGGCATCGCTGACTTGGGCAAAAATGGAGGAGAAGAAGAGCGAGAAAAGAAGGAAGAGAGAGAAGAGTAACTTTCTCATAATTTCTTGTATCTGAGGTCAAGTTTGATATATTGATGATCCTTGTTCCAATGTTCGAAGAGCCCGAGGGGCTTTTGCAGAGCCTTGCCATCCTGCATATAGATGGTACCACTTGGCGCATTGGGTATCGAAGCAGCTTCGCGCAGATATTCGTCGCAATAGTTGAGGCTGCCGAACTCGGGCCATTCGCCGATGATGATGTCCATGCCCACGGCATCGCAAGCCACTTCGTCCTGCGACACGATAATCGAGCATGCCCAATCGCCATTGAAGGGCTCCTTCATCCATTTCGGGTTGGGAGCACCATTCACGTCGCGGGATCCATAGGTGCCGTCGATGAGGAAGAGCAGGGCTTTCTGTCCCATATTCTTGTGCGACATCCAATCGACGAAGGTCTTGTAGCCTGGTTTGCCGTGGCGTTTGTCCTGACTCACATTGTTGTGGGCATTCTGTCGCCAAAGCAGGTTGATGTCGGTGGCGCCGTACCAGTTCTTGCTGGTCAGGGTTACGCCTGGTCCCGAATGAGTCTTGAGCAATGCCGTGTTGATGAGGTAGTCGGCATCGACGACGCACTTGGCCAGGCCACGTGCCATCTTGCCATTGTCGGTCGAGTAGGTGATCTGTTCGGGATAGTATTCACACTTCTCGCGTCCATCACCGCCGATGTTGTCGATCATGCGGACGGCGGGGAATGCACGATGAATTTTTTCGAAGATGCTGTCGGTAATGGCGCGACTGGGTTCGCAGAGAATGATGTCCTGAGGACGCACACCTCCCTCGTTTACGAGTGAACGTACCAATGCCAGGGTGATGAAAGGTGACGAGTTGAGTTCGATGGTGTCGTGGTGGGTGATGGCGTTGTTCATGTTGAGCTTGATGGCAATGGTCTCGCCCTTTTTGTAGCCTCTTTTGCCGCGTCCATACTCCTTGTTGAAGTGCGTGAACAGGGCTTTCCAGGCCTTTTGTGGTGTAGGCTCGCCCGTCAGTTGCATCACGGCTTCGGGGATCATCGCATCAGCCTTGATCTGGTCGTTCCAGCGATCCTCGACCCAAAGCCCCGTCTTGCCATCCCATTTGGCGACACCAGGGTTGTGAATCCATGCCACACGACCGGGATGAATGCCGCGTCCTATGCCGATAGGTTCGTTGGGAGCGACGAATAGTTTGGGAGCCTGTGGATTGAAGTCTCCGAAGAACATGCGGTCGCGGTTTACAGGTTCGCTGAGCAGTTGGATGGTGGTCGAAGGACCCAGGTCTGGATCTTTCCATGCCTTCAATTCCCAAACCTTCCGACCATCCTTGTCAATCTCTATGGCCTGTACGGGGGCATTCAGTGTGTCCATGGGTTCCTTGTTCCACTCGTTGTACCAGTTGTTGACGATGTGTCCGCCATTTTTCAGACGAACGGTCTTCTGGGGTTGTGTCACGCCGTATTCGGTTGTGTTCATCTCCCATACGGTCTGTCCCTGGCGATTGATTTCCTGGATATGTCCCTTGCGTCCGGTGATGAGGATGTTGCCCTTGGGCAGTTCCTGTACGGACCAGGGAAGGAAGCCTTCCCAGCGATCGACCTCTTGTCCAGCGCTGTTGAATTCGTGAATGCAGCCCAACGACATATTGGCCACGAGCAGTGTTCCGCGCGAAGTGAGACGTGCGTTGCGGAACTGTCCGTGTACCGAACTCTTTTCATTGACTGGAAGTTCGAACTCCCTGACAATGCGGCAGGCGGGTACTTCCATGACGACAGCCTTTGCCGGGCGTCCGTTCTGCACGAAGACGACGTGTGTCTGTCCGATGGGTTGCAGGGTATGAATCTCTGTCCCTTCGGGGGCTGCGTAACTCCAAATGGTCTTTCCCTCCTTGTCCATCTCTGCCACGCCATACTGGTGAGCCACCATGATGTGTCCATCGCTGAGCAGGATGGCATCGCTGATTTCGCCGCGTTTCAGTTGGTCGTCATAACTCCACGCAATCTGTCCATCCTTGACGATGAACATGCGGCGCTGCTTGCTTTGTCCGGCATAGAAGAAGTCATGCCGAGCGAGGCTCGTATCGACTGCATCTTGGGCAAAGGCACTGAATGCCAGTCCTACGAGAGTGAATAGTGTGATTGTAAGTTTCATGTTTGCAGACGCTGATTTAGTGATAAAGGCCACATCTCGCGATGTGACCTTTACCTTCACAATACTATACTAACTATTTACTAACTGAACAATGCCAGAATTAATAACCGGGGTTCTGCCAAGCCTTCTTCTCGGCATCAGAGAGGTTCGAGCCGTCCTCGTTCTGGAGGGC
>CACXTQ010000019.1:0-45318 GCA_902770595.1 uncultured Bacteroidales bacterium | reverse complement strand
ATCAGAGCGGAGCGCAGCGAGCGAAAACGCGAATCGGAACCGGCAGCTTGCCGGCGGTGCGCTTTACGGCTATTGCATCAAAACTTACAAGTTATTTTTTCTATAAAGCTTTTCCGCACCTAATATAAAACTTGTTTCGCGTGGATAAAATGTTTGGTCTGCAATCAGAGCGGAGCGGAGCGAGCGACAACGCGAATCGGGAGCGGCAGCTTGCCGCCGCCGCTGGGAAGCAATTTTGTTGACGAATTTATTGGAATGCTGTATAATTTTGATGACAAGCAGGCTGATGATGCTTAATAGGTTTCATTATGAGATAAGAGAAAAACTAAATTGAAAAGATATATGTTTGATAACTGTATTTACGGAATGGATTTTTAGTTGACATCGTATGTTGGTAAAACATTAAAAGGAGTATCAGTATTATGAGTATAATCGGAGAACAGATCAAAAAATACCGTGTCAGTAAAAATATCACCCAGGAGCAGCTTGGTCATATGATAGGTGTTACTACTCAGGCTGTTTCAAAATGTGAAAGGGGAGGTGTTCCCGATGCCGAGAGCATACCTCTTATTGCTGATGCACTTGGTGTAAGTACGGATATACTTTTCGGAAGAGAAAATACATCTACGATAGTTGACATGATAATTAATGAGATACAATCGGTTGACAGAGCCGAAGCTATGAAAAAAGTGTTTCATTATCTGTGGGCTGCATCAATGGCTATCCTTAATGAAAAGCATATTAAGGATAGTTTGGGTATTGAACTGATAAATAATCTGAAGCATTCGGAGGGTATAGGCTATTACTCAAGACTTTGTTTGAATGAAGGTATTACATACACTGGTTTCTCTTCGTGGTTGTTGCAGTCATGATGGTCACACGATTCCTGAGAGTCATTCAGTTTTCCATCCAAATAAGCCTGGAGTACATCTTCAACCGTTCCGTGACATCCTCTGATGACTGAGATACCATGAGCAGAAAGCTTGTTGTAGGCCCCCATGCCCATATTGCCAGCCAGCATCAGGGTGATTCCCATCTCCTGCATGACGGATGCAATGTTCGACTTACAGCCACACCCTTCAGGCGAGTCCAGACGTTCCTGGTTCAAAACCTGATTCTGTTCGTCGAGTGTTACTACGGTGTAATAGGCACAGTGACCAAAGTGGTCGTCCACCATGCCATCACGTGTTGGAATTGCGATTTTCTTCATCATATATTGTTTTTAATTTCTGATTTCTTGATTTGTTAAATGGGAATTTATAAGGCATGACCCCCTGAGACCTTTATGACCTGTCCCGTAAGCATTCCTGCCTGTTCGCTCGCCAGAAACAGAATCGTATCGGCAATATCCTCCGGTTGAATCAGTTTGCCCATCGGAATGATCGTAACAACATGCTTCTCAAACTCAGAATCAATCCATCCTGTTTGAGTAGGCCCCGGGGCAACACAGTTCACTGTAATACCATACTTCGCTACTTCAAGGGCAACACTGCGAGTAAGTGCTTCCAGTGCTGCCTTACTTGATCCGTAAGAAATCTGTCCCTCAAAGACCTGAGCTGCGTCTGTAGAGATATTGATAATTCTGCCGTAATCTCCACGGTGGATAATGAATTCCCGTGTCATCAGGATGCTTCCCCTAACATTGACAGCGAAGGTATCGTCAATCACATTCTGGGTGATTTTCTCGATGGTATCCAATCCATCCATATCGCCATCAGCTGCATTGTTGACAAGAATGTCAACTTTTCCGTATTGTTCAAGTGTTCTCGAATAGATATCCTTGACATCATTCTCATTGGAAATGTCGCTTTTGATAATCAGATAGTCGGCATTTATCTCCTTGAGCTTACGCTCAACAATGCTCGCATCCCCGGCGTTTGCCTTGAAATACTTGTCAGTGCCGTTCCTTTCAGTCTTTGTCTCGTCATATGGCCTTTGCAATCTTTTATAGACCAAGACCACCTTTGCCCCTTCGCGAGCAAAAGTTAATGCCGTAGTTGCTCCAATGCCCTGTGGATTATTAGCACCAGTAATCAGGGCAACTTTATCCTTCAATCCGTAGTTAACCATTTTAGCTCCTCTATAAATTCCGATTTATCTGTCTTTTATCTCTATCTTTTTAATCACTTTGGCTGGAACACCACCTACTATCGTATTTGGCTCAACATCCTTAGTCACTACAGCACCAGCGGCTACTACGGCACCATCGCCGATGGTCACACCAGCAAGTACTGTTGCATTGGCTCCAATCCAGACGTTCTTGCCAATATGGATGGGGGCATAGCTCATGCTCTGACGACGGGCAGGGTTGAGGTCGTGATTGATGGTGGCGAGCACGACGTTGTGACCGATGAGCGCGCCTTCGTCGATGGTGATGCCGCCCTGATCCTGGAACTTGCAGCCCATGTTGATGAAGACATGTTCGCCAACGATGGTGTTCTTGCCGCAATCGGTGTGGAAGGGTGGGAACATGCCTACCGTCTTGGGCACTTCACGTCCCCAAAGTTGTTCCAATAGTGCATGGAGTTCTTCGGGAGTATGATATTTGCCATTGATCTCAGCTGTTATCTTAAGCGCCTCCTGCGACAGCTGATGGAACATCATGTGGACATCGGAGCCTCCGACCACGGGTTTGCCCGATGCCATGTAGTCACGAAATTCTTGTATTGTCATACTGTATGATTGGTTAAAGAGAATGTCATTCTGATGTGAGGAATGCCATCGAGCATAAAGGTGTCGGACGACTGACGGAATCCTACGCTTTCGTAGAATCCACGGGCATATTCCTGTGCTTCAATGTCGATACGCCTTGCATCGAAATGCCCGATGGCTGCATCGATGGCATGGAGCATGATCTGCCTGCCGTAGCCTTTGCCCCGGTCGGTGGTGATGACACGGCCGATGGAAACCTCCTGCATGTGGGTTCCAGCAGGACATACACGAGCCAGGGCAACAACCCGCTCTCCCTGGGTCAACCAAAGATGAATGGAGCATTGGTCGTCGCCATCCATATCCTGATAGACGCAGTTCTGTTCGACCACAAACACTTCGCTACGCACTCTCAGGAGTTCGTAGAGTTCGTCGGCAGTCAGTTCCCCGAACGACTTCTTGTGGAGAATCAAAGCTTGGCACATGGGGAGGAATCTGATTCTTTTTTTCGATCTATTCGTAACGCGTGCAAAGATAATCATTTTTCACAATACCAAGAAATAATGGTTGAAATTTTTCCTCAAAAAGCCCTTTTTGTTGTTTTTTCTTCACTTTTTTCCTCAAAATTATAATAATGTAGAAGCACAAATACATTGCAGCGAATCATACCATGATATTTTTACCCAATTATTTGTGGCTTTCGAAAAATATACGTATCTTTGTGCCGAGTAAAATTTTATAGAACTATGAAGCTGAAGAAAATTGTGAACATAGACATCAAGAAATGTCATCCGTATCAGACTCCTAGTCAAACAGACTTGTACTACCAGCGACTGGCAAACCGACTGCAAGATGTTTTTTGTTCGTTGGGCAAAATTTGGGATGAGCAGACGGGCGAAATGATGCACCGCGGAGCCATCATATTGACCAACTATATGGAGGATATTGTGGCTGACAGCGGACAGTGGCGCACGTTCTCTAATCTGTGCCAGGAGTTCTTTGGGCATCCCGTTCCTTTGTTCCATGAAGATGAGGAGTATTATCCTGACGAGCCGAGTCTGAATGCCATTCGCTATCTGTTGTGGAGTGTGGCGAGCGATGTCAGCGAGGAGCTTGTATTTGCAGACTCTAAGGTTATTGAATTGATGGCTACAGCAGCATATAACATTCTTTATGAGACATTTGAGGAGGCCCCTATCAATGAACAATTGACAGAAGATGTCGAAGAGAAATTAGTACTGGCCTCAGAAGGGTTCGACCAGTTGCGCAGCGTGCTGACGTGGCTATTCAATGACTGTTATCTCACCGCAGGAGACCAAAATGAGGAACTGATTGGCAAGCATGTAGAAGAGTTGCTTGGGCTGGTAGAGCAGGGGAAAATACCCAAAATGTCTCCGAGCATGATCTATTATTACGCTAGCACCAAATGTATCTTCGACTATAAGATTGGGCCACTGGCTCTTTATTCCAAGGACTATCTTGCGGCTATGATGCATACGAAGGGTATGGAGCTGCAGGCGAAAGATGTTGCCAAGATAGACATACTGGGGATGGGCTTCTATAAGTATGAACCTATAAAGCCTGAGTTCAGACAGTTGGGATATGCGCCCAAAACGGACCGGTTGAGGCTGACACGCACGAATGGCAAGGTAATAGAGATAGAGGCTGAGGAATTGAATCTTCCTAGGGAGGAAATAAAGAACTTTGATGGCATTTTAGCTTCGTCGTTTGTGTACTATCAGAAAGAGTGGCATCTGAACGGTTTTATGTTTCCATTTCCAGAGATGGACAAAAATTGGAAGAAATGGTGTGAGGATGACCCTGAAAACCTGAAGCCAGGCACGGCAACTCTCACAGCCGAAATGCTTCTTGAGCGTACAAACGGACAGCAAATCGCCTATTTCGCCAATCGGGAACAATTGAAGTCCTTTCTGGAAGAGAAGATTCGCTTTCCACGCCATATGTTGAACTTTGTAGATGAGCGGATGCGCGACTTCCCGGCCCTCTTTGTAGATACCGAGGAACCTAAGAACTGCCTACTGTTATTCTATGGATACTCTCCTTGTATTGCAGATCCCAGCAATCCTTTCTACGACAAAGAAAAGGCTCGAGAAGAAGCCTTCGATATGATTTGGGATGCAAAGACAGTATCCACTAACGCCGTAAAATATCTGCTGAAAAACAACTATCTGCCCGATATATACAATAGCGAAGTACTCTCGCGCTACAGCACTCCCACAGAGAAGTGTAATGACATCGATTTCCTCATGCGTTTCTATCGAAGGAAGAACTACTGAAGAATGGAAGAACCGATCGTGCAGTCGGAATAAAAAAACCTACATAGAGTATGTTCTATGTAGGTTTCCTTTTGCGGAGAGAACGGGATTCGAACCCGTGAAACCCTTTAGGGGTTTACACGCTTTCCAGGCGTGCCTCTTCAACCACTCGAGCATCTCTCCAAATATGTTGTATAATGTGTGGTTGTTCGTTTTTGCGGCTGCAAAGATAGTGATAATATTTCTAATCGCCAAATTTTTTCGACGAAAAATGTAAATGTATATTGCAAAAATATGGTAATGCTATCTTTTATCGCCATTTTACGAGATTTTCCATGGTCGGATGGGAGGTTTGTGGGATGATTTGCATATCTTTGCGATGGATATTATGACAATAAAGTCCGACAGAATTCACATTTACATCTTAAATAATACTTTTATGAATAAACAAGCCATTACACTCCTCTTCATGCTTCCCGTGCTGACAGCTGGGGCACAGAATCCGATTATCCGGGGCATCTATGCTGCCGACCCTACGGCACGCGTCTTCAACGACAAGGTCTATGTCTATCCTTCGCACGACATTATGCCTCCTGAGGGACAACGACAGGACTGGTTCTGCATGGCCGACTATCATGTATTCTCGTCGGAGAACCTTACCGACTGGACCGACCATGGCATGATCATCTCACAGGAGAATGTCCCCTGGGGCAATCCCGAGGGCTATTCGATGTGGGCACCCGACTGCGTCTATAAGGATGGCAAATACTACTTCTATTTCCCCGATGCGCCGAAGGAGGGCCGTGGTTTTGCCATCGGTGTCGCCACGGCAGACAGCCCCGAAGGACCTTTCGTCTGCGAGCCGGAACCCATCAAGGGCGTGATGGGCATCGATCCCTGCGTGCTTGTCGATGACGACGGGCAGGCATATATCTATTGGAGCGGGATGGGCATCCGTGGTGCCAAACTCAAGGCAAACATGAAGGAACTCGATGGCGAATTGACAGAGCTGCGCTTCCCCGGCAATGCCAACGCACAGGCTCCCAATATGCCCCCGATACTCGTGGGCGGACAGGCAATGGAAGGACTGCCCGAAGGATTCAAGGAGGGACCTTTTGCCTTCCGTCGCGGAGACTGGTATTACTTGACCTTCCCCTGGGTGCGCGGTGATACAAGCAACGGGCAAAACCCCACCGAGACGCTCGCTTACTCGATGTCGCGTTCTCCATTGGGTCCCTGGGACTTCAAGGGCATCATCATGGCCGAGCACGACAATACCTGCTGGACCAATCATCACAGCATCGTCGAATATAAGGGACAATGGTACATCTTCTACCACCGCAATGACTATTCGCCAAGCGACGACAAGCGTCGTTCGGCACGCGTCGAGAAGATTGCCTTCAACGACGATGGCACCATACAGGAGGTGTTCCAGACCAAGCGAGGCGTGGGCATCAGCCAAGCCACCAGCGTGCTGCAGCCCGATCGCTACAGCGCAGCCTCCGACGACGTGAGCGTGGCTTACGTCGATACGCTTGACCGTTTCCAGGGCTGGCAGGTAAGCCTGCCGAAACAGGGCAGTTGGCTGTGCTACAGTGACGTGGATTTCTCAGGTGTGACGAAAGGAAATGCCATGGTACGCGTGAAGGCTTGTGCAGATGCCGAGTTCTGCCTGCGCGAAGGTTCGACGAACACAGGCACCGTCATAGCACGCTTCAAGGTGAAAGGCGGGAAAGATGCTTCGAAGGGAGAATGGATGACACTGACCGCTCCACTCGAATATACGCCCAAGGGGGTGACTGACCTGGCCATCACCTGTGAACTTGGAGCCGTAGATATCGACTGGGTGCAGTTTTAGTTCTTGCTGAAATAGAGTGTATCGGATGAGAGAACGGTTCCGTTGGTGATGAGCACGTAAGGACCGACGAGGGTCTGACGAGGTGTGAATCGGCCGACGGAAGCGGTGGAACTGTTGCGTCGGATGGTATAGGTGGTGTCGGCCATGAGCGTGAGCGTATCGACCTGCTCCTCCCAGACGGACTGAACGGAGTCGTAGCGTGCAGCGACAGCCAGGGAGTCGAGGATGTTGTTGCCCCAAGCCGAGGCTGCAATCATGTCGGGCTTCTGGAGCACAACGGGAGCCTTGGAATCGAGGAAGGACCCCTGCAAGGCAGTGCCTCGCCAGGTGCCTCCGAAGATGAGGATGCTGTCGGTGGAACAGATGGCGCTGCGGCCTGCGTTGATGTTCCAGGTGCCATCGGTAGCCCTCAGAACGCCCTCGGTAAGGTAGATGCCGTCGCCTTGGGCGCTGTTGATGTTGACCTTGACGCCATACTGGCATTGCAGCATGGCGGCAGTGATGCATGTGGACTGGCTTTCGATGGTGAGTGTGCCCACACCGCTGAGCGAGAGGTTGCCGCCCACTTGGATGGGACCATAGAGATGGTTGACAGCATTGCGCGAGAGGACGATGTGACAATCGTCATTGCCCGGGCTTTGAAAAACAGGTCCATCCTGGCAGCGCAGCGACAGGCCTTCGAGGTAGAGGGCATAGGACGCACGGCTCTCGATGGTAAGGCTGCCATCGGTCGTGCCCAATGTGTCGGTGCTGGCCGGATAACCATAGACGAAATAGGCGACGTTCTGCGCTTCGCTTCGGATGCTGACGTGATCTCCACTGATGGTGGCGGTCACGTCGCCTGCTGCTGGCCCCCAGACGCGCGCCTCGGGCGCAGCATATTCGATATAGACCAGGTTGTTATAGACGCGCACCACCGAATTGGCGGGCGTGAATGATGTGCCCAACGAATCAGTGTCCCACTCGCTGCAAGAGGCGAGGAGGACGAGGAGGAGGGGAAGACCCCCTCTAATCCCCCTGCTTAGGGGGAGGATGTGGGAGAGAAGCGGGCGCATGTTTTTTGGGGCAGCGTTGTTGCCGATGGCAACGTCCAAGAGAAGAACAACGCTGCATACGGGACAAAAAGGGGGGGTTACTTTTTGATGGCGCAGGTGCGGCACTGGGTGAGTTCGCCACGGAAGCGCTTTTCGACGAGGTGCTTGAGGCGATCCTTGAGGGGGTCGATGCGGATGCCGTCGATGACGTCGCCCATAAAGGCGAACATCAGCAGCAGGCGTGCTTCGGCCTCGGGAATGCCACGGGTGCGCATATAGAAGAGGGCCACGGGGTCGAGCTGGCCGGTGGTAGCACCATGCGAGCACTTGACGTCGTCGGCATAGATCTCGAGTTCGGGACGTGCCACCATGTGACATTGTGGCGTGAGGATGAGGTTGCGGTCGGTCTGGTGGGCATCGGTCTTGTCGGCGCCTTCCTGCACGAGGATGCGTCCCACAAACGAGCCACGTGCCTCTTCGTCGAGCACGTATTTGAAGAGTTCGTCGCTGTGACACTTGGGTGCACGGTGACGGATGTAGGTGATGTTATCGACCTGCTGGTCGCGGTCGGCGATGCAGAGACCATAGAGGTGGGTGTCGGCATCGTGTCCCAGAAGGTCGATGAAGACGCGGTTGCGTGTCTGTCCGGCAGTGAGGGCATACTGGCCCACGGCTACGCTGCTGCCTTCGTGCTGCTCGACATAGACCGAACTGAGACGTCGGCAGTCGGAATGGTGCTCCTCGAGCTCGTAGAAGTCGAGGCTGGAATAGGGCGCACAGAAGATCTCGGTGACCTGCAGGCTGAGCAGTTTGCAGTCGCGGAGCTGCGAAGCGTGGTCGCAGATGAGGACACTGGCCTTGGCGCCTTCACCCATGATAATGAGGATGCGCTGACACGCCATGAAGTCCTCGACGGCACGGAGGAGGGAGATGAGCTGGATGGGACGTTCGACGACGACACCATCGGGCACATAGAGCACGAAACCGTCCTGGCAGAGCAGGGTGTTGAGCGCAGCTTCGCCCAAGGGACGATGGGCCGTGACGTTGGTGCCCTGGGTACGCACATCGTAGGGCGCCTCGTCGTGCATGGCAAGACGATTGTAGTGACGCGCAGCGATGTCGGGATAACGGAGGGCAAACTCGCGGAGTGAGCCCGAGAAGACGCCATCGTCGCCCTCACGGTTGTGGGAGACGAGCTGCTCGTTGACCAGATAATGCACGGTGGTGGACAGTTCGGGAACGGCACAGGTGAAAAGGTCGCTGCGGTCGGTGGGTACAGCGTAGCGCGAGAGGTTGAGACTGTAGTCGGCAGCAAGCAGCGCCTCGGGATCGACGTGCGTGTAGTCCTTGGGACGACTCAGACCGACACGCTGCAACACCTCAGCCGCGGCTTCGCGCTGGGCATTGAGGACGGGTGCAGCATGCTCGTCGATGAGCGCACGCTGGGCGTTGAACAGGTCGATATATTGCTGATAGGAGGACATCTTTTCAAAATTTATCCTTCAAATTCCTGCTTGACCCAGTCGAAGCCTTCGGCAAAGATGCGGTCGCCGAGTTCGGGACCACCGCTCTTGACGATGCGTCCGCGATAGACGATGTGGACGAACTGAGGCTGGACGTACTCGAGGAGTTTCTGGTAGTGGGTGATGACGATGCTGGAACGCTCGGCGCTCTTGAGACGGTTGACGCCTTCGCTGACGATGCGGAGTGCATCGACATCGAGGCCCGAGTCGGTCTCGTCGAGGATGGAGAGGGTAGGTTCGAGCATGGCCATCTGGAAGATCTCGTTGCGCTTCTTCTCGCCGCCCGAGAAGCCTTCGTTGACCGAACGATTGGCAAGCTTGTTGTCGAGTTGTACGACAGCGCGCTTTTCGCGCATCAGGCGCAGGAACTCGGTGGCGGTGAGGGCGGGCAGACCGCGGTATTCGCGCTGAGCGTTGACGGCGGTACGCATGAAGTTGACCATCGACACACCGGGAATCTCGACGGGATACTGGAAAGAGAGGAAGATGCCCTCCCAGGCGCGTTCCTCGGGTTTCATTTCGAGGAGGTTGCGGCCCTTGTAGAGGATCTCGCCTTGTGTGACTTCGTATTGCGGGTTGCCTGTGAGGATGGCCGAGAGGGTGGATTTGCCGGCACCATTGGGGCCCATGACGGCATGGACTTCACCGGGGTTGATGGTGAGGTCGATGCCGCGGAGGATCTCCTTGCCGGCGGCACTGGCGTGCAGGTTGTGGATTTCGAGTAGGGACATGAATTATATTATTTGGCAGCCATAGATGGCTGCGACAAAGACAAATGGGACAGGAGCGGTTGCGATGGCATCGCAACAAACGGAACGGAGGGTTAGCCGACGCTGTTCTCGATGGAGAGGCTGAGGAGCTTCTGGGCCTCGACGGCGAACTCCATGGGGAGTTTCTGGACCACTTCCTTGGCATAGCCGCCCACGATGAGGGAGACGGCGTCCTCCTCCTTGATGCCACGTTGCTGGCAGTAGAAGAGCTGGTCCTCGTTGATCTTGGAGGTAGTGGCTTCGTGCTCGATGATGGCAGTGGGGTTCTGGATGTCCATGATGGGGAAGGTGTGGGCACCACAGGTCTTGCTGAGCAGGAGCGAGTCGCACTGCGTGTAGTTGCGTACACCCTCAGCTCCCGGGAGCACTTTGACCATGCCACGGTAGGAGTTCTGGGAGTGACCTGCTGAGATACCTTTGGAGATGATACGCGAGCGCGTGTTGCGACCGATGTGTATCATCTTGGTGCCGGTGTCGGCTTCCTGGTAGTTGTTGGTGACAGCCACCGAATAGAACTCTCCCTGACTGTTGTCGCCCTTGAGCACGCAGGAGGGATACTTCCAGGTGATGGCCGAACCTGTCTCGACCTGTGTCCACGAGACCTTCGAGAAGTCGCCAGCGCAGAGGGCGCGCTTGGTGACGAGGTTATAGACACCGCCTTTGCCGAACTTATCGCCCGGATACCAGTTCTGGACCGTGGAGTACTTGACCTCGGCACGTTCGTGGACGTAGATCTCGACGACAGCAGCGTGAAGCTGGTTCTCGTCGCGCATAGGTGCGGTGCATCCTTCGAGGTAGGAGACGTAAGCCTCCTCGTCGGCGATGATGAGGGTGCGTTCGAACTGACCCGTTCCGCTGGAATTGATGCGGAAGTAGGAAGCCAGTTCCATAGGGCAGCGCACTCCCTTGGGGATATACACAAACGAGCCATCGGAAAAGACGGCTGAATTGAGGGCTGAGTAATAATTGTCGCGCACGGGAACGACCTTGCCGAGATACTTTCGGACGAGATCGGGATACTCGCGCACGGCTTCGCCAAACGAGCAGAAGATGATGCCGAGTTCGGCAAGCTTGTCGCGATAGGTGGTCTTTTGCGAAGCCGAATCGACGATGGCATCGACAGCCATTGTCGAGGATGTCTCGACGGCCGAGAGTTCGGTGCCGGTGGTCTTGCCGAGCAGCATATCGCGCTCGTGGAGGGGGATGCCGAGTTTGTCGAACGTCTTGAGAATCTCAGGATCGACATCGCCGGCAGCCGCCTTCTTGCGAGGGGCTGCGTAGAACGAGATGTTGTCGTAATCGATGGGATCGACCTTGACGTGTCCCCATTGGGGCACGGGCTGCTGCCGCCAGTAACGATAGGCTTCGAGGCGGAACTGGAGCATCCAGTCGGGTTCCTGCTTTTTGGCCGAAATCAGTCGGACAACATCTTCGTTGAGGCCCTTGGGGATGATATCGGTTTCGACGTCGGTCGTAAAGCCGTACTTGTATTCGCTGGAGGTCAGGTCCTTGAGTACGTCTTCCGACGATTGTCCATTATTCATATTCTATTATTTGTTGAGCAACTCGAGGGTAGGTTTCAGGATATGCTCCGAAGCCCAGGGCGTGATGACATCGATGAGTTGGTGGATGCGGGGCACGAGACTGCTGGTCTCGAGGTACTGCTTCAACTTCTCGATTTCGACGTGAGCGGTAATCACCTCCAGGAGGGAGATGACGAGCGCCACGATGATGCAGAACTTGAGGGCACCAATCAAGCCACCTGCCAGTCGGTTGATCCAACCGAGCGAGATAGAGTCCATGAACTGGTCGAGCAATACGGCCAGCCTGTTGAGCAGGAACATGGAGAAAAAGAACACAATAACCCAAACAACGATGGATGCAATGGTATCGCTCTCGATGAAGTTGTTGGCGAAGGGCTTGGTGAAAGGTGACGCAAGATTGGCGGCAATGGCAGCCAACACAATGCCCGCAATACCGATGGCTTCGCGGAAGAAGCCACGGTAGAGGCCGATGCAGGCGCCAATGCCAACAATGATGAGGATGATGCGGTCGAGGTCGTTAAGAACCATAGGATTGAGGGGTTAAGAGGGGTCGCGATGGCATCGCGACAAACTGAACGGGGGATAAACGAAGTGAGCTTAGAGCTTGGCCTTGATTTCGATCTCGGTGTAGGTCTCGATGAGGTCACCTTCCTGAATGTCGTCGTAACCGTTGATGGAAAGACCGCATTCGAAGTTGGTGCCCACTTCCTTGACGTCGTCCTTGAAGCGCTTGAGGCCTGCAAGTTCGCCAGTGAAGATGACGATACCGTCGCGTATGACGCGAGCCTTGTCGGTGCGATGGATCTTGCCGTCGCGAACGATACAGCCAGCCACGGCGCCGACCTTCGAGATCTTGAAGACGGACTTGACTTCGGCGTTGCCGCAAATCTCCTCCTTGACGATAGGCTTGAGCATGCCTTCCATAGCCTCCTTGACCTCCTCGATGGCATCGTAGATGATGGAGTAGGTGCGGATATCGACGCCGTCCTGGTCGGACAGACGCTTGGCGGCGAGAGAAGGACGTACCTGGAAGCCGATGATGATGGCCTTGGAAGCGGCAGCGAGTACCACATCGCTCTCGGAGATCTGACCCACGGCCTTGTGGATGACATTGACCTGAATCTGCTCGGTAGAGAGCTTGATGAGGGAGTCGGTGAGAGCTTCGACCGAACCATCGACGTCGCCCTTAACGATGAGGTTGAGCTCCTGGAAGTTGCCCACAGCGATACGACGACCGATTTCGTCGAGGGTGAGGCGAGTCTGGGTACGGAGTGCCTGCTCACGCTGCAGACGGTCGCGCTTGGCAGCAATGTCGCGTGCCTCCTGTTCGGAGTCGAGCACACGGAACTGATCGCCAGCCGAAGGTGCACCGCTCAAGCCGAGCACCTGTACGGGAGTGGCGGGACCAGCCTCCTGCACCTTGGCACCACGTTCGTTGAAGAGCGCCTTGACACGTCCATAATGCTTGCCTGCGATGACGACATCACCCACATGGAGCGTACCATTCTGGACGAGCACAGAGGCCACATAACCGCGACCCTTGTCGAGTGTGGCTTCGATAATGGAGCCGCTGGCCTGCTTGTTGGGATTGGCCTTGAGGTCGAGCAGTTCGGCTTCGAGGAGCACCTTCTCGAGCAGTTCATCGACATTGAGACCGTCGCGTGCCGAGATGTCCTCGCTCTGGTACTTGCCACCCCATTCCTCGACGAGGTAGTTCATACCGGCAAGCTGCTCCTTCACCTTGTTGGGGTTGGCAGTGGGCTTGTCGATCTTGTTGATGGCGAATACCATAGGTACACCTGCTGCGGCAGCGTGGTTGATGGCCTCCTTGGTCTGAGGCATCACGCCGTCGTCGGCAGCGATGATGATGATGGCAATGTCGGTCATCTTGGCACCACGGGCACGCATAGCGGTGAAAGCCTCGTGACCAGGGGTGTCGAGGAAGGTGACGTGACGACCATCCTTGAGCTTGACGTTGTAGGCACCGATGTGCTGGGTGATGCCACCAGCCTCACCTGCGATGACGTTGGTCTTGCGGATGTAGTCGAGAAGCTTGGTCTTACCGTGATCGACGTGACCCATGACAGTGATGATGGGCGGACGCGATACAAGGTCCTCCTCACGGTCGGCTTCCTGCTCAAGTTCGGCTTCAACCTCCTCGCTGACGTACTGAGTCTCGAAACCGAACTCTTCGGCCACGAGGTTGATGGTCTCGGCTTCGAGGCGCTGGTTGATGCTGACCATCAGGCCGAGTTGCATACAGGTCATGATGACATTGGTGACAGGCACATTCATCATGGTGGCAAGGTCGTTGACGGTCACGTACTCGGTGAGTTTGAGCACCTTCGACTCGGCAGCCTCCTCGGCCTGAGCTTCGGCAGCGGCGGCAGCAGCAGCGTTACGCTTGTCCTTGCGGTACTTGACAGCCTTCTTGTCGGGCTTGTTGGTCAGACGAGCGAGGGTGTCCTTAACTTGCCTCTGTACATCCTCCTCGGTGATCTCCTGCTTGTAGGCATTGTTGCCCTTCTTCTTGTCCTTGCCCTGGTGACGACCACGACCGTCGGTATTCTGCTGATCCTTGCGGTCGCGACGCTCCTGGCCCTTGGCATCGCGTGCCTTGCCCTGCTTGATAACCTCGTTGATATCGACCTTCTGGGCACCACGCTGACGACGGCTGCCATGTCCCTCCTCGCTGGAAGAGGTGCGGGTCTGGCCGTTGCTGCCCTGGGCCTTCTGCTCGCGCTCCTTCTTGCGTTCCTCCTTGGTCTTCTTCTTGGGACGGGTGGACTGGTTGAGGGAGTCGAGGTCGATGGTACCGAGCACGTTGATTTGAGGCTGTTCGGGCTGGTTGAGGCGGAACACCTCGCCGTTGCGAGCCTCGGCAGGCAGTGGTTCGTCATTGATGCGATCCTTGCTACGCTCGCCCCAGATGGACTGGTTGGGCTTCTTCTCGGCGGGAGCATTGGGCTTCTTGCCCTCCTTGGCCTTAGGTTCAGCTTTCTTCTCAGCAGGCTTGCTGGCCTCTTCTTTTGCCTCGGCAGCCTTAGGAGTGACAACGTCGGCCTTCTTCTCTTCGACCTTCTTTTCTTCGGTCTTGGCTGCTGGAACTTCCTTCTGAGGTTCCTCTGTCTTGGGAGCCTCGACGGGCTTCTTCACCTCGACCTTTTCCTCGGCCGGCTTTGGCTCGGCCTTCTTTTCGGCAGGCTTCTTCTGATCGTCGAGATCGATATGACCCACGATCTTCATGGCTGCCTGCATGAGCTGCTCTTCGGTAGGCGTCTTGGCTACGGAAGAGGGCGTTGTGGCAGGTTCGGCCTTGGGAGCGGGCTTCTGACGTGTCTGGGGTATGCCCTGATTGACGGCATTGATCTGGCGGGTTTCCTCCTTGATCTTGTCGCGTGTCTGCAAGCGTTCGAGGCGTTCGCGCTCGGAAGCCTGCTTGACAGATTTATCCTTGTTGAATTCCTTGCTTAATAATTCATATAGGTGGTCAGGGACCTGGGACATCGGCTTCCACTCCACGGTGGGGTCACCACCCTTCTTTTCGAGAAACTCGACGAGGGTCTGGATGCCGACGTTGAAATCTTTTGCAATCTTACTTAATCTCATTCAGTCAAAGGTTTTAATGGTTAACTATTCTGACTCAGTATTGTTGGTTCCTTTTTCGTTATTTTCGGAATCGTCGGTAGTTTCATCGACATCAGATTCGTCGATATCGTCCTCTTCTTCGGGTTCGAACTCCTTGGAGAGGATGGCACGTACGTCCTCGACGGTTTCGTCCTCGAGGTCAGCCTTGTCGGCAACAAGTTGCGGGTCAGCATCGAGCACAGCCTTGGCGGTTGCCAAGCCGATACCCTTGAGGGCCTGAATAATCCATGGCTCGATAACATCAGAGAAGTCATCGAGGAAGATGTCGCTGCTGTCGCCTTCGCGATAAACGTCAATCTGATAACCTGTGAGCAGGCAGGCAAGCTTGATGTTGGCACCATTCTTGCCGATGGCGAGAGACACCTCTTCGGGACGCATGAATACTTCGGCGGTCTTGTCCTCCTCGTTGACATGGATCTGGGAGATGGATGCAGGGGAGAGGGCGCGCTGAATAAACAGGCTGGGGTTGGTGGTGTAGGGGATAACGTCAAGGTTCTCGCCACGCAATTCACGAACGATGCCGTGGATACGTCCACCCTTGACACCGACGCAAGCGCCTACTGGATCGATGCGATCGTCGTTGGTCTCGACAGCAATCTTGGCACGTTCGCCTGGGAGACGAACGATCTTGACGATGCGGATGGTGCCGTCGGCAACCTCGGGAATCTCCTGCTCCATGAGGTGCTGGAGGAAGATAGGAGCGGTGCGTGAGAGGATGATCTTGGGGTTGTTGTTGGTGTTATCAACGCGGAGCACGACGGCGCGCACCTGGTCGTTCTTGCGGAAGTTGTCGCCAGGAATTTGCTCGCTGCGAGGCAGAGAGAGTTCGTTGCCGTCCTCGTCGACCATAAGCATCTCGCGTTTCCAAATCTGATAAACCTCGGCGGTAGTGATACGACCAATGAGGTCCTTGTACTTGTTGTAGAGCAGGTCCTTCTGCAGTTCGAGGATCTTGGCTGCCAAGGTCTGGCGCAGGTTGAGGATAGCGCGACGACCGAACTTCTCGAAATGCACTTCTTCGGTGAAGTCCTCGCCGATCTCGATGTCATCGACAGTCTTACGGGCCTCGCTGAGAGATACCTGAAGATTGGGGTCGGTGAGTTCGTCGTCGGCCACTACTTCGCGGTTCTTGTAGATTTCGAAGTCACCCTTGTCGGGGTTGATGATGATGTCGAAGTTCTCGTCGGTGCCGAACATCTTGGCCAATACCGAACGGAATGACTCTTCGAGTACGCTGATCATTGTGGAGCGGTCAATGTTCTTAAGCTCCTTGAATTCCTGGAAGGTATCTACCATTGAGATTACTTCCTCTTTTTGTCTTGCCATTGCTTGATTTTATGATATTAATAATATTATTTCCTGATTAATTAAAAGTTGTAGTAGATGCGGTTGACATCCTTGTGGGAGAGGTGCTCATGGTGCTCGACCTCCTGCTTCTTCTTGCAGCGCTTGCCTGTGGCGGGGTCGATGATATGCTCGAGGGTCGTCCAGGTGAGGTCGAAACCTTCGTCATCGGTGGCTCCGAGTATGCCACGCAACTTGCGACCATCGCGCAGCATCACCTCCATGGTTTCGCCTTCGAACTTGGCATATTGGCGAAGTGTGCGGAGTGGGGCTGTGAGACCTGCCGAACCGACTTCGAGCTCGAAGTCCTCCTTGTCGCGGTCGAGATGTTCATTGATATACTGGTTGAGTGCTGTGCACTCATCGAGGGTGATCACTTCGTCGTTGTCGAGGGTAATAACGATTTGGTTGTCGCGGCTTACTGTAACGTCGATGAGGTAACTCTCGCTTTCACTGGCCAAAAGGAACTGATCGACCAGATCGATGATTTCCTGTTTTTGAATCATGTGGATGTGTTGTTATAATAGAGAAGAGGGAACCGATTTTCGGTCCTCTCTTCTTCGTTTCGCGGTGCAAAGATACCTATTATATTTTAAACACGCAAGAAAAAAGTGAAAAAAAATTTAATTTTTTACTGATTTTGTGGGGATTCCGTTATTGGAGATTGCAAAATAGGGGCAGCCAAACATGGCTGCGACTGGGACACGAAGGGTAGCCAAGCATGGCTACTGCTGAAACAAGATGACGGAGAGAGAAGGGAGGGGAGATGGGGTAGTTTGGGGCGAATTACTCACTTTTGGGTATTGCCGAGGTCGTGAAAAGCGGCTATCTTTGCACCCGCAAAAATGAAAATATCAGCAATTATGAGTAAATGGATGGTTAAACTGCTTGCCATAACATTGGCTCTGGCGGGCAGTGGACAGAGTTATGCACAGGATCAGCGGACGCTTGATTCTCTGCAGGCTCGCATCGCTGCGCTTGAGAAGCGCACCGAGCGTGTCGAGAACTTTCATCGCCGTTTCACCGTGGGCGGCTATGGCGAGGCTGTGATGAGCCGTATGTTCTACAGCGACAATTACAAGCGTTATACCAATGCCGACCTCTACAAGGACGATGACGGTTTCGGGCAGTTCGACCTGCCTCACGTAGTGATCTATATGGGTTACGATTTCGGACATGGTTGGACCATGGGCACAGAAATCGAATTCGAGCATGGTGGGGCCGAGACGGCCGTGGAGATTGAGGAAGAAGAGACTGGTGAATATGAGACTGAGACCGAACGTGGAGGCGAGGTGGCCTTGGAACAGTTCTGGTTGCAAAAGAGTTGGGGCAAAGGCTTGAATCTAAGGATGGGACACATCATCGTTCCTGTCGGTGGAACCAACCAACATCATATGCCCAATGAGTTCTTCACTGTCTATCGTCCTGAGGGAGAGAACACCATCCTGCCTTGTACATGGCATCAGACAGGCATCAGCCTTTGGGGACGCGTGGAGGATTGGCGCTATGAGGTGCAGTTCCTGCCAGGCCTTGAGGCAGACCTCTTCGGCGCAAAAAACTGGGTGCATGGAGGCAGTGCGAGCCCTTACGAATTTGACATCGCCAATGGTTATGCAAGTGTTTTGCGTGTAGATAATTATAGTGTTCCAGGGTTGCGTATCGGCGTGAGCGGCTATTATGGAAAGTGCGGCATCAATTCGCTGAAGGACTACAAGTATAGTGATGCGGGCGCAGACGGCAACCTGCTTATCGGAGCGGTGGATTTCCACTATGACGGTTATCATTGGGTAGTGCGTGGCAACTTCGACTATGGACACCTTTCTGATTCAGAGGCCATCACTCGACTGAACAAGACGCTTGGCAGCAATTCGGTATCGCCCCAGACCTCGGTAGCAAGCGATGCTATCGCAGCAGGCATAGAAGTCGGTTATGATGTGCTGTCGCAGTCTAGAAAGGCACGTGAGTCGGGTCAGAAGCTCTACGTCTTCGGACGCTATGACTACTATGATTCGATGCTGAAGACCGAAGGCAGTGTAGTGGACAATCCCTGCTGGGGCCGACAGAAGTTCACTGTGGGCCTGAACTATCATCCTATTGACGAGATTATCATCAAGGGAGAGTATTCCTATCGCCTTTTCAAGAGCCAGTTCAACGACGAGCCTACGCTCAGCCTGGGTATCTGTTATAGTGGGTTCTTCCGTTAATAAAATAGACTATTCACAAATCAAATAATAACTAAAACAAAATTATGAAGAAAATCTTTAAGTATGCATTGATGGCTCTCGCTGCCATCTGCGTGAGTGGAAGTATGGTAAGTTGTGATGACGATGATGACAACGGCTCGGCCAATGAAGTCGATAAGACACAGCAGGCCATCATCTCGAATTATGTGAACGAAATCGTAATCCCTACATATAGGAGCCTGGCCGACCATGCCATTGCCCTGGCCGAAGACTGCGAGGACCTTTCGACACAGGCAAAGGTGGACAAGGCATGTGCCGATTGGGTAGAGGCACGTAAGTACTGGGAGCGTTCGGAAGCCTTCCTCTTTGGTGCGGCTGCCGACTACAACATTGACCCACATATCGATTCATGGCCCCTTGACCTTACCCAACTTGCCGAGGTGCTTGCTGCCGGCAACATCGAATCGCGCATCGACGCAGGTACTGCAGGTTATGGACTGCTGGGCTTCCATGCCGTCGAGTATGTTCTCTTCCTGGAGGGTTCGAAGGGTGATGCTTCGAAGCGTAACCAGCCTGTGGAAAATATTACCGAAGCCATGTCTTCGTTTGCCGAGGCCGTAGCCAGCGACATGCGTGACCAGTGCGTTCTGCTCGAAGCAGCCTGGGCAGGCACCGATCGTATTACAGCAGCCAAGCGTGCCATTTTGGACGATGCAGAACTCGCTCCTTCGTTCAATTATGGTGAACTGCTGACCAATGCAGGCCTTTCGGGCAACACCAAGTACAAGACACAGGCTGCTGCCTTTGAGGAGATTATCATTGGTGCATCGGATATTGCCAACGAGGTGGGCAACACCAAGATTTCGGACCCTATGGATTCGCACCAGTGGAGTGACGTGGAGTCGCCACATTCGTGGAACTCGGTGACAGACTTTGTGGATAATATCGTGTCGGTACGCAATGCATATCTTGGAACCCTTGACGGTTCGCGTTCAAAGGTTTCGGTTTCTGCCCATGTGGCTTCGAAGAACAATGGCATCGATGCCAACGTACAGGCCAAGATCAGTGCCGCAATTGCAGCATTGGAGGCTCTGCCACGTCCATTCCGCAACTACATCTATGTGGATACCGATGCTGCCTCGAAGGCAAAGATCCAGGCTGCAGTCGATGCTTGCAATGATCTGGTGGACGCACTTGATGCCGCACAGGAAGCAGTAAATGACTAATCGTATTAAATCTTAACCTATTATGAGAAAATTTATCCTAGGATTGGGCATCGCACTCTTTGCTGTATCGTTCACCGCATGTAGCGATGACGACGACAACAACGACAATAATGGCGGCAGTATCGTCGATGACGAGTCGGTGAAAGAGCAATACTATTCGGGTGGAAAACTTGGTACAGCATTTATCAGCACTTCGAAGGCTTACGAGCAGCCAACCCCTGCAGTGGAGAACAGCGGTATGTTCCTTGCCTTCAATCGTGGAGAGTAGATGTTCGAAGAGATGTTTACCGCCAACACCAATGGTGGCGAACGTGAAGGCCTCGGTCCCCTCTATGTGCGTTCGTCGTGCATCCATTGCCATCCTGGTTATGGACATGGCAAGACGCAGCCCGATGGTTCGTTCAACACCGTCGATGTAGGCAACGGTTACCTGCTTGTGGTCTATAATCCAGAGAACAACGCGTATGTGAGTTGGTTAGCAGGTATGCCGCAAAGCCATGCCATTGCACCTTTCAAGGATCCACTTGACGAAACCAAGATTACCATAAAGTGGGTAGGTTATACCGACGAGTGGGGCAACAAGTTCCCTGATGGGGAAACGTACAGCCTCGTCTATCCAGAGGTTACGCTTCCACGCGAGGCCGTCTATGTGATTAATCGATGCTATGAGGATGCCACCACGACCAACTATGAGGTGCGCCTTGAGAACACCATCGGAATCTATGGCACAGGCATTACCGATGCTATCCCCGATGACTCGATTACTGCGCAGTGGAAGCGCGAGGAGGCAGCCTATCAGGCAGGTTACCTGAAGCATTGGAACAGCGCGTGGTTTGAGAACGGCGAGTGGAAGAGTTTTTATAGCAATGCTCGTCAAGGTGATGGCACAAAGTATGTGCGTCGCTATACCTACGCCATGTCGCGTGGCCCTATTCTTGATGCTGCTGGTGCCAATGCAATCTGGAACATCACCAATGTGACACGTTCGGACCGCAGGTATCACTACCTGGACCTCAACGGAAAGATCTACGCCACCTGCGCTTCGCAGGATCCTGAGGTACAGGCTGGTTTTGCCGACTACATCAGCAAGATCTCGAATGCCGAGGAACGTCCGGAGTGGTTCACCGATAATGTGGAGGCAAATATCTACAACTACCTTACTTCGACCAACTTGCCCGTAGAAATGTCGGATGACGACTATATCAACTTTATGGTTTGGCATCGTGGCTTGGCTGTGCCTGCTGCCCGCAACATCGACAATGTCACCATCCAGCAGGGCAAGAAACTCTTTGAGCAAATCGGATGTGCACAGTGCCATCGTCCAAGTTGGACCACAGGCTCCGACATTGTGCAGGACCCCAACAACTTCAAGGCAGTTGATACGAAGAGTGCCAACTATGGCAAGACGCTCACTGAGTTGATGCCACGCTATCCGAACCAGAAGATCTGGCCTTACTCGGATTTTGTGCAGCACAAACTGATGATGAAGAACGACATCCGCACGGGATGGTGCCGCACAACACCTCTTTGGGGACGCGGACTGCACCAGATATGCACGGGTGCTGCTACATCGGACCGCCTGCATGATGGTCGTGCACGCACTGTGATCGAGTCGATTATGTGGCATGGTTCTGCCGAATCGGATGCACGTGCTTCGGTTGAAAAGTTCCGTTCTCTTACAAAAGAGGAGCGTGACGCTGTTGTTCAATTTATCGATGCTATTTAAAATGTGTTAATGGGTATTTTTTCTTTCTTATTAATGGTTGCAGTCATCATCGTCATGATGGCTGCAACCTTCGTTGAACAATATGCCGGTAGTGCGGCGTTCATCTATGGTTCGTGGTGGTTTGCTTCACTGTGGACGCTGCTTTGTGTCTGTGGCCTGCTTCATTGCTTTCGACGCAAACTATACAAGCGCCCCGTGGTACTGCTGCTCCACCTCAGCTTTGTCGTGATTCTTGTCGGAGCACTGGTGACCCATGTATTTGGTCAACAAGGTGTGATGCATCTGCGTGTAGGATTGCCAGCAAAAGCTTTTCTTACGAATGATGCTGAGGTAGTGAAACTGCCATTCGAGCTCATGCTTTCGGACTTTGAAGTCATCGATTATCCAGGAACAAGTACGCCTATGGACTACAAATCGACGCTTCTCGTGAACGCTGGGGTCGATGGGCGGCAGGACACAGTGAGTGTGTCGATGAATAGGATAGCCGAACTCCGCAACTATCGATTCTATCAGACAAGTTATGATGCAGACATGGGGGGCTCTGTTCTTTCGGTAAGTCACGATCCCGTCGGTATAGGCATTACATACGTGGGCTACGGTCTGCTTTTCGTCAGCATGCTTCTCCTGCTGGTTCTGCCGGGAGAAGGGTTTCGTCGTGCTTTGCATCGGTTGTCTGTAATGGCAGGTCTGCTCATGTTTCCGATGGGTACTCTTTGGGCATCGCCACAGACATTGCCACAAGACGAAGCACAGGCATTTTGTTCGCTATATGGCTATTACAATGGCCGAATCTGTCCCATTCAGACCATTGCCAAGGACTTCACAACGAAACTCTATGGTAAGGATCATTATGGAGATTTGTCGTGTGAACAAGTCTTCACGGGTTGGGTGTTTTATCCCTCGTCATGGACGAATGTGCCTCGAAAGGAACGCAAAGCTCGCTACAAGGAAGAACAGGAGGCGGTGGTCGAGATGTTTATGGCGGGTGAATTTCTGCGCATCTTTCCTTCGCGCAGTGTCGCTTCCGACAGCACATTGACATGGCTTAGTCCATCGGATTCCCATTTATCGGAATTGCCCGACGACGAGATGTTTTTCGTAGGAAAGTCATTAAACTACGTGGTGGAGTTGGGCGTTACCCGCAATCATGACAAATATCTCGAGACAGTTGGAAAGATACGGCGCTACCAGCAAAAGGTAGCGGGAGATGTACTTCCCTCTAATCGTCTTTTTGCGGCAGAGATGTTCTATAACAAGGCGGACTACACACGACCATTGGCGATGGATTTTGCTACACTGGGCATCGTATTGTTCCTCTTTTTTGTGATACGTTTGGGCCGAGGACGACAGGTGCCATCGTGGCTGGTCTATGTGTGCGATGTGCTGATGGTGCTGGCATTCGTTTATCTCTTGCTACTCTTCGGTCTGCGATGGTACGTCAGTGGACATCTACCTTTGGCCAACGGATACGAGACGATGCAGTTCATGGCGTTGTGTCTGTTGTTGCTCACACTGGTGATGCAGCGACGTTTTCTGCTGATACTACCCTTCGGCTTCCTGCTTGGCGGACTGACGCTGTTGGTAAGCATGATGGGACAGAGCAATCCACAGATTACTCACCTGATGCCTGTACTTCAGTCGCCGTTGCTGAGCCTCCATGTCTGCGTCATCATGATCAGTTATTCATTGTTGGCCTTCACATTCTTGACAGGCTTGGCTGCGTTGCTATCGCGACAAGAAGCGTTTGTGCAACAGTTGGCCGATGTGAGTCGTATGCTGCTTTATCCTGCACTTTTCTGCATGGCAGCAGGTATATTCATTGGTGCCATATGGGCCAATGTGAGCTGGGGTCGCTATTGGGGATGGGACCCCAAGGAGGTGTGGGCGCTAATCACACTGCTGGTTTATGCATTTGCCTTCCATAGCGAGTCATTGCCGATATTCCGTCGTCCACGATTCTTTCATATCTTTATGGTGCTGGCTTTCCTGACGGTACTGATGACATATTTCGGTGTAAACTTTGTGCTGGGTGGAATGCATAGTTATGCTACTTCGTAACGGGATTAATAAAAAAATATACGACCTCGGGGAGCACTTCCCGAGGTCGCTGCTGTATTTATGTGTGTTTGAGTAAAAGATTTATTTCATATTATAGGTGTGAACGCTCTTGCCTTGTGCCGATGGGAGGTAGTTGATGCCCCACCAGCACATCTGCAGGCAACAGAAACTGATGATAACCATGAAGATGGCCACTTTGCTTCGGAAGGCATTGCGCGATAATTGCCTATAATGGATATAGACAAGGAAGGAGAGCCAGGTGATGCCTGCCCAGGTCTCCTTGGGGTCCCATGCCCAATAGTGGCCCCAAGCCTCCTTGGCCCAAAGAGCGCCGAAGAGCATTCCGATGGTCATGAACGAAAGACCCACATACACGAGGTTGTCGAGCATGTTCCAGATATTCTCATCGTCGCGTTTGCTCTTGACAAAAAGCAGATAGAGAGCCACGGCAAGGGCTGCACCAAAGAGGGCATAGCAGAACATATAGACGATGACATGGGGTGCGAACCAAGGGCTCTGCAAGGCAGGCATCAGCGTGGTGTTGTGGATCTCTGGTTTGAAGAGATTGACACAGATGAAGACGAGCGCAAGGATGGTCGAAAAGGAGAGTATCCAGCGATACCGCCATCGGCTCCAAGTGATGATGCCTGCAACGGGGAGGAAAAATGAGTACCAGAGGCGTGTCTCGCCCATGGTGCGCAAGGGCGGACGTTCGAGGCTGATCCAAAGACCGCAGATGAAGGCGAAGAAGAGAGCGATACCGAGCAGTGTGAAGGTTGTGGTGAGAGTCTTCTTCTCGCGGAAGGAGTAATATGCGCCTAGCGCCCACAGTAATACCGAGGGGATGGCGAAATATGGGAAGTGTTGCCAGGAGATGAGCATAGCTATTTTTTATTTCTGCCGGCAGTGATGAAGGTGAGGACTGCGCCTGCGAGCATCATGTAGATACCTGCATAGACCCATGGGAGCCATGGGTCGCGGACTAGTTCGAAAACAGAGGTGTCGGACCATCTGCCCAGAGCCGAGTCATAGGAGACTTGATATATTTTCCATCCATCGATTTCGAGGGGCTTGTTGACTTCGATGATGCCATCCATCTTTTGGTTGTTGGCTGCATAGACGGTGACATCAGATGCATATCGTTTCGGTTCACGATCGGGCATTACGGCACTATAGAGCGAATCAAGGAGGAGCGCCTTGTAGGGGAACATGAAACTGCCGCAACTTACCCAGCCTTGTTTCGTTTCGAGAACAGAGCCTCGACCTTCGGAGGCTTCTTCGGCTGAAGCATATCGGGTGGCGGTGATGAATCCTGCGGTACATGCACCCATCGAAGGCCACTCGACATAACGATCCATATCCTGGTTGCCAAGCGAATCCTTGCGCCCATAGACTATGGCTGCATACTCCCAGATGGAGTCCTGCCGGATACGCCAAGGGCTATCGGCAACAATCATGCCCGTCTCGTTATCGATGACGACATACTTGGGTGGATATTCATCGATTGTGAAGTCATGCAGTTCGATGGCCAAGGGCAGTTCGACGACCTTGGGAGGCATCTGTGTGCCCACTAGATCGATGGCTCGCCATTCGGGTTGATCGACCTTGGCAGTGAGACGGTATTTCTGCATATCGGCATATCCGAGGGTTCCGCAAACCATAGCCATAAATAGGCCCAGATGATTGCAGATGAAGCAGAGGTTTCGGACAATGCCTCCTTGCGTGAAGTGCAGAATTCGACGAATTGTGATAAGACCAAGGATATTCATCAGCCAGATGTAGACCAATGTGAAAGGCCACGAGCGAAGCATCTGGTCCCAACCGGATAGTCCCATTAAAAGAGTGACAAGGACACCGTAGGCCAGGGCAGGGACTGCGGCATAGACGGTCATCGTCCATTCTATGACATAAACGTGCTTGCGCACGGCATAGAGGACGCCGAGCACAAGCACATATATAGCCAAAAGAATCGTGTTGAAAGGATATGCGAGCAGCCTCCAGTCGACAGGACCGATGGTGAACTGCAACATCAGGCCCACAAGGATGAGACCTGCTCCAATGGTGATACCTTCGGCGAATTTCCAGGGTTTAGACCACACGGATTCTTTGATTAATTCATTGATAATTCTTTGATATCATCCTTATAGGTAGGCAAGTACGCATCATCAGCTACCTTGCCATTGGACTTGGCATCCTGCTGCCACTTCGGAACGATTTCCTCGAGGAACTTGGCCTTTGCAGCTCGCTTGCCAGCCATATCGAGGCCGATGTAAGCTTGTGCCTTCTCCTTGGTGCTGAGATCGGGCATAGGCACTTCCTCGTTGTGACCGAGACTGGCTAGCGTCTTACGAATTTCGAGACGGGCCTGAAGGGCATAATCGACCGAACGGCCGAGGATACGGGTGATTTCCTGTGGAGCGTGGAAGAAAGAACCGTGGCTTGCTACAGCATAATCCCAACGCCACTGGCCCTTGCGGATGAATTGGAGCGCAGTGCGCATCTGTTCTTCGGTAGCACCGTTATCCCAAGCGTACTTGGCCTCGATGTGTGCTTTGGTTAGTTCGGCTTCTGCACGTGTGCGGATCTCTTCTATCTTGTGCTGGCGTTCGAATACGTTCTTGAGGAGGTCTTCCTTGCTCTCGCGATGGCAGGTGAGACAGGTGCGTTCCATGTTGGCCAATGGGCTGACAATGTGGTGGTCAGAGAACTTGACACCACCCTCGCTGGTGTAAGGCATATGACAGTCGGCGCAGCTCACGCCACGCTGTCCATGGATACCCTGCTTGCTGGTCTCGAAGCCTGGGTGTTGGGCCTTGAGAATGGGAGCCTTTGAGAGAGTATGGATATAGTCGTAATAGCCGGTCTCGTCGTAGTATGCCTCGGCATCCTCGACGGTAAAACCCTTGTCCCATGGGAAAGTAAGATACTGGTCGTGCTCAGGAGTGTTCGGGTCGTTCTTGAAGTAGTATTCGACGTGGCACTGGCCGCAGACCAGTGAACGCATCTCCTGTTGAGTAGCCTTGGTGATGTCGCGTCCCTGACGTTGGTAAGCTTCGATGAGGGCAGGACGGCTGATACGGAGGTCCATAGATTCGGGATCATGGCAGTCAGAGCATCCCAGAGGGTTGGCGATTTCATTGCCCCACATGGCCCAGTTTGCCTTGTAGTATTCGGCTACCCCCTTCTCGCTCATGATGCGGGGTACATCGGGCGACTTGCAGGTCCAGCAGGTTCCGGGTTGGTTGGAGCCCGTAGTTTCGGTGTCGGGAGCGCCTGTACGGAGGGTGCGGGTCATATCCTCGACGGTGTGCATGTGTCCGCGTGGGGTGGTGTAATCCCATGAGAATGCGTAACCAGCCCAAAGCACTACCATGTTGGGACGATAGGAGAGCACGTCGGTAGCTTCGTTTCCGTTGTGGTACATCTGAGGCACTACACCTTCCCTGTTGGGATTGTTGACGTCAAGAGGCTTGGAATCGTAGTTTGTTTCGAGTGTCTGGCGCCAGGTATCGTACTCGCGAGGGAAGTCGGTCCGGAAGTCCTCGTTCTGCGCATGAATCTTTTCGCCTGTGAATGGAGCCTTGCGGTTGTTGAAGATGCTGGCAACTTCGGCACGTCGCTCCATCAGGGCGCTGGTGAGCAGCCCGAGACCGAAGACTACCACCATGGCAATGATGAACAATGCCCATGCTTTTCCGCTTGATAACTTGTTGTTGTTTTCCATAATTATATTTTTTGATTTTCGTCTGCAGATATTGTATTCGTAATAAGATTATTTCAGCATTTTCTGGAGCCAGGATGGCACAGGGCTGTCAGGCAATGGCACTTTGGCATCGGGAGTGGCAGCAAGGTTGGAGCGTCCACCGTGAGGCACGTTGCGATGGCAGTCCCAGCAGACCTTGCCTTCGCCCACAGCAGTCATCATATAGTCCACTTTCCCGGTGTTGACCAATGTGGTGTTGAGGTCGGTGTGACAACGAATGCAGTTGTTCATGATGACTTGATTTGCAGCTTCACCAGGACGTGGCGTTTGACGTTCGAGGTGGGTCACGAACTTCGTTACATGGTTAAGACCATCGGTTGCTTTGAAGAAGTACTTACGGGCGATGTTCTCATGGGGAACATGGCAATCGTTGCATGTAGCATTGCGCGCATGGCTCGAATGAAACCATGTGGCATAATAGGGCGTCATGATATGACAGTTGACGCATGCCGAAGGGTCATCGCCCAAATAGCTATGAGCTCTCAGGATGTACAAAAAGAATAATCCGCATCCTACAAGGGCGCCTAGTAGGACGAGACTGACACATTTTTGCCGATGTGAGAGCCGGTCAAAGAATCGGGATAATATATTCATAATAATTTTGAACGAAATAGGGTACTGTTTAGTGCTTTTGTGGAGCTTAAGCGTGCAAAAATGGTTTTGAAAAGGCTTATTTTCGTGTTATTTTTTGTTTCCTGTGCAAAAATACATTATCTTTGCGACATAAAAGGTAACCAAAAAGTATAATATAAAGGAGTCCAGATGCTCAGACCGTTTACTTTAGAACTTGAATTTAAGCTTGATAATAAGGATATTCCTATGTATCAGCAGTTGGCAGATGGTATCCAGAAACTCATTGTTTCTGGTACCCTAAAACCTGGAGATGCACTTCCTGGAAGTCGCGAAATGGCTTCGAGATTGAAGGTCAGCCGAAAAACCGTGGTCTCAGCGATGGAGTTGCTGGTGTTTAGCGGATGGCTGGAGAACCGCGAACGTATAGGTTTGTTTGTGCGTTCTAAATTGCCGATAGATAATAATTCGAAAAAAGGCGATTTGCAAACTGAAAGTTGCAATAATACAACCAAGAATCAAGCACCAGACGAAAAGCAGGCACGTCTGGAAGTGAATGATGGTTTCCCAGACACACAACTGACACCCTATGAGGCACTGAGTCGCGCTTATCGTCAGTTCTTCAATCGCGCTGCCCGTTGGAAAATGATGGGTTATAATGACCCCAAGGGTAGCCTCAAGTTTCGTCATACGTTGGCCCAGGAGATTTGTCAGGAGCGTGGTCTGCCGATTACTGAGGACGAGGTGATGGTCACAAGAGGTAGTCAGATGGCACTGTACCTTTGTGCACATGTGATGGTGAAGCCCGGAGAAGCCATCGCCATTGAAGACCCTACCTATGAGTATGCACGTCTGGCCTTCGAGAGTGCGGGCGTCACCGTCTATCCTATCCCTGTTGACCAAGAAGGCATTCAAGTGGATGCGCTTGAGAAGGCTCTTGAACTTCATCCTGAGATCAAGGGTATTTATGTGACGCCTCGTTTTCAATATCCTACCACAGTGACACTCTCAGCTGCTCGTCGCCGCAGGTTGGCTGATATCGTGGTGAAAAACAATCTTATGGTTGCTGAAGATGACTTCGGACATCATTTCCATTTTACTACTAGTCGACAGATGCCCTTCTGTGTGATGCTGCCGAAGTCCAATTGTGTTTATATTGCTACATTCAGCAAGATACTTGCCCCAGCCCTCCGTCTGGGATTCGTCACCTCTTCGGCAGAGGTTATCAATCGTTTGGCTGAGCGTCGCAGGATCATTGATCTGCAAGGTGATGTAGTCATGGAGCGTTCGGTGCTGGAACTTGTCGAAAGTGGTGAACTCAAGCGTCACATACGTAGGGCAAGGAAGGTGTATCAGGAACGTCTGGAATACATCGACGACCTCATCACTGCCAAATTGAAGGACAAGGTAATGTACAAGCGACCTAATGGAGGCCTTGCCCTATGGATGACCATGGACCGCGACATCAGACGAGAACTGGCTTTGCGGGGGATCAATGCGCCTGTTTTTGCTTTAACCGATGGCCGATGGGGCATTCGTGTGGGCTATGCATCCATGAAGAAAGAAGAGATGGAACTGCTTGTAGGTGCCCTGCATGAGTTGCTATAGGAGTTCTGATTGATTTTCTCCTAGAATTGGATACTTTGAAAAAATATAGTCCAACAGCGTTTGCGGTTGGACTATATTTGGTGTTCATTAGGGATAAACATTCCCAAATGATGAATTATTCGGCTGTAAGTTGGAGCACACGGCTGGCCCAGTCGTTGAGTTTATTGTAATCTACATCGTGGCTGTAAGGCATCTCGAGGCCCGTTTGCATCAGGAAGGCTCCACTGTAGGATTTGCCTTCGCAGGGCAGCGGCTTGTTGTCGATGCGGTTGAGTTCATGGACGGTGTAGAACTTGTCGGGGTCGAGGCCTGCCATCTTGATGCGTGGCACGTGCTGGTTCTTCAGTGTCTCGAGTTTCCACCAGAAGAAGACAGCCTGCTGCTTGTCCTTGCTGACGTACATCAACGAAGCGAGGTTGTCGCCGGCATATGGTGAGTGGAGGCGATAGAGGTCGCCAAACTGGATGACGGGACGCACGCGCTTGTAGTCGGTGATGACTTGGCGGCAGAATGCCTTTTCGTCGTCGGTCATATTCTTGGGTTGTATCTCCATACCGAGGCGACCCGACATGGCAACATCACAGCGATATTTGAGCGAAGTGGTGCGGAACACAGCGTGGTTGGGCACAGCCGAGATGTGGGAGGCCATGGCTATGGCGGGGAAGAAATAGGAAGTGCCCCACTGCATATAGATGCGCTGCAGGCCATCGGTGTTGTCGCTCACCCAGAACTCGTCGAAGTAGGGGAGCAGGCCATAGTTGGCGCGTCCACCACCCGAAGCACAATCCTGGATGATTACATCGGGATACTTGGCGCGAATGCGTTGGCAGAGTTGGATGAGTGCCTCGTGATACTTGATGTAGAGGTGACTCTGTTCGTCCATCGGCAGGTACTGGCTGCCATGATTCATCACAGGGGCGTTGGCATCCCACTTGATGTAAGCTATCTCGGGATAGTTGCTGAGAAGGTTGTCGAAGATGCTGAATGCGAAGTCCTGCACCTTGGGGTTGGTGAGGTCGAGGACGACCTGTGTGCCACCACGTCCCTGTACGGGTTCGCGACCTGGAGCCTTGATGATCCAGTCGGGGTGAGCCTCATAGAGTTCGGAGACAGTGTTGGCCATCTCGGGTTCGATCCAGATGCCGAACTTTACGCCGTTCTTTTTGGCATCGCGCAGCAGGCCGGGGATGCCATCGGGGAGTTTGCGTGTATCGACCACCCAGTCGCCGAGCGAAGAGTTGTCGATATTGCGTGGATACTTATCGCCAAACCAACCGTCGTCCATCACGAAGAGTTCGCCACCCATTGAAGCGATGTCCTTCATCATCTGGTCCATGCCTTCCTGGTTGATGTTGAAATATACACCCTCCCAAGAGTTGAGGAGAATCATGCGTTCCTGGTTAGCATGGCGCAACTGATACTTGCGAGCCCAGTCATGGAAAGCCTGGGTGGCTCCGTTGGTGCCGCGGGAACTGAACGTGTAGGCAGAATGAGGGGTAGTGAAAGTTTCGCCACGCTTGAGGTGGTATTCGCTGTTGTCGGGGTTGATGCCGGCGAAATACTGGTGATAGTCCGACTCATCGGTGTCGATGGTAATACGGAAATTGCCACTGTAGCAGAGAGCAGCACCGATGACGTCACCTTCGTTTTCACGAGCGGGGCCGTCGAGCGAAAGTATGATTTCGTTGCGGTCGGTAGTGGCATTGCGCAAGCCATCCTTGTTCTTAACTTCGGCAAGTCCGTTGGCAAGAGGGAGTTCGACGAGTTGTGCTTCGCTGGCCCATGAGCCGTTAAAGTGGGTCCAATAGACGTTGCCACGGCGTACGGGAAGCAGGGGATTGTAGAACTGGGTGAGGGTGACGGGCTTCTTCTCACCGTTGGTGATGTCGGTCCATGATTCGATCATATCGACATCGTCGTAGGCCAGATAGTAGAGGTTGACGGTGATGGGGTAAAGCGGGTCACAAAGCGTGATGGTAAGGAGTTGTCCTATACGTTTGGCTCCATTGGGTGCGAGATCGTTTACATTGCTCTCGTTCCAAGAGTCAATGAGCATCTGGGTGGACATGTTGCCATCGGAATGACGCATCGCCAGGCAAACCTCATTCTGGGTATGTGTGGCTCCATAGGCAGGATAGAGGTCGGCACGACTCCAGTTGGCATCGTTGGCCTTCTCAAGATTTTCGATGTCCTGAGATTTGAGTGAGGGGCCATAGTAAAGGAACTGAGGTTCAGCACCCTTGTTGAGTTCGACAACGAAACTATTGTTAGGGGTGCGGAGTTCCACTTTGTCGGCAAAAGCCATTGCAGGAAGAAGGCTCAAGAGCAGGAGGGAGTATTTTTTCATAGGGGATGGGGTGTTGTGTGATTTATGAGTCAGCCAAGCATGGCTGACACGAAAACACTATTGGAGCCATTTAGGCTACTGGGGGAAGTTTCGTTCGATGATTTCGAGGCACATGCGGCTGTTGTGGTAGGGGCATTTCCAGAATCCGGCGTGATCGTCTTTGAGGTTGATGTTGCCTTCGGGATCGCGGCTCCAATACCATTCGCCGTTTTTCCAATCGATGAGGTTGTCCTTGATGTACTGCCAGCAACGCAGTCCGTGCTGTAGGGCTTCGGTGTCACCAAAGTGCTGGTAGATGTTGAGGAAACCGACTACAGTTTCGGCCTGTACCCACCAGTGACGGTCAGCATCGACGTGGCCAGTGTCAAGGTTTGCTTCGTGGGTCATCGAGCCATCGGCGTTGAGGCCCTTCTCACTTGCCTTGGCGACAAGACGGACGATGGGCTCGACTTTCTGGAGCACCTGCTTGTCGCCCAGAACGAGGGTAGCCTCGTGCATGAGCCAGGAGCATTCGATGTCATGCCCATAACTTTCGAGCCAACCTGCACCTCGTGTCCAATCCATGTCGAAGAAGAGGTCGAGGTGATGGGTCTCGGGATTGAGAATCTTGTCGCAGAAGATGTCGATAAGTTGACGCAACGATTTTTCGACACGGAGGGAAACATCATCCCAACTTTCTCCAGTAGCGAGTGGACAAGGATGTCCCTGCATCAGTTCGGGGCGTTCCTGCATCAAACGGAAGAGGTTGGTGTAGGGTTCGATGATGTGGAGGTGGGTATTCTGCGACTTCGGAAAGTTGGCATCGAGATCAGAGAGACGCATGTCGGCTATCGTCTCCCATTCGCGTGTGCAGGCTTCGATATAACCACCATATTGGGGATCCCAACTATGCTGTTCGATGCAGTCGTAGAGCCGGATGGCGTAGTCGAAGGCCTCGGGGTCGCCCGTGGCACGTGCATATTCGGTGAGGCCGTAGATGACGAAGCCAATGGCATAGAACTGCTTCTTGGTGTCGAGGGGATTGCCTTCGGCATCGAGACTCCAGTAAGCTCCACCATATATCTTGTCTATGAAGTGTTCGAGGATATAGTCCTTGGCACGCGTAGCAGCCATCAGATAGTCAGGCTTGCGGAGTACGCGATAGGCGGCCGAAAAACTCCAAAGGATACGTGCATTGAGGATACAACCCTTGTCGGCTTCGGGCACCAAGGTGCCATCACCACGCATCTGGCCATAGAAGCCACGTTGGCGACGGTCTTGCATCTGATTGAACCAGAAAGACAGGATGTTGTTTTCAGCGACATCCTGCATTTCGGCCTTGATTTGAGCAATCTCGGTCATGACTATTTCTTAATAGGATATTTATAGAGCAGATAGAGCATGATGAGGACGATGACAGCTGGGAAGATTGAGAACAATGCCCAAATCATGTTGCGCACCGACTCCATATCGGTGATTTCGATGAAGGTCTGTCCGGTGGTGGGATCTGTACCCGAAATGAATCCCGAGATGCCGAGCAATAAGGCAACAAGTGAACCGGAGATGGCCGTTCCGAACTTCTGAGCCATGGTGCCTGACGAGAAGATGAGGCCTGTCGAAGAAGTACCGTTCTTCTCGGTGGCATAGTCAGCCACATCGGCATACATCGACCAAAGCAGCGGCGAATAGAGACCGATACCTACCGAGGTGAATACCACAATGGCAACGAGCACCCAGATGTAGGCAGGATCCTTGGGGATAAAGAAGTAGAGAGTGGAGAATACGGCACAAATGATGGCAGCGACGGTAAATGCTTTGCGCTTGGAACCCATCCATTGGGTGAACTTGGGCGAAAGTCCTCCAAAGATCATACATGTTACTTCGCCGAAAGTCATGAATACCGTGTAGTTGATGATCAGTCCGCTGATGGTGATCTCCTTACCCAGGATGTAGTCGAACATATAGCCTGCTACGGCATAACGGAAACCGTTGAAGAAGTTAGTGCAGATGCCGATGAGGGTAAGGTAGATCCATGGCTTGTTCTTGACAAGGTCCTTGAAGGGTTTGAACGAGAACTTTTCAGCACGTACTGGTTTCAGACGTTCCTTGGTAAGCAGACCACAAGCAAGGGTGCCGAGGGCAGCGATGATTCCGAAGAATGCGCCCAACATGGCATATTGATGTTGTTCGGTGCCGCCTACCATCTTCTGAAGATAAGGGAATGCGAATAAGGTGATAAAGCCCATAGCATAGGCTCCGACCATACGGTAGGACGAGAACTGATTCTTCTCATTGTCATCGTCGGTCATCACTCCAAGCAGCGATCCGTAGGGAACATTGACAGCCGTGTACATAGCCATCATCAGCAGGTAGAGCGAGTAGGCATAGATGCGCTTGCCCATAGGTCCGAATTCGGGCGTGAAGAGCAGCAGAGCGAAGATGAGGCCGAAGGGGATGGCACCGAAGATGAGCCAGGGACGATAGGTTCCCCAGCGCGACTGAGTGCGATCAGCGAGACTGCCCATTAGCGGGTCGGTAACCACGTCGAACATACGTGCGATGAGCATCAAGGTGGCCGTGTCGGCTACAGTGAGGCCAAAAACGTTGGTGAAGAAGAGGGGGAAGGCGATGGACATGATTTTCCATGTGATGCCACCAGCCGCAGCGTCACCCAGGGCATAGCCGATTTTTTCTTTGAGTGTTGCCATAAGGTATTAATTAACAATTAATAATTAACAATTAACAATTATTGCTGGTTCAGAAATGCAAGGTTTCGATCGATGAGACAGTTGCGTGTCTTGACGCTCTCGCTTGTGGTGAACTTGTCGGCAGGAGTATTCATGCAGTAATCGACAAGCTGGCCGATGGTCGAGGTGGCAACATGCAGGCGGGTGTCGGACGAAGCATAGTAGATATATACCTTGTCGTCCATCTGGTGCATGTCGGCACCAGTTCCGCCATCAGCAATCCATCCGTTGGCAAAGAGAACATTCATGACGTCGCCAATATACTCCTCATCCTTTGGTACCATGAATGCACCTCCTGGTTGGGCGATGACACGTGTCGGATCGTCAAGCGCGGTCATATACATATATAATACGTAGCGCAAACCAGAGGCACAACCACGTACACCATGCGCCAGATGAAGCCAGCCCTTGGGAGTCTTGAAGGGATGAGGACCCTCGCCGTTCTTCACTTCCATGATGGTGTGGTAATGACGGGCGTTGATGATCTTCTCTTCCTTCACTTCGGCATGCGTGATGTCATCGATGAGCGCCCATCCGATGCCACCACCCGAACCGGTGTCGATGAAACCGTCTTGCGGACGTGTGTAGAGGGCATATTTGCCATCGACAAACTCGGGATGCAGCACGACGTTGCGCTGTTGGGATTTGGTGCGTAAATCGGGCAGACGCTCCCAGTTCACGAGGTCCTTGGTGCGGGCAATGCCGCAGGTGGCGGTTGCAGCACTGAGGTTGCCAGGTTGGCTGTCATCGTGACGCTCCACGCAGAAGAGGCCATAGATCCAGCCATCTTCGTGTCGGGTAAGTCGCATATCATAGACATTGGTTGCCGGAGCATCGAGGCCTAGCAGACAACTGCCTTCGGGGGCCTCAGGCATGGTGATAGGATGATTCCAGAAGCGGAAATTATCGATGCCGTTGGGTGATTCGGCGACGGCGAAGAACGACTTGCGGTCATCACCTTCGACGCGAACCACTACGACGTACTTGTCGCCCCATTTGATGGCACCGGCATTGAGTGTGGCATTGACACCGATGCGCTCCATGAAGTATGGATTCGTCTCGGGGTTGTAGTCATAACGCCATAACAGTGGCGTATGAGAAGCAGTAACAATAGGAAATTCGTAACGGTTGAAGATACCGTTTCCCTCGATTGATTTATTTTCGCGCGTCACGAGGGCTTCGTATTGTGCCTCGACGAAAGTTTTGCGCTGATTGAAATCCATTGTATCAATTAACAATTAATAATTAACAATTAACAATTACAATCGAAATTATTGGATATCCTTTAAGAAAAGTGTATTGGGTTGGGCGTAGAGTTTCTTGAAGTCATCGGCTGTGGCGACATCCTTTGAAGCACCGAAATGATCGGCATGCCAGTTGCGCCAAGGCAGGAAATAACTTGGCAGATAGGCCTGCTCGATGACGGGCTTAAAGACGCGCGTCCACCAGTCGGCTACAGGAGAATTTTGCATGCCGCATTCGGTGATCGCGAAGAGTTTGCCGTGATCCTTGGCATAGTTGCTGAGGAAGACGACGTCGGCTGTCGCCTGACGAACAAAGTCCTCTTCGGAGCCCCATTGGTAGCAATCTTCACCCACCAGGTCGACGATGTCGTCGCCAGGCCATCGGGAGAGGAATGCCTCTTCGGTCCAGTTGCCCTGCAGGTTGGGCGAGCAACTCCAGACGATGTTGGTGGGCAGTTGCTTGCCGATGTGGTCGTAGGTCATGCGGAAGAATGCCTTGTACTCGTCGGACGAACATAGTTTTTCGCCCCACCAAAACCATGAACCATTGTATTCGTGCCAAGGGCGAAGGATGAATGGCATGGGGGAACCATCTTTGTAGGTGACGGTTTTAAGGAATGCAGTGACGGCATCGAGCCAACCGATGAACTTCTCATGTTGTTCTCCACCAGGGAGGATGTTACGAACGACGGTCGAGTCGGTGACATCCCATGCTGTGCCACCGGTACGAGGATTGCGGGGATGCCAGCTGAAGGTGATGATGCCGCCGCGCTCAACATGCTTGATGGCTTCTTCTCGTATCCAGGTGAAAGGTACCGAATCAAGGTTCTTGGCATCGCCCATTTCGATGCCGCCAAGGTCGAAGCCCATGAGGGCAGGGTAGTCGCCGACAAGCTCGTAGGTGTCGGAGCGTCCGCGTTCCCATTGCCAGGTGACACCATAGAACGGATCATCCTGGTGTGCATACATATAGCCCTTCTGACGAAGGTTATCAAGACGTGTGATGAGCGCTTGAGCAGGAGTGGGTTGTGCTTCACTGTCCGTCTGAGCCTTTTTGCCGCAGGAGACCATTAGCGCCATTGCAAGAGAGGCGAAAAGAAGAATCTTTTTCATATTATTTGTGGATTTCGTTGTTCTGGATTCCGATATTCCGGAATGCCGGTATTTCGTTATACCGTTATATCGGAATTCCGAAATAACCGAATAAAGAAAACTCTTACATAATTACTTCGACGATATGTTTGCCTGGGGTAGCCTTGATGACGTTGCTTTCGATGACCTGGCCATCGACGGTTACACGACTGACGCCCTTCTGACGTCCGTTGGGGTTCTTGACAGTGATGTCGAACTCGATGCCACGAAGTATTCTCTTCACCTTGTATTCCTTGAGGTCAGCGGGGATACAGGGATCGATTTCTATGCCGTCATAAGTTGGCTTGATGCCGAGGATGAACTGTGTAATGGTGTACCAGTTCCAGGCTGCGGTGCCGGTGAGCCAGGAATTCTTGCCTTCTCCGGGTTTGGCGGCATCCTTGCCTGCTACCATCTGGCAATAGACGTAAGGCTCGACCTTGTGGAGCTGCTGGTCCTTGATCCAGGAGGGACAGATCTTGGTGTAATGCTCCCAGGCATCGTTGCCGCGACCGGCAACTGTCTCGCCAATGATGACCCATGGATTATTGTGGCAGAAGATGCCGGCATTCTCCTTGTAACCGGCTGGGTAGGAGCTAATCTCGCCCATCTCGACGTGATAGGTCGTGTAGGCAGGGTTGTTGAGCACCATACCATGTTCGCAGTCGAGGTATTGCTTGCAGGCATCGAGCGCCTTATCCACCATGCCATCCTCGAGTCCGATACCAGCCATGGTGCAGAAGCCTTGCGATTCGATGAAGATCTTACCTTCCTCGTTTTCTTTCGAACCGATCTTGTTGCCGTAGAAGTCATAGGCGCGCAGGTACCATTCTCCATCCCAACCATACTGCTTGACGGCTTCGACCATCTCGTCGATGCATTGCTGGGCACGCTTGGCTTCGTCGAGTGCCTTGCCGCCAAGGGTTTGACAAAGCTCAACATATTGCTTGCCGCAGAATACGAAGAGTCCGGCAATCATGAGCGATTCGGCCTTCGAGCCTTCGGTCTTGTTCTCGGTGGTCTGGAATGACTCGTTGGGATCCCACGAGAAGCAGTTGAGGTTGAGGCAGTCGTTCCAGTCGGCTCGTCCAATGAGGGGCAGGCGGTGCGGGCCGAGGTTCTCGACCACGTGATTGAACGAGATGCGGAGGTGCTCCATCAGAGTGACTTCGGTGCCTGGCTGATTGTCCCAAGGCACCATCTCGTCGAGGATTGTGTAGTCGCCCGTTTCCTTAATGTAGGCAATGGTGCCGAAGATGAGCCACATCGGGTCGTCGTTGAAGCCGCCGCCAATGTCATTGTTGCCGCGCTTGGTGAGGGGTTGATACTGATGGTAGCAACCGCCGTCGGGGAACTGGGTAGATGCAATGTCGATGATGCGCTGGCGAGCACGACTGGGTACCTGATGGACAAAGCCCACGAGGTCCTGGTTCGAGTCGCGGAAGCCCATGCCACGTCCTACACCACTCTCGAAGAAGGAGGCCGAACGCGAGAAGTTGAACGTAATCATGCACTGGTACTGGTTCCAGATGTTGACCATGCGGTCGAGGCGTGCATCGCCACTGCTCAGTACGAAACTGTCAAGCAATTCGTCCCACATCTTGTGCAACTCGTCGAAAGCAGCATCGACGGCCTCGACGGTAGAAAATTTCTGGATGGTTTCGAGTGCCTTCTTTTTGTTGACCAGTGTCACATCGCTGTCTTGCGAAGAGATGAGCGTGCCCTCCTTCTTGCGCTGAATATCCTCAACCGAGAACTTCTCGTCCTGCTCGTTCTCGACATAGCCAAGCAGGAAGATGAAGTCCTTCGATTCGCCCGGCTGGAGCGTTACTTCGATGTAATGACTTGCAATGGGTGACCAACCGTGTGCCAACGAATTGGCGGGACGTCCGGCCATGACACATTGTGGAGCCTCGAAGCCATTATAGAGTCCGACGAACGTCTCGCGGTCGGTGTCGTAGCCTTGCACGGGGACATTGACGGTGTAGTATGCATAATGGTTGCGACGCTCCTTGTATTCGGTCTTGTGGTAGATGGTCGATCCGTCGATTTCCACTTCACCCGTCGACCAGTTGCGCTGGAAATTCTCCATATCGGTGGCAGCGTTCCAAAGGCACCATTCGGCAAGCGAGAAGAGTTTGAGGTGCTTCACCTCGGCACTTTGGTTGGTGAGGGTAAGTTTCTGCACTTCGGCCCAAGTCTTGAGAGGGACGAAAAAGAGCACAGAAGCCTTTACCCCATTCTTCGAACCTGTGATGCGGGTATAGTTCATACCATGACGGCACTCGTAACTATCGAGGGGAGTCTTGCATGGTTTCCAGCCGGGGTTCCATACCGTGCCGCCGTCGTTGATGTAGAAATAGCGGCCACCATTGTCCATAGGCACGCCATTGTAGCGGTAGCGGGTGATGCGGCGGAACTTGGCATCCTTGTAGAAATTGTAGCCGCCTGCGGTGTTGGAGATGAGACCGAAGAAATCTTCGTTCCCGAGGTAGTTGATCCAAGGGAATGGTGTTGCAGGGTCGGTGATGACGTATTCGCGGTTGGCATCATCGAAGTGACCAAATACTTTAGTTTCCATTGCTAAGTATAAATAGATTTGAATTGGCTCAGGAGTTTCGACTATGTAGGGGAAACTCCTGAGTGTTAAATGAATGATATGTTACTTGAGCATGTCACGTGTAATGACATGGGGACTGTTCATGACATTCTGCCACCATTCCATCGGAGCATAGGCTGTGCCTTCGCCCTCATACCATGGCATGAACCATGACCAGGTGGCACCTGCTTCAAACTGTGCGCCTGCATCGGCTACACCTCCGCATTCCGAAAGGGTAACCATCTTGTTGGGATAAAGATACTGCAATTGCTGCATGGTCGAAGCGATAGCAGCGGCATCTGTCTGGTTATAGATGTCTGCGCCTACCATATCGACATATTGGTCACCGGGATACCATTTGGGATCGAAAGACGTTGGGATGTCGGTCCAAACCCAGATGAGGTTGTTCACGCCTTGTGCCTTCATGTAGTCGTACATGGCTATCCAAAGTTGCTTGCAAACTTCGGGACCTTCCTTGCCCCACCAGAACCAGGCACCGGTGCCTGCTTGATAGACATCGTAGTTGCCCTTTGCTTCGTGGAAGGGACGCCAGATGACGGCGATACCCATTTCCTGCATTGTCTTGAGATAACCAGCCACCTTGGCGAGATCGTCGTTCCAAATCTTATTCTCCCAAGTGCCTTCGACGAGGCAATTGCTTGGCATGAAGGTCGTTTGGTCGGGATGGATTACATACTGGATGTCAGCTTTCTTTGCACGCTGGGGTGCTGCACTGCTCGACGAAAGAGTGACGCCCGTAAGCGTATAGTCGTGCCCAGAGATGATAAGTCCGTTGGCTTGGATGGCTGCAAGGAGGGTGGCATCGAGGGTAATGGAGAAGTCGCCCGTTATGTCAAAGTATTCATACGATGTGCCGTTGCCATCGACGAGGCCGCTCCAGGAACTGCCGTCCTTGAAAGAACCTTGAGCGCCAGCGGCTACATCCTTGGTGTGGGCGGTGATGACGTCGCCAACCTTGGCGTTGGCTAACGCTGTGGCTTCGATCTTGTACCATCCTGACCAGTCAGAAGGCATTACCTTCTCATCGGAAGAAAGCACTGTTTCGTCGCCTTGTCCGCTTGCAGAAGCAGTATTTGCCGAGACGCCCGTGAGCGTATAGTCGTGGCCCGAGATGATAAGACCGTTGGCTTGGATGGCTGCAAGGAGGGTAGCATCAAGTGTCAGAGAGAAGTCGCCCGTGATGTCGAAGTATTCATACGAGGAGCCGTTGCCATCGACGAGGCCGCTCCATGAACTACCGTCCTTGAAAGAACCTTGTGCACCGGCGGCAACATCCTTGGTGTGTGCGGTGATGACGTCGCCCTCCTTGAGGTTGGCAAGAAGATTGGCTTCAATCTTATACCATCCCGACCAGTCGGAAGGCATCACCTTCTCTTCATTCGAAAGGACGGTTTCGTCGCCTCCAGGTTGAGGAGTTGGTTCAACAACGGGTTCTTCGGAAGGTACGTTCCAATGCCACATCGCAGCTACGATACCGCCTCCATTGTGCCAAGTAGTCACAGGTGTCATGTCGGAATAGTTGATCCATGTGCCATCGAAAGGCAGATGAATGAAGTCGTAGCAGTTGATGGCTGGGTATTTGCCGGTCCAACGATAGACCTGTTCGGCATTTTCGTTGTTCCAGTTGACGTTGGCCATTGTGCCCGAGAGGATCTTCTGTCCATAGTTGGCAAGTAGGGTCTGGTAGAGCGCCTTGGCCTCGCTGGTCGCGTTGGTGTTGACAAGAGAGGTGGCAGGTGCGACATTGATCGAAGTCCATGTGATGGTGATGTCCTGTTCGTTGGCCTTCTTGCTTGGACCATAGACAATTCCAGCAGGAATTGTGAGAACCAGTTCAGAAACTGCCGGTGCCGTAAAATCGATGTTGAGAATACTGCTGGCGCCATAGACCACGGCATTGTTGACAGGACTACCATTGAGCAGGATACGGTCTTTGGTGGAAGTAGCGAAACCGATGTTTTCGTCGAACAAAAGTGCTACGGTGTGGTTGCCGGGATAGATTTGCCGGCCAGTGGCGAGCGTGTTGCCCGATGTGGTCAAAGTATCAGTCTGGTCACAGATGATGCCCAAAAATGTGGGGGCTGGTGAATCTACGACAGTATATTGTGCGTCGGTGTCCATGCAGGCTGTCCATCCGAAGAGGACAGCCGATGCACAGATGACGGAGAGAATCTTGATGTTTTTCATAACATTCACAATCTATATGATATTATTCGACAGTGATTTTAGTGATGATCGTGCGGGTTCCGTTAGCCAGGAATACTCCGCCCCAATACTGCATGGTATAGGCAGCATCGAGCATCTCCTGGGTGAGTTGGAATGAGACAGCACCATTGTTGGCGGCAAGATCCCAGTTGTCATATGCGAAACTTGCATAGGTGGGACCCCAGTGGCCCTCGACAATCTGTAACTGCCAGTCGTCGGCCATCGGTGTGACATAGAAGCGGATGGTCTGTCCAGCCTTGACCCCAGCCTCGGCAAGTTCGGCACCGCCATCGCTGAAGAAGGTGGGCTGGTTGCCCCAGTTGTCGGCCACGGCCTCGCCTGTCCAAAGCGTGGTCTCCAGGCTGATGGTGCGCTTCACGTCAATCTTGTTGACGATAAGTCCTTCGCCCTGCATGATCCAGCAGTAGCCCCAGTCGGTGAGGGTGGTGAGTTGTTCGGCCAAGGTTTGGGTAACTGGTATCTCGATATAACCTACGCTGAGGTCATAGATGCCCGCGTTGATGTTGTTGCCGTTGTTGAGACCTGTGGCTACACCAATCTCGTTCTGGCCGCCCCAATGTCCGTCGAAGAACTGTATCTGCCACCAGTCGTTGAAGTTGGTGGCCCAGATGCGGATTACGTCACCTGCCTGCAGTTCCATGTCGGCAAAAGCGGTGGCACTTTCGCCTGTCGATTGTACATTTTCACCAAACTGCCAGTTGAAGCTCCAATTATCGAGTTTGACGGCTCCTGTCCAGATGACAAAGGTCTGTTCGGTGTTGGGGATGACGCTCAGTGCATATTCTACCTCTCCATTCGAAGAGATGAGTTTCAGCACCGAAGAGCGGCCTGCGTTGTCAGGGATGCGAATGAAGAGTTCGTCATTGACGAAGATGTACTGGCAATCAATGCCATCGATCTGTACGCCGATGAGTTTGTCTCCATTGACCACGGCCACACTGAACATCTGTCCGGCCTTGAGTTCCACGTCGTCACCCGGCATTTCGGGGATAAAGCAGAAGACGGGCGAATCGACATCAAGATTGCCGAACTCGACGGTTTCTCCATTGCTCATGGTGATGCCGAGAGCGCCTGTAACTGCGGTCACGGGAACAACAACCACCAGTTCTGCCTCCGACTGTGAGATGAAGGTGTTGACCACGCAATCTTCGGCAAAAGTGATTTGGCTGATGAGGTCAAGGTTCTTGCCAACGATGTTGAGGATGCTTCCTGCCGCAACGGTTGAAGGGTTGTAGGAGATGAGTTCGGGCTTGGCTGTTTCGATGGCTACAGTCTGTGTTGCACCACTCTTGCAGATAAGAACCAGGTCGCCGCTTTGCGTGCCTTCGGGAACGGTAAGCATCAGCGATGTGGCACTTTGCTCCTCGGGAGCGACAGTGTTCTCTACGCCGGGGAAGGTGGCTCCGCTCACTACATCGAGGTCCTTGCCGGTGATGGTGATCTTCTGTCCGCCACGCAGACCTGTTGCAGGTGTTGCCACAATTTCGGTGGGAACTTGCATGCCGATGTAGGCAATGACTACCTCCACCTCAGAAGTGGGATATACAGAGATGGTGGCTGCATCGGGAGTGTTGTCGGGCAGGACGAACGAAATCTCTGTTGCTTCGCTGTTGATGGTGAACTTGGTCTCGGTCTCAGCCACGGTGAGACGTCTTACAAGGTCGAAATCGGTGCCTTTGAGGGTGATGGCATCACCAGGTTTCTTGCCGGTGAGGTTGGCAATTTCGGCAACGGCGGGCAGGGTGACGATGAGGTTCTCCTCGCTTTCTACCACCTGTTCACCATCGCTGACGGCCACACGTCCTGTCTGTGCCGTTTCGGGCACGAAGAGGGCAATCTTGTAGCGCGAATGCTCCTGGAACTGATTTTCGAAAATGGTGTCGCCCACGGCGAAGACCACTGCATTCATGAGGTTGAGGTAGTCACCCTCGATGGTGAGCAGGTCGCCCGCCTTGACTTTTGCAGGCGTGAGTTTGTCGATGCTGATGGGCTCGGTGTAGGTGATGTCACTCTCGGTGAAGAGACTTCCACCTGCATATTTGAGTTCGATGCGGCCCACTTCCGGTCCGTCCTTGGGTACGGTGACCATGATGCTGTTTTCGCTGATGACGTTGATGTCATTCACAACAATATTGCCAGGGAAAACGACACTGGTGATCTGGTTGAGACCGCTGCCTACGAAGCGGATTTGTCCGCCACGGGCTACGGGACTGGGGCCGAATGCGTTGAGCGAAACGCCTCCCTTGTATTGATTGGTGTCGAGCTGGTTGTCCTCCGAACAGGAGACTGCCGTGAACAGCAATGTGCAGAGGGCTGTCAGAACATATAGTAGTTTTTTCATAATACTTGTGCTTTATTAGTTCGGTACGACACGGATGTTGTCAATCTTCATGATAGGTGTGCAGTCGGTGCCTGCCACGCCACCTGCCGAAACGAAGAGTTCCAGGTTGGCGAACGATTCGGCATTGAGGCTGCCTGATGCTGCGCTGCCATCCCAGTAGTAGATGAACTGCGAGGCGATGGGCATCGAAACGGTGATCCACTTGTCACCTGTATCGAAGGAACCGGTGCTTGTCCAGGGACGATAGAGGGCACGTGGCAGCGAGATGGCATCGTCGTGGAAATAGGTGTTGTTGCAACCTCCAAGTTTGTTGCCATGGATGTCGGTGGCTCCGGCATTGCCGTTCGAGACGAGGTCAACACCCGAGAAGATGATTTGCATGGCGCAAGCGCTCCAAGGATAATCCGAGGGGATGAACAGTTCGAACTTGACCGCCATGTTGGCAAAGTCGGTGAAGTCAACCACATCGTTCAGACGAACGCAATCGTCGGAGGCATAGGCCTCGGGGTCTGCCCAGTTGCCTGCCCAGTATTCGAAGTGGAAGTGCGAATCATCCCAAGTGTCACCGCTTCCTGCCAAGGCAGCATCTCCCGTGCCGAATTGCAGAAAGTTGCCCTTGATGGCCGTCTCGTCGGTGGTGATGGTCTGGGCGTGCCAGCCGTGATTAGAGCGTGCGATGTCGTCGAAGTCGAAGAGCATGCCGCGGGTGTCGAGATAGCGGAACGAGGAAGCCGTCGTGCCATAGATGGACGTCATGGAAACGGGGCCTTCGGCAGCACCTTCGGGAACAATAGCCACGCACGAGGTGTAGTCTTCGGCGATGGATTTGATGTGTGCTTCGATGTCCTTGCCATCGGCATCACGGAAAGTGACGGTCAGTGGTGTGTTGGGATCATCGACCAT
>CACXTQ010000018.1:0-80935 GCA_902770595.1 uncultured Bacteroidales bacterium | reverse complement strand
CCTCGCCGCAACTCTACGAATACAAGAAAGAGAAGTTGCAAGAACTTGAGAATCTTGATTCTGCAGGAGAAATTGACCTCTACTATGCAGATGAAAGTCACGTATGTACCTCTGGTTATGTGCCCTATGGTTGGCAATTCAAGGATGAGGATGTCTTCATCCCTTCTGAGAAATCCGCCAGATTGAATATCTTTGGGATGATTACCCGTAGAAACCAATACAAGGGATTCATGACACAGGAGTCAATCAATGCCGATAAGGTTTCTGACTTTCTTGACAAGATGTCCTTTCAAGTCAGGAAGAGGACTTTCGTCGTACTTGATAATGCCACGGTGCATCGAAATGCCAAGCTCAAGGAGTTGAGAAGTATTTGGGAATCCAGAGGCTTGTTCCTTTTTTTCCTGCCTCCATATTCTCCAGAACTCAATCTCGCGGAAACTCTTTGGCGTATTCTCAAGGGCAAATGGATCCGTCCGATGGACTATGTCTCCAATGACTCACTGTTCTATAGTGCAAACAGAGCATTAGCAGCGGTCGGCATAAGCCTCTTCGTCAATTATTCAAAATGTGCATAGTTAATTTTGAACAACTACTTAATAATTAATAATTTACAATTGATTCTCTTTCCTTATCGAACAATGACCTTTTGAGTACGACGCACACCGTCGTCTCCGGTTTCGACCTTCAGATAGATGCCTTGGTGAAGTTTGCCCATCGTGGTGACCGAGCCGAGGCATTTTCCGTCGAGGGTGTAGATACGTTTGTCATCATAAGCAGGCTGCCAGTCAGCGCGAACCTCTTCAATGGCACTGAATCCACTGAGCTCGCCTAGATTCACCTTGTCGGCATTCACAATCACACCATTCTTGTTGAGCAGCAACACGGCAAGCTCGCAGTTCTCACGCACGAGGATTGAAGCAGGAATGCTATCAAGGATGTAGTCGCAATAGGTGACAGCACCAGCGGTAATCGTTGCATCGTAGATGTCCTTGATGCCGTGGTAGGTGCCGTAGATGGCTCGAGCCACATCGGGATAGGTCATCTCCGTATCGGGCACAGTGCTGGGCAGATCGGTGAAACGACCCATGCCAGCCACGCCGCTATAATAATTGCTCTGATAGTAACCATAGCCCTCACCATGAACGGCATTTTCGATCAACACGTAGAGCTGGCGGTAGTCGGCACCCGTCTCGTTGCTGGTGAAAAGGGTGCTGGTGTGGGTGGTTATCTGATCAAGCTCGGCATCATATTCTGCAGTGAGCACGATGCCCGCCTTTGGCTTGGCTTCTTTCTTTGCCTGATTGTAATAATAGGGGATGTTTGCCGGATCGCCCGTGTATTTCTTCTGACGGTTGACGGTGCAATGAGGATAGCCCGTCATGCCGAGATTGCTGAACAGGAGATCGAGATAGATGGTAGGATCAAGTTGCATAGCATCGGGCCAGTTGCCGTTGCCACAGTGGACAGCTATGCCGATATAGTCGTCGGGGTGCTCCTCGCGCATCTGCTCCATTGCCACGATGCCGCGCACGCAGTAGCCGCACCAGGTGCCGGTCACCTCCTCCGCCACCACCTTCTGGGCAATGAAGCAGACCTTGCCTTCGAGGCTGGTCTGGTCGCCCTCGGCTTCGGCAACGAGCCGGAAATCGGTACGCGTATTGCGGTCGATATAGATAGGCTCACTCAGCGTGAAATCTGCCGCTTCGCCCTCCTTGAGGTTGCGATTGAAGGTCTCGGTCACGGTCTGTCCGCCCAAGGTCAACGTGACGGTAAACGTCGAGATGGCCTTCTTGGCATTTACCTTGCCGCTGATGTTCACGTTGCCATAACGAGTCACTACACCATCTTCCAATTCGCTACTGAGCATAATGCAAGCAGGCACACCAGCAAAAATGTCATCGACATAAAGCATCGAGCGGTCCTTGGTTGTGTTGACGAAAGCCACCCAAATGGTCTTGCCCACATAGTCGGCCAGCGAAACCTCATGTTCGGTCCACGTCACATTCTCCTTTGAGACGCTGAAGACGGGATCCCCGGTGAAGTCGGCTACCGTGTTGCCTGTGGTCGAAAGAAATACCTTGTAGCCATCGCGATAGTCGGCATCGGTGGCACGGGCACGCCATGTGAGTACGGCGGAGGCTTCCTTTACCTCGAAGGGAGTGGTTACCATCCAGTCGTTGCTGGTGCCTGCCTTCCTGTACCATGAGGTCGAAGCAGCTACCGCATTGTCATCCTCCCCTTCGGTCACGCAGATCCAGGGCGTGCCGACCGCGAAACCAAGATTCGCCATATCGACCGATGGTTCGTTCCCATCTACGTCATAGAGGGCAAATTCCGAAGGGATGCCCTGGGTGAAATGTTCTACAAGGTAGGCGTTTTGTGCCTGTATGCCCAGGCAGCATACGGTTGCGAGGGCAAACGTCGATAAGAGATGTTTCGATGAAAGATTCATATCTGTTACGATAATTTGTGTAAATCAAAAAATGTGCTGCAAAAATACACATATTATATAATATAGACAAATGCATAGGGGCAAAAATGTGCACCTGTCAGCATTTGTCTATGTATATTTCAAGTCCTTTTTCAAAGATTTCGCAGAAAATCGTCCAATTTCTCGTCCGACTTGAGATTCAGTTTCTTGCGCAGACGATAGCGTGCCGTGTTGACCGAATCGGGGGTGACGCTGAGCTGCTGGGCAATCTCCTTCGCCCTCATTCCGATGCTGATGTAGGTGCACAGGCGAAGGTCATTCTCCGTCAGGTCGGGGTTGATCTCCTTGAGCCGGGCAAAAAAGCCCGGGCGAAGTTGCAGAAAGCGCTCTTCGGCACGACTTCGGTCGCCATCGTCGGCAATGCCGCTCTTGACCAGCGCGCCCACCGCTTCCTGCTGCAGCACATTGCGCAATTCGCTGTTCTCGGCCTCATGCTGCTTGCGTTTACGATAGTAGTGCGAAAGCATGGCAATGGCAAGGACGACAACAAGGATGAGCAGCGCGACGATGCCCCAGGTGCGATGACGCTCCCGACGCGCCTCTTCAGTGAGTCGTTCGATGATGGCGTACTGCTGGCGCTGGATGTCGGCACGCGCCTTCTGGCGCAGTTCCTGTGTTTCGGCAATGATGTGCTGCTGACTCTCCTGTGCGCGGATGTACTGTTTCAGATAACGCAATTCCTCGGTCTGATTGCCCAACTGCCCGTAGGTTTCGGAGATGATGCGATAGATGGCAGCTGCATTGTATTGGCTCAGCGACGGGCCGCACAGGCGCTCCACTTCGGTGAGCGTGGCCAATGCCTTGGAGTAGTTTTGCGCCTGGTAGTCGAGCAGTGCGTCGTTGACCAGCAGAAACGCACGCAGCAAATGGTTTTCGGGCTGATAGCGTTCGACCGCCCGCAAGCCAAGGTTGACCCAATAGCGCGCGCTGTCGGGCTGGTTTCGCTCGATGGATGCGTTGGCGAGGTTGGTGTAGGCTTGCGCCACGATGGTTACATCGGTGCTGTCGGCGCCGATTGCCTTGAGGTAAAGGTCGGAGGCCTGGTCATCGTCGTCGGCAAGCAATGCCTTGAAGAAATATACCTTGCCCAGGGGGTAGCCTGCATCGCTGAAATAAGCCTCACTCCTGTCGATGGCATTCATCGCATCGTCCTCCTCGTTGATGTCGCGATAGATGAGGGCATAGAGGTGATAGGCGTTGCCCAGCATGATGTTGTCGCCCACTTGCTCCAAGCCTGGTATCACCACGTCGGTGAGCAGTTGCCAGGCTTCGGTGAGGCGATTGGTGCGCTGGTAGTTTCCCGCCAACTGATAGGCGATGCGCAAGCGGTCGTAACCCGTGTCGCCTGCCAGACTCAGCGCCCTTTCGAGTTTCGTGATGCTGCTGTCGGACTCCATCGTAAACTGATGGCATTTCACCTCCCAATAGAGGAGACGGGCCTGCATCCTCCGATTGAGATGCTGAGAGCAGATGCTGTCGAGCAGGAAGATGCTGCTGGCTTGCGCTTCACCCAGCTGGTGCTGCTGGTCGAGGCTGTCGAGCCGGGCTGCAATGCTGTCGAACGACGGGACGATGGGTTCGAAGTAATAGTGATAGGACCATGCGGCATAGTTCGGTCCCACCATCGTCCAGAAGACGAACAGCACGACCGACCTTGAGATAAACATTATTTTATCGATGGTACGCATGGGGTCAGAATCCTTCGATTGCACCGGCATCGACAGGGAGGGTCACGCCATTGACGTAACGGCCTGCCTCGGAGCAGAGGTAAAGGGCAGCGTTGCCGATGTCGTCGGGATGGCCGAAGGTGTGGGTGGGGATGCGGTTGAGGATCTTGTTGCGGCGAGGCTCGTCGGTGTCGATGGCCTTGTGGAGCATCGGCGTGTCGATCCAGCCTGGGGCAATGGTGTTCACGCGGATGCCATCGCGGCTGTAGTCGGCGATGAGGGCGCGCTGGATGCCGAGCACGGCACTCTTGGCAGTGGTGTAGGCCACAACCTTCTCCATACCCATGAACGCCGACATCGACGAAATGAGGATGATGCTGCCGCGACGGCGGGGCACCATGCGACGCAGCACTTCGCGACTCAGGGCAAAGACGCTGAGGACGTGGGTATCGATGACGCCGAGATACTCCGCGTCGGTGACGTCGAGAGCGGGCTTCTTGAGGTGGATACCTGCACCATTCACGAGGATGTCGATGGGACCGACGTTCTCCTCGATGTCGGCCACAAGAGCGGGCATAGCTGCCTTGTCGGTGACGTCGAAGGCACGATAGGTGCACTGAGGGCCCAACTGCTGCTGGGCTTCGCGCAGTTTCTCTTCACGGCGGCCAACGATGACCACTTTGGCGCCAGCCTGAACAAAGATGCGGGCGATGCCGAGGCCAAGGCCTGTGCCGCCGCCAGTGATGACGGCCACCTGGCCGTCGAGGGTGAATTGAGATAGCATATGGGGGTGAGGGGTTGGGAAGCAGCCAAACATGGCTGCTGACATAAACGGGTTAATATTCTACATAATGCCGAATTTTGCGAAGGCATCGACGGTGCTCATTCCGGCACGGATGGCCTGGGCGACGAGCTGCTCGCCGCGCGCCTTCTCGATGGCGCCTTCGAAGGCATCGACTACGTCTTCGGAAGGGATGATGAGCACACCGTCGAGGTCGCCGAAGACCACGTCGCCCGGATTGACACGCACACCGCTGAATTCGATGGGCGTGCGATAGTCGAGCACCTTGCCGCGTGGGCCCTGGTCCTGCGCATAGCCTCCCATCGAGAAGGTGGGGAAGTTGAGACGAAGGATCTCGTTGGTGTCGCGCGAATAACCATCGACCACGGCACCAGCTGCCCCGCAATGGATGGCGCGCGTGCTCATCAGACCACCCCACAACGCATAGCGTGGCGACGAACCTGAGCAGATATAGACCTCGCCGGGCTGCAGCGAGTCGAGCGCTTCGAACATGATGCCGAAGGGCTTGCGCATGATGGGATTGTGGGTCTCTTCGCCGAGCTTTTCGTTGAAGACATCGGCTTCGAGCACGGGCATAGCGCGACCGACGACGACCATGTCCTGTCGTACGGGCTTGATTTGTGGAGAAATGAACTGATGCTGGTAGCCCATCTTGTCGAGGATGTCGCCGACGAGGGCCGGGAAGAGTTCCTTGCGTGCGATGCTGAAAAGTTCGGCATCATCTTTCCAGAGTTTCATAGCGGATGTGTGTTTAATTTTGGGGCAAATATACGATTTTTTTCGATGTCTTGGTCTATTTTTGCATAAAAAAGCAGAAAATGGGATTCAAAATTTTGTTTTTCGCGAAAAAACTCTATCTTTGCCGCAAATAATTATTCCCGCCATGCGCCATCACACACATCTCAGCAGCACACTCCTCACGTTGCTTGTCACCACATTCTGCTGGACTTCCGTTTTCGGACAAAGCCATATCCCTACCATCGACGAAGTGGGACCTGCCGTGATGCCCGACACCATTGCTCCCATCATCGCCCCCTTCGACATGCCGCAGCTCCAGCGGCCCACGTTCCCCGACTACCGACTCCCCATCACCAAGATGGGTGCCAGGGAGGGACGCTTTGTGCGCCAGCAGATACAGGCTGCCATCGATGCCGTGGCCGAACGCGGCGGAGGCACGGTGGTCATCCCCAAGGGCAACTGGCATACGGGGCGCATCGAACTCCGCTCGAACGTCTGTCTGCACGTCGAAGAAGGTGCCAACGTCTATTTCAGCGGCGAGATCAAGGACTATCTGCCCGTGGTCTTCACGCGCAGCGCGGGCATCGAAGCAATGTCGATGGGCGCCATGATCTATGCCAACGGACAACGCAACATCGGCGTGACGGGCACGGGACACCTCATCGGACCCGGACGTGACTGCGAACTCTGGCGCCGCAACCCCGAATACGGGTCGTTCGACAGCCGCGTCAACTACGACCTCCCTCCCACCGAACGCATCTACGACGGACACGACACGACCTCGGTCTATCTGCCCACGTTCATCGGCCCCATCAACTGCCAGAATGTGCTCATCGAGGGCATCGATCTCTCGCAATGCGTCTTCTGGAACATCGTGCCCACCTACTGCGATTCGGTCATCATCCGCGGCACCAAGGTGCACAGCGTCGGACTGCCCATGGGCGACGGCATGGACATCGAGTCGTGCCGCAACGTGCTGATGGAATACAATTTCCTGGAGACGGGCGACGACAACTTCACCATCAAGGCAGGACGCGGCATCGACGGACTGCGTGTGAATCGACCCAGCGAGAACCTCGTCATCCGTCGCAACCTCACTGCCATCGGCCATGGCGGCGTGACCTGCGGTTCGGAGACGGCTGGCATGATACGCGACGTCTATGTGTGCGACAATGTCTTCGCGGGCACCAACGTAGGCTTCCGCTTCAAGACGCGTCGTCCGCGTGGTGGAGGCGGCGAAAACCTCTACTACGAACGCAACCGAATACGTGCCGCCAAGGAAGCCATCAGTTTCGACATGCTCGGTTCGGCGATGTATGTGGGTGGGCTCTCGGCACGTGTTCCGATGGAAGTAGATCGGTTCACCCCAACGTTCCGCAACGTCTTCATCCGCGACCTCATCATCGAGGATGGCACCTGGTTCCTCCGCGTCGCAGGCATCCCCGAATCACCGGCACGCAACGTCACCATCGAACGTGTCACCGCTCATACCCAACGGCTTATGCAGCTCCACGACCTCAATATGCTGACGCTACGTGATGCCCGACTCACGGCAGGCTCCAACCTGATTGACGTCTCGCAAGTGCGGAATCTCTACCTCGAGAACGTCTCGTTCGACGTGCCCGAAGGGAAGCCAGATTGGCAAATCGAGCCTGGCGAAAATGAAAATCTTTATGTCGATGGCAAGAGCATTTTCGAATCTTTTTGACTCAAAAATGCCAGACTGACACGACAATTCGCGTTAACAAACCTATAAAATGCAGGATAAATTGCAAAAAATTGTGCAATCCATTGCACATATCATCGAAAACCCTTATCTTTGCATCGTGTTTTCATGGTAATGTTTTTTTAGTAATATGTGTATGTTAAGTGGCCGTCGGGATGACAGGTCATTTAATGTTTTAAAATAACAGCGAAGGCGCAGCACCAAACGATGCCGCGCCTTCAGTTTTTTTTCAGCAGATAAACAAGAGCTTATCGTACGACCTTGGTGAATTCGGGCTTCACGTTCTTGTCGTTGGGAGCAGTGACATAGATCTTGGTGGAAGCCTCCTTGTCCTTCTGACCCTTGTTCTTGACGGTGAAGACGTACTCGGTGGCATCGGCAAGCGCACGTGAACCTACGAGAACGGGAATGCCGAGAGGCATCTGATAGTCGCCGCAAGCAGCATTAAAGATGGCAACGTCGGCCTTGGTGACAGGCTTCGACTCAGAGAAGTCGGGGAGCGCAACCTTCTCGCCAGGCACGATGCCGGAGCAAACGAGGAAGCAAGCGACTTCGTCAGCTGCCTTATCAACACGGGCAGCACGTACTCCATAGCCGTCGAGGACGGTAGATTCGGGAAGAGCAGCCTTCAAGGCAGCTACACTTGCCTCGATGCCTCCACTACCGAAGGTGCAGAAAGGAACAATCACCTTACCCTTGAGGTCCACGCCCTTGAGCAGCGCAGCAACAGGAGGAGCATAGGTACCGAACCAGATAGGATAACCGAGGTAGATGGTGTCGTACTTGGCAACGTCCTTGGTGAGGGGAGCAAGTTCGGGCACGATACCGTTCTTCATTTCCTCCTGGCAACGGGCGATGGTGGCATTGAAGTCGCCGTCGTAAGCGGTAGCCACGTTGAACTTCTCGATGTCGGCACCGGTCTTTTCGGCGATGAGGTTGGCAACCTTCTCGGTGGAACCGGACTGAGAATAATAGAGCACGAGCGAACCGGGGGTAGCGGGTTCGGGTTCGGGAGCAGGAGCCTGCTTCTTGGTGCAGGCAGTGAGCGCAACGAGTGCGCCAAGCACAAGAGCTAATTTCTTCATACTGAGTTTGAGTTAATGGGTTATGGGTTATGAGTTAATAGGATTTATCAAAAAAACCGGTGCAAAAATACGGAATATTGGCGAAATGACCAACAAAATGGAGGGAAAAAGCCAATATAATACAGATATTTATGGTATTATTGCGAGATATTTACTTATTCGGGCGTAATCTCGCCACTCTTGGGCAGTTGCTTCCAGCCTTCGCCATAGGTGTCGTAGGCATCGGTGACAACGACGAATGCACGGGGATCGGCTTCGCGGATGATCTCCTTCACACCGGGGACTTCCTTGTTGTGGATGACGAGGAAGAGCATCTCCTTGTCGCCATCGGAATAGAGGCCCTTGCTACGGATGCGGGTGGCCGAACGCTCGAGGTCCTTGAGGATGTAGGTACGCAGTTCGGGCACAGGCTTCTCGCTGATGATGAAGAGGAGTTTGTCATCCTTGTTACCGGCAATCACACGGGCGATGACTCGTGACGACACGTAGATGGCGATGAGCGAATAGAACGACAGCAGGCAACTCTCCTTGCCAACAGGACCATCGATGCCCACACCGAAGCCGATAACTATCAGACCAAAGAGCACCACGATGCCATCGACAATCAGCAGACCGTTGGAGAATGGTATCTTCAGATATTTCTGAATAATCATCGCCACGATATCCGAGCCGCCTGTAGTGGCCTTGCTCATCACCACAATGCCACAGCCGATGCCAATCACGACGGCTCCCATCAACGTGGCGAGCAACAGGTGATGGGACATATCGAGGATGCCACCACATAGCAGCGCAGGGTCGAGTGCTTCGAGCGCTGCCTGGTCGGGATAAGCAAGGGACGACATCGTGTTCATGACAATGGGTGTGAACAACGCTGCCACAATGGTGCGGCTGCCCAACTTCGCACCAAGCACCAGCACACTGATGATGAGCAGTGGGACGTCGAAGCAATAGCCGAATGTACCTACCTGGATGGAAGGGAAAAGATTGTGGAGCACGATGCTGGCGCCATAGACGCCGCCCGGGATGATGTTGTAGGGGTTGATGAAGAAGACAAAGCCTGCGGCCATGATGGCATCTCCAATAAAGATGCCTGCCCACTCGGCCCACCAGCGCCATGAAGTGAGGTTCTCGCTTACAGTCGTGATCTTTTTCATATTTGTTTCGTTACTTTTGGTTTACAAAATGTATATGTTTTAGCGAATTTAGATAAAAAATGTCAATAAATTTGCAAAATTAACGCAAAAACGTTATCTTTGCGCCAATTTTCAGGTTAAATCAATCCTCAAAACCTTTATCAGTTATGAAGAAGATACGTGCAGCCATCGTAGGTTATGGCAATATCGGCAAGTATGCGCTCGAAGCCATCGAGGCCGCTCCCGACATGGAATGTGCAGGTGTTGTGCGCCGTGCAGGAGCCGAGAACAAGCCCGCCGAACTCGCCGATTACCCCGTAGTAAAGAACATCCAGGAACTGAAGGACGTGGATGTAGCCATCCTTGCCACCCCTACCCGCAAGGTGGAGGAATATGCCAAGCAGTGCCTTGCCCTCGGCATCAATACGGTCGATTCGTTCGACATCCACACCCAGATCGTTGACCTGCGTCGCACGCTCGACGCTGTAGCCAAAGCCAACAATGCCGTGAGCATCATCTCGGCCGGATGGGATCCGGGTTCGGATTCGATTGTCCGCACGCTGATGGAAAGCCTCGCACCCAAGGGCATCAGCTATACCAACTTCGGCCCAGGCCGTTCGATGGGCCATTCTGTCGCCGTACGTGCCATCGCAGGCGTGAAGGACGCACTTTCGATGACCATTCCCGTAGGCACTGGCATCCATCGCCGCATGGTCTATGTCGAGCTGGAGGAAGGCGCCGACTTCAAGACCGTGGAAGCAGCCATCAAGGCCGACCCCTACTTCGTGAACGACGAGACCCACGTGCAGCAGGTTGCCTCGGTCGATGACCTCAACGATGTGGGCCACGGCGTGAACCTCACTCGCAAGGGCGTGTCGGGCAAGACACACAACCAGCTCTTCGAGTTCAATATGAAGATCAACAACCCCGCCCTGACGTCGCAGGTGCTGGTCAACGTGGCTCGTGCATCGATGAAGCAGAAGCCGGGAGCCTACACCATGATCGAAATCCCCGTGATCGATATGCTGTGCGGCGATCGTGAGGAACTGATTCGTCATCTTGTTTAAAGAATACGAACAGGCAGACGAAGCCTCTTTCGGCGCGCAAAGATACAAAGATTTTTGCACTCCGCCAAATATTTTTGCATAAAAATACGATAACCCCGAAAGCGAGTTTTGCTTTCGGGGTTATCTTGTCATAAAACCAACAGGTTTTTCACTATTGGCACTCGGACTCCAGAATGCGCTTGATGACAGTCTCGGCCGAGATCTCACGATTGGCAGCCTCGGGGATGACGAGGGAGCGTGGACCTTCGATGACATCGTCGGTGACAATCATGTTGCGACGCACGGGCAGACAATGCATGAAATGGGCATCGCGGGTGACAGCCATCTGGCGTGCGCCCACCGTCCAACTGCGCCAATCCTCCTCGTAGAGGCCAAGCTCGGGTAGTTCGAGGGCAGGGAAGCCCTTGGGACCCACCTTACCACCAGCCACGGCAACCTTCTCGAGGTTCTGTCCGTAGTAGGGATCGGAATAGGCAGCCCAGTTCTTCGCATAGACGAAGTCAGCACCTTCGAAGGCCTTCATCTGGTCGTATTCGATGGTAGCGCCCTCGGTAAAACGCGGGTCGAGCTCATAGCCATGGGGATGCGTCACCACAACCTCGTAGCCAGCAGCCACGGCGAACTGTGCGAACGAGTTGGGCACAGCCTGCGGCAGACGACCGGGATGGGGCGCCCAGGTCATGACGACCTTCGGACGAGCCTGCACCTTGTGCTCCTCGATAGTGATGATGTCGGCAAACGCCTGAAGCGGATGACCGGTGGCACATTCCATCGAGAAGACGGGCTTGCCGGAATACTTGATGAACTGCGAGAGGATCATCTCCTCGTAGTCGTCCTTCTTCGACTCGAAACGGGCAAACGAACGCACGCCGATGATGTCGGCATAGCAGCCCATCACGGGGATGGCTTCGAGCAGATGCTCGGCCTTGTCGCCGTCCATCACGACACCGCGCTGTGTCTCGAGTTTCCAGGCACCGGCATTGACATCGAGCACGATGGTGTTCATGCCGAGGTTCTGCGCAGCCTTCTGGGTGGAGAGACGGGTGCGAAGCGAGTTGTTGAAGAAGATCAGCAGGCAGGTCTTGTTCCTGCCCAGGTGCTGAAAGTCGTAGCGGTGAGCCTTTACGTCCAAGGCTTCACGCAAAGCGACCTGGAGGTCCCCCAGGTCGCTTACATTTTGGTAATATCTCATAAAAGACTTTTACTCTTCGTATTTCTTGACGATGATTGAACCGTTGTGACCTCCGAATCCGAAGGTGTTCGAAAGAGCGGCACGAACCTGACGCTTCTGAGCCTTGTTGAAGGTGAAGTTCAGATTGTAATCGATCTCTGGGTCCTTATCCTCCTCCTCGTGGTTGATGGTAGGAGGAACGATATCGCATTCTACAGCCTTGACACAAATCAATGCTTCGACGGCACCGGCTGCACCGAGAAGGTGTCCGGTCATCGACTTGGTGGAGCTGATGTTGAGCTTGTAGGCCCAATCACCAAACACCTGCTGGATGGCCTTTGCCTCCGAGCGGTCGCCCACAGGAGTGGAGGTGCCATGAACATTGATATAGTCGATGTCTTCGGGCTTCAGGTTGGCATCTTCAAGCGCAGCCTCCATCACCAACTTGGCACCCAGTCCCTCGGGATGAGTGGCGGTGAGGTGATAAGCGTCGGCCGACATGCCACCGCCGACAACCTCGGCATAGATCCTGGCGCCACGTGCCTTGGCATGCTCAAGTTCCTCAAGGATGAGACAACCCGATCCTTCGCCAATGACGAAGCCATCGCGGCTGGCCGAGAAAGGACGGCTGGCATGCTCGGGGTCGTCGTTGCGTGTCGAGAGGGCCTTCATGGCATTGAAACCACCTACACCCGGCTCGGCTACAGCGGCTTCGGCTCCACCGACAACCATGATGTTGGCCTTGCCCAGACGAAGCAGGTTGAAGGCGTCAATCATGCCGTGGGTCGAAGAGGCGCAAGCGCTCACGGTGCCGTAGTTGGGGCCGTGGAAGCCATAGTGGATCGAGAGCTGGCCGGCTGCAATGTCCGAAATCATCTTGGGGATGAAGAACGGATTGTAACGAGGGCCGACTTCGGGATCATAGCCCATGGTCTCCTCGTGGAAGGTCTTGATGCCTCCGATGCCTGAGCTGTAGATGACGCCGATGCGGTTCTTGTCCTCGGTCTCAAGGTCGATACCGCAATCCTTGATGGCCTCGCTCGCTGCTGCGAAGGCAAACTGCGTGTAGCGGTCAACCTTACGGACTTCCTTCTTCTCGAAATAGAGAAGAGGATCGAAGTCCTTGACCTCGCAAGCGAACTGGGTCTTGAACTTAGAAGCGTCGAACAGGGTGATAGGTGCACATCCACTCTTGCCTTCGAGAAGGTTTGCCCAAGTTTCGGCAACCGACTTACCAAGTGGAGTGACGGCACCCAGTCCCGTCACTACTACTCTCTTTAATTCCATTAAAATAGTAGAATGTATAGATTACTTGTTAGCCTCGATGTAAGCAACAGCGTCACCAACAGTGGCAATCTTCTCAGCCTGATCATCAGGAATGGTGATACCAAACTCCTTCTCGAACTCCATAATGAGCTCAACGGTATCAAGTGAATCAGCACCAAGGTCGTTGGTGAAAGATGCGTCCATAGTTACCTCAGACTCTTCAACACCAAGCTTCTCAACGATAATCTCTTTAACTTTGCTTTCAATTTCTGACATAATTTTATAATTTTAAATGTGAATATTGTTGTTCGGTATTGTCAATTCAATTCTCTACGCTCCAAAAATAGCTAAAAGAACGTGATTTATTTGGCAATTAAGGGAAAATGCACTACATTTGCCCCCAAGAAAATCCATTTTCACACTGCAAAGAAACGAAAATAATTCCGAGTAGCGAAAAAAAATGGTAAGAAAATAGTAAAAATTGCACAAAATTGTACGTTTTGTGCGAAAATGCAAACTGAAAATGAAAAATATCGCAATTTTTGCATCAGGTTCAGGCACAAATGCCGAGAATATCGCCAATTACTTCGAGGGCAGCGACGTGGCGCGAATCTCCCTGATAGTGTGCAACAAGGCTGACGCCTACGTCTTTGAACGTGCCCGCAAGTTGGGCATTCCATCCAAGCTGGTGACCCGCAAGGAGATGGCCAACGAGGAGGCTGTGATGGCTTTGCTCGGCGAATATCATATCGACTTCATCGTGCTCGCCGGCTATCTGGTGCTTGTGCCCAAGTATCTTGTCGATGCCTATCCGCGTGCGATAGTGAACATCCACCCTGCCCTCATCCCACTTCATTGCGGCAAGGGAATGTATGGAGACCGCGTACACGAGGACGTAATACGTTGTGGCGATACCGAAAGCGGCATCACCATACATTATGTCAACGAGTTCTTCGACAATGGCGACATCATTTTCCAGGCCAAGTGTCCCGTGGAGCCCGGTGACGACGCCCATGCCGTGGCTACCAAAGTCCACGCGCTGGAATATGCATATTACCCGAAAATAATCGAGCAAGCCGTGCTGGACGCGCCAAGTTTTGCATAAAATGGCAATAAAAATTAGCATTTGCCTGATAAATCTGCCTTTTTAATCATTTTTTTCTTATTTTATTTTGTATTTATACGGAATAGTATTATCTTTGCACCCCATAAATTCATCAATGATTGTGTTTTCAGGTTTATATTTAAGGCAATGAAGAATAAGAAGGACAGAATTGCTGTCATCCGCGACATTATCCAGAGCCAGAGCATCAGCAGCCAGGATGAATTGCTGACGCAACTTTTGGAAAAGGGCTTCAAGGTCACCCAGGCCACACTAAGTCGCGACCTCAAGCAGATGCAGATTGCCAAGATTGCCACACGCGAAGGCGGATACATGTATGTGATGCCCGATGTGGCAGCGTCTGCCAAGAACAAGGTCTCTCCTCATTTCATTCCGTCGAAGACGGTAGCAGGCGTGGTCAGCATCGAATGCAGCCAGGTCCTGATTGTTGTGCGCACCAAGCCCGGATACGCCAGCAGCATCGCTTACGACATCGATATGTGCGCCCTACCCGAAGTGATGGGAACGCTTGCCGGTGATGACACCATCCTCGTCATCCCACGCAGCGGATTTACCACGCATCAGGTGGCAGAAGCACTTTGCGCTGCTTTGCCGAAGAGCTGATAGACCGATAACATATCCAACTATTTTTTGTCCAATCTGGTATTATACGAATACTGCAATGGAAGAAGTAAAAACAGAAGAGGCTGCAGTAAAGCCTCAAGTAAAGATTTGCGTTGCCGGCAAGCAGCACATCAAATATGTCGATGAGATCCTCACCACCATCGAAGAGTCATCGAAGGCACGTGGCACGGGTATCGCCCGTCGTTCGCCCGACTACGTGGCCCAGAAGATGATCGAAGGCAAGGCCATCATCGCCCTTTGTGAAAACGAATTTGCAGGCTTCTGCTATATCGAAAGCTGGAGCAACAAGCAATACATCGTCAACTCCGGACTCATCGTCAGCCCCAAGTACCGTGGCATAGGCCTGGCCAAGCGTATCAAATGCTTCTCGTTCAATTACAGCCGCCGTCTCTACCCCGAAGCCAAACTCTTCGGACTGACGTCGGGCGCAGCTGTTCTCAAGATCAATCACGAACTGGGCTATCGGCCCGTCACCTTCGAACAACTCACCGACGACCCGGCATTCTGGCGCGGTTGCCAGACATGTGTCAACTACGACGTGCTCACTCGTACCGACTTCAAGCGCTGCATATGCACCGCTATGCTTTACGATCCGCACGAGCATCCCGACGAGGTGCTCGAAGATCTGGATAAGATCTGATTCTATAGGTCTCCCCTTTAACCCCTAAAACTTCTCAAACTCTCAAACCCTCAGAATATATGGCAAAGAAGAAAGTGGTGGTCGCCTTCAGCGGCGGTCTTGACACCAGTTACAATGTAATGTATCTCACCCGCGAGATGGGATACGAGGTCTATGCAGCGTGCGCTAACACCGGAGGCTTCAGCGAAGAACAGTTGAAGACCAACGAAGAGAACGCCTACAAACTTGGCGCCGTGAAGTATGTAACCCTCGACGTGACCCAGGAATACTATCAGAAGTCGCTCAAGTATATGGTCTACGGCAATGTGCTTCGCAACAACTGCTACCCTATCTCGGTATCGTCGGAGCGCATCTTCCAAGCCATCGCCATCGCTCGCTATGCCAAGGAGATTGGTGCTGATGCCATCGCTCACGGCTCGACCGGTGCAGGCAACGACCAGGTTCGTTTCGACATGACCTTCCTCGTTATGGCTCCCGGCGTAGAGATCATCACCCTCACCCGCGACCGCAACCTGAGCCGCAAGGAGGAAGTCGATTACCTCAATGCCAATGGCTACTTTGCCGACTTCACCAAACTGAAATACAGTTACAACGTGGGCATCTGGGGCACGTCGATCTGTGGCGGTGAGATACTCGACTCGGCACAAGGTCTGCCCGAGAGCGCTTACCTCAAGCATCCCACCAAGAGTGGCACCGAAATCCTCTCGCTTGGCTTCAAGAAAGGCGAGCTCTGCAGCGTGAATGGTGTGGAGTACGACGACAAAATCCGCGCCATCCAGGAGGTCGAGAAGATTGGCGCTGCCTACGCCATCGGACGCGACTGCCACGTGGGTGACACCATCATCGGCATCAAGGGACGTGTAGGCTTTGAGGCTGCCGCTCCAATGCTCATCATCGGCGCTCACCGTTACCTCGAGAAGTTCACCCTCTCGAAGTGGCAGCAATACTGGAAAGACCAGGTTTCCAACTGGTACGGTATGTTCCTCCACGAGAGCCAGTACCTCGAGCCTGTGATGCCCGACATGGAGGCCATGCTCACCTCCAGCCAGCGCAACGTCAACGGCACCGTGACGCTCGAACTCCGCCCCTACAGTTTCCAGACTCTCGGCGTCGATACTCCCGACGACCTCGTTCACAACAAGCTCGGCGAGTACGGCGAGACAGCCAAAGCCTGGACCAGTGAAGATGCCAAAGGCTTCATCAAGGTCATGTCCACTCCTCTCCGCGCCTACTATTCGGTTCACCCTGACGAGGAACGTTGATTATGGTTCGTGTAGGCATATTAGGTGCAGCAGGTTACACAGGAGGCGAACTCATCCGCCTGCTCATCCATCATCCCAAGGTCAAGATAGTCTTTGCCAATTCGGAGTCGAATGCAGGCAATCCCGTAGCCGCTGTTCATGAGGGACTCTATGGCGATACCGACCTGACGTTCACCGACCAGACACCTTTCGACCAGGTCGATGTAGTGTTCTTCTGCTTCGGCCATGGCAAAAGCGAAGCCTACCTTCGCGAGCACGACATCCCAGCCGGGGTCAAGATCATCGATATGGCGCAGGACTTCCGCATCAAGGGAGCTCACGACTTTGTCTATGGTCTGCCCGAGACCCACAGGGATACAATCCGTCAATGCCAGCATCTGGCCAACCCCGGATGTTTTGCTACCTGTATCCAACTGGGTCTGCTCCCATTGGCAAAAGCCGGACTCCTCATCAACGACATCGCCGTGAATGCCATCACGGGATCAACAGGCGCAGGTCAGAAGCCTGCGGCCACTACCCACTTCTCTTGGCGCAACGACAACATGTCGGTCTATAAGCTCTTCCAGCACCAGCACCTCCATGAGATTTGCCAAACGCTCAACGAACTGCGTCCTACGTCGGCTCCTGCCGTGTGCAATACGCTGCTGAATGCACCCGCCGAGGGAGAGATTACAGTTGATTTCCTGCCCTATCGCGGCGACTTCGCTCGCGGCATCTTCTGCACCGAGGTCATCAAACTGAACGGACCCGAAGGCTGCGCTACCAATCCAACCAAGGAACAACTGGTGGAACTCTACAAGGCATTCTATCAGGATGCTGCCTTCACGCATTACGTCGATGTAGCACTCGACCTCAAGCAGATTGTCGGCACAAACAAGGCCCTTGTGCATCTCGACAAGTTCAATGGCAACAAGGTAGTGGTCACCAGCATCATCGACAACCTGCTGAAAGGCGCTGTCGGCCAAGCCGTCCAGAATATGAATCTCATGTTCGGACTGGACGAAAAGGCGGGTCTTGGCTTGAAGGCCATAGCCTTCTAAGAGGCTGAAAAAACTGGTTTCGACCTTTCTAAAAATATAGTCACTATATTTATTATAGTCACTATAATAATAAAAAAAACTATGAAACTTTTTGATGTATATCCCTTATTTGATGTGACCGTTGACCATGGCAAGGGATGCTATGTGTGGGACGACAAGGGACAGGAATATCTCGACTTCTATGGTGGACATGCCGTGATCTCCATTGGTCACAGCCATCCACGTTACCTGCAGACCATGCAGGAACAAGCCAGCAAACTCGTGTTCTACTCCAATGCCGTCAAGAACCCGCTGCAGGTGAAACTTGCCGAAAAACTCGGCCCTATCTGTGGTTACGACGACTACCAGCTCTTCCTCATTAACTCGGGAGCAGAAGCCAACGAGAATGCGCTGAAACTGGCTTCCTTCTACACTGGCAAGAAGAAGATCATCGCCTTCACCCATGCTTTCCACGGACGCACCTCTGCCGCTGTCAATGTCACGCAGAATCCCAAGATACAGGCCCCCATCAACGCGACTTTCCCTGTCGATTTCCTGGAACTTGGCGACATCAAGGGAGTGAAGAGTGCCATTGCAAAGGGCGATGTTGCTGCCGTCATCATTGAAGGCATTTCGGGTGTAGGAGGCATCCACATTCCTACTGCTGAATTCATGCAGGAACTGCGCAAGGTCACTGCCGACAACCACGTCGTGCTGATTCTCGACGAGATTCAGTCGGGCTATGGCCGCAGCGGCAAATTCTTTGCTCACCAGTGGTTTGGCATCCGTCCCGACATCATCACCGTGGCCAAAGGCATTGCCAATGGCTACCCATTTGCCGGCGTACTCATCAGCCCGATGTTCTCACCAGTCTATGGTCAGTTGGGCACCACCTTTGGAGGCAATCATCTGGGCTGTGCCCTCGCCTGCACCGTGCTCGACGTCATCCAGGAGGAACACCTCATCGAGAATGCACGCAAGCAAGGCGAATACCTTATGGAAGGACTGAAGTCGATGAACATCCCCGGACTCAAAGAATTGCGTGGCCTCGGCTTGATGATTGGCATCGAGTTTGACCATCCCTACAAGGAGGTGCGCAACCGCCTGCTCTACGAACAGCACGTCTTCACAGGCGCTGCTGGTACCAATGTTCTCCGCATCCTTCCACCCCTTTGCATCACCCAGCGCGACTGCGACCTCTTCCTCGATCGATTCGCAGCGGCACTGTAAACATATTTACTCCACTTCCGCACTTGCGAAAGTGGAGTCATTTTAAATTTAAAGGTACATCCAGCAAACGCGACCATAAAGCTGCATCCAGTCCTTGCACTGGTCGTAGCTTTTTTCGTCTTCACACACCCACAGGATATTGGCTTTGATGGAGTCGTCCATCTTTGGATGGGGAGCCCCTCCATCGGTGAGGATAATAAGACCGTCATAGATATTGTGTTCAGCCAAATAGTCGAAAACGGGTTGGAAGGATGTGCCGCCACGTCCGAAGATTTGTATGGTGCGCGAAGCCTTGCGAATGGGCTTCACTTCTCCCAGTTCGAAGTCGAACTGCACGCAGTCAATTTCGTTGATGCCGTATTTGAAGAACTTGTTGATGACCGAATAGAAATGGGATAAGGTCTTGTCGGAAATGGAACCCGAGACATCCACAGCCACCAATAGTTTGGTGTCGAATCTGCGGACAGAACCCATCTGCTGGAATCCTGTGCGCCGATTTGGACGCATTCGTGTCAGTCGCATCTTGTTGCTCAATACTGAAGCACGGAAGCCCTGCATAATCTTGCGGTAGTCAATTCTCGCTTTCGTCGAAGCCTGTATCTGCTGTACCACATTGCCCGGAATACTACCCCACGAATTCATCTTGTCGATGAGGTCGTTGATCTCCTGTGCACGCATTTCGTCCTCTTCCCAAAGTTCCGAACGTGCAGCAGCTTCCTCCAAGTCATCTTCGGAAATCGGTAATTTCGAATCATTCAGATCTTTCTGATTGCTCGGAGAAATTGGATTCTCGTCGAGCATCTCCTCGATTTTGCGCACATACCATTCGAAGGGCATATCGTGCTGCAAACCGAATGCCTCGGGCCCAAGCAAAGGCAACTCCTGAGGCGGCATCGAACCAACACCCATCGCATTTGGTCCGTTGTAGGCCGACTTGATAGTCACGTCGCTGCCCAATGCAAGGGCAATGCGACTCGTTCCCTCAGGCTGTCGCTCGTAGGGATGCTTGAGGAAAAGGCGAATCATCTCGATCTTCAACAGCAACTCGACATCGGCCGTAGGTTTACGCTCCAAAAACTTCGGATTGTATTGCAACTTCCCCTGTCCACATCGCATGGCACAGTTCATCTTTTCATTCACCTCCAACTGCTGGATGCAGTAGAGCGCAAAGAATGCTGGTTCGCGCAGGAACCATTGCTCGGATATCTTCTTGAAAACTCCTTCCATAATTAATTACATCATTCAAACCATAGAATAAACGATATTCCCGTATTTCTTGCCGACTTCACGGCTTCGGTATAAGGCATTAGTGTCAAGTCCTTCAAGTCTTCGCGCTTGTGGTCGATCATATCCAGCAAACCCAGATTGAATCTGAATTCGGGGGCCAACTTGAAGAAAGGAAGATAAAAGTCGCAACCCATACCGATGTGCACCCCCAGGTCGATACGATTGAAGACAATGGGTGTCTCTTTCTCCTTACCGATGTCGAAATCGAATTGTGCACCCGCCACCAGATAGGGGCGATAATTGTTGATGCGTCGTGTGCTGATCTTCAATGACGCAGGAATTTCGATGTAGGTTGTCTTCAACTGCTGATTGGTTCGCTCACGGCCTTCGAGTGTCACACGTTCAAACCGTACCGTGCGCTCCTGGAAATATAGGAACGGAGAGACACGGAAGTTCAGATGCTCGGTGATGGCCAAATCGCCCATCAGACCCACCTGGAACGATGGATTGACCTTGGGACAAGTGGTCCACCAGCCCTCAGCCGCCTCGCTTCCCGTGTGAGCGAAACTGATGGTAGGCATACTGAAACCAAAACTGAATCCCCAATGCAGCAGGCGCTGATCGTAATAGGGCAGGTTCTTGATTTTCTGCCTTTGGGCCATAGCAGTCATTGCGGGCGCTCCGATGAGAGCCAGCAGCAGGAGAATACGGATATGTCGAAGAATAAAGTTCATATTTTGTGTCGGACACATATATTAACGTGCAAATAGTCAATTTATTGTGTGAACCCTGATAATCGTTTCTAATTACCTTTATTTTTCAACCTATAAGTGACAATTTTGCCAATTTGTAAACATTTTTCGTCCAAATAGCCAAAAAATTGCAAAAAACAATTCATCAAATGTGAAAATACCTTATCTTTGTGCCGCAAAAACAATAAGGTTGTGCAAATTTTTTTAAGGTATTAAACTATAATAAACAATTTAAAATTTTTACAATTATGAAGAAATTGGTTCTTTTCGCAGGTGTTCTTGTTGCAGTTAGCTTTGCTTCTTGCAATGGTGCTAAGGAGAAGGCAGCCGAGGCTACTGAGGCCGCTGTTGAGACCGTTGAGACCGTTGAGGCCGCTGCTGATACTCTTGCTGCTCAGGCTGATTCAGCCGTAGAGGCAATCGCTGACACTGTAAAGGCTGCTATCTAATCAGACCGACAGTTTAGTTACACTACAAACGACACTGGACCGCCTAAAGTCATTACGACTAAGGGCGGTTTTATTTTTCATAAATAATAATGCAGTTGATTAGTTTGCATCCGAATGACAACGTGGCAGTGGCACTCTGTGACCTCAAGGCAGGTCAAGTGGTGACACTGTCGGATGGTCGTATCCTCACGCTTCTTGAAGACATCGACTTCGGACATAAAGTTGCCGTCCGAGCCATCAAGCAAGGCGAAAAGGTGCTGAAATATGGTCTTCCTATCGGCAGTGCCACCCGAGACATCGAAGCTGGCGAACACGTGCATGTACAGAATATGAAGTCCGACTACATCTGGCGTCCCGATAGATAATAGATAAATATCCTTATGACAATGACAGGCTATATCAGAAAAGATAATCGTAAAGGCATACGCAACGTGATTGTGGTAACCTACCTCGTGGAGTGTGCCCATCACGTGGCAGAACAGATCGCCCGACAGACCGACAGCGAAGCACTTCCGGTCCATCTGATTGGATTCGGCGGCTGCGCACCCAATGCTTACGCGCAAGAGATAATGGAGCGACTCTGCACACATCCCAATGTGGGTGGTGTTGTGATCGTCTCGTTAGGCTGTGAGAACTTCCTTCGAAATCAACTTCTGGAAGTGGTCAAAGAGAGCGGACGCGAGGCTGCACTCATTGTCATTCAGGAGGAAGGTGGCACCCAATGTTCCATCAGCAAGAGTGTAGAAGCAATAAAAGCAATGACACCTGCTGTCCAGGCAGTTCCGAAAGTTGAACTGCATTGGCAGGACCTGTGCATCGGCACAGTGTGCGGAGGATCGGATGCGTGCAGTGGTATCACCGCCAATCCAGCTGTGGGACGCACGTTCGACCGCCTTGTCGATGCTGGCGCCACCTGTATCTTCGAGGAACCTGGCGAACTGATAGGCTGCGAAGCAATGCTTCGTGAGCGCGGTGCCACAAAAGAAGTGGGCCAACAACTATATGACTGCATACACAAGGCGGATGTCTATTACAAGAAGATGGGACACGACAGTTTCTCGCAGGGCAATGCCGAGGGTGGTCTGACCACCATCGAGGAGAAATCGCTGGGCTCTTATGCCAAGAGCGGCAGTCGTATGATAAATGGACTCATCCGTCCAGGAGAGATTCCCCCCACAAATGGTCTCTATATGATGGATGTAGTACCCGACGGCGAGGCTCGCTGGGGGTTCCCCAACGTAAGCGACACGGCCGAAATTGTCGAAATGATGGCTTCGGGATGTCACGCTGTGCTCTACACCACAGGACGTGGTTCAGTCGCAGGTTCGGCTATCGCTCCAGTCATCAAGGTCTGCTCCAACCCCATCACCTTCGAGCATCTGAGCGAAGATATGGACATCAATGCGGGTCGCATCATTTCGGAAGGAGCTACCCTCGAAGAGATAGCGAACGAACTACTCAACTGCATCGAGCAGGTAGCCGATGGACAAATGACCAAATCGGAAGCCTTAGGCCACCGCGAGTTCTTCTTAGGGTATAAGGAATTTTGTCGCAAATAAGGTTTTCCCTTTTCTTATATATGTATTCCCGGAATACCGGTATTCCGTTATTCCGAAATAACGACAAAAACAAAATAGCAGCAAAAACAGCAAGCCGCTGAAGAATAATCTTCGGCGGCTTGCTTATTATTGGATCTATATCCTGCGGATTAGAACCAGCGGGTATAGGCGAAGTCCATACGGTGAGGCAGGTTAGCGTTCTTCGGGAAGAGACGGAAACCAATCTTGTATGCACCAGAATACTTCACTGGGAAGTCAATCTTGAAGGTTACAAGAGTTCCCTCGCGCTTCACAGCCTCCATTTCGAAGCTCTTGGTGTTGCGAGCAGCGCCATCGCCCGAAGATGCGATCACGAGGTCGAGGCCGAGGTCTGCAGCGATCTCCTTGCCATCGACAACGACAGTGGCAGTGTAAGACTTACCGATAGAGAGGCCTGCTGCGAGATCCTCCTGAGGCAGAACAAACTCCTTGACCTCAATGGTATCCCAATTCTCGGCTACACGAGCCTTCCATGCTGCGATCTCCTTGGCGAGCTTGTAGTCGTTGGCAGCGAGCTTGCGAGCACGTGCGCCCTCCTTGGTGTAGAAGCGATCGTAGTAGTCGTCGAGCTGACGACGCATGGTGAAGTGAGGAGTGATCTTGTAGAGACAGTCCTTGACGGCCTTTACCCAGTCGGGCGAATAGCCCTTGCGGTTCTTGGCGAAGTACAGAGGAACGATCTCGGTCTCGAGCATGGTGTAGATGGTCTCAGCATCGAGCTGATCCTGAAGCGACTGGTTCTGGAACGTACGCTTGTCGGTAAGAGCCCAACCTGCGCCCTCCTTGTAACCCTCGTACCACCAGCCGTCGAGGACGGAGAGGTTCAGGGTACCATTCATGATGGCCTTCTCGCCAGAAGTACCGGAAGCCTCCAATGGACGAGTTGGGGTGTTCATCCAGATGTCGCAACCCGAAACGAGACGCTTGGCAACGTCCATGTCGTAGTTCTCGACAAAGACTACCTTGCCTACGAACTGAGGCATACGCGAAATCTCGACGATGCGACGGATCAGACCCTGGCCACCGCCATCAGCTGGGTGAGCCTTGCCTGCAAAGATGAACTGAACAGGACGCTCGGGGTTGTTGACAATCTTGGCCAGACGGTCGAGGTCGGTGAAAAGCAGGTGTGCACGCTTGTAGGTAGCGAAACGACGTGCGAAGCCAATGGTGAGAGCATCGGGATTGAGGGCATTGACAGCCTGGATGATCTTGGCAGGATTCTCCTGCTTCTTGCGAAGGTTGTTGGCAACCTCCTCCTTGATGAAGTTGAAGAGCTTGGTCTTGAGGCCCTTGCGGATCTTCCAGATCTCCTCGTCGTCAGCCTCATAGATCTTCTTCCACATCTCATCCTGAGTCTGGGTCTCGTAGTAGTTAGGACCAAAGAGCTTCTCGTAGAACTCCTTCCACTCGCTGGCAGCCCATGAGGGGAGGTGAACGCCATTGGTCACATAGCCAACGTGGAGCTCCTCAGGAGCATAGCCCTTCCAAACGGGAGCAAACATGTCGCGGCTTACCTTGCCGTGGAGCCAGGATACGCCGTTGGCCTCCTGACAAGTGTTGAGTGCGAATACTGACATCGAGAACTTGCCTTCGCCTGGATTCTCACGACCCAAGTTCATGAAGTCTGCCCAGTCGATACCGAGTTTGGGAGCGAAGTGCGACATGTACTTGTAGAAGAGACCCTCCTCGAAGTAGTCATGTCCGGCAGGTACTGGAGTGTGGCATGTGTAGAGCTGCGAGCTGCGAACCACCTCAAGTGCCTCGTTGAACTTCAGGCCCTCATTCTGAATGAGGTCAGCCATACGCTGTGCACCGATAAGGGCAGCGTGACCCTCGTTGCAGTGATAAACATCCTTCTTGATGCCAAGCTTGTTGAGCAGCAGCATGCCGCCGATGCCGAGCAGGTACTCCTGCTTGATACGGTTCTCCCAATCGCCACCATAGAGCTGGTGAGTGATGCTGCGGTCCCACTCAGAGTTGCGGTCGAGGTCGGTGTCGAGCAGATAGAGCTTCACACGGCCTACATTTACCTGCCAAACGTTGGCATAGACAACTACATCATCGTGGTAAGGCACTTCGAGTACGAGCTGGGTGCCATCCTCATTCTTCACGGGCTCGATTGGGAGCTGTGCGAAGTTCTGGGCCTCGTAGTTGGCCTCCTGGCTGCCATCGGCAGAGAGGGTCTGGGTGAAGTAACCGAAACGATAGAGGAAACCTACGGCACAGAAGTCGATGTTCGAATCAGAAGCCTCCTTCACATAGTCGCCGGCAAGGATGCCGAGACCACCTGAATAAATCTTGAGGCAAGCTGTCAAACCGTACTCCATGCAGAAATATGCCACCGAAGGACGCTTGGTATTGACCGGCTGAGCCATATACTCGTTGAAATGAGCAACAACTGCATCGACCTTCTTCATGAGCTTCTTGTCGGCAACGATCTCATTGAGACGGTCGAGTGACATGGTCTCAAGCATGGCAAGTGGGTTGTGGCCCGTCGAGCGCCAGAGATCGAGATCAAGCTCACGCCAAAGCTTGTGGGCATCGGAGTTCCACGACCACCACAGGTTGCGGGCTACGGTATGGATTCCTTCAAGTTCAGCAGGAAGGTTTGACTTTACGGTAATATCGCGCCACACGGGGGCGTTGGTATTACTTACCTGTACTTTCATAATAGGTTAAGTTAATGGTTAAAGATGTTAATTAATTATTTATTTCCTTGTAATATTCCTTTTCGGAGCGAAGCCTCCTTCAAGGCCTTGTCATAGGCCTGGTTGTAGTACTTGATGAAGTTGTGCCAACCTGCACGTGCAGCTACGCGACGTGCTTCCTGACGGATGGCCTTGACCTCGGTGTGAGGCACTTCAGCAAAACGGTGCACAAGGTCGGCAATGTCGCCAACCACCTGTTCATAGTTGGAATCGCTACGAGATACGACAGCTACTGCATCGAGGATGTCATCGTCCTTGCCGATGGTCTTGCACCACATGCCGAAGCCCGAGAGGCTCGTCGTGATGGTGGGAACCCCGAAGGCACACGACTCCATAGGAGTGTATCCCCAAGGTTCGTAGTAGCTTGGATAGATCGTCAGGTCGAGGCCTGCCAACAGCAGATAATAATCGCGATTGAGCAATCCATCGTCACCCGTGAGATACGACGGGATGTAGATTACCTTGACCTTGTCTTGTTTCTGATTCTGGAATCCCAGTTGATGAATGCGGCTGAGAATAGCATCCTCATAATAATTATAGATCGCGTGTGTAAACACTGGATCGCTGAGTCCAGTGATGAAGTCGGAACCGCTCTGATAACGCTCGAGTACATCGGCACGTACCTCATCGACCCAGCCAGGCACCATTATGAAAGCAACGATCTCGCGCTCGGGATTGACGTCGCGCAAACGTGCCATAGTGTCGAGGAAGACGTCGAGGCCCTTGTTCTTGAACTCGCATCGGCCGGCTGTGCCCACGAAGATGGCATCTTCGGCGGGTACGTGTCCCGTCAGACACTCTACAAGACGGCTGAAAGCCTGTCGGCTCACCTTGCGCTCGCGGCTGAATGCAGTTCCCTTGGGCACGAAGTCTCCTTCGAAACCATTGGGTGTCACCAGTGGTGTGCGTTCAAGAAGTTGCGTACACTCGGTTGCAGTGATGTCGCTCACCGTGGTGAAGCAGTCCGCCTCTTGTGCAGCATGCTTCTCGACCGAGTGCTTCGAGGTCATGTTGAGTTCATCAGCCATCTGGTCACCGAAATAGCCGTGCAGGTAGTCGTAAAGCGGCTTGTTGTTGCCACAGATGCTACGTCCTACGCAGGTTGCATGGGTGGTGAACACCGTAGCGATGGCAGGCACCTGATGCTTGAGATAGAGAACGCCCATGCCCGTGGTCCATTCGTTGAAATGAGCCACAGCATTGCTTCGCAAAGGACAGAGATGCTTGAAGAGACTTTCGATCACCAATGCGGCAGCGTGTGCAAAGGTGCATCCTTCATCATAGTCGCCATAGCCGACCATCGAATTGACACCATACCACTCCCACATCTGACCATAGAAGGCATTCTTTGTTGCATATAATGGACGGAAATCGACAAGCACAACCTGAGGCTCACCTGGCACTTTCCAACGACCAACACGCACTTTAAGATTCTCGGCTTTCGCCTTTTGTGCCCATTCGTCAAGTTCGGGGCTTGCTGCTGTGGGGTCGAAGAAAGGAGACTCCTGCTGAGCCCACAAATCAGGACCTATAAAGAAAAGATTGTCGCCAAGCTGTTTCTTCAAAGTCGCTGCCTTGGTAGAGAGAACGGCATAGATGCCGCCTACCTTGTTGCAGACTTCCCAGCTAACCTCAAACAAATAGTCGGGTTTAATAGAATTCTTCATTATACCTAATAACACTAATTTTCGAGCGCAAAGGTACGGAAAACTTTTTAAATAACGCGGTTTTTCCACAAAATAAATCTTAAAAGTAGGGCAATTGAACATTTTTTAATAATTAGGCATAGCATTTTTACATATTTTTACCGAAATTGACGTTTTTGAATAGCGATTTTTGCAATTGATAAAAGTATTTGACGCAAGAAACCAGTCATTCTCCTTTAAAATTATCGAAAAAAGGGCATAAAAAAAGGAGACTGGACTCACCAAACGGTGTTGTCCAATCCCTTTTGTCTGGTCTTATGAAGACCTTGATGGTGATGCAACTAATTACTCAGCGGCATTCTCCTTGAGGTGCTGAACGTAGATGGCATGCTCCATCTTCTTGCGACGAACCTGAGATGGCTCATTGAACTGCTGACGACGACGAAGTTCCTTGATGACACCTGTCTTCTCGTACTTGCGCTTGAACTTTTTCAGGCACTTCTCGATGTTCTCACCTTCCTTAACTGGTACAATAATCATATCAGTACGGGTTGTTAAATGACCCGAATCGCCCGGCTCCCTTTTTTACATCTCCATTTCTTATAGCCTGGGGTCATCGGTCGCTTACCACTTTGATAAGCGGGTGCGAAGATATAAATAATCTGCAAGTTGGACAAATAATTTGCCCGAAAAATGCAAAAATCGTTCTATTTTTTTGGCTTTTTCGAAAAAGTATCGTATTTTTGCACCGTCCAAATGTCAATTGAATATGAAAGCATCGCAGTCAAGAGTTAATCAACTTCGTGAGCTCATGCAAAAGCAGGGCATCGATCTGTACATAATGGAAAACAACGATCCGCACGAGAGCGAATACCTCCCCGACCACTGGAAGGAGATAGAATGGCTCAGCGGTTTTCGTGGCGAAGTGGCCACCGTGCTTGTCACCCAGGAGGAGGCCCTGCTGTGGACCGACAGCCGCTTTTTCATCTCGGGAGAGCAGCAACTCGCCGACTCGCCTTTCAAGCTGATGAAGATGAAAGTAGCTGGCGTACCCACCGTTGCCCAGTGGCTCGACGACTACAAGGCCCAGCACGACACCAACTGCACGGGCGGCGACAGCCGCATCCTCTTCGGCAATGAAGTGGATATCGACGTGAACCTCATCAGCCAGATCTGGAACGATCGTCCATCATTGCCGATGAACAAGATTGAGATCTACCCCGAGGAATTGAGCGGCGAAAAGACTGCCGATCGCATCAGACGTGTGCTCGATGCCGTAGAGGAGCAAGGTAGCAAATCCCTTTGGCTCTCTGCCCTCGACGAGATAGCCTGGGTCCTCAACCTTCGTGGCACCGACATTGCCTGCACGCCCATCTTCATCAGTTATCTCTACCTGAGCCGCAAGGGCTCGACAATCTACGTTCATGACGAGAAACTCACCGACGAAGTGCGTGCCTATCTTTCCGGCCTCGGCATATCCATCCTCCCCTACGAGGAGGCGGCCAATTGCCCCTATCGCACAATGGTCGGTCCCAACCCCATCCCGCTCATGAAAGGCATCAAGAACGAAGTAGAAATCGAAGGCTACAAGTCGGCCCTGTTGAAGGACGGCATAGCCCTCACCCGCTTCTACCATTGGCTGGAAGACACCCTGGCACAGGGCAAGGCATTCTGCAACCAGTGCGACGATACCACCTGTACCAAGAGAGCCCTCACCGAGATGGACCTGGTGCAGAAGCTCATCGACTTCCGCAGCGAACAGCCCCTCTACCGTGAAGAGTCGTTCCCGGCCATCGTTGCGTGGAACGAACATGCCGCTATGCCGCATTATGAGCCTTCAAAGGAACACGACACGCCCATCGTCGGCGACGGACTGCTCCTCATCGACACGGGCGGACAATACCTCGACGGCACCACCGACATCACCCGCACCATCGGTGTGGGCAAGGTGAGCGACGCCATGAAACGCGATTACACGCTGGTGCTGAAAGGACACATCCGTCTGGCACGCGCCGTCTTCCCTCGCGGCACACGTGGCGACCAGCTCGACGCCCTGGCACGCATCGACCTCTGGCGCGATGGCAAGACCTATCGTCATGGCACCTCGCACGGCGTAGGACATTACCTGGGCGTTCACGAAGGTCCCGAGTCAATTCGTATGGAGCACAATCCCCAGGTGCTGTGCGACGGTATGATCTTCTCCAACGAGCCTGCCATCTATCTGGGCGGCAAATACGGCATTCGTCATGAAAACCTGGTGCTCGTGCGCCCCTTCGACGTTGCCACCGATGCACCCGATGCCACTCCTTGCGACCCGACGGAGCAGGGCGAGTTCCAGTGTCTCGACACGCTGACGCTATGCTACATCGATACCTCGTGCGTCGTCAAGGATATGCTCGACAAGGACGAACTGGCTTGGCTCAATGAGTACAACCAACGCGTCTTCGACACCGTTGCGCCCCATCTTGACGAAGCCGACCGCACCTGGCTCGAAGAGAAGTGCAAGGCCCTCTGACGCCAGAACTGCCCCATCAAACAGAAATAACCATACTTATTTTTATGAATTCTTCAAAGAGACTACTCAGGTCCACGCTTTTGGCGCTTCTCATCGCACAGGCAGCGATGGCGAATGCCGAACAGCGGTTCCGGTATTACGACCACATCACATTCTACGATGTCTATGCAGGCACCGTAAGTCCCAATGACGCGCCAGTGCCCGAAGGCATCTATCGCCTCAACAATTCGCGCTACGCCACCCTGCTTCCTGCCGAAGATCTCGACAGGATGGGCGACACGTTGCGCCTCGAGGTCAGCATCAGCGCCCTCTGCGACAACTACGACCGCATCGGCTCGGTCGATCTGGTGCTGATGTCGCGCGATTCGCTCACCTACAACGACTGCGTGCATGTCAAACCCAACGGAGGAAAGTACTCTGGCCGCCTTGGTGACACCGACCCGAGCATCCAGCGCATCGAAGTCGGGCGATTCATCACCCCGTTCATGGACAAGAACAAGGGTGTCGATGTGCCCTACTCGTGGGACATCTCCTTCCTCTCGCCCCTGCTGCACGACAAGGCGCTACGCGACACGATGAACCTCTGGCTCGAATTCCACCTCGAAGGCGTGCCCTACGCTGCCAACACGCAGATTGCAGGCTGCTCAGGCCGTAACGACGTGTTTGCCGGCACACTCGACATCGTCACCAGCGACACGTTCGAAGACAAGCCTGCGCAACGACAACTCACCCTGCCCCTCGCCTACGAAAGTTATCTGAACTCCTACAGCAAAGGTCACAGCGACGAGGAGGGGACCACCGCGGCACATTACCAGGTGCATCTCGACGAAGCCATGAGCGACGCGATGTTCCTGATGGTTAACTCCAACCACGGCGCCAACTCAGGTGGCGAGGAATACAACCGCCGACTGCACTACGTCTGGGTCAACGAATGGATGGCAATGGTCTATCGCCCCGGCCGCTCCTCCTGCGAACCCTTCCGAATGTACAACACCCAGGCCAACGGCATCTACGGCTCGTCCACGATGACCGACGAAGCCTGGCAGTCGTTCAGCAACTGGTGTCCGGGCGACGTCATCGACAACCACATCATCCACCTCGGAGCCATTCCCGCCGGCGACTATGACTTCCGCCTGATGGTGCCCGATGCCGTCTTCAACGACAATCAGGGCTATTTCCCCTTCTCGCTCACCTTCTTCGGTGTGCAGGAAGGTGGCATCGATGGGCTCAATGCCATCGCAGATGAAGGCCATCCTTCCACGCAAATACAATGGGACGGCGACCGCCTGCTCATCGACAGCCCCGACAAGCACATCACCGAATGGACCCTGCTGAATGCCGCAGGTCAGCGCATCATGGTGCAAAACGGAACCGTGAGCGAAATCAAGATGTCGAACCACCCGACCTCGGTCTATATCCTCCTCATGCTGATGGACGATGGCACCACCGAGTTCCACAAATTCTTCAAGCGATGAGGACATCCTTTAAAAATAATATAATGTGTAACGCTTCATCTTCGCTCCGTCGCCTTGTGCTGCTGCTCCTGCTGGTCATTCCCGCCGAAAACGCATTGGCACAACTCACCCTGGGCTATTGCGACGAAGAAGGATACACGTCAAGCCTTACCAACAGCAGCACCGAATCGACCATCTCGTGCGCCATGGGCCTCACCCCCGCCCTGCAGGCCGACTATACGTTCTGTTCCATCAGTTACCTTCGCATCCTGCTCACCGCGCCCGAAAACCTCACTTCGTTCAAAGTGTGGCTACGAAAGGACTTGAACGACGTCGAGGACCTCTCTGCCATCGACATCGAGCCATCGGCCTTGGTCGAAGGATGGAACGACATCGCCCTCCCCGACAGCATCCGCCTCACGGGCGCTGAAACCTATTACTGCGGCTATTCCTACCGGCAGAGCGCCAAGACGCGCATCCCCCTCAGCGGAACCAAAGGGACAGACGAATCGTTCTACGTCTCGACAGGAGGCACGTGGCGCGACATGAGCAACCGCTATGCGCCCGTCTGCATCCGTGTCGGCCTGAGCAGCAACTATCAGTATGCCATAGAACTCCTCGACCTGCGCCTCGATCATCGCTGGTTCGACATCCACAGCGAAGGGGATACCGTCGTCCTGCGGGGCAGCATACGCAATCTCGGCAGCGATCCGCTGCATCAGTTCCGTGTGAGTGTCGAGGAAGCCGTCCAGAACCGCCACGAGGCCACGTACGACTGCGCCAGCACAGGTTTCGGCTATTCCGTTCCCTTCGAATTCAGTTTCCCGCGCAGCGAAAACATCACTTCCACCAGTCCCGATATCCCCATCCGCCTCGCCATTTCCCAACCTAACGGGCAGGAGAACCAATGCGACCACGCGACCAGTCGAACGCTCTACTACGAATTGGGCGAAAGCAATCCCGACCCGCTTGTCGCACCCACCAACCTGCTGATTGAGGAGTTTACCAGCGAAAGCAACGGATATGCCCCTGCAGGCCAGACTCACCTCCGCAACAGCATCGAGCGGGCGCTGCAATGCATCCCAGACGCCCATCCCGATGTGATCATCCTCAGCCGTCACGAAGGCTATGGTCCTGCCGATGCCTGGCGCATTGCAGGCTCCGACTACAAGGCCTCGTTTTTCGGGCCCGAGGAGCTGACTTTCGCCCCTGCTGCCATGGTTTGTCGCAACGGCCTGCCCTTCTCCACCACACTCGACGAAGACTCCATCGCACAGCTGATTTCCGAGCGTCTGAATGTACAATATGGCAGCATCAGGTTCGACAAGGTTACGTTCGATGCCGACACCCGTACCATGTCCGCCACCCTCTCGACACACCTTTATGGTGTCTCAGTGTACCGCAATCCCACCCTGGTGGTCTGCATCAAGCAGGACAAGGCAGCATCCATTGCACAAAAGAACTATTATCCAACACTTTACGAGAGCGACTGGCAGCGCGATGTGGTGCGCAGTTTCATACCCTTGCCCCACGAGGGCCGCCTGCTCGGCGATGCCGATCCCGAAGCCGTTTCCGCCGGTTTGGTCCAGGTTTCCGCATGCGTCGACCAGCAGTTCACTGTCAGCCAAACCCTTCCATCCGACATCACCACGAAGGAGGGTCTCTCGCTCATCGCATACATTTTCGACAATAACTACACCGACCAGATTATCGCAGTCTCTCAGTCAAAATTCTGAAAAACTTGGCATATATGAATGACAAATCGCCCCCGTAAAGAGGCGATTTTTTATTTTTTTATAAAAAAATCGTGCAAACGTTTGCACATTTGTTGGAAATCCCCTATCTTTGCATCGTGTTTTTCATGGTATTAGATTTAAGGTAATGTGAATTCGAGCCGTCGCGATGACGGTTCGGATTTTTTTTGGACCACCTCCCAATTGCTAATTGCTAATTGTTAATTGTTAATTATTAATTGTTAATTGTCTTATCATTTCCACCGCCACGTCCATAATCCGATAGAGTTCTTCGACCGTCTCGGCACGAAGCATGGCGATGCGTGTCTCCCTGAAGTTTGGTATCCCCTTGAAGATGGGAGTGGCAGCCAGGTGACGGCGTATGTGCAGGATGCCGCGATATTCGTCGATACGCGCCACGCTCTCCTCCACCTGGTGCTTCAAGGCCATCACGCATTCATCGAGCGGCATGGGAGGCATCTCCTCGCCAGTCTCGAGCAGGTGCTTGATTTCCTTGAATATCCACGGCCGTCCGAAGGTGGCACGTCCCACCAGGATGCCATCGACGCCCGTTTCCTCGAAGCGTTGCTTGGCAATCTGTGCCGACGTGACATCGCCGTTGCCGATGATGGGGATGTGGATGCGCGGGTTCTGCTTCACCTCGCCAATCAGCGTCCAGTCAGCTTCTCCGGTGTACATCTGCGAACGTGTGCGCCCATGAATGGCCAGTGCCTGGATGCCACAGTCCTGCAACTGCTCGGCCAGTGTGGTGATAATCTTGTGCTCGCAGTCCCAGCCCAGGCGCGTCTTCACGGTCACCGGCAGTTGCACTGCATCGACCACGGCACGTGTGATTTCGAGCATCAGCGGGATATCGCGCAGCATTCCAGCACCGGCACCCTTGCCGGCCACGCGCTTCACGGGGCAGCCGAAATTGATGTCGATGATATCAGGTCGTGCCTGTTCCACAATCTTTGCAGCCTCGACCATCGACGGCACATCGCGCCCGTAGATCTGGATCACCACGGGGCGCTCCTCTTCCAGCACGCGCAGCTTCTTCATCGTCTTGTCGATGCTGCGTATCAGGGCATCAGCCGACACGAATTCCGAATAGACCATGTCAGCACCGAAGTGACGGCACTGCAGGCGAAAACCCACGTCGGTGACATCCTCCATCGGCGCCAGCATCACAGCCCTGTCGGGCAACGTTACATTTCCAATCTTCATATATAAATCAATGGTTAATCCAGAATTTTTAATTGTTAATTGTTAATTATTATTTTTTAATTGCAAAAATTGCTATTTTGATAGTGCAAAGATAACTATTTTTGTGCAATATTGCACATTTTGAATCGAAGAAATTGGTATTTTTATAAAAAATAAATATATTTGCACCGATAACTATGAAGAATTGCCCTGCGAGATGGGCATATAGTGCCAACAAATCAACCAAAATCAATATTATTAACAACAACAACTATTATCTATGTGGTTAACATCTTCGTCAATCGGTCGTAAGGTGGTAATGAGCGTCACTGGTGCATGCCTCGTGCTCTTCCTCACCTTCCACATGCTGATGAACCTTGTTTACGTGTATGATGTCATGGTAGGTACACCTACCGGCGGACATTACTATGACAAGGTCTGTGAATTCCTTGGCACCAACTGGTACGCGCTCCTCGGTACTGCCGGTCTGGCTCTGCTCGTTGTCATCCATTTCATTTATGCCTTCATCCTGACCTTCCAGAACAGGAAGGCACGTGGCAATGATCCTTATGCCATTTCCGGCAAGCAGCCTGTACATTGGGCAGCCAAGAACATGCTCGTTCTGGGTATCATCGTAATCTGCGGCATCCTAGTTCACCTCTACAATTTCTGGGCCAACATGATGTTTGCTGAACTCGCTGGCATCGAGGGTGCATATGCTCCTGCTGCTGGTTTCGATTGGATTACCAACACGCTTTGTGACCCCATCCTCTGGGTTATCTACATCGTTTGGTTCTGTGCACTCTGGTTCCACCTCACCCATGGTATCTGGTCTTCGATGCAGACGCTTGGTCTCAATGGTAAGGTTTGGCTCGATCGCTGGATCTGCATCAGCTACATTTGGGCTACTGTTATCTTCTGTGGCTTCGTCCTCGTCCTCATCGCAGCCGTTGTTCAGGCAGGAGGCTTCCACAGCATTTGCTGCTAACTAATCTAATAATCTAAAATCCATAAACAGTAATTCATACTATGGCTATTGAACACATCATGGATCCCGCGCTCAGCCGCATCCCTGAGGGAAAGCTTGCTGACAAGTGGACGAACTATAAGGCACATCAGAAACTGGTGAATCCTGCCAATAAGCGTAAACTCGACATCATCGTCGTAGGTTCTGGCCTTGCTGGCGGTGCTGCCGCTGCTACCCTTGGCGAAATGGGCTTCAAGGTAAAGTGCTTCTGCATCCAGGATTCTCCTCGCCGTGCTCACTCCATCGCTGCACAGGGCGGTATCAACGCTGCCAAGAACTATCAGAACGACGGTGACTCGGTTTATCGTCTGTTCTACGACACCATCAAGGGCGGTGACTACCGTGCTCGTGAGGCCAACGTTTATCGTCTGGCTGAGGTATCGAACAACATCATCGACCAGTGCGTAGCACAGGGCGTTCCTTTCGCTCGTGAATATGGTGGCACCCTCGCCAACCGTTCGTTCGGTGGCGCTCAGGTATCGCGTACCTTCTATGCCAAGGGTCAGACAGGCCAGCAGCTGCTGCTCGGCGCCTACTCTTCGCTCAACCGTCAGATCGAGAAGGGCAACGTCACCATGTACGCTCGCCGCGAGATGCTCGACGTCGTCCTCATCAAGGACAAGGAGGGTGTTGAACGTGCACGTGGTATCATCTGCCGCAACCTCGTTACCGGCCAGCTCGAGCGCTACTCCGCTCACGCAGTTGTTGTGGCTACCGGTGGTTATGGCAATGCCTACTTCCTCTCCACCAACGCCATGTCTTGCAACGGTGGTGCAGCCATCCAGATCTATCACAAGGGCGCTATGTTTGCCAACCCTTGCTACGCACAGATCCACCCCACCTGTATCCCCGTTCACGGCGACATCCAGTCGAAGCTGACCCTTATGTCAGAGTCACTCCGTAACGACGGCCGCATCTGGGTTCCCAAGAAGCTCGAAGATGCCAAGCGTCTGCAGCGTGGTGAGATTCGTGGTCACCAGATTCCCGAAGAGGATCGCGACTACTATCTCGAGCGCCGTTATCCCGCATTCGGCAACCTCGTTCCTCGCGACGTGGCTTCACGTGCTGCCAAGGAGCGCTGCGACAAGGGCTTTGGTGTCAACAGCACCGGTCTCGCCGTATTCCTTGACTTCTCCGACGCCATCAAGCGCCTCGGCAAGGATGTGGTAGCCGACAAGTACGGCAACCTCTTCCAGATGTATCAGAAGATCACCGACGACAACCCGTACGAGACTCCAATGATGATCTATCCTGCCATCCACTACACCATGGGCGGCATCTGGGTTGACTACGAGTTGATGACCACCGTCAAGGGTCTGTTCTGCGCAGGCGAAGCCAACTTCTCCGACCACGGTGCAAACCGCCTCGGTGCATCTGCCCTCATGCAGGGTCTCGCCGACGGTTACTTCGTACTGCCTTACACCTTGCAGAACTACCTCGCCGACCAGATTCAGGTTCCACGCTTCTCGACCGATCTCCCCGAATTCAAGGAGGCCGAGGATGGCGTTCGTGCCAAGATCGAGAAGATCATGGCCGTACAGGGCAGCCGCACTGTCGATTCCATCCACAAGGAACTCGGTCACATCATGTGGGAGCACGTCGGCATGGGTCGTACCAAGGCTGGCCTCGAAGAGGGCCTCAAGAAGCTCGGTGAGCTCCGCAAGACCTTCTGGAAGGAAGTTTATGTTCCCGGTGAAGCCAACTCGCTCAACACCGAGCTCGACAAGGCCATCCGTCTGCTCGACTTCATCGAGGTCGGCGAACTCATGGCACGCGACGCCCTCCATCGTGAGGAGTCCTGCGGTGGTCACTTCCGTGAGGAGCACCAGACCGAGGAAGGCGAAGCTAAGCGCGACGACAAGAACTTCATGTACGTAGGTTGCTGGAAGTACATGGGCGAAGGCAAGGAGCCTGAACTCTACAAGGAGATGCTCGACTACCAGGAGATCAAGGTACAGACACGTAACTACAAGTCATAATTCACCCTTTTAAATAATTAGCAACTATGGGAAAAGAAAGTTTTCTGAACGTAAACGTTAAAGTTTGGCGTCAGCGCGGCCCAAAGGAGAAGGGCGAATTCAAGACCTATCGCGTTGAGCACGTTTCGACCGAGATGTCGTTCTTCGAGATGATGGACACGCTGAACGAGCAGCTTATCAACAAGCACGAGGAGCCCATCGTCTTCGATCACGACTGTCGTGAAGGCATCTGCGGCACCTGTTCACTCTATATCAACGGCCGTCCACACGGCATCGACGACGCCATCACCACTTGCCAGCTCCACATGCGCAAGTTCAAGAACGAGGAGACCATCACCGTTGAGCCATGGCGCTCGGCAGGCTTCCCCGTCATCCGTGACCTGATGGTTGACCGCTCTGCTTTCGACAAGATCCAGCAGGCCGGTGGCTACACCTCCATCAACTGTGGTGCAGCTCAGGATGCCAACGCCATCCTCATCTCGAAGGTGGATGCCGACGAGGCTATGGACTCTGCTTCCTGCATCGGCTGCGGCGCTTGCGTTGCTGCCTGCAAGAACGGTTCTGCTATGCTCTTCGTCAGTGCCAAGGTGAGCCAGTTCGCTCTCCTGCCACAGGGCAAGGTCGAGGCTGCACGTCGTGCCAAGGCAATGGTAGCCCGTATGGACGAACTCGGATTCGGTAACTGCACCAACACCCGCGCCTGCGAGATGGAGTGCCCCAAGAGCGTGAAGATCTCCAACATCGCACGTCTCAACCGCGAGTTCATCAAGGCTAAGCTTGCCGACTGATCATCGATCCCCGCTTCTCCATCCGAGAAGAAACACTGATATTACGGCTCCCGAAAAAGAATTCGGGAGCCGTTTTCATATCTATCTTTCACCCCAACAATAGTTTTTGAGTCGAAAATTTGGAATACTGCAAGAAAAGCCGTATCTTTGCACCGATTTTTAGTTCGAAAATTATAATTGTTAATTATTAATTGTTAATTAATATGAGATATTTTGGTAATTTATTCTGGGGCGCTCTTCTACTGATGCTTGGCATCATCGCCCTCCTTTGGGCCACCGATGTAATCGAAAATATTGCATTCCTCAAGGTTTGGTGGCCAATGTTCATCATCATCCCGTGTGCAATTCGTCTGATGTTCGCTCCCGACAAGATCATGTCGCTGCTCGGCCTCGGCATCGGAGTGGTTCTCCAGCTCTACCGCTGCGGTCTCATCGAGGACTTCAAGACCACCGCAGCCATCACCGGCGCAGTAGCCCTCATCATGATTGCCCTGCAGGTTCTGACCCGTGGTGGACGTATGCCGAGAGGTGGACACCGCTAATTTAAAACAAGAGCGGCTGGCTTCACAGCCCGCCGTCCTCAAACACACATGAATAGCTAAATAATTTTATAAACACACACTATCTTATAACCAAACTTTAAATCTTAATTTTCACATATAAGATGATATCTAGATCCGGAAGTTTAATCTTCGCGGGTCTTTTTTCTTTTTTGCGGTGCAAAGATAAAGACTTTTTTCCAAACAACAAAGGATAAATGTCGCAAAATATTTAGATTTTGTGCAAAAATACGAAAAAATAACATTTGTGGACCATATATGTAACAAATTTTGACTCAAAAAAATCAGAAAATGCACAAGATTGTACGAATTTACACCCACTTTGCGCAACATTTTTCATTTTCGCATCGAAAAATTTCCCCAACTGGACGCGACAATTTGGAAATCTCGGAAAAGAATCCTATCTTTGTACCCTCAAAAAAGCAAGAAAATGGTTTATCTACTCGATTCGACAATAGGCTTTCCCGATCCGAAGGACGGCGAACCCGACGGACTGTTTGCCGTAGGCGGCGATCTGAGCACCGAGCGTCTGCTGCTGGCGTATAGCTGGGGCATCTTCCCCTGGTATGCCTTCCGTGCCGAAGACACCTGCCCCGAACTCATCGACCCCGCCACGGGCAAGCCCTACATCCAGTGGTGGTGCCCGATGAAGCGCTTCGTCATCTTCCCCGACGAGATCCACGTCTCCCACTCCATGCACCAGGAACTCAACAAGGTCAAACGAGGGGAACTGCGCGTCACCGTCGATGCCGCCTTCGAGCAGGTCATCGACCAGTGCGGCACGCTGCGTGAGGAAGGCATGGGCGCCTGGCTCGGTCCCGAGATGAAGGAAGCCTACATCAGGCTGCACGACCAGGGCTTTGCGTCGAGTGTCGAAGTATGGAAGGACGATTCGCTCGTGGGCGGACTCTACGGAGTCACCTTGGGCAGCGGCTTCTTTGGCGAAAGCATGTTCTCGCTCATCCCCAGTGCCTCGAAGATTGCCCTCATCATGCTTGCCCGCCTGATGAAGCAGCTCGGCAACTCCCTCATCGATTGTCAGTTCGAGACACCCCACCTCAAGACCATGGGCGGCCGCTACATCGACTATGACGAATACCTGAAACTCATACGGCAGAAGAGTGGGGAATAACTGATGTACAAACCTACCTTATTTAATTATGAATAATACTGAAAAACTACACGAACTGATGACCCTTGATGGCAGCATGAATACATCTGACATTGAGGTTCGTTTTAGTGAAATTGCAAAGTTGCTGTTTAATGAGTTTGCAATACAGAATGGCGAGAAAACCTATCTCTTCAAGGAAATCGAGTTTTACTTCTACAACCAGCATCATCGTGATATCAACACCCATCCTCGCGAATCCGAAGCTCTCTGTTGGTATGTCAACGTCTTTGGCGGCATTGATCTCAACTTCGAAAGTAAAATTGAGTATGATAAGGCATCCAAGAAATACATTTTGGATGAAGAGTCATATTTCGGAGGCATCCTCCTCCGCAAACTAATCAGCGAAGATGGAAGTGAGGAATTGAATGGTCCATGGGCTTGTGCCGAAATATTCAGGCTACATAATGCTGTTGGCTCTGATCCAGCTTTCCCCAAGATGGTTGAACATGATAATGGTATGGTTGGCTACATCCGAAATAAACGCATCAATCTCTTCTCTGGCACCAAAACCGAAGAAAAGATTAAAAAGAAGGTTGATTATATCCTCGGCATATACCAGGATCTTCCCAAAAACGAAAGATTCTACCAAGACTTTGCTACATTCTACGACAAGCCTTATCAGTATGTGCGTTGCGACACTTTGATGCACGATCGGGAAACGACTGAGGTGTATTTCTCTCCTTTGCTGAATGATAAGGAAGAAGGGTTCCCAACATTTTATAAGCAATTGACCGACCTCCTTAATGGAATTGGTATAGTACCCAAAGAATTGAAGTCCACTGAAGATTATTGGGCTCGTGACTATATGCCCATACAGCTAGGACGAAAAGAGTTCTTGAAGTATCGCTATTATCCGGATTATCTTGTAAAGAGCAAAAATCCCAAAGATATTAAAACCATTTCTGATGTATCAAAAGTATTGCGTGGGGAGGGTATCCCTTGTCGTTCCACCAAACTCATTATTGATGGCGGCAATATGGTGCCTTGTGGGCCATACATTGTAATGACAGATAAGGTGTTTACCGAGAACGGCTACGCGAAAGAAGATGCCGACTTCAAGGCCTTGCTGGAATCTGAGCTTGGTCATCCGGTCATCATTATTCCATGGAAATCATACTCTGACGATGTCTATGGGCACGCTGATGGCTTCATCAAATGGTGTGGAGGCAACCGCGTCCTAATGGGGAATCATGGTGATGTATATCCTGCGGAGGCAGCCGCAATCAGAGAAAAACTTGAAAGCCATGGCTTCGAGGTGACGGAGATGCGTTTCAAGGGTCGAGTATCCTCACCACATACTAATCTGAATTGGGCGTATATCAACTTCCTGCAGGTTGGCAGGAACATCATCATGCCAATATTCAATATCGATGAAGATGAAATAGCCAAACAATTCATCCAAGAAGCCTTCCCCGATTGCACGATCTATCAGATTGAAATGACAGAAATAGCCCAAAAAGGTGGCGCCTTGCATTGCATCAGTTGGAATATTCTTCCCCCTACATAGAGAAACTTATAATGACATCTGGTATCATCATCGAATACGAGGAAGAGCATTTTTCAATTTCGGGGTGACTTTTGGAAGAAAACCATGAATTTTTGCCTTGACTTTTGGAAGATTTTAGTATTTGAGGCCAATTTTCGACAATGATTCCCTGAAACACATCCGTCAAAAAAGCGAAAAATAGTAGCATGTCCCCCAACGAACGTTAGAGGGCATCATTCTGCAGAACCATGTCCTTCAACGAACGTTAGAGGACATCCTGCCATCGTCGCATGTCCTTCAACGAACGTTAGAGGACATCCCGCCACCTCCGCATATCCTTCAACGAACGTTAGAGGATATGCCACCACCTCCGCATGTCCTTCTACGAACGTAAGAGGACATGCAGCTATCGTCGCATATCCTTCAATGAACGTAAGAGGACATGCCGCCATCTTCGCATATCCCTCAACGAACGTTAGGGGACATGTCACCATCATCGCATATCCTTCAACGAACGTAAGAGGACATGCCGCCACCTCCGCATGTCCTTCAACGGACGTTAGGGGACATACTGCTACCGACGCATGTCCTTCAGCGAACGATGGAGGACATGCAACAATCGTGGCATATCCTCTATGGTACCTTGGGGGACATGCCACGATTTGAAATCGGGTTTTGCATTTTCGGATTATAGTTTATCACGATTCGGGAAGCCAGGTTCAATCACGATTTTTCAATCTACTACGTAAGATAGCACTCTGTCGGCCGTTAGAGTGCTTAATCCAATTGCAGAAGTACTCTGACGGCCGTCACAATGCTCTATTCGGGAGGCGCAAGTACTCTGTCGGCCGTCAGAGTACTCTATCCAAATGCAGAAACACTCTGTCGGCCGTCACGATGCTCTATCCAACCGAGGCATAACCAATCTTGGCCAAAAATGGTCATTCTCCGAACGGAGCAAGCACTCTGTCGCGCGTCAGAATGCTCCATCCTGTAGGAGAAAGTATTCCGTCGCCCGTCATAATGCTTTATCCAACTGCGCAAGCATTCTGTCGCGCATCAGAGTTCTCTATCTTGCAGCAGGAAGCATTTTGTCTCGCGTCAAGGTGCTTCCTCAAATTTTGATTAACGAATCCTCTCTAATCCCCCCTGCTTAAGGGGACCGAGGGGGTCTTTTGCCTTCTTGAGCCATTCCAAGGCAGAACAACCACAATGGCGTTCAAAGATGTGAAACATCACGCGTTCGAATCGCCATCCGTAACTCTTGGCCACTTCCGTCAGCATTCTTCTTGCTTCGTGGTTCATGGAGTCATTCGGGTTCAGTTCGATCATCCTTTTCCGAATCCATTCCTATGCCGGCATCACTTGCCAATGGGTAATCACGTCGATGAGTTTCGAACCTGTCAGCATGAACGAGCTACAGTCTACCCGCTCTAACCCACTAAGTACCCCTTTGGGGTCATATCCTAATATCTAGGATAAGAAATCTGAGGAGGAAATGAAGCGGATTCGGGGAAGGGCACAGAGGTTCTGTGTGAGAAAAAAGATTTTTGACATTTAATTTGGTTGTTTCAGAATTTTGCTCTATCTTTGCGGCACCATTTAAAACAAAAAACAGATGAAAAAGCTATTCACTATTTTGGTTATCATGCTGCTTGCCGCTATTGATGTGCAGGCGCAGAAGATCGATGAGAGATTGACGAGCTTATTGCCGAGTGCGAACGACTTGCTGCGTGCCAGGGACGCACGGGAAGGACTGCAGATTGATACGGCTGCGGTGATGCAGGAGATCAACGTGCGCTTCAACAGCGACTGCACGGTGAAGAGCTTCGGCGCCTTTGCCATGCTGAAGGAAGGAGCCGACTGCCCCACTACCCTACTGCAGAAGTTAGGCGTCGAGATCAGGGAAAAGATTGGACGGATGCTCATCCTGAACGTCCCTGCGGAGAGTCTGCTGGACCTTGGCGACATGGACGAGATAGAAAGCGTCAGTGCCGACGAGATGTGCCAGGCGATGAACAATCACGGCAGGGAAAAGAGCAGGGTTTCGGAGGTTGCCACGCTGGAGAGGGCTTTGGCCAACAACCTGCCAGAGGCCTATACCGGCAAAGGGGTTGTCGTGGGCGTCATTGACCAAGGCATCGACTTCAATCACGCAGCCTTCCGTAATGCTGACGGCACTTCGCGTGTGAAGATGGCCAGAGTATTTGACTATGGTCAGGATACGACATATACAAAACCTGCAGACATTGCCGAATTAACCACCGACCTTACGAGCAGCACCCATGGCACCCACGTTGCAGGCATTGCTGCCGGCAGCATCGTCACGGGGGCAAATAACGAGGTGATCGACAAACAGGGCATGGCACCTGAGGCGGAACTGGTGTTTGCCGGATTGGGTTCCGCGATGTATGAATCGTATATCATCAGCAGCATCAAGCAGATGTTCGACTATGCCAAGGAGCAAGGCAAGCCTTGCGTAATCAATTGCAGCATAGGAGCCAATGCGAACTTTCACGACGACATAGTGTCGCAGATTCCGACCGGGCTGAAGGAATACTTTGAGACCGAGGGCAGGGCTGGTCGCATCTGTGTCTTCCCGACAGATAATCATGCGGGCAAACAAAAGGCCATCTATGAAGTGCTGCCTGAGGCGGGTGACGACGGATATAATCTGAGGACCATACTGGGCGAATCGTGGAAGGACTTGGATCAAAAAGAGGTGATTAGTGTGTACAATAACATTAACAACTTCTTCTATATGATTGACGGCAGTGATTTCGATGTTGATGTCTTTGCGGTTGACGTAACAAACGGAAAAAGATACACCCTTGATGAAAAACCCTTGCATCGAGCCATAAATGACGAAGATGAAAATCAGTTGCCTATAGTCAAGACAATACATCCCAAGAACTCCAAGACCTACATACGAATCAGTAGTGGCGGCCTTTACGCTTTTCAAGAGCCTAACCTGAAGCTGGCATTTTACGTGAAGGGAACAGCGGGGAAGACGCTCAGGGTAATCGACGACAGAATAAATACACCAGGATATCAGTCATGCGGCTTGGCGGGATTTACGGATGGTGGCGACAATGGTGCCTTCAATATCCTGTGCTGCACGGATGACATCATTTCCGTGGGCTCCTACGTTTCGTCGACAAATTGGATACCCGTTGGAAAAACTGTTCCCAAGGAATACGATGATGCGACCTTGAAGGTGGAGGGCGGCATAGCAGGCAATTCCTCATGGGGCCTGGACGATAATGGCAAGAGTCATCCGGACGTCATTGCACCAGGCTCGGCTATAAGTTCGGCCTATAACCTATATGCTTATGGCTATTTTGATGAGAAAGGAAAAATGGACGACTTGGCGATCGGTGCTGTTACAGACAGCACGACACTCTTTGGCCGCAAGCATTACTATGGCGTCGATAAGGGCACCTCGATGGCAACGCCAAACGTTGCAGGCGTCATTGCGCTGTGGCTGCAGGCCAATCCATGCCTGACGACGGAGGATGTTCGCGCCCTGATCAAGGAGACGAGCTACAACGACGAATACACCACCGATGTGAAGCTGATACCTTCGGGGAATGTCATGCAGGCGGGAGCGGGCAAGATTGATGCACTCAGGGGGCTGCAGGTGCTAACGGGCACGACTGACATCCAAACTGCGGGAGCTGACGGGCGAAGAGAGGCTACGCCGGCCACGATGTACAATGCTGAGGGCTGGTGCTATAATGCGCTGGGGCAAAGGGTGGATCGGAAGACGAAGGGGCTGGTGATGTATAGGGGAAAGAAATATGTGAATAGATGAGACAGGACCCCCTCGGTCAGGACCCCTTCGGCCAGGACCCCCTCGGTCCCCCTTAAAGGGGGAGGAAGGGCGGCCAAACATGGCCGCGGCGGGGACGTAAAGGGGGACGCAGGGAAGGCGGCCATATACGGCCGCGACGGAAACAAAAAGGGGAGGCGGGCAGAGACGAGCGCAACGGGGACGCAAAAAGGGACAATGGGGTGCGAAGGGGGAAGGGATGCAAAAAAAAATGCAAGCGGACCTTCGCAGGCGGGCTTGCATAAGAAATAAAAACTTCAAGATATTAAGTGATAAGTGTTTATTCTTGTGAAAAGTGTAAAAACAATACTATAGGAAAAGAGGGGAAAGTCATGCAGATGGGGAAGCCGACTTTCTCAATGCATGACTTTAGAGTTGAGGTTGATATATATTTAGAACTTATATCGTACACCTGCATTGGCCAAGCCCTGTTCGCCAAGGCCGATTTCGGCGAAGCCACGCCAAGTCTGATTGCCGGCTTCGAGGCCGATGAGGGTGAGCTGGATGTTGGGGACAACTGACGTTTCGGACTGATCGACGCCTTTCGAGTTCTTGTCGTCCTTCTGTGTCTCGTTCATGATGGTGATGCCGACGCCTGCCTTGGAATAGAGGCCGATGTGCTCGCGACGCATCCAGTCGAACTTGAAGGTTGGGATGATGCTGATGTTGTTATGACGGGCCTTGCCGCAGTATTCCTTGCGGTTCCTGTCGTTGCTGTTGTCGCGCCAGTTGAGGTACAGGTCGCGAGTGGATCCGGTGTAGGATACGTAACCGCCGATGCCTACAACGGGATTGATGTGGTAGTAGTATTCGAGTGAGAAGACGGGGAGTTCCTGGACTTCTCCATAGGTATAGCCGGTGTAGGTGCCACCGGTGACGATGGTGGTGGCTGTTGCCTCGATGACGATGGCTGCGAAGTCGCCGATGGCGTCGAATAGCTGCGATGTGGGGGCATAACCGACGGATACGCCGAGTTCATGACGATTGTAGTTGACAGAGGTGGTCTGAGCGTTTGCGTTTACACTTGCTGCGCCACAGAGGAGGATGGTGGCTGCGATGAGGAGGTTTCTTGAAGTTTTCATAATGTTTGAATAGTTTGAGCTGTTTGAAATGTTTGAAATGTTAATATCTGAAGTTTTTGTTTTGTCGCATCAGGTGTCGTTTGCTTGATTTTGACGATGCAAAGGTAGGGGGATTTTTTGGACAGGTGGGCGAAAGGGCGACAGATGCGGAAGGGGGGGCGCGGATGTGTCGCGCCAGGGGATGGGAAGCGGCCAAAAACGGCCGCGACGGAGACGCGAAGAGGGCGCAGGGAAGGCGGCCATACACGGCCGCAACGGGGACGCGAGAGGGGGACGAAGGGCGGCCAAACATGGCCGCGACAAGAACAAAAGGGACGAGGGAAAGAGAGGAGCGGCCATCGATGGCCGCGACTGAAACACGAGAGGAAGGAGGCGGGACGAAAGGAGGAAAGGGCGGCCAAGGACGGCCGCGACAGGAACAAAAGGGACGAGGGAAAGGGAAGAGCGGCCATCGATGGCCGCGACGAGGACACGAGCGAAGAGGGGATGCTGGATCAATAGGTGGAGATGGAGCGGATTCGGTCCTCGAAGGAATCCTTGTCGATGGCGCGGGACTTGATTTTGGAACGATAGGTGTAGATGGTGGTGATGCTGGAGCGGAGGATGTCGGCAATCTTCTGGTTGTCGGTGATGCCGAGGCGCAGGAGGGCAAGGACGCGAAGTTCTGTAGTGAGGCGTGCGCCATCGTCACCCACTTCGAACTCGTTGCCGGGAATCATCAGGCGATTGACTTCGCTGATGAAGTTGGGGAAGATGTTAAGGAATGCCGTATCAAAATTCTGGTGGAAGAGCCGATAGCCATCGTTGATGAGCGTCTGGCTCTTTAATTGTGCATAGAGTTCGGTGACGTTCCTTTCGCGCGAGAGGCGATAGAGCTGACGGGCACGGTCTTCGCCACGACGAATGAGGGTGCTGCAGAGCTCGAGGAATCGGCCGATGTATTCGTCCTTGATGCGGATGCTCTCCTTCATTTCCTGATTGATGCGCTCCATCTCGGTGTTGCGCTGAGCCAGTTCCTTGTTCATGACACGAATCTGAGCGGAGGCGTTGCGAACAGCCTGGGTATAAAGGTGGCGCTTGCGCAGCAGCACCAGGATGAAGGCAATGGTGGCGACGAGCAGAAGGACGATGATGGAGACGATGATGAGCAGGATGGAGATGCGACGCTGCGACTGGGTGCGCTCCAGGTCGTAGGCCTTGAGAATGAGCGGTGACATCTGGGCTGCCTGCATGCTGCGGAGGCGACTGCCATAGCGACGGGCATCGCTACTGGCATGGACGAGGTAGGCGTAGGCCCGACGGGCATCGTTGCGTTCGAGCAGGATGGACGAGAGTTCGCGGAAGGAGTTGTTCTCGAGGATGGCACCACGCAGGTCGCTGATGGCGCTGAGCAGCAGATAGCGCTCCTGCTGATCGTGCTGGCGCGTGCGCGAATAGAAATAGGCAAGGGTGCTTGCCACGATGCTGTAACTGCGTGTGCCCTGCTGGAGCGAAGGGAGGTAGCGCTCGTACATCTCGATGGCCAGATCGACATCGCCCTTCTCGCATGTGTAGTTGGCGAGGCAGGAGACGTAGTCGAACGATTCCTTGGGAGCGATCTGCATGACCAGCTGGCGATAGTACTGGGCACTGTCGGTATCCTGGCTGGAGAAGGGGGTGGACCGCTCCATCTCGGAACGATAGAGAAAGATCTCGCTCCACTGGTTGTAATATTCGACGCGCAATGGGTCAGTGAGACTGTCGGCACAGACCACCGAGAGTTGGGAATAGGCAGGGTCGAAGAGTCCGCTGACGGCGAGGATGTGTGCCATGCGGATGGCACTGAGGGCGAAGCGCTGATAGTCGCCCGGATGACGCGGGAGGTGGAGATTGCGATCGATGTAGTAATAGGCGGAGTCGAAGTTGAAGGCCAGATACTCGTCGTATAGGCGCATATTATAGGTGAACTCCTGTTCGGGGGTGAGGGCAAGGCCGTGGATGCCTTCGTGGATGTGGCTGATGTGCGCCTCCTTCTGCGCGATGATGTCCTGCTGATGCTCTATCAGGCTGTCGAGGGTCTGGTAGAGCTGCTGGTTGGTGACACCATCGGCTTGGGCATAGTTGATGGCAAGGAAAAGGAGGACGGGGATCAGGGCGATTCGTTTCATGGGTGGAAGGGGATTGATAGATCGATAATTACGCTGCAAAGATAGGGAATATATTTCTCTTCTCCAAATTTTGGGGCGAAAAAGAGGGGAAATACGGGTTGAAAGAGTTTAGATTTTTATCTTGTTTGGGAGAATTGGCGAGGCTGATAATCAATAGTTTATGGGTTTGGAGGATTTTGATTTTTATTTGATGCGTTTGGAGGCTATTCAAAAAGCCCATATCTTTGCACCGGAAAGCACAACCAACGGCTTGTGAAAACACGTTTCTTGAACGAACATGTATTACTTGAACTATATGCGCAATCATTTTTCTTTTGGTTTTTGTTTAATAATGTGTGTGTGTAGTCACTTTGCAGGTGTTAATGCAAAGTGTGTATCGGTGACCTCACCCGACGGAGCTATCAAGGTCTCCGTCGGGGTGGCCTCCGAGAAACCCTACTACCAGGTGACTTACCATTCGAAGGACCTCGTACTCCCTTCCCACCTTGGCTTTGCGCTCGATGGCGGACTGCTGGGCGAACGTGTTGAGATGAAGGGCAGCAAGACTGCCTCGGCCGACGAGACGTGGACGCAGCTCTGGGGCGAGGACGAGACCGTGGTGAACCGCTACAACGAACTGACCGTGAACTTCAAGGAGCTCACGGGACAGAAAAGGATGTTGACGGTGGTGTTCCGCGTGTTTGACGACGGCGTGGGCTTCCGCTACATCCTGCCAGAAACGAAAAATGGAGAGCAATACCAAATAATGGACGAATTGACCGAGATCACCCTGGCACATGACGCCAAGGCCTGGTCGATCCCCAGCAATCGCACGGAATACTTCGAGGGCATCTACGAAGCCGACCTGCTGAGCCGCAAGGACACGGTGTGCACGCCTCTGACCATCGAATATGAGGATTCGTTGGTGCTGGCCCTCCACGAGGCTGCGCTCGTCGACTATGCGAGCATCAACCTGACACCACGAACGGGAAATGACGGCAGCGTGCGCCTGCTCACAGCGCTGACACCTTGGCAGAACGGCGTGAAGGTGTATTGCCAGGACGAGACACGCACCCCGTGGCGCACCATCATCATCGGCAAAAGACCGGGTGACCTGATGACCTCGCGCCTGATGCTCAACCTCAACGAGCCCTGCCCGTGGGAAGATACCTCGTGGATCGAACCCGGTCGATACCTCGGCATCTGGTGGAGCATCCACAAGAAGCAGAACACCTGGGAGATGGGACCGACGCACGGAGCCACCACCGAGAACGTGAAGCGCTACATCGACTTCGCTGCCCGCCATGGATTCAGCGGCGTGCTTGCCGAAGGATGGAACCCCGGATGGGGCGAAGGCGAGCAGATCAGTTACCTAAAGTCGTATCCCGACTTCGACATCGAGGAGGTCTGCAGCTATGCCCTTACGAAGGGCGTGCGCTTCATCGGACACACCGAGACCTGGGGCAACACCCGCCTGCTCGAGGAGCAGATGGACGAAGCCTTTGCATGGTTCAGCAGACTGGGCATCCGCGCGGTGAAGACAGGATATGTGGGCCACTACTTCGATGGCAAGGAACTGGCCAAGTCGCAGTACGGCGTACGTCACTACCGCAAGGTGATCGAGACCGCTGCCAAGCATCACATCATGATCGACAACCATGAGCCAGCCATGCCGACAGGCCTGCAACGTACCCTGCCCAACCTGATGACACAGGAAGGCGTACGCGGACAGGAATACAATGCCTGGGACGTGAAGGGCGGCAACCCACCAGCCCACACCGTTACGCTACCCTTCACACGCTGTCTGGCAGGACCAACCGACTTCACACCTGCCATCTTCAACTTCTCGGAAGTCGTGAAAGGCACTCACCCCCACTCCACCCTTGCCAAGCAACTGGGCGAGTTCGTGGTGATCTACAGCCCCCTGCAGATGGCAGCCGATGCCATCGAGAACTATGAGGGACAACCTGCGCTGACATTCATCGAGAGCTGTCCGACCACGTGGAGCAAGACCCTTGTGCCCCATGGCGAAATCGGCAAGTACGTGACCGTGGCACGCAAGGAGCGCGATGGCGACAACTGGTGGGTGGGCAGCATCACCAACGAGGAGGCACGCACCTTAGTCCTCCAGCTCGACTTCCTGGATGAAGAAGCCACCTATCGGGCAGTCATCTACGAGGATGGTCCCACAGCCGACTTCGAACGCAATCCCTACGAGATGACCATCCGACAGCAGGAGGTCACCTGCCAATCCACACTGACCCTGCGCCTGGCACGCAGCGGCGGAACCGCAATTAGAATCGAAAAGAAACAATAACATATTATTAACTTTATTCTTAAAAACCAAAACAATGGAAAAAGCATTTGAGTATTCCCGTCGATTGGGAATGGGCGCAAGCCTCAGAATCGTCCTAATGCTGGCGATCGTGTATTTGCCTTGGATGTTTCGGCCCAGACCACCATCAATGGCGTGGTTGTTGACGACACTGGCGAGACCATCATTGGCGCAAGTGTCCTGGTGAAAGGAACAACCAATGGAACAGTGACAGACTTCGACGGAAACTTCCAGTTGAAGTGCAACGAGGGTGCTACCCTCGTGATCAGCTACATCGGATTTGACCCCCAGGAGCTTCCTGCCAAGGACGGCATGACCGTCACACTGAGCGAAGACGTTGCCCAGCTGAACGAAGTAGTCGTAGTGGGCTACGGTTCGATGGCAAAGAAGGAGATCTCGAGCTCGGTGGTGCAGATTTCGAAGGAGAACTTCAACCAGGGTGCAGCCAGCGACCCCATGGCGCTGATTGCCGGCAAGGTGACCGGTCTTAACGTTGCAGCCACTGCCGAAGCCAACCCGAATGCCACCACTGAAATCCAGGTGCGTGGTGCAGGTTCGCTGACAGCCTCCAACGGCCCACTCATCGTAATTGACGGCATCGCAGGCGGTGACCTTCGCAACATCGCCACCCAGGACGTCGAGTCGATCACCGTACTGAAGGATGCCGGTTCGGCAGCCATCTACGGTACCCGTGGTGCCAACGGCGTCATCCTCGTGACCACCAAGAAGGGTTCGGGCACAGCCGGTGTGACCAACGTAACCTACGACAGCTATGTAGCCCTCAACTTTGCCAAGCCAAAACCAGACATCCTCACCACCGAGGAGTTCCGTCGTTCACGCCGTGGCCAGGACTACGGTGGCGACACCGACTGGTGGGACGAGATCACCCGCTCGGCAAGCTACAACCTCAACCAGTATCTTTCGATTGACAGCTCGACCAAGAACGGCTTCTTCGGCGTTTCGCTCAACTACAAGCAGGGCAATGGTCTTGACATCGTCAGTGGTCGTAAGGAATACGGTGCACGTTTCGTGGGCGAGCAGCGCGTGCTCAACAACCGCCTGCAGTTCAATGCATCCCTCTCGGGCCGCAAGGTACACGAGGATTGGGGCAACGACGGCCTCTTCGACACAGCCCTTACGATGAACCCCACCATTCCCGTGAAGAACCCCGACGGAACCTACTATCAGCCCAATTCGCCTACAGATATCCACAACCCGGTGAACGACCTGAGGGAGAACATCAACGAAGGCGACCGCGTTTACCTTTTGGGCAATACCGACGTGAAGCTCAACATCCTTCAGACCCAGCGTCATATGCTGAACACCTCGCTCAGCTATGCACTGCAGTACAACGACCTGAAGAGCAACTTCTATACACCCTCCACTTCGAGCGAATCGTTCTGGAACGGCTATGCCGGACGTGCCAACGTCAACTACCAGAAGTGGTGGACCAACCGCCTGGAATGGCTTACCAACTACGCCCTCAACCTCGACGAGCACCAGGTGAAGCTCGTGCTCGGCTATTCTTGGGAGCGCAGCAACTGGGAACAGAGCGGCAACGAGAACAAGGACTTCGTCTATGACTCGATGGGCTGGTACGGCATCGGCAACGGTACCGCACTGCAGGACGGCAAGGCAAGCCTTTGGGCAGGTGCCTCGGAATCGACCCTGATCGGCTTCTTCGGACGCCTGAACTACAACTACAACGATATGCTCTTCCTCTCGGCTTCGATGCGTCGTGAAGGCAGCACCAAGTTCGGTGCCAACACCAAATGGGGTAACTTCCCATCGGCTTCGGTGGCCTGGGAAATCACCCGCACTCCATTTGCCAAGAGCGTGAGCAACATCTTCCAGAGCCTCAAGCCCCGTATCTCCTACGGTGTGACGGGACGTTCGGACTTCGGCGCCTACCAGTCGCTTGCCACCTATAGCAACTATGGTGCCTACTTTGTAGACGGAGAATGGATCAACGGCTATGCTCCTTCGCTCAATGCCAACCCCGACCTGGCCTGGGAGAAATCGACCGCCTTCAACGTCGGTATCGACTTCGTGGCACTCCACAGCCGTCTGCGTGGTAGCGTCGAGTGGTTCGACCGTCGTTCGCAGGACCTTCTCTACAGCTATACCGCTCCCCAGCCTCCATTCATCTACAGCAACATCCTTGTGAATGTGGGCACGACCAAGAACACTGGTGTCGAGATTTCACTTGACTACGATGTGCTTTCGAAGACAGCCGTGAAGTGGACCACCGGCATCAACTGGAGCATGGGCGAAACGAAGCTCACCAAGCTTTCGAGCGACGTCTATCAGATGGCTTACCTCGACCTCTATCGCAAGCCAGGACCAGGTTCGAGCGAATACTTCTTCCGCGTGGAGGAAGGCGGCAAGATCGGCCAGTTCTATGGCTATGAGCATGCCGGCATCGACGAGAACGGCCTTCTCCTTGTCTTCGACAACGACGGCAACAAGGTTCCTGCTTCGCAGGCTGACCCCAGCTACAAGCGCCACATCGGCAATGGTGCACCCAAGCATTTCCTTTCGTGGAGCAACTCGTTCAAGTACAAGAACTGGGATCTGAGCATGCTGTTCCGCAGCACACTGGGCTACGACATCTTCAACATGCGCAAGTACGGCATGGGTCTGCAGGGTGCAGGCACCGACAACGTGCTCCGCACGGCCTATACCAAGTATGAGGATGTCCACTCGAGCGGCGGCATCATCTCGAGCTACTTCCTTGAGAACGGCAATTACTTCAAGTTCGACAACGTGACCATCGGCTACAACTATACTCCAAAGAAGCGCGAAATCGTCGAGAGCCTTCGCGTCTATCTGACTGCCAAGAACCTGTTCACCCTCACCTCGTACGAGGGCAACGATCCTTCGATTGTTCCATCGACCGGCATCACCCCAGGTGTAGATTCCAACAGTGCCTATCCACAGGCTACCCAGCTCAGTCTTGGTGTAACGCTACGATTCCATTAAACCTTTCGAACTCTTCGAACATTTCAAACATTTCGAACCTTTCGAACAATTCATAACTCTACAACAATGAATACCTTTAAATATGCTATCTGCGGTGCCGTTGGCCTCCTGGCCGGGCTCACCGCCTGCACCGACCTCGACGAAAAGGTGTACGACCGTATCGATGCGAGTGTGTATTATCAGAATGAAGCCAGCGTAAAGGGAGCCGTAGCTGCCATCTACAACCAGACATCCTCGACCCTTGCTGGCGAGAACTTCTTCCACCTTTCCGAATATCCTTCCGACCAGATCACCTGGCGTGTATGGAATGGAGGACAGTGGGGATGGGACGAGGCCATGAAGACCGTGCTTTCGTGGCACAACTGGACTTCCGAATCGACCATCATCAACAACGCCTGGTCGGGAGCCTGGACCGCTGTAGGTCTGGCCAACCTCCTGCTGAGCGACCTTGAAGGCCTCGACGCTTCCAGCCTGGGCATGACACCCGAGAAGCTGGCGCAGTACGTAGCCGAGGTTCGTACCATCCGTGCATGGAACTACTATTGCATCTTCGAGCTCTGGGGTGGTGCCCTTCCGCTCAACACATCGGCTTCGAGCGAAGTGCCCGGCACTGCCGATCCCGACTGGAACACCTCGTGCAAGATGATCTACGACTTCATCGCCACCGAACTCGACGAGACCGTCGGCTCACTGGCCAAGGACGATGCCAACCACACGATGGTGAACCGTGCCAACCAGGGCATGAACCGCCTGCTGAAGGCACGTCTGCTGCTCAATGCACAGGTCTTCATCGGCGAAGCACACTTTGACGAGTGCGAGGCCCTTTCGAAGGAAATCATTGCAGGCAACTACGGCAACTATGCCCTCGACGACAACTATCGCAACATCTACAGCATCGACAACGTGAAGAGCCCTGAGGTGATCTTCGCACTTGCTGCCGAGGATGGCCAGGGTGCTGCCAACGCCATTTCGAATGTGCGCACCATGGTGGGCATGTGGTATGGTTATGCCGACTACTTCGGACAGTCGTATGACGGCATCGGCGCCTGGAACTGCGTCTGCCTGGTTCCTTCGTACGACAACTACGGCACCGTTCTTCCCACAGGTGGCACCGATGGAGGCCGCTGCTTCCTCGATGCTCCCTACGGTGACAAGCTGGGTGCTCCCTATGAGCGTTTCGACAATCGCGACATCCGCAAGCAGAACTATGTATATGATGCCAACACCCAGACCCATGGTCCCGGCATGTTCCTCAAGGGCACCATTCGTGCCAACTTCGGAACTGGTGAAGTGCTCAAAGCTGATGCCGACCGCGACGGCCAGGACCTTGTCTATGTCGATCAGCTCGGCACGTTCCTCAACCTAGGCCGCAACCTGGACGTTGTCATGAACCCCCGCTGGGGTGAGACCAACTCGGGTGTCCGCCTTGTGAAGTATCCCCTCTACCCCAACGATGACCGTGGTGGCTTCAAGAGCATCGACGACGTACAGTTCCGTCTGGCCGAGGCTTATCTCAACGTTGCCGAATGCGAGATGCGCAAGGGCAACAGCGCCGAAGCAAAGAACTACATCGATGCCATCCGCACACGTTACTTCAAGAGCAGCGACCGCGCCAGTGCACTCAGCATCCCTGGTCCCGGATTCAGCGATTTCAACCTCGACTGGGTGCTCTCGGAGTGGGGCAAGGAATATCTGGGCGAAGGCAATCGCCGTCGCACCGACCTGCGCCGTTTCGACAAATTCACACAGGGCCAGTGGTGGTTCTGGGGCCGTGCCACCGAAGATGGTGTCAACCTGCCAACCCAGCGCGACCGCAAGTACGAGTGGTATCCACTGCCACAGTCGGCTCTCGCCGTTAATCCCGGCCTTATTCAGAATCCAAACTATTAATCCATCAAAATACTGAAAGTCATGAATAAGAAATTATATAGTCTGGTATTGGCGCTGCTGGCTCTCACCGGAATGATGAGCAGTTGTTCCGACAATGAGGAGATCGTGTTCCCGCATGAGCGTCAGCAGTTCCCGACGCAGGCCGACCGTGTCCTGCTCGAGTTCATTGCGCCTTTCGGCACCACAGTTGATGAGGAGATCTACATTGTGGGTGCATTCAACGGCGATAGCGCTGCCATCGGACAGCCGGAGTTCCTTTTGACCAAGGCTCCCGAAAGCGATGTGAAGTTTGGTGTCTATCTCAATCCAAGCACTTTCGTAGGCGGCAAGACACTTGCCGACGGCTATCGATTCTATTCCGCCACACAGGGTATGGAATACACCACTTCGGGCGAACTTGCCACCCATTTCGACAATCCTGGTGTCGGCACATTCACCAATGTCTGGGGACAGCGTTGGGAGAGCTACTACTGGAGCGGTGGTGAAAAGCCCGAGCCCGAGCACGACGGCTTCGTAGTCTATGTGGATGACCAGACGGGCTGGGATGCCCTGACACTCTACATGTGGGGCGACATCAACAACCTCAACGGTGACTGGCCGGGCATGAACCCAACAGGCACCTGGGAGAAGGGCGGCGTCGTATGGAAGTACTTCGACATGGGTGCTGCCAACACCGGCCTGAACGAGAACCTCATCTTCAACAACGGTGGCAACGGTTCGCAGCTGGCCGACTTCAACTTCACCATCGACCGCGACATCTACCTGCTCGTCACTGCTGACGGCGTCGAGGAGATTGGCCTTGAGCCCACCGTGCAGCACGATGGCTATGCCCTCTTCGTCCTCAACGAGTCGAGCCAGACCGAACTGGCACTCTATGCATGGGGCGATGCCGAAGCCTTCGGCGGTTGGCCAGGTATGGCACCCACAGGCACACAGACCATCAACGGACTGGAGTATACATACTTCGACCTTGGCGAGGCCAACACAGGACTGAACCTCAACCTCATCCCCAACAACAACAATGGCGGCGTGCAGTGGGAAGGCGGTGACCTCAACTTCACCATCGACCACGACATCTATCTGCGCATCTTCGATGGCGGCTATGAGGTCATCAGCAAGGACTACCAGGGCGGTGGCGACACTCCTGGAACCGATCCTGACCCACAGCCACAACCCACAGGCGACAAGGTTGTCATTGCCATCAAGAACACCATCGGCTACAACGAGCCTCACCTCTATGTATACGGTGACAGCGAAGCCTGTGGCGAATGGCCAGGTGCAGCTCCAGTCAAGGTGACCGACAATGGTTGGAACCTCTACGAGTTGCCGGCAGGTGGCTCCTTCAACCTCATCCTGAACGACAACGGTGCAGGTCAGCAGATCGATGGCCCAGCCCTGACAACCACAGGCAGCCACTTCTTCGACGTCAGCTCCGACTGGGTGGAATCGCCCAACACCGTAACCATCCAGAACAATGCCGGCTACGCCAATCCACACCTCTATGCCTGGGGCGACGGCGAGATCTACGGCGGCTGGCGTGGCATCACTCCTTCTTCGAACGAGAACGGCACACTGGTGTTCCCATTGCCCAACGACGGCGGCACCTACAACCTGATCCTCAATGGTGACGGCGACGGCGTGCAGCAGGACATCGCCCAGGTGGTAGCCAACCAAAGCTATTCCTTCACGGCTAACTGATAACCTTCGAACGCTATGCGCAAGAATATCCTTTCATCCCTGATGCTCGTTGCAGTGCTGCTTCTCGCAGCCTGCAACCCGAGCAGGGAAATTCAATTTACGGTAGATAACACCAAACCAGTTTCGACCGAGAACCGCATCATCTACCAGCTGAACATCGGAGCCTTCACGCCCGAGGGAACCTTCAAGGCAGCCCAGGAGCAGTTGGCACGCCTCGAAACCCTGGGTGCTGACATCCTCTGGCTGATGCCCACCTATCCACGTGGTGCCACCAAGATGAGTCCCTACGCCTCGATGAACTTCCGTGAGGTCAATCCCGCCTATGGTACCATCGACGACCTCAAGGCATTTGTGGCAGCAGCCCACGAGCACGGCATGAAAGTGTGGCTCGACTGGGTGCCCAACCACGTTGCCGTGGAGAATCCCTGGGTCAAGACACATCCCGAGTACTTCACGAAGGACGCCAAGGGAAAGATGATCAATCCACACGGATGGAACGACGTCTTCCAGCTGAACTATCAGGACAAGGGTCTAGTGAACGAGATGAACAGCACGCTGAAGTTCTGGATTGATTCGTGCGACGTCGATGGCTATCGTTGCGACTACGTGACGAGCCCCACCATCCCTGTTCGCTATTGGCAGGACATCATTGCCGAACTGAAGAGCCAGGGCAAGACCATCGAATTCCTGAGCGAGACAGACATCAGCGACCCCAATAGCCGACGCATCGATTCCTGTGGTTTCGACTACGACTATGCCTGGGGCTTCCAAGGACGTCTGGCATATAAGTTTGGCGCAAAAGGCACACAGGCCGATTCGCTGCAAGCCATCTGCCAGCAGTTCCTCGATGCCTCGAAGGCCATCAAGAACAAGCGTATGGTCTATCTGACCAACCACGACCAGAACTACAACGACGGCGGTCACACGCTGCGTGACTTCTACGGCGACAACCGATATGCACTCTCCGTACTTCAGTTCACGCTCTACGGTATGCCCCTGATCTATCAAGGCCAGGAAATCGGCGACCCCGATACCTTGAACTACTTCACAGACGCCAAGGTAAAATGGGACCTGGTGGACCCCAAGATGCTGAACACCGTGCGTTCGCTCATAGCCCTGCATCATACGGAGTCGGCACTCTCGGCAGCTTCGCCCGTGGAGTTTCTGACGACCGGAAACCCATCGATGATGGCCTACCAGCGCGGCAACATCGTGGTGGTGCTGAACTTTGGCGAAACCGACCAGCAGGCCACTCTTTCGAGCCTGGAGAAGGGTGATTACGACGTCTGCCTCAACAGCCGCACCATCACCGAAGGCCCTGCACTTACGCAGACCTCCCTTTCGGGAACGACACCCATCGAACTGGAAGCCAAGGGCTACGCCATCTACAAGAAAAAGTAAAACAAACAGGTGACGACTATGAAACCATTCAGACACTTTTCGATCCTTGCAGCCTTGCTGATGCTGGTGTTTTCGGCGGGCAGGATGCAGGCTGCCGACTATGTGGACGACATCAACAATGCTTCGACAAAGAATGCCGAGGGCAGGCGCGTCATCTACGAGATGAACGTAGGCTCGTTCACAGCAGCCGGCACACTGAATGCCGCACAGGAACGCCTGGCCGAACTGAAGCAGACCGGCATAGACATCGTCTGGCTGATGCCCATCTATCCGCGTGGCACCTCGGGCAGCCCTTATGCTGCCACCAACTTCCAGCAGGTGAATCCGAAATACGGCAGCATCGGCGACCTCAAGGCTTTCGTCCAGCGTGCCCACGAACTGCAGATGGAAGTCTGGCTCGACTGGGTGCCCAACCACACGGCAACAAATGCCGACTGGGTGACTTCGCATCCCGAATACTATGCCAAGAGCGGCGGACAAATGATCCATCCGAACAATTACAGCGACGTGTGGCAGCTCGACTACAACAACGCCGGACTGGTGGACGCCATGAACGACTGCCTGAAATTCTGGATCGACGAGGCCGACATCGACGGATACCGTTGCGACTATATCAGCAGTCCGCGCATCCCTACCTCCTACTGGCAGACGGCCATACCCCTCATCAAGTCGTACAAGGAAGGCAAGAACATCACCTTCCTCGGTGAAGCAGACATCGTGCAGGATGCAACACGCCTCAAGGATGTAGGTTTCGACTACGACTATGCCTGGAAGTTCCAGAGCGACCTGGCCAACTTCGGTCCTTCGGGTTATGCAGCATCCAGGTTGAAGGCTTTTTCGAACACCCTGATTGATAAATCGGCTTCCCAGTCGTTCGAACGAATGGTCTATCTCACCAATCACGACCAGAACTTCAACGATGGCGGCAAGACGCTCACGCAGATGTACGGACAGAACCGCTATCCGCTCACGGTGCTGATGTTTACCATCTACGGTATGCCCCTCATCTACAACGGACAGGAGACTGGCGGCAATCAGATACTCAACTATTTCAGCGACACGAAGATCAATTGGGGAAGCCCCGACAGCAAGATGCTGAATACCCTACGCACCTTGACTGCATTGAAGCATTCGGCCGAAGCGCTGAGCGACAGGGTGGAGGTGAACTGGGTGACCGTGACCAACAACACAAGCGTCCTGGCTTATACCAAAAAGATGAACGACAGCGAAGTGCTCGTCATCCTCAACCTGGCTACAACCGAAGGACAGGCCACCCTTACCGGCCTCAACGCAGGAGCATGGAGCCTTTGGCTCAACAGCGAGACCATTGCCCAGGGCACCAGTCGCAAGCAGGTGAACCTTTCCACAACACAGACCTTCAACCTCGATGCCAAGGGTTATCGGGTGTATGTGCGCGGAACGTTCCCCGAGGAGGAACTGCCACCCTTCGAAGCCTATACGCCCAAGTTGGACAGCAGCGACGAGGTCAGCATCTTCTTCGAAACCACTTCGGCCGATGCCTACAACGTTTGGGTATGGGGCAACCTGGGAGGTGGAGAAGCCTATTGCAACAACACGTCGTGGCCCGGTGACGGAATGTCGCTGATGGGACAAACCGAAACGGGCAGCTACGTATATAAATATGTAATCACCAAGGTCAACGAAGCCCCGCAGTACCTCATCATCTCGAAGAACGGGGGCAACAACAAGATCTACGACGGCGTAGCTTTTGTGAACCATGGCTATTACGTGGAAGGGAAGACCGAGCCTACGCAAATCATCACCGAAACTGCAGGCATCGACTGCGTCAAGACCGATTATCCCGCTGATGGTATCATCTATACACTAAGCGGGCGGCAAGTCGCTTCCGACAAGCCGCTCACTCGGGGATTCTACATCAAGGATGGCAGGAAGTTTATGGTTCGCTAACCAAAACTTGTCATCGTCATTTCAGCAGTCCGGTTTCGCATGAAGCCGGGCTGCTGTTGCGTTGGCAGACAGACGTTGTTCGCGTTCGCGAAAATAACCGATCTCAGATATGGAACGGAAGATGAAGAAGAGGGCTGCGCTGACCAGCAGGGAGAGGATGAGCACAGCGATGAGCCGACTGTTCTCCTGGACGAGCAGAAGGACATCGGACTGGACGCGGAACGTGAAGAACTGCGCCGATGGAGCCAGGAAAAGGATGACGGCAAGCGACACACCACCAAGCACCAGGCCCGCCAGGAGGGCAATGACGATGTAGCGACGATAGCGAGCAGCCTGGGCAGCCTGATAGCGCTCGACATACTGCACGGCATCGAGACGACGCGACAGAGCCTGCATGAAGGCATCGCTGTCGGAGAGCGTGGGATGATAGTTGGAGAACAACTCCTCGAGATTGGGTTCCTGGTTCATTGCTTCAATTTGTTTTTAAGTTGTTCGCGTCCGCGAGAGAGCTGCTGGCGCACGGCAGCCTCGGTACTGTGCACGATGTCGGCAATCTCACGCACATTATATCCCTTGAGGTAAAACAGCAGGATGGCTGTTCGCTCCTTGGGGGGAAGGGTTCGCAGCGCATTGTAGAGTTCCTGGTATTCGAAGCCGGCATCGGTGGCAGTTTCTGACACGAGTGTGTCGGCCTCTTCGATTGACGCATGGGAGCGCAGGCTGCGCTGGTGGTCGAGGAAGGTGTTGTAGGCAATGCGATAGAGCCACGCACCCAACTTCTCGTCATTGCGAATCTTGTCCCGTGCCAGGTAGGCCTTGATGAGGGCCTCCTGCGCGATATCGTCCGCATCGTCGCGATTTCCGACGCAGAGGGCCAACAGGAACCGTCGCAACGATTCCTGTTCGGTCGAGACAAGTGCTATGAACTGCTCGCAATTCACTTCTGCTCCATATTACGGGTTTCGGCCTCCATCTCCTTGGCAAGCATCTTTCGGCCCACATAATAGGTAATCATAAAGGCGATGCCGATTGCCAGCGAGATGGCACCGGTGATCCACATGAAGTTGATCTCGTCGCCTTCCCATCCTCCTGCATAGCAGGCAAAGACGGAGCCTATCAGCAATCCCAGGCCGATGAAGCCCGTGATGCAGCCCCAGAGGAGACGCGAGAGCAGTTTCTCCTTGAGCAGCTTCTGCTTGGGGTTCATTTTCTGCAGCAATGCCTCGACGTCGAGGTCGGGATTCTTCTCGATGACCGCCTTCACGATTTCGGTGCGTTGTGAGGTCGTGTGCATCTCATTACGATAATACACCCAACAGAGAAGCACTGGCATAGAGAATGTGATCAGAGGGACCAGAATAGGAACTAAAACATCTTCCATAATATATTTTATTAAATGATGAAATAAATACTTTCTTTGTCCGATTGCCGGCAATCGGGAAACAGCCGTTTTCGCCTATATAACGTAAGAAAGGTAGAAAAAGTGACATCGAGATGAGAAAAAAATGATGTTTTTCATCGAAAAAGGTGTTTTTTCGGCAAGTTGGGGCGAAAAATGCTGAAAAATCGCTATCTTTGCGGCACTTTATTGTTAATGAGTAACCGCATCATTGTTAATTATTAATAGTTAATTGAAATATTATGACAAAGCAAGTATTTACCGTTGAAGGAATGAAGTGCACAAAGTGTGAGGCCAAGGTGGAAGATGCGCTCAAGGCACTTGATGGCGTGGAGGCAGCCAAGGCCGACCACGAGGCATGCAATGTGGCTGTCGAATTTGACGAAGCCAAGGTCAGCCCCGAACAGATGAAGGATGCCGTGGATGATCTCGGAAGATTCGAGATGATCTTGAATTAAAGAATTTTCTTTATCACGAATTAGCGAATTTGAGAATTGCTTCTGAACAATGGGAGTCTATCCTTTTAATTCAAGAGGAGTCCACCCATATTAATTCTATAATTCGCTAATTCGTGATAAAAAGAAAAAACATGAAGAAGACGATTCCAGTCATCGGACTGGCATGTTCGGCCTGTTCGGCACGCGTCGAGCAGCATCTCTCGGGTCTGAAAGGCATCGAGAGCTGCTCCGTGTCATTGGCCGGACGCACGGCGCTGGTGGAGTTCGACCCCGAAGTGATCACGCTCGAAGAGATGAAACGCGAGGTGAACAACATCGGCTACGACCTCGTCATCGAGGAGGACCGCAACGTGGCAGAGATTGAACAACGAGAACGTAAGGCACTGCTTCGCAAGACGCTGCTGGCTTGGGTGCTGACCGTGCTGGTGATGTGCTTCTCGATGCAATGGATTGACACGGGGTCCCTCCTTTCGAACAATATCGTTGCGCTTGTGCTGGCGCTGCTTTGCATGGTGATCTGCGGAAGGACCTTCTACCGCAATGCGTGGAAACAGATTCGCCATGGTGCTGCGGGCATGGATACACTCGTGGCGCTCTCGACGGGCATCACCTTCCTTTTCAGCGCATTCAACACATTTTTCGGCGAAGCCGTCTGGGGCAGCCGAGGCATCGAATGGCATACCTACTTCGACGCTTCGGTGATGATTCTCACCTTTGTGCTCACCGGAAGGCTGCTCGAAGAGAAGGCGAAAGACGGCACGGCAAGTTCCATCCGCCAACTGATGGGCATGGCACCCAAGACCGCACATATCGTCGAGAAGAAGGCCAAACGGGACGCAGCCGGTAACATCATCGAGCCTGCCATCGTGCGTGAAGTGCCCATTTCGACCATCGAGAAGGGTGATCTGCTCGAAGTGCGACCTGGCGAAAAGGTGCCCGTGGATGGTGATGTGGTCGAAGCAGAGAGTTTCATGACCGCCGATGCCGCCTATGTGGACGAAAGTATGATCACAGGCGAACCCACACCTGCCGAGAAACGAAAAGGATCGAAGGTCCTGGCCGGCACCATTCCCAGCCAGGGGAAGTTCACGATGCGAGCCCGACAGATTGGTGAGGAGACGGCTTTGGCACATATCATCCGCATGGTCCAGGAGGCACAAGGGTCGAAAGCGCCCGTACAGCGTATCGTCGATAGGGCAGCACTTATCTTTGTGCCTATAGTGACGAGCATTGCGCTGATAACTTTCGTTGTGTGGTATATAGTGGGCGGCAATGCCCATTTGCCACAAGCCATACTGTCGGCAGTTTCGGTTCTCGTCATTGCCTGTCCCTGTGCCATGGGTCTGGCCACACCGACTGCTCTGATGGTGGGTATAGGCAAGGCTGCAGAGAAACAGATTCTCGTGAAGGACGCTGCTGCCCTCGAGAATCTGCGCAAGGTGAATGTGCTCGTCACCGACAAGACGGGCACGCTGACCATTCCCAACCAAGAAGTGGATTTCACCAAGGCCGACAATCTCGACCTCGAAGTGCGTGAGACATTGAAGCCCCATGCACGCGAGGCAATGGAGGAACTGCAGCAAAATGGTGTGGAAGTCCATATGATGAGCGGCGACAAGGACGAGGCTGCCCGCTATTGGGCCGAAAAGGCAGGCATACGTCATTATCAGAGCAAGGTGCTGCCGCAGGACAAGGAGAATCTCGTCCGTAGTCTGCAAGGTGAAGGCAAACGGGTGGCCATGGTGGGCGACGGCATCAACGACACGCAAGCCCTGGCCCTTGCCGATGTGAGCATCGCCATCGGACGGGGCACCGACGTGGCGATGGACGTAGCGCAAGTGACGCTGATGGGCGATGACCTTCGTGCCATCCCCGAAGCCATCCGACTGAGCCGACGCACAGTGTCGATGATCCGACAGAACCTCTTCTGGGCCTTCATCTACAACATCGTCTGCATTCCTCTAGCCGCAGGTCTCCCCTACGCCTTCGGCATACCCTTCCAGATCACCCCTACTCTCGCAAGTGCCCTGATGGCTGCTTCGAGCGTCAGCGTTGTGCTGAATAGTTTGAGATTGAAGTTCTCATAATCATTGGAACAAATCGTCCATCGTCACCTCCGATTGCACGATTCCGCTATGGAGATTGCGAGCCACTCCGTAAGTGGTGATAAAAGTATGACAGATGGACTTCTTTGTACGTGTAACATTTCGGAACAAAGAAGCTCGATTTCTCAGACGCTCTTCATAGTCGGAGGTTATTTCGTACTTGTCGGCCGCATACTTAACTTCACAGAGATTAATGACTTCATCGGCCCGGTCGATGAGCAAGTCTATCTGTCCACCTTTCCAAGACGTGCCATTCTTGTCAATAAACGGACGACAAGACCATGAATGAACATTGGAGATGATGCCATCGATTCCGAGAGCACGCTTAATTTGAGAAATATGATGTAAGCATACCTGTTCGAATGCATAGCCACTCCAGGCAGTCATCTGACCCTTGCCTACAAGTTTGCTCCAAAGATGCTCATCCTGACCGCTGTGATCCTCTACGTACTTGATATGGAACAACGAGAAGAGGTCGGTGAGTTGATATAATGCTTCGCGATCAGTTTTGCCGATAGCGGTATATTTGCGTATGAAATCGCATTTGATCAAATTGTCGAGCACTTCTGTCAGCAATCCTCCTTCTTTCAGCCTTAAACCTTCGAGAATCTCTTGTCGTGTCAGGCCTTTTAGTTTTGTGGCCAACAATCCCACTACTCCCCTATAAACCTTTGACTCGTTGAAAAGTGAACGGAAAAAGAAATCAAACTCCTGTCGAAGTGGCGCACCCTGTTTGAAAAACAGTTCATCGAAGCAGACATCGAGAGGCACATCGCGTACCAGCATGTCAAGATAATAAGGAATTCCTCCCAGCACCATATAGGTCTTAATCAACTGGTGGCGCGTCATTTCGATGCCCTTAATCTCGCGCAAAAACAATTCTGTCTCCTTCAGCGAAAAGGGAGCAAGCCATATCGAACGACATACTCTGCCATAGATACCTCCTTTGTCGCCTATGAATTTCGAAAGCATCCAAGTAGTGGCCGAGCCACAAACAAAGAGTTTCAGATTGCTCTTCATCGAGGCCCAGTCGTTCCAAAACTGGCTGAAAGCAGCAAGGAAGTTGCTTTTAGGTGTATCCATCCAAGGTATCTCGTCTAGAAATACCACTATCCTATCCTTCTGAAGAGTATCCAAGTAATTGCGCAAGGCATCAAATGCCTCGAACCAATCCTTCAATCGCTTCACTTCCTGCCCGGAATACTCCTCAAGACGCTTCTGAAACTGTGATAACACGACTACACGAGGGACGTTAAACAGACCTGTAAATGCGAAGTCGAAATGATTGTCGAAAAAGCTTTTCACCAGAAATGTCTTACCAATTCGACGGCGCCCATAGACGGCCACAAGTTCTGCCTTGCCGCTATCAAGATAGTTCTTGATGATTTTCTGCTCATATTCACGGCCAATTATCCTATTGCTTGCCATATTTGTACGATGATTAGTTGGCGCAAATATACAATTATTATTTTAAATAAACAAGCGATACTACTTCCTTAACTTAATTTTTAACATATTTAAGGAAGCAGTATCGCTGATATCGGTTCCTTAACTACCATTTTTGACATAGTTAAGGAAGTTGTATCGCCGATAGCGGTTCCTTAACTACCATTTTTGACATAGTTAAGGAAGTGCTATCGCCACTTATCGCAAAAGCGGGAGCCAGACGGACATTTCGCCCTTGCCACGATTGCCCCAGGCATAATAAGGGATGAGGCGAATGGGAAGTTCACGGCCTGCTCGACCTATCTCGCGATAGAGCTGGCCCTGCCATGAAGCTTCGTCGGCAAGCGCGACAACGCCTTCGAGCGCCATCACAGGATGGCCATCAATCTCGATCATCACGGGATCCAAACGTATATCGGCGGGGATAAGCACATCGTCGATACGGATGCCTTGCGGCAGGTCGGCACTCTCGAGACAATAGACGATGGGACCACGCTTGATGGCGACCTGATTGCGGACCTCCTCGACCAAAGGATTGGCCTCCATGAGGCGAACAGGCATCGTCATGTTCCATTCGACGACATCGCCTTTCTTCCAAACGCGTCTGACTTCGGCATAAGTGCTCGAACGATGCAATATTTGAAGAGGTGCACCATTGATGTCGATGGTGGCACGCTCGCACCAGTCGGGAAGGCGGAAACGAAGGGTCCACGCCTTGCCACTGGCCTTCTTGGGGAGTTCGTCGATGGTGACAGAGACACGGCCATCCCAGGGATATTGGGTGGTCTCAGTGAGACGTACTTCGCCGATGCCCGGAATATTTGCTGTGGTCTTAGCCTCGCCATAGAACTGCAACGTGAGCGAAGGAGCCTGCCCTGGCGTGCTCACCGAGAAGGCATAGTTCTGCGCCTCGCTGACGGTGCGCAGGGTGTTGGGAGGACAGCAGAAGCAGGAGATATATTCCTTGCGTTCCTTGGGCCAGCGCAGGGTGTAGGGCAGGTCGGCTGAGATGCGGAGCGGATTGGTGTAGAAATAGCGACGACCATCGAGCGAAATGCCTGAGAGGATGGAGTTGAGCATACAGAGTTCGGCCACGTCGGCATACTTGGCCTCGCCCGTGATCTCCATCATACGCCAGTTGAAGAGCATATTGCCAATCTGTGCGCAGGTCTCGTTGTGGGCAGTGGAATTGGGCAACTGGTAGGGACGGCCGAACGACTGGTGCACCTTCTGGATGGAATCGGGCGTGTAGTTGGTGCCATCGGGCGAAGTGCCGTCATAGAGAGCACCGCAACCACCGGTGATGTACATCTTGCGATAAGTGAGGTCCTGCCAGATGCTGGTGAGGTTACGCATATACTGCTCATTGCCCGTCTCGGCGATGATGTCAGCGACACCGGCATAGAGATAGGTGGAACGTACGGCATGTCCCATGGCCTCGTACTGCTGGTCGAAAGGCTCACGATCCTGATTGTCGTCGGTGCCGTTCTTGACAAGGCTGCGAATCTGGATAAGCTGCTGGGCAAGATCGAGATAACGCGGATTTCCCGTCTCACGCCACATCTCAACCACACCCATATAGTGACTGGGGCAGATGGCACAGCGGGCGAGTTCGGCAGAAGCCGTCTCGTAGAAGTTGACGAGGAAGTCGGTGGCCTTGACAGCGCAATTGAAGAGCGTGGTCTTTCCCGTGGCACGCTTGTGGACGATGGCAGCCATCATGAGGTGGCCCAGGTTGTAGGTCTCGAAGTTGAGACGATTGGCAAAGGCTCCCTTCTCATCCTCCTTTCCCACAGCAGTGCCTATGATGGTCTGTTGTTTCTTCACAGCGTGACTATCGACGCCACGATTCATTTCGTCGATGATGACAGGCGTATGGATGTATCCATCCTCGCGCTGAGCTCGGGCAACACGGTCGATGAAGTGGTCCATCAGGCGGTCGAGTTCCGGATCGCGGGTGACGGCATAAACGGCAGCCACGCCTTCGAGCCACTTGTACATATCGCCATCGTGGAAGGGAGGTCCCCAGTGCTCATGATCGTCGGCAGGGACATCGTCGCCGGCCGCAATCTCGAAATTGCGGAAGCCATGCGAGATGGCAGGGTTGTTCCAGGTCTGCCACATCGAAAGCAGCGACGTGCTGCTGTACACGCCGAAGCGGTCGCCCCAGAAGCCACCGGTCCAATGTGTGGCTCCAATCGGGAGGTTCGACATAACGGCATGCGTGCTGTGGCTTGTGTCAGTAAGCGGTTGGCCGCTGACTGTCGGCTGTTGGCAGAAGAATGCCACAAAAAAGAGGGCAAGGAAGGAGAAGAGGGTGTGCTTAACGTGTGTCATTGTGTGGTGTATTTGTCCCCCAAAAAGGATTGGGGATGATTCTTGAATTGCCATTTATGGTGCAAAGAAAAGCATTTTTCCCGTCTTTTCCAAACTTTTCAGCAGAAAATACTTCATTTTTTTGCTCATTGTGGAAAAAAGGCGTATCTTCGCGCCGAATTAAGGAAATATTTTGGCGAAAACTAACAACAAGAAACAAGGTAAAAAGCCGAAGAAGGGCGGTAGCCTTCTGGGCAGCATTTTCAAATGGGCATTCAGGTCCGTTATGGCAATGCTGACGTTTGCCTTGTGCCTTATCCTCATTGCTTCGGCTTTCAGCGACTATATCAATCCCACCATCTGGGTGCTGCCATCGTTCCTTGGCATTGCCTTTGGCGTGATACTTGTCCTTGCCTTGGTGTGGTTCCTTGTGCTGCTGCTCTTCCGCCGCTGGCACAGTCTGCTGGTACTTCTGGCCACGCTTGCCATCGTCTCCATACCGGCTTGGCGCTACTGTCCGCTGCACCTCAAGGGCGGTCCAGAGCCTCTGACGCTGACCGAAGCGGGAGAAGAGATTAAGGTGGACAGCCTGCGCGTCTTCTCGTTCAATACGAACATCATGGGGCAGACACACCTTTCGCGCATCAAGGAGCACATTCCCGTAATTGATATTGTCAGGAAGTCGGGGGCCGACATCGTCTGTCTGCAAGAGTATGGCTTCACGCTGAAACCCGGTGGACATACCGAACAGGAACTGCGCGGCGAACTGAAGGACCTCTACCCCTACTACGACTTTATGCCCAACGACCAGCGCAAGGCGCTCGGCATTGCCGTCTTCTCGAAACACCCGATACGCAAGGCCATACGCATCGACAAGCGGAAGAAAGGCTACTTCTCGGCCATGTATTACCAACTGGATGTCAGAGGGCGGACGATGGGACTGGTGAACATGCATCTGCGCAGCAACATGATCGACCCGAAGGACCGCATCCTCTACGACGAGATGATCGAGAAGTTCGAACCCGACTCACTCGACCGCATCCGAACCGGCATGATGCGAGCACTGGCACAAGCCTACCGCCTGCGTTCGACTGAATCGGCGATGCTCAGGCAGGTGCTGCTCGACCAGCATCCCAATGATATGCCCTTGCTCATCTGTGGCGACATGAACGACACGCCCATCAGTTACTGCTATCAATCGCTTCGCCAAGTGGGCCTCTACGACACTTGGCAAGAGACGGGCGTCGGCCCAGGCATCACCTACAGGGCCCACCACTTCTGGTTCCGCATCGACCACCTGTTGCACAGCAAGCACTTCCGCGCACTCCATTCAAGGGTACGCAAGGACGTGAAACTCTCCGATCACTATCCTGTGGAAGCCACCTTCCAGATACTGCCCCAATGATCTTCAATCCGTACGACATACATTTCGTGGAAGGGGCGGCATCGGCGGCCTCCTCGCTGTCCTGGGCCCAGTTGCGGCTCGAGGACAATGCCGTGCTGGTGGTGCTCATCCTGTTGTTTCTTTCCATCGACATTCTCGCCTGCCGCGACAAGAGCGTGATGCGACACCAGCTGGCATGGATCACCGACACGCGCAATGCACGTACCTTCGAATCGGTGGTGGTCATCTACCCCTGGCTCAAGCCGCTGATGCTGCTGCAGATGTTCCTCTTCTTTGGTCTGACACTCTTCTGCCTCACCGACAGTGCGCCTGCCGAACACCTTTTTGCCATCACATCCCCGACATTGGTACAAATTGGCCTGTGCATATCATTGCTGCCGATTTGGTATGTGCTGCAAGGCGTGCTGTTCAACTGGTTCTGCTACCTGCTTGGCATAAAGGAGAAGCGCACCATCATGAACCGCAGTTATCAGGCCGCATTCATCGTGCTGGCACCTCTGGCGATGCTCCTCTTCATAGGGCTGATTGCAGGATGGATACCATCACAAATAGCACTTGTTTTGCTTTTCGCGGTCTTCATTTTGTCACAATTTTCCTTTATTTTTAGTGGAATTAAGATTTTTTACGACGGTTTTAGCTCATTATTATTGATAATTGTATATCTTTGCACGCTCGAAATTGCACCCTTGTGGGTCATTTGGGTTAAATTTTCCTCACTGCAAGTATAATGGACATCAAGAATATTCTGGTTTCACAACCCTATCCTACCTCGGACAAGTCACCCTACTTCGACATTCAGCGCAAGTTCGGCGTAACGCTTACGTTCAAGCCGCTGATCCGCATCGAATCGCTCAGCCCGAAAGAGTTCCGGACACAGAAAATCAGTATCCCCAACTTCACGGCCATCGTCTTCACCTCGAAGACGGCGATTGACCATTTCTTCAAACTTGCCGAGGAACTTCGCGCCAAGCCCAACGAGGAGATGCAGTATTTCTGCCAGACCGAGGCAGTTGCCCTTTACCTGCAGAAGTTCATCGTCTTCCGCAAGCGCAAGGTACATCACTCCAAGTCGGGCAAGATCGAAGACCTGGCACTGGTGATGAAGAAGCACAACACCGAGAAGTTCCTGATGCCCGTTGCCGAGGTTCACAAGGACGAGATTCCAGCCTTCACGAAGGCAAAACTCAAGGTCACTCCAGCAGTGATGTATCGCACGGTGAGCATGGAGATCACCTCGGAGGAGATTTCCTCGTACGACATGCTGGTGTTCTTCACACCCTCGGGCATCCAGTCGCTCTACGAGAACATGCCCGACTACCAGCAGGGCGATCAGCGCATCGGCCTCTTCGGCCCACTGACTGCCAAGGCTGCCGAGGAACACGGCCTCCGCATCGATGCCAAGGGCCCCACACCCGAACTCCCATCGATGGCCAGCGTCCTGCAGAAGTACCTCAGCGACCAGGATTAAAGGCCACTCGGATCGTATTTTCAACCAGTTTCCTATGGCTTGGCCAGCCATTGCTTAATCCCATCTGAAGAGTCAGATTCCGATGAAACAATTTACATTACCCAAGCGCGAAAGACTGTATCTGAGAGAATCCATTGACGAACTGTTCGCCAATGGACGTACTTTCGTGGTCTTTCCTTACAGGGTGGTGTATCTGATCAAGAAGGCTGATGCCGAAAACCTGCCCGACCCCGAGAAGCAGGGACAATGCGCCATCATGACCGTGGCTCCCAAGAAGCGCTTCAAGCATGCCGTCGATCGCAATCACGTGAAGCGTCTTACCCGCGAGGCTTATCGCACACAGAAACTGCCACTCCACGCCGCCCTAGAAAAGACCGGGCAAACGATTGAAGTGGCATTCCTCTATGTTGACAACAAGTTCATCTCCTTCGAGCAGACCTACAAACTGATGGGCAAAGCCATCGGCAAACTGCAGCGCGCCATCCTCGAAGCCGCGAAAAACCAGCCATCATGAAATTCATTCTCATCTCACTCATCCGCTTCTATCAGCGCTTCATATCTCCGCTCACACCGCCTGCATGCCGGTTCACCCCAACCTGCTCGCAATATACGCTCGAAGCCATCCAGAAATACGGTGCCCTGAAAGGCACATGGCTCGGCATCAAGCGCATCTGCCGCTGCCATCCCTGGGGCGGCTCGGGCTACGACCCCGTGCCATAAGGGCTAAGGCCCTGTTCCGTGAGAGGGATAAGGCCCTTTGCCCCTAGTTCACAGATTCTTCATCGACAACGACAGACGTCCTCGACGCAGATCTACATCCTTGACACGCACCTTGACGTGCTGATGCAGGGAGACGACTGTGTTGGGGTCTTTGACATATTTGTCGGCCAACTCCGAAACGTGCACCAAACCCTGTGTATGCACACCAATATCAACGAAAGCACCGAAATTGGTGATGTTGGTCACGATGCCAGGAAGAACCATACCCACCTGCACATCCTCGAGCGTCTTCACTTCGCTGGAGAACGAGAATTCCTCGAGCTGCTGTCGCGGGTCGCGACCTGGCTTGTCAAGTTCCTTCATAATATCTTCCAGCGTAGGCAAACCTACACCTGAACCATCGGCCGCAGCGGTGACATATCGCTTGAGGTCGATTTTTTCGCGCAAAGCCTTGCCCTCGGGACCGATGAGGTCGTTGACGTGACAACCCAGATCGCTCGCCATCTTCTCGACGATGGCATAACGCTCGGGATGCACTGCGGAATTGTCGAGCGGATTGTCACCACCTGCAATGCGCAGGAAGCCTGCCGACTGCTCGAAGGCCTTCGGACCCATACGAGGCACATCCATCAATTGCCTGCGGTTGCTGAATGCACCATGCTTGGCACGATAATCCACGATATTCTGAGCCAACAGCGGGCCGAGACCTGAGATATAGGTCAGCAGATGCTTCGATGCCGTATTGACATTCACACCAACCTTGTTCACACAGTTCTCCACGGTCTGGTCGAGGCTCTTCTTGAGTTCCTTCTGATCGACATCCTTCTGATATTGTCCCACACCGATGGAATTGGGATCGATCTTGACAAGTTCGGCAAGCGGGTCCATCAGTCGTCGTCCGATCGAGACGGCACCTCGCACGGTGACATCCTCGTCGGGGAATTCCTCACGGGCAACCTTGCTGGCCGAATAGATTGACGCGCCATCCTCGCTGACCACAAAGACCTGAGCTCCCTGCAGGTCGAGGCCCTTGACAAACTCCTCCGTTTCGCGCGAAGCCGTGCCATTGCCTATTGAGATGGCTTCAATCTTGTATTTTCTGACCAGATCCTCCACCTTGTTCATCGCATCGATGAACTGGCTTTTCGGCGGATGAGGATAGATGACGTCATGATGCAGGAGGTTGCCTTCGCGATCGAGGATGACCAGTTTGCAACCCGTACGGAAACCAGGGTCGAGGGCGAGTACACGCTTCTGTCCCAAGGGTGCCGACATCAGGAGTTGTTCGAGATTGCGCACGAAGATGAGGATAGCCTCCTGGTCGGCCTTCTCCTTGGCACTCTGCATAAACTCTGTCTCTATGCCTGGGTCCAGCAGACGCTTGAAGCTGTCGGCAATGGCATCGGCGACGAGCGGTGAAGCAGCCGAACGACTGCTCTTCACATATTGGCGACAGAGCCGGTCGATGCACAGGCCTTCGTTGCCAGCAATCGACAGACGCAGCACGCCCTCGGCTTCGCCACGACGCATGGCCAGCAGACGATGGCTGGCACAACGCTTCAAGGGTTCGCTCCAGTCGAAGTAATCGCGGAACTTCTGCGCAGCCAGTTCCTCGGCTTCGCTCAATGCCTTCGTACTCTTCACACGCTTCGAGGTGATGACGGCATCGAACTGGAAATTGCGTCTGACGGTATTGCGCGACTGTTCGTCCTCGGCCACCATCTCGGCGATGATGTCCTGCGCCCCCTTGAGGGCTTCGTCGGCATTGGCCACACCTTTCTCGGCATTGACGTACTGTGCACATTCGAACTCGACATCCCCCTGCGTGGCAGGGCGCTGCTTGAGGTCTCCGGCCTGCGACAACAGGAACTGTGCCAAAGGCTCCAAGCCCTTTTCGCGTGCCACCATGGCACGTGTCCTGCGCTTTGGCTTATAGGGCAGATAGATATCCTCGAGTTCGGTGGAATTCCAGCAGTTGTCGATGCGATGATGGAGGGCATCGGTCAGTTTGCCCTGCTCTTCGATAGTGGAGAGAATGGTAACCTTGCGCTTCTGCAATTCACCCAGCTTCTCGTATTGGTCGTAGATGGCGGCAATCTGCACTTCGTCGAGCGAACCGGTCGCCTCCTTGCGATAACGGCTGATGAACGGTATGGTACAACCCGACTCAAGCAGGTCGAGGGTTGCCTTGACCTGCGGCTCGGGAATGCTGAGCGCCTTGGAGATCAACGATGGAAAAATATCTAACATATTCGTAATGATTAAATAAGTCGGGCAATTCTACTTAGCGCTGAAAGTGCTTGGCAGAATGCCGTAGTATTTCTTGAAAACCTTGCTGAAATATTTCGGATCGGCAAAGCCGCACTTCATGGCCACCTCACGCACCTTCAACCCCTCCTTCAGCAAGGTCTCGGCTTTCTTAAGACGAAGGTCGAGGATGTAATCGGCGGGCGTGACGCTGAATTCGCGATGCACAATCGTATAAAGGTTCGTACGGCTCACCTTGAGTTGCGCAGCCATCGTTTCGACGCTGAGACTCTCGTCGGAGAGATGTGCGAGGACAAATTCACGGATGGCCGGACCTACCTTGTCAGACGGCAGTTCGTAGATCGAAGTCGTCTCCTCGGCCTTCTCCCTTTTTTCTGCCATTCGGGACTTTGGTCGGCTGACCTTTACCCTACTGCGACGCACTCTCACGCGCTTGGTCGGAGCTTCGGATTCAACACTTGGCGCCTCTGCTCCTTTGTCCGATGTCTCTTCCTGCTTCGGTTCAACAGGCTCGGAAGGAGCGGAAGGTGTCGGTGTCGTTTCCGGCTCAGTGGTGGTTTCTTTCCCAAAGAAACGCGACAATCGGTCGGCTACCGATTGAAATATATTCTGATTCTTAGGCTTGTCCTTTTTCATGCAAATCTTGTAGTGTGGATTCTCATCAAGGTTTATTCTCAATGTTTTCGGGGACAAAAGTAATAATAAAAATGATAAGTTGAACAAATTTACCCCCTTTTTTTCATTATATATTTAAAAATGTGTAAAAATATTTGCATTTTTGAATTTTCTTTTCTAATTTTGCCGCATCTATGGGCACAGTTCTTTTCAGATCTCCCACCAAAAGCACGAACACTATTTTTAACACCATATTTCTAATCACACTTAATCTTTAAGCCTATGAAGAAGATTCTAACTTCAGTTTTTGCACTGTTTGTGGCGGCCACCGCTGGCGCACAGACATGGGATGGCGTTACCGGCACAGCCACCTGGACTGTGGGCAACGAAAACTCAGCCACCCTTTCGGCCGAAATCGAGAACGCTGTGCTCGAGACCAGCCTCAAGGTAGGCACCGACCTCAACGTAAGCACCTACGATGCCACCAGCAATGGAGGCGGCACACTGGCCACCTATCAGCCATCGACGGGCGATCCCGGATGCGTCGAGACCGACATGGTTGAATATACCGTGAAAATGAAAAAGGGCCTGACCTTTACTCCTTCCAACGTTCAGTTCGATGCTGTAAAGCAGGGTACCGACAATGCCTATTTCTCCTGGTCGTATGTCTGCGACGAAGTTGAGAGCGAAATCGTAGCCTATTCCGACCCCAAGAATCAGATCCTTCGCAACAACAACGTCAACATTGATGTGGCTCCCCTCACCCACGACGAGGCCATCACTGCCGAGGCCTGCCGCACCTTCAAGCTGCGCTTCTACATCTCGAATGTAGCCAACAACAAGAAGATGTCGATCGGCAACATCCGCATCAACGGTACCGTGAGCGGCACGGAGGAAGGTCGTGCATTCACCGACTTCAAGGTTGACTTCCGCTCCGACCCATACACCGTCCTCGCTCCCGAGACAGGTCTGCCCGAAGGCGTTACCATCACCGGCACCTGGCACGATGCACAGCATGGCTATTCGAACGCTGTGGTTACCGTTCCCGTTGACGGTCCGGTCAAGTTCACCGTAGGCGGTTGCGGATACAGCAACCAGGCTACCGTGGCTGATGCCGAAGGCAACACCCTGGTTACCCTCGACACCCGTGCCGCAGGTTGTGATTCAGGCACCAGCTTCGACCACTTCGTCACCTGGACCTACAACAGCGAGGAGCCCACTACCCTCACGCTCAATCTGGGTGCTTACTGCCCATTCCTCTATGCCGAGGCTTGCGAGCTCATCCCCATCTGCACCGTTCGCTACTACGACGTCGATGGCAAGACCATCATCGGCGAGGAAGAGGTTGAAGGCGGCTCTGCCCTGAAGTTTGCCTATGGTGCCGAGAACGTCACCGTGGCCGAAGGCTACAAGTTCCGTGGCTGGTTCAACTCCACACAGCAGAGTGCAGTGAAGATTGCCGAAGGCGTTTCCGTTCAGGAGAACCTCAATCTCTATGCCAAGGCTACCGAAATCGAAGTGCCGACCAACACCTCGCGCTACATCTACGAGCTCAACAAGGTGAACTTCTACATCGAGGACCACGAGGCCATCTGGAACAACGGTGGTTCATTCCACGACTCTCAGCACGGCTGGTCGTTCGGTGCAGGCAATTGCCTCTCTATTGCCGTAGCCGGCAAGGCCATCGTCAGCGTCGGCAACTGCCGCTATTCGGCTGAAGGTGCCGAGGCTACCGTCACCAACGAGGCTGGCGAGACCGTTGCCACCTTCCCCGTAAAGGTCGAGAACGATGGCGCTGAAACCACCTTCCAGTACGACAGCGACAAGGCCGACGTCCTCACCATCACCTTCGGCGGCACCACCTACATCCACAAGGTGACCGTCTATAACGTGGTTGACTTCGTACAGTACGACGAAGCTACCGGCTACTACTGCATCCCTGCCAACGATGCCAACAGCTTCCTCATTGCCCTGGCTTCGGCCAATGCTACCGGCAATGCCAAGATCTTCCTGCCCAACGGCAAGTATGACCTCGGCGAACTCGTATTGACCCAGATTTCGGGCAACAACATCTCGATCATCGGCGAATCGATGGAGGGCACCATCCTCGTCAACGCTCCCGCTGTCGAGAACGAGGGCATCGGCACCACCGCTACCCTGCTCAATACTTCCGACAACCTCTATCTGCAGGATCTCACCATCCAGAATGCTCTCGACTACTACAAGTCGGGCAGCGCAGGTCGTGCAGTCTGCCTGCAGGACAAGGGTGCCAACACCATCCAGAAGAACGTACGCATGCTCTCTTACCAGGATACCTACTACAGCAACCGCGCAAGCAACCGCTACTGGGAGGATTCCGAGATTCACGGCACCGTCGATTACCTCTGCGGCGATGGCAACGTGGTCTATAACCGTGTAGCCCTCGTCAACGAGAGCCGCAGCGTCGATCCAGGCAATGGCGAAGACGTCGTTGCAGCACCCAACTGCACCGCTTCGACCGATGCACGCAAGAACTATGGCTATGTATTCCTCGACTGCACCGTCAAGAGCGAATGCAAGCAGTTCACCTTCGCACGTTCGTGGGGTGGCGAATCGACCTGCTACTGGATCAACACCAAGGTGCTCGACAACTCGCTTGCAGCAAGCCGTTGGACCACCGCAGGTATGAACATTGCCGCCTACTGCTTCAAGGAGTACAACACCACCGATGCCGAGGGCAACGTGACCACTCCGGCTTCGAATGTTGTCAACTTCACCCACAACACCGGCAATCGTGAGTACGAGACCGTCCTCACCGCCGAGGAGGCTGCTGCCCTCACCACCGACAACATCTTCGGTGACTGGAAGCCCGAGCAATATACGGCTCAGTTCGACGCTGTTGACTTCTTCACCGATGGCAAGACCCTCATCTGGGCTTCTGTCGAAGGTGCACCGGCTTATGCTATCGTGAAGGACGGCGCTATCGCTGCTATTCTCGATGCCAGCGCAACCAGTTACACGATGGAGGAGGAAGGCACCTATGAGCTCCGCGTTGCCAACCTGCGTGGTGGCTTCGGCGCTCCCGCTGCTCCTCAGGATATCGTAAGCATCGAAAGCGTTGAGGTTGCTCCCACTGCCACAGGCATCACCTATAATATGCTTGGCCAGCGCATCAACAACGCCAAAGGCATCTGCATCGTCGATGGCAAGAAGGTTGTGAAGTAAGCCTATTGCATAAATATTCGCATTTTCGACCGCAACTCCTGCATCGGAGTTGCGGTTTTTGCATATTATATGCAGTTTTCTCCGTCTGAAATGAAGCAACTAAAGATTGCAAAAAGCCACGTTTTTGCGATTTTTTGAACAAAAATCAACTTTTTTCGGCATTTAGGCGATTTTTTGCGCGAAAAATTTGGAGCAAATTAAAATATGCTTTATCTTTGCACCGCAAAAAAGCAAAATGATAATTCAATTATTAAAGGTATTGTATTATAAACTGTAAATTTATCAAAGTCTATGGATTCTAAAAAAGTTCTTGAGGATCTGAAACGCAGATTTCCTAACGAGCCCGAGTACCATCAGGCAGTCGAAGAAGTTCTTTCCACCATCGAGGAGGCCTACAACAAGCACCCCGAGTTTGACAAGGTAAACCTGATCGAGCGTCTTTGCATCCCCGATCGCATCTATCAGTTCCGCGTCACCTGGATGGACGACAAGGGCAACATCCAGACCAACATGGGTTACCGCGTGCAGCACAACAACGCCATTGGCCCCTACAAGGGTGGTATTCGTTTCCACAAGTCGGTGAACCTCGGTATCCTGAAGTTCCTTGCCTTCGAGCAGACCTTCAAGAACTCGCTCACAACCCTTCCTATGGGTGGTGCCAAGGGTGGCTCTGATTTCTCTCCCCGTGGCAAGTCCAACGCTGAGGTGATGCGTTTCTGCCAGGCTTTCATGCTTGAACTCACCCGTCACATTGGTCCAGATCTCGACGTTCCTGCAGGCGACATCGGCGTAGGTGGTCGTGAGGTAGGCTATATGTTCGGCGCTTACAAGAAATATACCCATCAGTTCCAGGGCGTGCTCACCGGCAAGGGTCTCGAGTTCGGCGGTTCTCTCATCCGTCCTGAGGCAACCGGTTACGGCAACGTTTACTTCCTCTGCGAGATGCTGAAGACCCGTGGTCTCGAGCTCAAGGGCAAGACCGTCCTCATCTCCGGTGCAGGCAACGTGGCTCAGTACACAGCCGAGAAGGTACTCCAGTTGGGTGGCAAGGTGCTCACCATGTCCGATTCCGATGGTTACATCTACGATCCCGATGGAATCGATCGCGAGAAGCTCGACTACATCTTCGACCTCAAGCAGGTACAGCGCGGCCGTATCAAGGAGTATGTTGAGCAGTATCCAACAGCCAAGTATGTCGAGGGCAAGAAGCCATGGTTTGAGAAGGCCGACATCGCTCTGCCATCTGCTACCCAGAACGAGATCAACGAGGAGGCTGCCAAGGCGCTCGTAGCCAATGGTGTCATCGCCGTATCCGAGGGTGCCAACATGCCTTCTACTCCCGAAGCCATCAAGGTCTTCCAGCAGGCAAAGATCCTTTACTCTCCAGGCAAGGCTGCCAACGCCGGTGGCGTATCGGTATCTGGCCTCGAGATGTCACAGAACTCTGAGCGTCTCTCTTGGACCAAGGAGGAGGTTGATGCCCGTCTGCACACCATTATGGAGACCATCCATGCTAACTGCGTGAAGTATGGAACGGAACCCGATGGCTACATCAACTACGTCAAGGGTGCCAACGTGGCTGGCTTCATGAAAGTCGCCAAAGCTATGATGGCACAGGGCGTATTCTAAAAAATTAAATTCTTCTCTACTCAGAAACTACTCATTTATATAACGACGGCTGCCCCAGATGGAGCAGCCGTTTATCTTGTGTGTGACAAGGATCAGGGAAGAAGGTCGTTATTTCTTTATGGCATGTGTACCGAGGGCGGGGCAATACTCATTCTCTCCCGTTCCATCAAGGCTGTCGGTCTTGGCCGAAAGGTTGTCGAGCATATTGATGACCACAGCCTCCTGCAGACAGGGAACCACGGGCGATCCGAATTCCTTCTCTCCATGATGCGCCAGCACGCAGTGGATGAGGCACTTCACCTCCTCCTGTTCGATGCCTGCCTTCTCAAGCACATGCTGCAAGGTGTAGGCCGAGATATAGATATGTCCCAGCAGGTACATGTCCTCCTGCGTCTCGCCAGCCTGGTTGTATTCGCGCAGTTTGCCATAGTCGTGGAAGAGGATGGCCAGGATACAGCGCTCGATCTTGATCGGATAAGGCAGGCAGGGATAAAGACCTTCAAGCATATGGAGCATCTGATAGGTATGTGTAGCCAACCCTCCGGGGAAAGCGTGATGCATGCCCGAAGCAGCAGGCCATTTGTCGTACTTGTCATAGAGCTTGCCTCCCCATTCGACGATGATGGGCTTCAACTTCTCATCGCTGCAGAAACCGAGCAGATTCTCGAGGCAGGTGTCCCAGTCCGAGCGCTTCGTGGGCCTTGGAATCAGATGGTACAAGGGATGTGATTCACCTGCAAGTTGTCCAACACGCATGTCGTTGGCATTGGCCGACTTCTTGCCGTTGCGGTCCTGGATATTCATGAAGTACACGAGTTGTCCCACCTGCGGACCCATCTTGGGACTGCAGTCCCACACGGCAAGGTTGATGGTCTCCTTCTCGTTCGCAATCTTGAATTGTGCAAATGGAGTGTTGTTCTTTGTCATTCCATCGGCACGGCTGAGTGTAATGTATTCTGTTGCCATAGTGTTCGTATAAATCTCTTCTATAGGGTCGCTTCGCTCAAAATTATAAGAAAATTGATTATAAAATTATCAAAGATGTTAGCTTATAATAACCGTGACCAACATCGTCCCGTTTTTCTTACAATTTTTTGATTAAATTTTTCTATAATTTTGAGCTATGCGACCACTCATGTTATTATCCGCTTTTGTTTTCCATTGTCGAAAAAGCTTGCTGCAAAGATAGGAACTTTTCGTAGAAAATGCAAATTTCCGCGTGCTTTTTTTGTCATTTGCACAAAAATCGTTATCTTTGCACCCACATATAATGGTAACTATGAT
>CACXTQ010000017.1:0-46655 GCA_902770595.1 uncultured Bacteroidales bacterium | reverse complement strand
CGAAAATTCCTTCGGGGTCAGCGAAGGCGGCGTGGATTTTGTTGACAGTCATGACGCCGGTGCGGAGCAGGAGATCTGCAGAGAGCATGGGGATTGCTGTTGCCAGAAGGCTGTCGCTGATGGCGTTGGGAAAAGGAGAGTCGTAGATGACTTGAATCCGGTCCTTCTCCACATAGGAGTCGTTGTCACTGTAAAGTTCTATGAAGGCACCGTGGTCCCGAAGGAGCCGACCAACAGCAGCCTTCTCCCCAGCGCGAATGGGGCAAATACAATCGTGAAGGACGTCCCATGACAGGCCGCATCCTGACGGGTGCCGAATACATTACGGTCTTCAATGGTCTGACAGGCGCCGCCATGGATACCAAGCCCTACATCCCCGAACGCGGCAACCTTGCCGATTGGGGAGACAATTATGCCAACCGCAGCGACCGTATGCTGGCTGCCGTGGGCTACCTCGATGGGCATAAGGCGAGCGCTATCTTCTGTCGTGGCTACTACACGCGAACTGTCCTCGCTGCCTGGGATTGGGATGGCAAGGAACTCAAGAATCGTTGGACCTTCGATACCAACAACCCCGAATGGGCAGAATATGCCGGCCAAGGCAATCACAACCTGCGAGTTGCCGACGTCGATGGCGATGGTTGCGACGAGATCACCTATGGTTCGATGGCTGTCGATAACGACGGACGTGGTCTCTACAACACGGGAATGGGCCATGGCGATGCCATCCACCTCATGGCTTTCGACCCCATGACTTCCGATCTCTTTGTTTGGGATTGTCACGAGAACAAGCGCGACGGCAGCGACTTCCGCAATGCACGCACGGGTGAGGTCATCTTCCAGATTCCTTCTTCGAGCGACGTGGGCCGCTGTATGGCAGCCGACATTGACCCCACCAACCCTGGCTTGGAGATGTGGAGCAGCGACAGCCATGGCATTCGCAACATCAAGGGTGAGGTGGTCTTCACTGCCGAGGATCCCGATGACCCGCAGCATAAGCAGCATCTCAAGTTGGGTGGCCGACATCTTTCCATCAACTTCGGCATCTGGTGGGATGGTGACCTGTTGCGCGAACTCCTCGATCGTGAGGCGGTTTCGAAGTTCGATTGGGAGGAAAAGTCCATCGTCGATATCACACGCTTCGAAGGTGTCAAGTTCAACAATGGCACGAAGTCCAATCCCTGTCTTGCTGCCGACATCCTTGGTGATTGGCGTGAAGAGGTCATCGTCCGCACACCCGAAAGTGACGAACTGCGCATCTACGTCACACCTTTCCCCACCGTTCATCGCATCAACTGCCTCATGGAGGACATTCCCTATCGCCTCTCGACGGCAGCACAGAATGTGGGCTACAATCAGCCCTCCGAGCCCGGCTTCTATCTTGGTCCCGATTCCACCGTCAATCCTTTCTTTAAATAAGATAGGCAAAGGTATCGTCCCTTAATATCCCCAAACATCCCTTAATATCCCTAATTATCCCTTTATAAACCCAATGCTTCGAAGGCTTGCATCCCTCCTCGTGACCAACCTCCTGCTGGTCGGTACGGCGTGGCCCGTCAGTTACACCGCATCTCGTCATGTCGGCATGGCCAATGGCCTTGCCAACGATGGTGTGCTCGAACTGGCCATCGACGGCATGGGCTACGTGTGGGTAGCTACCGAGGCAGGAGTGAGCCGCATTGCTGGAAGCACATGTATCTCGCTGCGTTGGCCCGATGGATCGGGTCCCATCGTACAGCGTGTGGCTGCCCTCTATTGGCACGAACCTACGGGGCAGATGATGATCGGCACCGAATTGGGGCTCGTGCTCTACCACCTTGCGACGGGAGAGACAACACTCCTCAATGCCGAACATGGGATGATGGCATCGAGTGTGGAGGACATCTCGTGGGCGTCTCCCGATGAGGTGTGGCTCGTCTATGGAAATGGCGAAGTGCAGCGAATGGACGTCGGTAGGCGCACTTTCGAGACTCTATCCCTCACCCCGCATTTCCAAAACCGTTGTCTGCTCGACGACGGACATGGCCGCCTCTACATCGGTCATAGCCAGCATGGTATGAGTGTGGTGAGTCTGACAGGTGGTGCCACAAGGCATTTCGAGGAGGACTCCTCAGGACTTCCGGGCAACAACGTGCGTAGCATCTGCTTCGACGACCGCCAGCGTGTGTGGGTGGGCTGCGATGGTGGACTGGTGCTCTTCAATCCCGTGTCGGGTGTTTTCACGCGTGTGCCCCTCGATGCCGATGGCTTCGATGACAATGTTTACGACATCGTCCAGATGCGCGACGGCACACTCTGGGTGGCTACCGATATGGGAGGCGTCAAGATAGTCAATCCCGACAACTTCGTGGCAACCAGCAAGCCTTTGCCAACCGACGATTACGAGAATTTCCGCGTCAAGGTCTCGTCGCTCAATACGCGCAGTCTGGCACAGGATGAATATGGCAACATCTGGGTGGGCAATCATGGCACGGGAGTCGATTTCGTCAGCGAACAGCGTTCGGAGTTCGATCTGCTCGACTATCGCGACATCGAGCGGCAACCGCGTCCTGTCTATTCCATGGCTCCCGACGCAGACGGAGGTTTTTGGATGGCCAGTGACGACGAACTGGTGCTGTGGGCCGACGGCAGGATGCAGGGCCGATGGTCGGGACAGGCGCAGATGCGACGTCGCCATTCGCTGACTCGTTGCATGATGACCGACAGCAATGGCCATGTTTGGCTGGGCATCGACGACGAGGGTGCATTTCGTTTCAGTCGAAGCACGCGCCGATTCGAACATATAGCTATCGATGCTGAGGGTACCGACGTCCATTCCTTCTACGAGGACCCGTTGCATCGCATCTGGATTGGTGGCGAGACGGGCGTCTATCGCTACGAGCAGGGCAACGTCGTGCCTTGTCCCTCCATCAGCCGTTTCCTGACGGTTCCCGTCACCGGTTTCCTCCCTATCGACGACCATCAGCTGCTGCTCACCACCCTGGGCGGTGGGGCCTGCATCTACGATCAGCTTTCCGATTCCTGTCATCACCTGGTTCCGGCCGAAGGACATATTCCCTTTAAGATTAACCAGACCATACGCGACTTCGACGGGCAGATGCTTTGGATGGCTACCGACGATGGTCTGATTGGCATAACGGGCCTCCTGAAACCGGCAGCCGACGGGCAGTCTTCGCTTCGTGTCACCCGCTATGGACGTGAGCAGGGCCTCGCCGACAACCATGTGCTTGCACTCCAGCAGGATGCCGACGGGCGCATCTGGATGAGCACCTATACCGGCCTTTCGTGTCTCGACAAGCGTACAGGACAGTGCTACAACTACGGCCAGTCCGACCTGCATCAGTTGCATGGCTTTTCACCGGGCGCTGCCCTCACGACTGCCGATGGCGTCCTTTGCTTCGGTTCGGCACAGGGCGTTTGCTGCTTCCAACCCCGTCAGGTCACTGGCAATATGCCGGTCTCCGAGGTGCAGATTGTCGCCTGCGAAGCTTACCATCCCATGGGCATGCAGACCGAGATTCAGCAACTCATTCCCGACCGCAAAGGACGTGTGCGAACCAGCTATCAGCAGAACACGCTTCACCTTACCTATACCGTTCGCAACTTTGCGCAAACCCGCCATGTCGAATATTCCTACATGATGCGAGGCATGGACGACAAGTGGTACGACATTGCAGGCGACGACGATGTGGTATTCCGTGGCCTTCGTCCCGGACACTACACCTTCATCCTCCGTGCCAAGTTACGTAGCCAGGACTGGGACGAGGCACGTTCTGCACAACTCGACATCACCATCACGCCGCCTCTTTGGCGCACCTGGTGGGCCTTCCTGGCCTATGCGCTTGCCCTCGCCGCTTTCGTCATTTGGATGGTACGTTCCTACAAGCGAAGGCTGGCGCTCCAAAGTTCGCTCGAACTCGAGAAGCGCGAGAGCCTCCAGAAACAGGAACTCAACGAGGAACGTCTGCGCTTCTTCACCAATGTCACTCACGAACTGCGCACCCCCTTGACGCTCATCCTTGGTCCCATCGACGACCTGATGAACGACCAGAGTCTGCCGCCCGCGGCCCATCGTCGTGTGGCTATGCTCCAGAAGAGTGCAGGCCGTCTGCGCGACCTCATCAACGAGATTCTGGAATTCCGAAAGACCGAGACGCAGAACCGACGACTCACCGTGGCACGTGGCGACATCGGTCAGTTTGTGCGCGAAATCTGCCTGAACTACAAGGAACTATATCGCAATCCCAAGGTGCAGTTCTCCTACGACATCGCGTCCGATCTTCCCAAGATCTATTTCGATTCGGAGGTGATCACCACCATCCTCAACAACCTGCTCTCCAACGCCATCAAGTACACCGAAGAGGGCAACATCACTGTCGATGTCAAGAGCGATACCGAGGGAATGCTGCATATTGCCGTGAGTGATACCGGACATGGCATTGGCCCCGATGCGCTTCCTCACATCTTCAAGCGCTACTACCAGGCCGAGGGTCGTCATCAGGCTTCGGGCACAGGCATCGGCCTCGCCCTTGTGCGTTCGCTGGCCGATTTGCACGAAGGCACCATCATTGCCGAAAGTCGTGAGGGTGAGGGCAGTAGGTTTGTCTTCTCCATTTCCATCGACAACACCTATCCCAATGCCTTGCATAAGGAAGATGCCCCCGTCGAACCCCTCAAACCCCTCGAACCCTTCGAACCTTTTGAATCTTCCGAGGCTTCCCGGCCCACACTCCTCATCGTCGAGGACAATACCGACATTCGGCAGTATATCACCGATTCGTTTGGCGACGACTACCAGATTCTCCAGGCACAAAACGGTGAGGAAGGCGTGGCCTTGGCTCTGGAACATATCCCCGACATCATCGTCAGCGACATCATGATGCCGCGAATGAATGGTATCGAACTCACCCGAATCCTCAAGGAGGACATTCGCACCAGCCATATCCCTATCATCCTGCTCACGGCAAAGGTCACCGATGCCGACAAGGAAGAAGGCTATGAAAGCGGCGCCGATTCCTATCTGACCAAGCCCTTCACAGCCAAGTTGCTCGGTAGTCGCATCCAGAATCTGCTTGCCGCTCGTCGTCGCATGATCGAACGTCTGGCCAACCAGTTGGGACCTGCCTCTACGTCTCCAAACGATCCTGCAACCTCATCTGCTCCCGGAACGGAGCAGACTGCATCGACCGAAACCTCTGCACTGAGTCCCCTCGACCAGCAGTTCTTCGAACGATTGAACAAGATCATCGAAGACAACATCATGCAGGAGGATCTCGACATGGCCTTCGTCTCCGACCGTATGGCAATGAGCCACAGCACGTTCTATCGAAAAGTGAAGGCCCTCACCGGAATGACGGCCAATGAGTATGTCCGCAAGCGTCGTCTGCGCTATTGCTATGGCTTGCTCGAAAGTGGCGAATACAACGTCTCGCAAGCTGCCATGATGACAGGCTTCAACCAGATGGCCCATTTCCGCGAAACCTTCAAGCGCGAATTCGGCATCCTGCCTTCAGAAGTGATGAAAAATAAAAAACAATGAAACGAATCCTCTTGTCCCTGCTTTTTGCGTTCCTGGCTTTGAGCCGAAGTCTGGCGCTCGACGTGCGTGACTTCGGAGCCTTGGGTGACGGACGGCACATCGATTCGCCGGCCATCAATGCCGCCATCGAAAGTGCTGCTTCGGCGGGTGGGGGACTGGTAGTCGTTCCCGCGGGCACTTATCTCTGCTATTCCATCCATCTGCGTTCGGGCATCACCCTGCGCCTCGAACGTGGTGCTGTCATCAAGGCGGCTCCTGTGACCGATACCGAGGGCTACGACGAGGCTGAACCCAACGAGTCGCGTTATCAGGACTATGGGCACAGTCATTGGCACAACTCGCTCCTTTGGGGCGAAAATCTGCACGACCTGACCATCGAAGGGGAGGGGCTTATCGATGGCACCGATGTGCTGAAACGCGATGGTCCGCGACGCGGCTATCGGGGTATGCCGTATGCCAATAAGGCATTGGCACTCCGCGACTGCCGGCGTGTCACCCTGCGCGGTGTGAGTTTCCTGCAATGCGGACACTTTGCCATGCTGCTCACAGGTGTCGATGACCTCCTCATCGAAGACCTCCTGATCGATACCAACCGCGACGCCATCGACATCGATTGCTGCGAACGTGTCGTGGTGCGTCGCTGTCGCGTCAACTCGTTGTGCGACGATGCCATTGTCTTGAAGTGTTCCTATGCCTTGGGCCGACCGAAGCCCACCGAACATATCCTTGTCGAGGATTGCGAGGTCAGTGGTTACGATGTGGGCACGTTCTACGACGGCACATGCACCACCTTGGTCGAAAAGGCTCCCGATGGCGATGGACCTACGGGACGCATCAAGTTGGGTACTGAATCGAACGGTGGCTTCCGGCACATCACCATCCGTCGTTGCAGGTTCACGCATTGTCGTGGCCTGGCACTCGAAACCGTCGATGGCGCTGCCATGGAGGACGTCGATGTGAGCGACCTCACCATGCACGACATCTGCAATTCACCCATCTACATCCGTCTGGGCGATCGTATGCGTGCTCCCGAGGGCTTCCATCCTTCCACGGTGCGCAACATCCGCATTCGTCACGTCAAGGTCACCGATGCCGATAGCCGTTATGCCTGCCTCATAGCAGGTGTGGAGGGACAGCCCGTGCGTGATGTCCGCATTGAGCACCTCAGCGTGCAGTTCCGGGGCGGCTTGACGATGGACGACTATCGCGAGCAGCGTGGTGTCAACCCCTTCTTCATCCCTGCAGCACGCAAACCTTCTCAATTGGGCGAGGCAAACTATCCCGAACCCTCTGCCCACGGCATCCAGCCCGCCTGGGGATTCAGCATCAGCCATGCCGAAAATATCCGATTGCGTCACATCAACCTCGAAACCAGTATTCCCGACGAACGTCCCTGGCTCCATCAGAAGGATACGCGCAACGTCAGGATGAAGCATATTCAAGTGAATAAGGAAAGGCAATTCTGATTAATGGAAAGATTGGTATGTCAATTAAATGATTGGCATCTCTATAAAAAATGATTGGCATCACAAAAAAAGAGTGGCATCCTGAATGGGGCGCCACTTTTTCTGTTGATGGAGATGGATGATTTCCTTAATAGGTGAGAACTGAGGAACCGTCGTTGCGCATGATCTCGAAGTTGAACGATGAGTTGGCATTCCTGAGAATGAAGGTATGGCTCTGACCGGGCAGGAGGTTGGGCAGGTCAATGGAGTTGAGCTGGCCCTTTGAATCGTTGTAGGTCACCCGATAGCCTCGTAGAATGTAGGAGGGGATGTCGTTCTTCGCCTGAATGGTGACCTCAGCGTCATGGTTGTCGGCATCTACATCGTAAAGGTTGGCAAGGGTGCCCTTGTTCTCCTTTTGACCCGCTGGCTTTAACTTGGTCACTTCGATGGGCGACATGAGTTGGCGCAGGACGTCGAACGAAGCTTTGGGCTGGAGACGTTTGCCGCAGACTCCATGCCTTCGGATGCGGTCGCGGCCGAATCCCTCTTCGCCCATCTGGGTGCGATAGTCCTGCAGGCAGAAGTAGATGTAACCGGTGACGTAGGGATGTCTCCTCCATTCCGAGGTGTGGAAGATCATTTCATCGATGCGTCGGGCATCGCCACCCGAGAAGGCGGGTTCACAGAGGCCGTTCTCAGTGATGAGTAGGGGACGGCCCTGCAAGACGGTCTCTATCTGGTCGAAGTAGCCGGCTGTTTGGTCGCGGTGCTGGGCATGCCACGTGCCGATATATTCGTTCCAGGTGGGCAGGTCGAGGCTAAGAGAGGAATCGTTGTCCATTTCGCGCCAGATGTGGTTGCAGACGGCATCGATGATGCGTGAGGAATCAAGGCGGCGGACATGTTCGGCCAAAATGCGCAGGTCCTCCTGATTGCCGTCCACCTCGTTGCTCAAGCCCCAGGCAAAGATGCAGGGATGGTTGTAGTGTGCCTCAATGAGCTCGGTGAGCTGGCGACGTGCAGTCTCGCGAAGGGATGGTGTGAGTTGGCGGGCAGGCCCTTGCCACCACGAGATTTCCTCTTGAGTCAGCATGCCGAGGCTGTCCATCAGGTGCAGACGATAGTCGTCTTGTGCCCAATGGAAACGCGAGATGGTGCAGTTGAGTTCCTTGAGCATACCGATTGACAGGGCCATATATTGTTCGGGTTCGGCCATCCCGAAGTTGGGATTCGAGCCCGGCATTTCCTCGATACCGGGGAGTCGCACGGGTTCTCCATTGAGTACGAAGTGGTTGCCCTCGATGCCGAAGGTGCGGAATCCGAAGCATTCGCGCTTCACGTCGGAGAGCGACCTACCGTCGTAAATGCGGGCTTCGTAGGTGTAGAGGTTGGGATCGTCGAAGTGCCACAGATGCACTTTGCCGCAATCGGCGACGAAGGAGAAGATACCTTCGTTATCGGCATTCAGGGTGTGGTGGCCCTCGTAAACGAGGTGGCCGGTGGCGTTTTCGAAGATCTTGAAGGCTACAACAGCCCGCTTCGCCTTGGGTTCGAAAAGGCGGATGTCGATGCGGGCATAGGCGGTGCTGTCGTCGAGGTTAATATCGGGCGTGACGTGCACATAGCGCAGGCTGTAGCGACCCGAAGTGTGGAGCGCGACATTGCGGTAGATGCCACCATCGTTGGCCCAGTCGAACTTGCGGCGCCAGGGAAGGTTATCGTCGGAATAGCTGTTGTCGCACATCACTTCGAGCACATTCTCGCGGTCGAAACTGACGTAGGGTGTGATGTCCATGCTGAATGGGGTATAGCCGGCGTTGAGGTGCTGGTCCACCTGCTTGCCATTGACAAAGATGGTGGCATCGTGATAGACGCCATTGAAGTGCAGACGAAGCTGACGACCCTTCATATCGGGCGTGAGGGGCAATGTGCGGCTGTACCAGGCTTCGCCGGCATAATCTTCGAGTCCTGGCATGATGTTGTAGGTGTGGGGCACGGTGACTGTCGTCTTGGGCAACTTGACGGGGAGCCAGAAGTCCCAGATGCCGTTGAGGCTGATGGTCTGCTGTGCGAAGGTGAGTGCGGGGAACAGGGCAAGGAAGGCGAGAAGCAGGCGAAGAGGTCTTGAAGTCATAAGGCTTTAGAGGGAAGTGAGTTCCTTTTCGAGTTGTTCGAGCGATTTGCCCTTTGTCTCTGGACAATGGCGAAGGAGGAAGACGAAGGTGCAGATGCAGATGGCAGCATATACCCAGAACGAGCCGTAGGTGCCGAGGGTGGCATTCATCGGAGGGAAGAAGAACGTGAGGGTGCAGCAGCCCACCCAAAGGGCGAAGGTACAGGTAGCCATGGCGATGCCTCGAACGCGATGGGGGAAGATTTCGGCAAGCAGGGTCCATGTGACGGGTCCGAGTGTCATGGCGTAGCACGAGATGGCAGCCACGACAAGGGCGACCATCAGCACACCTGTCATACCCAGGAAGTAGCAGGTTCCGAGGATGGCGTAGATGATGCCGAGACCTCCTGCTCCGATGAGCATCAGCGTCCTGCGTCCCCATTTCTCGATGGTGTAGAGGGCAACGAAGGTGAAGAGCACATTGGCGATGCCGGTAATGACGATGTTGATGAACATGCCATCGACGTTGAAGCCTGCACCCACGAAAATCTCCTGCGCATAATTGAAAATCACGTTGGTACCGCACCATTGCTGGAAGACAGCGATGATTAGTCCGAGCAGGAGCACGTTGCGGTAGCGTGGCTCAAAGAGTTCCCGCAACCCAGCCTCACTTGGGAGGTTTGAGGAGTTCGAGATGTTTGAGGAGTTCGAACCCTTCAAACCCTTCGAACCCTTCAAACCCAAATACACCGGGCTCTCCGGAATAAAGAAGCTCATCACAAGGAAGAGGGCGGCAGGCAGCGTTTCTGCCCAGAACATCCAGCGCCAACCCCATTCGAGGTTCCACGCCTGGCTGACAGGGTCGGTGGTGTCGCGTGCCAAAAGCATGTTGACGATCTGTGCACCGAGGATGCCGAGCACGATGGTCATCTGATTAAGGCTCACCATACGACCACGGATATGGGCTGGACTGACTTCGGCAATATACATTGGCGAAAGAGCAGATGCCACACCGATGCCCACACCTCCGATGAAGCGTGCGATGTTGAACATCACAAAATCGTCGAAGTATCCTGTGGCAAGTGCACTCACAGTGAACAGCACGGCAGCAGTCGAGAGCAGCGGCTTTCGACCATATCGGTCGGCGAGCGCACCAGCCACCATCGCACCCACAAGGCAGCCGACGAGGGCAGTGGTCATGGCCACACCTTGCATGAACGGGCTTTGGCTGATGCCGAAGAAGAGTTCGTAGAACGGCTTCGCTCCACCGATCACAACCCAATCGTAACCGAAGAGCAGACCGCCCATGGCGCTTACACTGCAGATGAACAGAAGATAAGGTCTGGAGTTCATTATATCAATTAACAATTAATAATTAACAAATAACAATTATCAATTAACAATTAACAATTAACAAATAACAATTGTTTACTTGACACGACTAACAATTAACAAATAACAATCAACAATTGATTGGTGGTGCAAATATAGGGCTTTTTTGCAATATAGATGTGGAAAAGTTGCAAAAATAAGTTGAATAATCCTGTTTTTTGCCCATTTTGTCAAAAAAATGACCAATAAGCGGAGAATTATCGCTAATTTTGTGCTCAAATTTTTCGGACGAAGGCCGAGAGATGTCGAAACCAAGAATTCCATGAAACAATTGAATCCTATACCCTTGCTCACATGCCTGCTGATGTTGGCTGTCGGGCTGTTCTATGGTCTGCTCTATCCGTATCATCTGCATTACTACGAGCAGATGCAGATGTTCCAGTTCACCAGCCAATACTTTTGGGAGACCGTTTTTGTCCCGGGTGGCGTGGCTGATTACGTGGGACGTTTCCTGACACAGTTCTTCCATATCACTTGGGCTGGAGCCACCATTATGGCCTTGCTTTACGGAATGGTCTATCTGACCAGTTGGCTTGCCTTGCAGGATGGACTGACCGGGCAGAACAAGCGGTTCTGGCCTATCGTTTTGCTTCTCCCCATCCGTTACCTTTGGATCAACGGGTGCGACGAGAATGCTATGCCTGCTCTTTGGATTGCCCTTGCCATCAGTCTTTTGGCTGTTTTCGTTATCAAGAAGATTGGAAACAACACCTTGCGTCGCATCGTTGCGCTGCTGTCATTCGTTGTGCTTTATGCCGCTGTAGGTCCGCTTTCGTTTGTGATGATTGCCCTTATGGCACTTCACGAGTTGCGACAGGGCGATTCCCTGCGATGGGGCTGGGCCGTGGCTTTTGTCGTGATTGCCCTTACGCTGCCGCAAGTAGCCCACCGAATGGTCAACTGGCCCCTCGAAAACCTTTACAAGGGCATCCACTATTTCCGTTTCACACAGGTGCAACTGCCCTATATCTGGGTGGCTGCCGGACTTGTTGTCGTCATAGATCTGCTGTCACATCTTGCCGAACGTTACACGAAAGGCAGGGAGATGGCAAACCGGTTTGTGCTCTTTAGTGGCACCTTTGCCATAATTGTTGTGCTCATCTATTTGGGTGTCAGGCAACACTACCGTCCCAACAACGAAGTGATGATGATGTATGACGATATGGTGCTGAACGAGCGATGGGACGACATCCTATCGGCTGCCGAAAAGCGTACGCCAAAGCACCCCGCCTGTGTGCAGTGCATCAACCTGGCAATGGCCATGAAGGGTAGGATGGGAGACCTGCTTTTCCGCGTTCCGCAGTCCGATGCGGGAGCCCTGCTGCCTGAATTCACCATCAACTTCTCGCGTCCACTCACTGCCGGGCAGATCTATCTGAACCTTGGCTGGACCAATACCGCACAACGTTTCGTCTATGAGGCTCAGGAGTCGATACCCGATTATGAGAAGAGTGCCCGCTGCTACAAGCTTCTGGCTCAAACCCATCTGGCAAGAGGAGAACGTGCCTTGGCAAGGAAATACCTCAAGAAGCTGCAGAAGACCCTGTTCTACGCCGATTGGGCCAACGAGACTATGGCTTTGGCCAACGATCCCGATCCGAAGGCATTGGCGCAACATCCCTTCTATGGTCAGCTGATGCGCGGTGCTGTCAAGGATGACTACTTCTTCAGCCCCGATATGATGGCGATGCTCGGCAACTATTGCACAACAACGCCCCACAACCATATCGCCACCCAGTATCTGCTTGCCTTGGCCCTTGTGGAGCGTGATCTGGATACTTTCGTCGCTTGTTTCAATCTCGACCAATACCTGAACGGCAAGGAACGCATTCCCGAATACTATCAGCAGGCCTTGGCTCTGGAATGGACACGCAAGCATCAGACATTGGAAGGCATTCCGTACAACATCGACGAGCGTGTGTTCGATGCTATGGACCAGTTTGTGACCGACTACAATAACAAGATGCCGCGTGAACAGTTGGAGCGCAAGTATTTCTTTACCTATTGGTATTATTATATGACGGGCGAAAAGCCTGCCCAAAAATCCCAGACGTATGAGAGTGCTGCACAGTCATAATATGTTTTTCGCATGCGCGTTGCTGCTCAGCGCTTGCGGAATGGAGCAGGTGAAGAACCCGCAGATGGTCTATGATCAGCCCGAGATTTATCCCGACTATCGGGGCGTGACCATCCCCGTCAACATTGCCCCGCTCGACTTCACGATGCAGAGCGACAGCGTGCTGATGATTGATGCTGTCTTCACAGGTTCGGTGTCGGGCGAACTGTATGCCCAGGGGTGCGAATCGACCTGTATCGATCCCGACGAATGGCAGAAACTCCTCCAGAAGAACCAGGGAGGCAGCCTCTTCGTGCAGGTGGCTGCCAGGTTCCCCGAGGGTTGGCGCAGTTATACGCCCTTCGGCATCGACATCAGCCCCGACAGCATCGACTACGGCATCACCTATCGTCTCATCGAGCCGGGTTACGAGGCCTATACCAAGATGGGCATCTACGAGACGCGGCTCTCCGACAGTCGTGAACGTGCCTTGATCGAAAACACGCAGTTCCGTGGCTGTGTCAACTGTCACAGCTATCTGCAGGGTGATCCGCGCTATATGAGCCTTCATGTCCGTGGCGATCATGGTGCTACGCTGATTTCCCATCCCGGTGAGAATGGCGAGATGAAGGCCTATAACACCAAGACCCAGGAGACACTGGGCTTCTGCGTCTATCCCTATTGGCATCCCTCGGGCCGCTATATCGCCTACAGTACCAACAACACGCGTCAGGGCTTCCACGTGGGTGGCCATAAGATCATCGAGGTGATGGACCTTGCCAGCGATATGCAGGTCTATGACGTTGCGAATAACCAACTGCTTGTCTGTGAGGCATTGAAGGGAGATTCTGCCTTCGAAACCTTCCCAGCCTTTTCGCCCGATGGTCGTACACTCTATTTCAGCGTAGCCCGTCCGAAGAACTATCCGACCGAACTCAAGGAGATGTACTACAGCCTCTGCAGCATCGCCTTCGACCCCGAATCGGGAACCTATGGCACAAGGATCGATACCCTGGTCAACGGCGAAGCCTTGCGAAAGAGTGCCGTCTATGCCCGGCCTTCCTACGATGGTCGCTTCCTTTGCTACACGATGGCCGACTACGGCTATTTCCACATCTGGCATGCCGAGTCCGACCTTTGGCTGATGGATCTGCAGACGGGCGAGAGCCGTCCGATGACCGAAGCCAACAGCCCCGATACCGAGAGCGTCCATTCGTGGAGTTCCAACAGCCGTTGGCTCGTCTTCGGTTCGCGTCGCGACGATGGACAATACACGCGCCCCTATTTCTGCCATGTGGCCGAAGACGGCAGGGTGGGCAAGGCCTTCATGCTGCCCCAAAGGAACCCCCGGCAGTTCTACGACGGACGCTTCATGTCGTACAATATCCCCGAGTTCGTGACTGCCCCTGTACCCCTCGACAACAAGCTTGCCGAAAAGCAGATTGTGAGCGATCAGCGTGTGCAGATGGGGGTGGTGCGAAACCGATAAGTTTGCATCATTTAGCAGATCATTTGCACGTGTAATCCATTGCATTGACTTGAATTTATGGATTTTTCAAGTTTTTCTATGGATTATTTTGCAAAAAATGATGAACTAATCGAAAAATACATTATCTTTGCGGTGCATAACAATGCTATTTCTTGTAGAAAATATGCATACATATCAATGCTGTTTCCTGTAGAAAACGTGCACACATATCAAGGATTCTTACATCCACATCATACTAACTAACTTATTCAATCTTCAATTACATGAAACCAAACAAATTGTTACTTGCAACGGGGTTGATAGCAGCCTCGATGTTAGGTTTTTCTTCATGTGGTGACGATGACGATTGGGGTCAGGTCGATGGCTTAGCGCCAACGATGAACCTCACCTCGACGCACATCAAGACGGCTACAGGCCGCACATTCACCATCAGCGGAAACCTGGCAGACAATGATGGTATCTCGACCATCAATCTGTACTGCCCGGAACTCTACCTCAACAAGACCATCGATATCATCGATATCTATGGCGAACCTCTCAAGACCTACGACTTGAACTACTCGTTCCCGATCTCGGCAAAGGAGACCGGCGACAACTTCAACGTTGTGGTTACTGTGACCGATGTCGTGAACCAGAAGCAGACGGGCACCGTGCTGATTACCATGGACGGTGACTTCGAGAACCCTGCTTTCTCGGCTGCACCTGGCAGCGAAGTGACACTCATTATGAAGGCTCGTACCACCTACAGCCTGAACGTTTCGGTGTCCGACGACCAGGCCCTCGACTACATGACGGTGCAGATTCCTGGCATCGAGCCTTACGATCAGCCTGTTACCATCAGTTGCAATGGCGCCAAGTCGTATCAGTATGCCGACAAGGTGACCTTCCCCAATGTCGAGAACAGCTACAAGCTCTTCCTCACCGTTGTGGACAAGGAGGGCAAGAAGACCACAAGCGAAAGTACCATCAGCGTGACAAGCCAGGTTCCCGATTATCCGAACCTCTGGCTGGCTGACGTGGCAACTGCCGAGGAACTCAACGCCGACATCTTCGGTGTGCCTCAGTACGTCGATCATGCCCTCACTGCAGAAGGTGACTCGATTCCTTACACCTACGTAGCCCGCTACTACAACCAGAAGGCCGGCACGAAGGTTTGGTTCCTTGGTCAGAAGACCGATTTCAGCCCCATCTGCTACGGCTGTGATGCCACCGACAACACCCTGCTCTCCGACGATGAGGAGACGATGCAGCCCATCACCCTCACCGAGGCTGGCGTTTACTATCGCATCACCATCGACATCAAGACCTACTCCATGACCACCGAGACCTATCCTATCAGTGAGGCACTCTCGGCCACCCGTGTGGATCTCTACAACACCGCAGCCTTCGACGTTTGGGGCGATGGCGGCTCATGGCTCTACAACTTCTCGTTCGGTTACCTCAACAGTGGACCTTCGGGCGTAATCAGCTTTGCTCAGGATGCCACCAACCCGAACCTCTTCTATCTCGAGGAGCCGTTGCAGTTCGATGCCGACAACAACCTCTCGTCAAGCGACAATGGCTATACCACCAACTTCATCATCCACAATTTCCACCCAGGTGGCTGGTGGGATGTTGTCTGCTGGAAACCCAACAGCAAGGAGGATCCCGAGTTCTGGCCCTGGTGGGGCAACAACTCTCAGCTCACCACCGAAGGTTGGCAGGATTGGCCCGGCTACCAGGTCGTTCGCTCGCAGGGCGACAAGTGGTGCAAGGTGCCCGTTCCATCCAACAAGTTCGGTCAGTATCGTCTCTGGTTCGACGCTCACCTCGAGCGTGCTAAACTCGTGCCAGCCAAATAATTTAAAACATTCTACATCATGAAAAAATATTTGTTCACACTTTGTCTGGCATTATTCGGCTTTATCGCTTTTGCCCAGCAGCGAAACCTCAGTGGTACTGTGGTAGACAATTATGGTGAGCCCCTGCCTGGTGTCAATGTCGTTGTGAAAGGCACTACCACGGGCGTTACCACAGACTTCGACGGCAATTATGTGATCCAGGTCCGCCCAAAGGATGTCCTCGTATTCTCGTTCATCGGCTATAACACCCAGGAACAATCGGTTGGCAACAAGGCTGTCCTCAATGTCCGCATGGAGGAGGATCAGCAGGTTCTCGACGATGTGGTGGTAGTAGGTTACGGCGTTGTGAAGAAGAGCGACCTTACCTCGTCCATCTCGACCATCAAGGGCGATGAAATCGTGAAGAGCACTACCGGCAACGCCATGAACGCCCTCCAGGGCAAGGTCAATGGTGTGCAGGTGGCCAGCGCCGGTTCGCCTGGTGCAGCTCCAAAGATCCTCGTGCGTGGTGTCACCACCGTCAATGGTTCCGACCCTCTCTACGTGGTCGATGGTATGCCAATTTCGGGCAACATCAACTTCCTGAACAATAACGATATCGAGTCGATGGAAGTCCTCAAGGACGCTTCGGCATCGGCCATCTACGGTACCCGTGGTTCGAACGGTGTCATCCTCATTACCACCAAGAAGGGTAAGGCAGGCAATGCGAAGTTCAACTTCAGCGCTTCGGCAGGTTTCCAGACCATCGGCAATCCCAACGTTGCCGGTGCAGCCGAGTACGAGAAGGTTTATACCACCCGCTATACCAACGACAATCGTGAAGGTGGCTTCATCGGCAGCAACTACGACACCGACTGGTGGAACGAGGTTGTCAACAAGACCGCACTTGTTCAGAACTATCAGCTCAGCGTCAATGGTGGTACCGACAAGTTCCTCTACAACGTCAGCGCAGGCTACTTCCGTCAGAATTCGCAGTACGACTATGGCTATTGGGACAAGTTCAACATTCGCATCAATACCGAATACACCTTTAATAAATATGTGAAGGCCGGTCTCGACGTTGCTCCGAAGGTTGAGTCTTGGGACAACACCCCCAACCAGATGGGTGGCGCCATGTCGATGGACCCGACTACCCCCATCTTCAAGGACCAGAGCCTGTGGGGCGACAATGTATATAGCAACTACGAGCGTTCGCACAACAACGAGTCGTGGAACCCCGTGGCAGCCGTTGCTCGTGCCGACAACCATTCGCGCAACTACGGCGTGATTGTCATCCCTTATCTCCAGATCCAGCCCATCAAGCAGCTCACCCTGCGCACCCAGTACAGTGCCAATGCACGCTTCCAGCGCAGCGACGACTTCACTCCTCAGTTCACCATCGACTCGGCACACGAGTTCAACGAGTTCAGCGATGTGAGCCGCACCATGCGTGAGTATTTCGACTACAACTGGACCAACACCGCCACCTACATCGACACCTATGCCGAGAAGCATAACGTCACCCTCATGGCAGGCTTCACCATGGAGCGCTACAGCGACATCTATGTGACCGGTTCGCGCGAAAACACGCCCAACGATGCTCAGCCTCTGCGCCAGGTAAGTGCCGGCCAGCAGAACCAGCAGTCGAGCGGCAATGCCGGCTACAACTCGCTCGTTTCGTGGCTCGGTCGTGTGATGTACAACTACGACAGCCGCTACTATCTCACCGCTACCATCCGTACCGACGGTTCGAGCCGCTTCCCCCACGGCAGCAAGTATGCTACCTTCCCATCGGCAAGTGCAGCATGGAACTTCAGTCGTGAGGCATTCCTCGAAGGCCAGGAGTGGCTTTCGAACGGTAAGCTCCGTTTCGGTTGGGGTCGTGTAGGTAACCAGCAGATCAGCAACAGTGCCACGATGACCTTGCTCGGTGCTGCCGACTATGTGCTCAATGGCGAGCGCGTGCTGGGTACCACCGTTTCGTCGGTAGGCAATACCGCCCTGAAGTGGGAGACTGTCGAGGACTTCAACGTTGGTCTCGATCTTGCATTCTTCAACTCTCGCCTCGAAGTCACTGCCGACGTCTATCAGAAGAAGTCGCACGATATGCTCTATCAGCGCGAGAACCTCCTCGTTCTTGGCTATCCCGCCTGGAACTCGGCCATCTGGATGAACATCGGTTCGATGAAGGCCGAAGGTTGGGAACTCTCGTTCACCTGGAAGGACCAGAAGGGCGACTGGAACTACAACCTGGGTCTCAACCTGTCGAGCGTTCGCAACAAGGCTGTGAAGTTCACCGGCGAAGGCAGCCCCGTCTATACGGGCTCTGTCTCGGGTGTCGAAGGCTCCATCATCCGCAATGAGGAGGGTGGCCTTATCAGCCGCTTCTACGGTTACAAGACCGATGGCATCTTCCAGAACTGGGAGGAGGTCTATGCGCACACCGACGAGTACGGTACACGCATCCAGCCTTCTGCACAGCCTGGTGACATCCGCTTCGTTGACCTCAATGGCGACGGCTCCCTCACCGAGGAGGACCGCACCTTCATCGGCAATCCCTATCCCGATCTTATGGTCGGCGTCAACCTCTTCGTAGGTTGGAAGAACTGGGATCTCGGCATGAACTTCTACGGAACGTTCGGCAACGACATCTTCAACAGCACACGCCAGCATTACAGCGGCCTGAATGGACAGAACGTCCTCGAAGGCACCTTCGACAAGGCTTGGCATGGCGAAGGCACTTCCAACGACATCCCTCGTCTCTCGGTGAGCGACAACAACCGCAACTATGGCCGCGTCAGCGACTTCTATGTCGAGGATGGCTCCTATATGCGTTGCAAGCAGATTCAGCTTGGCTACACCCTGCCCAAGAAGGGCTTCTTCAAGGATCACGTCCTGCGTTTCTATCTGACAGCCCAGAACCCGTTCACCATCACCGGCTACAGCGGTATGGATCCTGAACGTCCGGCTTACGACGGCAGCGTTATCGAGACGGGTATCGACAACATCGCTTATCCTTCTCCACGTACCTTCCTGTTCGGTCTTGACTTCAACTTCTAACAGTATTTTTGCCGAATATAAATTATGAAAAAGACATTATTATATTTTGCTGCCCTGGGCACCGCTGCTTCTATTGTTGTCGCTTGCGATGATTTCCTTGACGAGACGGTCAATGGTCAGCAAACCCTCGATTCATATTTCGTGACCGAGGATGAGGCCACTTCCTACCTCAACGGTTGCTACAACGCCCTGACGTTCTATGGCTGGTGGCAGATTCAGAACTTCTGGATCATGACCGACATGTGCTCCGACGACATGTGGATGGGCAACCTTCAGCAGAGCCAGAGCGACTACTATTCGCTGGCACATTATCAGGGCATCGGTCAGTCCAACGGCCCTCTCAACAACTACTGGATGCATCGTTATAAGGGAATCCTCTCGTGCAACGTTGCCATCAACCGCATCCCCAATGCACACTTCCAGGATGCCGAGAAGCAGGCTCGCTTCATTGCCGAAGCCAAGTTCCTGCGCGGATACTATTATTTTGACCTGGTGCGCAACTTCGGTGGTGTGCCCATCGTCAACGACTTCATGATGCCTGAGGATGTCGAGGGCATTGCCCGTTCGTCGGCTGCCGAGGTCTGGGCTCTGGTCGAGCAGGACTTCCGCGATGCTGCTGCCGTGCTGCCGTCGCGCAGCCAGTACTCTTCCTCCGAACTCGGACGTGCCACCAAGGGCGCTGCCCTCGGATATCTCGGCAAGTCGCTGGTCTATCAAGAGAAGTGGAGCGAGGCCGCTGCCGTTCTCAAGCAGGTCATCGACTCGAAGGAGTATGAGCTGATGGAGGACTTCGGCGACGTCTGGAACGTTGATACCAACAACAACAAGGAGTCGCTCTTCGAGATCCAGACCACCTTCAACGAGACCTACGCCCTGGGCAATGCCCTTTCGGTGGTCAGCGCCAACCGTACGGAGGTCAACGACGGCTGGGCATGGGGTCTTCCCACCAGCGACCTCGAGCAGGCATTCATCGACGAAGGCGACTACGAGCGTCTCAAGTGGACCATCATCAAGACCGGTGCCACCGAGATTCCTGGCGAGGATGACTTCGCCGAACTCGTTGCCGACCAGTATGCAGCTCAGTCCAACCAGCACGCCGACATGGTGGAGGGTACCTACTACATCTCGCCCGACGTTCACAAGTCGGCACGTGTGAGCCGCAAGCTCTACATCCCCTACAAGAAGCGTCCGAGCAAGTGGAGCCAGGACTTCATCCCGCTCAACATCCGTCTGCTGCGTTATGCCGACATCCTGCTGCTCTATGCCGAGGCTTGCAACGAGACCGGCAACGACTCCGAGGCTCAGTGGGCTCTCAACCAGGTACGCAACCGTGTAGGTCGCGACAATGTCACCTCTACCGGCAACACCCTCAAGCAGGCCATCCGCACCGAGCGTCGTCTCGAGCTTGCCCTCGAGTACAACCGTCTCTACGACATCCGTCGCTGGGAGTCGATCAAGAACCCGGGTCACAAGGTGATTGCCGAGATTCTTGGCCCCAATGGCTCGTTCGTCAAGCGCAACACCAACGTGCTGACTGCCGATCCCTACGAGTATGCAGCCACCAAGGAACCGAGCGACAAGGGTATCTCGTTCGACGAGAGCCGCGACCTGCTCTTCCCAATCCCGCTCTACGAGATCGAGCACTCCAATGGCTCCATCACCCAGAATCCTGGATGGAACTAATTTGAATGTGTTATAAAATAGCACCGTGGGCGACTGTAGAATCGCGGTCGTCGGCGGTGCTTTCCTTTTCATTTCCCGTCATGAAGAAAATCTTTCGCTCATTTACATTCCTTGCAGCTGCCTTATTGGTTGCGTTAGTGTGCCCCGCGTGCAGCGGTGATGACGATCCCGTGGTCGATGATGTCCTCACGGTCAGCCCAGCCACGGCTACTGTCGGGCAGGATGGAGGTACTCTGAAACTCTCCGTCCAGTCGTCGCACGTGCCCACCGTCACCAGTTCCGAATCGTGGATTACGACAGGTAGTCGTGGCACCGACCCCACCGTCGCAGGAGCCTATACCTTTACGATGAATGTGCAGGCCAACCCCAACGAGGCCGAACGCACAGCCACCCTCACCGTCATAAGTGGCAGTCAGTCGAAGAACGTGCAGGTCACCCAGTCGGCTGCCGATGTGCTGAAGGTCGAGCCCACCACCATCAGCATCGATGACCAGGAACAGACCTTCGAGATAACGATTACTACCAACGGTGTGCCACAGTTCAGCGTCGATGCCGGATGGATCACCCAGACGGCAGCTTCGAGCGAGAACAAGCGTGGCTTCAAGGCCGAAGCCAACACGGGTGCTGCCCGTACGGCCACCCTCACCTATACTTTGGGCAAGCTCACAGCCACTGTCACGGTCAAGCAGGCACAGGCTGTCCTCACCGGTGTCGTCGATCCTTCGGTGACCTATCAGACCATGGAAGGCTTTGCAGCCTCCGATTGCTGGGCACCTGCCGTCATCGGCAAGTACTGGACCGGTAAGCGCGATGGCATTGCCGAACTCCTTTTCAGCCGTGAGGTAAGCAACGGACAGCCCAAGGGCATTGGCCTTTCGATGTGGCGCAGCAACCTGGGAGGCGGTTCTGCCGAACAGGGTCTCGCCAGCAACATTGGCGTCGAGAACGGAGCCGATGGCTACAACTACTATCGTCGCGGCGAGAGTTACCTCAACGACGACCTTACGTACGACTGGTCGCGTTGCGAGGGCCAGCGCTTCTTCCTCGACAAGGCCAAGGACTATGGCGTCGAGAGCGTCGTCCTCTTCAGCAATTCGCCCAACGTGCAGTTCACGCGCAACGGCAAGGGCTACAGCGACAGCGGACATTCGACCAACCTCAAGGCCGACTGCTACGACGACTTTGCCGGCTATATGGCCAAGGTGGCTGCCCAGTACATTGCCTGGGGCTATCCTGTCACCCACATTTCGCCCGTCAACGAGCCTCAGTATGCCTGGGAGGGACACGATCAGGAGGGTTCCGGTTGGACCAATGCCGAAATCGCCAAGCTCTCGAAGGAACTCGATGGCGCACTCGACCGCGAAGGCCTCGCCAATGTCAAGATTCTCCTGGGCGAAGCCGGCGATTGGGAACATGCCTACAAGACCAAGAGCCCCAACGAAAGCTCGAACTGCATCTATTCGTTCTTCAATGCTTCGAGCGACAACTATGTGGGTAATCTGAGCCACATGGCTCCCGTCTATGGCGCCCACAGCTATTGGACTGACGGCACTTGGAACGGTATGCGCAACGTTCGTCAGCAGGCCTACGACAAGGCTGTCGAAAACGGCATCTCGCTCTGGCAGACCGAATGGTCGATGCTGGGCGACGGATACAGCGAGTTCCCCGGCTATGGCAACAGCAACGAGATGGACATCGCCCTCGTCATGGACAAGGTCATCTACAACGACCTCACCGTGGGCAATATGACATCTTGGAGCTTCTGGACCTCGATGGACGTAAGCCGTTGGAGCCAGCTCGACCGATTCATGCTCATCGACTTCACGCCTTCGGGCGGCACCTATAGTGTCGATCTCTCGGGCGAAGGCACCTACAAGGCCGATGCCACCCTTTGGGTACTCGGCAACTACAGTCTCTTCGTGCGTCCGGGCTTCAAGCGCATCGATGTCGATATCCCCAACTACGACCGCACGTTCTTTGGCACAGGCTTCATCTCGCCCGATGGCAAGCGCATCGTCGTGGTGATGAGCAACCTCAATGCTGCCGAGATGGAGGTGCGTTTGTCGTTGAAGGGTGTCACTCCCGTCACGCTGACGTCCTACACCACCACCCAGCGTAAGAACCTCCAGCAGCAGTCGCTCAACGCCTCGACCACCGTCTTCAAGCTTGAAGGCAGCAGCGTCACCACCTTCGTCTTCGATCTTTAAAATAAAAATCTCAACCCATGAAACGACTTCTTTTCTCAATCATCTCCCTCTTCGCCCTGTCGGCCTCGGCGCAGGTCGGCTTTGGCGATGCACAAAAATTCAATCAGGACTGGCTCTTCCAATTGGGCGACGACTCGTTGGCTGTCAATCCCAGTTTCGACGACAGCAAGTGGCGGCATCTCGACCTGCCCCACGACTGGTCGGTCGAAGGACAGGCTTCGCCTACCCTCGCCAGTTGCACGGGCTATTATCCCGGTGGCATCGCCTGGTACCGCAAGCATTTCGTCCTCGCTGCCAACGACCCCGCTTTGGCAACCCCTCTTAACCCCTCGAACCCTTCGAACCCCTCGAACCCTTCGAACCCCTCGAACCTTTCGAACCCCTCGAACCTCACCTTCATCTACTTCGAAGCCATCTACAACCGCTCCTCGGTTTATCTCAACGGCCACTTGCTCGGCTATCGTCCCTCGGGCTTCGCGTCGTTCCTCTACGATATGACACCCTACCTCAAGGCAGGCGACAACGTCCTCGCGGTGCGTGTCGATCATAGCCGTTATGCCGATTGCCGTTGGTACACGGGCTCGGGCATCTATCGCGATGTGTGGTATATTGAAGCACCGAAGACGCACCTTGCCCAGTGGGGCACAGGCTGGGTTTGCTCCAAGCTCACCGATGCTTCGGCCAAGGTCGATGTCGATGTCGCCATCGACAATGCGGAGGGTGTGAGCGGCTTGAAGCTGCACGTCCAGCTGTTCGATGCCAATGGTCACGTGGTGGCTCAAAAGATGGTTAGCGCCAAGGCTGCCAACAAGATAAGCCTCAATGTGGCGCGTCCCCATCGCTGGGACCTCAACGATCCCTATCTCTACCTGCTGCGCACCACGCTTCTGAAGGGCAATCAGCCCATCGACGGCAATGAGATCAACGTCGGCCTGCGTTCGCTGCAGTTCGATGCCAACAAGGGCTTCGCGCTCAATGGCCGTTGGATGAAGATCAAGGGCGTCTGTCTGCATCACGATGCCGGCACGCTCGGTGCTGCCGTGCCCGACGATGTGTGGCGTCGCCGCCTTGAGAACCTCAAGCAGATTGGTGTGAATGCCATCCGCTGCGCCCACAATCCGCAGGCACCCGTCCTCTATGACCTGTGCGACGAACTTGGTCTGCTCGTGATGGACGAGGCTTCCGACGAATGGGAATTCCCCAAGCGCAAGTGGGTCGAGGGCTGGAACGTCGGCACCCCATCGTTCGACGGAACCTACGACTTCTTCGAGGAGTGGATCGACCGCGATGTGACCGATATGGTGCGCCGCGACCGCAATCACCCCAGCATCTTCCTTTGGAGCATCGGCAACGAGGTCGATTATCCCAACGATCCCTATTCGCATCCCATCCTCGACGGCAAGAACTCGGCCATCAACCAGCCGATGTTCGGTGGCTACGATCCATCGCGTCCCAATGCCGAGCGCATCGGTAAGATTGCCAAGCGCCTCGCCGCCTGTGTGCGCAGTGTCGATACCAGCCGTCCCGTCACCGGAGCCCTTGCGGGTGTGGTGATGAGCAATGAGACCGAATATCCCGAGGCTGTCGATGTGGTGGGCTACAACTACACCGAGAATCGTTACGACGAGGACCACGCCACCTATCCCGACCGTGTCATCTACGGTTCGGAGAACGGCACGGGCTACAGTGCCTGGAAGGCGGTGCGCGACAAGGACTTCATCTTCGGCCAGTTCATCTGGACGGGTACCGACTACCTGGGCGAATCGGGACGCTGGCCTTCGCGCGGCCTGCACACGGGTCTGCTCGACTTCGGTTCGTTCCCCAAGCCACGCGGATATTTCCGTGCTGCCCTTTGGTGCGAACAGCCTGTCTGCTACATCGGTACGTTCGAAAAACGTGAGCCTCGCCGCTGGGGCAACAATCGTCCTCCGCGCGAATTCCTCACCCAGGATGCTCCCGACATCTGGAACTACGACGAAGGCAAGACCATCCGCGTGTTCTGCTACACCAACTGTGCGCAGGCGCGTCTTCTCCTCAATGGCAGCGAGGTGGGCGCCCTGAAGCCTTTCGACGACGAGGAGGGCATCATCTTCTGGGATGTGCCTTATGCTCCCGGCGAACTTCGTGCCGAAGGCTGCGATGCCCAGGGCAATGTGCAGGCATCCTACGTCATCCACAGTTCCGGCCGTCCCTATCAGATTCGTGCTTCGGTCGATAAGGAAGTGATCGGTGCCGATCGTCGTGTGGCGCATATCACGGTCGAAGTGCTCGACGAGAACGGCATCGTGGTGAAACTTGCCGACAACAACATCCGCTGCGAAGTCGAAGGTCCTGCCCGCCTCTTAGGTCTCGAAGGCTCCGACAACAGCGATATGGGCAACTATCGCGACAACCTCCAGCGTGTCTATATGGGTCGCCTCCTGGCCTATGTGGGCAGTGTGGGCGAAACAGGCCGCGTCACCGTCCGCTTCTCTTCCCCGCTGCTCAAATCCGCCGAGGTCAGCTTTGAAGTTGAATGATATTAAGGGATAATAAGGGATAATAAGGGCATCTTAAGGATTCTAAGGGATTTTAAGGGATTCTAAGGGATTTTTAGGGACGTATGTTTTTGAGTCCCATTCTCTACAAGGCAAAGGAAACGTCCCTTAATATCCCTAAATATCACCAAGTATCCCTAAATATCCCTATTAAGAGATACTATCGTCCCCAAATATCCCTTAATATCCCCAAATATCCCTAATAATCCCTAAAAAAATGTTCAAGAAACTCCTATCCCTATCTTTGCTCCTCGCCACCTCCCTCCTCATCTCCTGCACCCGCCCAGAAGACTTTGTCGTCGATCTGAGTGGAGAGTGGCAGGTGCGCCTCGATAGTCCCGACGCAGCGCCGCAGTCCATCCAGTTGCCCGGTACCACCGATATGGCAGGCATCGGCACGGCCGACACGCTGCAGCCACGTCTCGAGAAGCCGCAGGTCCTGCGTCTCACGCGCCGTCACAGTTTCGTGGGTGAGGCCTATTACACCCGTTCGTTCGAAGTGAAGAAGAAGATGGCCGACAAGCCGTTGGAACTCGTCCTCGAACGTGTGCTTTGGAAGAGCACCGTCCTCATCGATGGTCAGCCAGTCGAGGCACTCGACTACACCGACGAGAGCCTCGCGACGCCCCATCGTTACGCCTTGCCGCGAGGGCTTGCTGCAGGCCGGCACACCATCCAGGTTCGTGTCGATAACCGCAAGCAGTACGACATCTCGGTCGATGAACTCTGCCATTCCTACACCGATGCCACGCAGGTCAAGTGGAATGGCATCCTGGGCAAGATGGAGCTGCGTGCCCTGCCCGAAGTCAGCATCGACAGGATGGAGGTCTATCCCGACCCCACGCTCAAGCGTCTCGATGTGGTGCTCACTGTCACCAACCACACATCCGAGTTTCAGGATGCTTATCTGATGCTCATCACTTCGCCCAAGGGGCAGGGGTCCGAGATGTGGCCGTCCTCGCCCGTGCAGGAGACGTTTGAGCCAGGCACTACTACGCTCACCTTGAGCTGCAATCTGCCCGCCCACGCCCCGCGCTGGTCCGAGGCGCATCCCGACTTGCTTGTTGTCGGGGCAAGTATGGAGACCAAGGGAGACATCACCGAGACGATGGTCAACATTGGCCTTCGCCAGGTCGGTACGCGCGATGGCAAACTGCTCGTCAATGGCGAACCCGTCTTCCTGCGCGGTGCGCTCGAATGCTGCATCTTCCCGCTCACGGGCTGTCCGCCCACCGACAAGGCAGGTTGGCAGAAGGTGTTCGAGACAGCCAGGGAATGGGGACTCAATCATCTGCGTTTCCATTCGTGGTGTCCGCCCAATGCCGCCTTCGAGGTGGCCGACGAGATGGGCTTCTATCTCGGTGTGGAGTTGCCCATCTGGGCCACCAACCTGGGCAGCGACAGCACGGTCTATGACTTCCTGCGTCACGAATACGAGAGCATCGTCCGCAACTACGGCAATCATCCGTCGCTCTGCCTGCTCAGTGTGGGCAACGAGTTGCAGTACGACTTCGACTTCCTCAATGCCTTCGTCGCCGAGATGAAGGTGCGCGATCCGCGCCATCTCTACACCACCACCTCGTTCACCTTCGAGAAGGGCCATGGTGGCCATCCCGAGCCCGAGGACCAGTACTTCGTCACCCAATGGACCGACCGCGGATGGGTGCGCGGACAGGGTGTCTTCGATGCCGAACCGCCAGCATTCAACCGCAACTACAATGCCTCGACCGAGGGCATCGCGGTGCCCATCATCACCCACGAGATCGGACAGTATTCGGTCTATCCCGACATCAAGGAGATTGACTGCTACACGGGTTCGCTCGACCCGCTCAACCTGAAGGCAGTGCGTGCTGACCTCGAGCAGAAAGGCCTGCTCGACCGTGCCGAGGACTGGCTCCAGGCATCGGGCCATCTGGCTGCGCTGCTCTATAAGGAGGAGATCGAGCGTGCGATGAAGACGCGCGGCATCTCGGGCTATCAGTTGCTTGGTCTGCAGGACTTCCCCGGCCAGGGCACGGCCCTCGTGGGTCTGGTCAATGCGTTCTGGGAGTCGAAGCACGTGGTCGAGCCGTCGTGGTTCCGTCAGTTCTGTGCGCCCGTCGTTCCGCTTGCCAGTTTCGACAAGGCCGTCTATCGCGCCAGCGAACCTCTGCTTGTCGATCTTCAGTTGGCCAACTATTCCGGTCAGGCGCTGGTAGGTCGCGAACTGCACTGGTCGCTGCTCGGTGCCGATGGCAATATGCTGCAGCAGGGGTCGAAGGCGTTGGTCGAAGTGGCCAATGGCGACGTCACGCGCATCGACAGCCTGCGTCTGAGCCTTTCCGGCATCAAGGCCGCAAGCCGGCTCACCTTGCGTCTGGCAGTGAGCGAAAGCGAGTGGTGCAACGAGTGGCCCCTCTGGGTTTATCCCGATGTGCCTGAGGTCACCGACGACGTGTGCATCACCGCTAGTCTGAAGGAAGCCGAAGCCGTCCTGGCCAAGGGTGGCACGGTCATCCTTTCGCCTGTGCTCGGTTCGCTCGAAGGCCTTGAGGGCAAGTTTGTGCCGGTGTTCTGGAGTCCCGTCCACTTCCCCAAGCAGGCGGGCACTATGGGCTTGCTCTGCAATCCCGCGCATCCTGCCCTGGCACAGTTCCCCACCGAGAGTTTCGGCAGCTGGCAGTGGTGGCGTCTCGCCAAGCGCAGCACGGTGCTTGACATCGATTCGCTGCAGCAGTCCGTTTCGCCCATTGTCGAGAGTGTCGATAACTTTATGCACAACCGTCGTCTCTGCACGGTGTTCGAAGCCAAGGTGGGAGAGGGGCGTCTGCTCTTCTCGTCCATCGACCTGCTCTCGAAGGGTGCCGACAGCCCAGAACTCCAGCAGATGCTCTATAGCCTCCGCACCTACGCCGCTTCTTCGTCCTTTGCCCCTCGTCCCTCGCTTTCCCCCGACCAGCTCCGCTCCCTCTTCAAGTCCCGTGTCGAAGTGAAGCGCCAGGGCGCCACGGCGATCTACGAATGAATTGGCTCGACAATTATTTAATGAAAAAAAAATTAAATTTTTCTTGTCGTCAAAGACCACTCGAAAAGAAACGCTAATTCTCAACCCTGGGATAATAGAATCGGGATCCGGATGGCTATTATGCTGAACCATGTCCTCAAACGAACGTCGGAGGACATGCCGCCATCGGATTATGTCCTTCCGCGAACGTTGAGGGACATACCGCTATCGAATGATGTCCCTCTGCGAACGTTGGGGGACATGACGCTATCGAATGATGTCCCTCTACGAACGTTGAGGGACATATTGCTATCGAATGATGTCCCTCTGCGAACGTTGGGGGATTTGCCGCTATCGGATCATGTCCCTCTGCGAACGTTGAGGGACATACCGCTATCGAATGATGTCCCTCTGCGAACGTTGAGGGACATATTGCTATCGAATGATGTCCTTCCGCGAACGTTGAGGGATATGTTGCCATCGGATCATGTCCTTCTACGAACGTTGACGCACCATTTCCTGCGGAATATTGTACATCTACGAACATAAGCGCACAATTTCGTGCAGAAAGTTGTACGCCTACGAACGTAGGCAGACAAGCCACGATTGGAAATGGGGAATTGTGCTTTCGGATTAGAGGACGTCACTGCTCGGAAAGCAGGTTACAATTTCGGATACATCGTCTTCTATGTCATCAAGCACTCTGTCGCGCGTCACGATGCATTATGCTGTAAGAGCAAGCACTCTGACGGCCGACAGAATGCTTCCTCATTTCGCGCAAGTATCGTGACGGCCGGCAGAGTTCTCGACGCTATGGGATGGAATACTCCAACGGCCGACACAGTTCTCTATGCTGCAAGATGGAATACTCCAACGGCCGACAGGGTATCCGATGCTACAGGATGGAGTACTCCAACGGCCGACAAAGTACCATCTACATCTGCGGAAATACTACAACGGCCGACAGAGTACTTCCGCAATTTGCGCAAATATTGTGACGGCCGACAAAGTATGCGATGCCACGGGATGGAATACTCTCACGGCCGACAGAGTTCCCGATACGATAAGATGGAATACTCTGACGGGCGACAGAGTATGCGCCACAACTGCGAAAATACTCTCACGGCCGACAGAGTATTTAATGCAATTTTGCGTCTATTGTTCGGCTGTGTTCCTGAATAGAATTTCGTTTCTGAAAAATAAAAAAATAAAATTATAAAAAATAAAATATAAAAATGATTCATTTTGCAGACAAGACACGTAAACGAACTGATTTGGAAATCGATTTCGCGAAGACGATTTGCACCTTTGACGCGAAAATAGTGAAAAAAACAGGCCAATAAGATTGAAGAAACAAAAATAATACATATATTTGCAGCGAAATACTATGAACTCGCCTGCTGTCCGACATGGTAAAAAACATCGACAAAGCCAGCCCGTCGTGTCATGGCTTAGCGAAGCTGTATTAAAGAGCGCCTTATTGGCATTAGGGAGACCAAAATGAAATAATTAATTTAAATGACTATGGGATTCAATCAAAGACTTCTTTTCAAAATAATACTGCTTATTTTGTTTTTCATTATTATTGTATCTTCTGTGATAGGGTTATATAAGTTCATTGAATATGAAATACTTGACTATTATGACGAAAAGATCTATGGGGATTTCAGTGAAACTATTAGCGAGTCAAAGGAAAGAGGTGTATTTCTGTGGGAATATGAAATGGAGTATATCAATACTTCAGATACATTGTGCCTGCAACCAAATTATGCGTTTGCGGAATGGAGGTGGTATAGTAATAATAAAAACCCCGATTCATTATTGGTAGATTCTACAGAATCATTTTGGCAAGCTGTGATTAATATTCCTCAATTAAAGGATATTCGCCGTGATTATTATTATATTTGGGATGTATTTGAGAACGAATCGCAAGGTTCTCATTTTACTCATTTGAAAGACTCAACCATTGCCGTAATTTATAGTAATTCCAGACATCCAATTCCTGTCAAAGATACTCTCAAGTACTATTTATGTTATCATCTTTATAAAGATAGTAACGATAGCGTGAGATATAAAGATACATTGACACTATATCTTACACGCAAATACAAAGCTGAGGATCAATGAAAGACTACGATATTTCTTGGTTTTTCACAAATCCTGTCAAGGAATATTGTTGAACAATAGATTAAATATGAAAAAACTTTTATTCTTTATCGTTTCCTTATTGTTTTTTTCTTGTATTCAGAAACGGACTCCTACTGATACTGAAGAGTCCACGAATGATGCAATGGTAGCTGATACCATCATAGAATCGTGTGCTCTCATAGAGGATGATACCCTTTTTGATGCGGTTTATGGAATTATAGAAAATCCTATAAAAGTCAAGACTCTTTCTGTAGCCCCATATCATACTTTTGAGTGCCATAATGAAAGAATAATGGCTGTCGCCAGTTATGAAGATACCCTCATCTTGATTACTGATGACGAACGTATGTTCCATGATATTATCTTCAAGGAAGATTCATTAAGAAAATCGTATCCACAATATCGTTTTTATGGTGACGACTGGAATGACTTTGAGGCGCCTTATGAGGTTTATTTGAGAAAGAAAGGAGATGCAATACGTTTTGAGGGTGATCTCGAAAACAGATTGCTGCATTTAGGCGATGCTTATATTTCAAAAGGATCGTTTCCCATCGGGCCTTTCCATATTGGAATGGCACAAAAGCAAATGGCCAATTCAATTGGGATTCCGATTGAGATGACCAAAGCCTACAAGTGTGTCGCACTCTTATATGGTAACCGTTTTACACTGCTAAAGAATATGAAGCATCCAAAACCGTGGGGCGGTCCAGATTTTTCAAAGATCTTTATCTGTTACTCTGACAAAGTCTCTAATATTATAGTAGTAGGTAGCAATGAGGGAGGGCGGATGTTGGAAGGTCCACATCCTAGTTTATTGGATTGTCCTAAAGATTGGAAATAACAACTTTGGTGATTAGGGTCCTTTTGTGCATTACTTTTGTATAATTCATAACAAATATCGATATTTGCTATGAAAACAATAACAAAGCTGCGCACAGTCCATAAGTTGTCAGGCATCGGCGGCTCTGTGACACGGGACACGACCGATTACCTCGGGAATCTGGTCATGAGGGACGGGCATCTGGGCATGTATCGGTTCGACGGAGGATACGTGTCAAGAGTCGGTACAGGTTATTTTCATGAATAAATCTATAAATATGAAGAAATTAATACTTTGTCTTTTCGTGATTCTATCTTTTTCTTGCAAGAAAGAGATAGTGGATCCATACGCAATTCCCAAAAGCATGAACTTAGGTTATCTATTTGATTCTTTAGAATACGAAAAGGAAAAGTCTTTGTTTACATGCGATGGGAATCATGATTCCATCTATAATGATGGTAATATACATAAGGGCTTTTGTAGGTTATATGGATACATTCCATATAAAGAGTCAAAATATGTTGGAGTTAGCATGGACAGCGTATATTCAAAAGAGGGCAGCCCTAAATATAGCTGGACAGATCTTGCACATTATGGTTATATATGGTCAAAAGAATATGGTTACCCTCATTGGGAATTCGTAGTTGTAGATTTTATAGAACAAGATCCTTTCGCCGACGAAGTCAAATTGGTGGAATGTCAAGAAGTATATAGAATCCAAAAATTACTAAATGATTCTACTTGTATTGTTCATCATGCCATTTGGAGGAATAGTGAACGTTATTTGAGCTTATGGAGCTTAAAAACGGATAGTAGCAATCAAGTATTCTACGGGTTTCAGGCACCTCCTTATTTCGGTTGGCCGGAATAAAGTTATCGTTACCCTTATTTAACTTGACCATTTCTCACGTCAAAGCAAAGAAGAATCACTCCTTTCTCGTTCTATCCACTGAAACCGAAGGCGCGGCATCGTGTGAGGCTGCGCCTTTGGTGCTAAATATAAAGAAAAATGGAAAAAGTTTTGGTAGTCTCGAATAAATCCCTTATCTTTGCACCACAAATAAACGACAAATATTGCAAAAAAATGCGTTAAAAGGTAGATGTTATATACCTTTGGCCGTAAAATCTTGCAAATTAACTATTGCTATGGATAAGGTACAAGACATTCGTTTCCTTACCGAAAGAGGCGATAATGTATGGTGGTTTGATGGAGAACGTGTGATTTTCCGTAGTAATTCAACGAGCAAGATTCTCAACCTTATGTCTGCGATTCCAGACATTACCATCCAGAAACTGTCTGATGAAGTGGGCATCAACGTCGCAGCAATAAATAAGCAGTTGAAACAATTGACCACTAAAGGTTTTATACAGCGAGTTGAGAAAGATGGAACATGGCGACTGATAATCACGCCATCGATATAAGGGGATTTGGAAATCGATTTCGCGAAGACAATTTGCCTCTGAAAAGGAATGAGAAATCAACGATTTTGCCTAAAATAATGGTCAAAAGTATCCTTTATTATAAAAATTCCACCAAAAGATGTGTTATTTTCAGATTTATTTTGTATCTTTGCCACGTCTTGGTAAAGATGTCTAACCCTTTAGTAACATCATTATGAAACCAGTTCTTTTGTTTCTTTCCCTTATCTCTGCCAGTGCGATAGGAGCTAACCTGTCCGACGGCACAGAAAAAACGGTAGCCGATTGCTCTGCTGCATATCAGCAGTTCTCGTTCGACATTTATCAAAGGTTCGAAAAGCATTCTTCGGAAGCCGACGAACCTACCAATGTAGTCATCTCACCGCTCTCGGCATGGTTCGCCGTGGGAATGCTCCAGCAGGGAGCCAACTCAACCACTTTGAATTGCATCAACAAGGCACTCTATCTCCCCGACGATTTCCGGGGCCTCGCCGACTACAACAGTCAGCTGATCGACGACCTTTTGAAACCCTGCGAATGGAATGAAAACGAATGGGGGGAAGGAGAAAAGCCCGTTTTGGAGCTCGCCAACAGTTTCTGGGCCGATGACTTTATTACCTGCCACGACAAGTACATCGACACATTGGGCATCTGTTATCGAGCCGACTTCTGCCAGCTTGACCTTGCCCTTCCCGAAAGCATGGCTGCGGTCGATGCCTGGGTGAAGGATAAGACGCATGGGACAATTCCCTCGCTGAATATCCAGCCGAGTGAGGAGCTGCTCATGTTGCTGGTCAATACTCTCTATTTCAAGGCAAGCTGGCAAGATGGAGCCTCTATTGAGGACACAAAGGAGATGCCTTTCTACACATCTTCCGATGATGTGAAAAACGTGCCCATGATGTATTTCGATTACCATCTGGATTATGCCGAGGTAGAGGGTTTCAAGGCAGTACGCCTATGGTTTGGCCACGATCACAGGTTTTCGATGACCTTCTTCGCCCCGACAGACGATACAGCTTTCGACAATGCCATCTATACACAGGCAAAACAGGCATTCAGTAGTGAATATCGCGTAATTTTGCGATTACCTCGCTTCACAACCGATGCTGAATTTCTATTGAATGAAACCTTACAGGAGATGGGCATGGACGAAGTTTTCGTGAGTGCCGACCTTAGCGGCATGGCTGACGGCTCATTATTTGTGTCGACGATCAAGCAGTTGTCCCATCTAGCAGTGGACGAGAAAGGTGTTGTAGCATCGGCCGCTACCGTTATAGAAATTGAGTCGGGTATTCATCCCGAAGAAATAAAGTATTTGACCATCGATCACCCGTTCTATTTCACCATCGAGGACAATAGCTGTGATAAAGTGATGTTCATCGGGCATATCAACACCATCGATGAAAAGACCGTCAAGGATCCCAATAGCCTGAACAAGATTGGCAATACAAGTTCCGATGCTATTTACGACATGATGGGTCATCGCCAGTCTTCGCTTGGCAAGGGACTCAATATCGTTCAGCAAGGTGGAAAGTCACGTCTCGTATTGGTCAAATAACATAGATATGCTATAAATTGTCTTTTGTCGTATAGAGAAGTTTAACCTAGTAGCGCCTATGGTACTTTTCTATACATTCACCCTTCTCCCTTTTTAAATTGATGGCTGGCCATGCAATAAACGACCGATTTGTTCGTTTTATAAATATGAGTAAGCAACACCTTGAAATCTCTCTTTGCTGAGATCCTTCCCCAGCATATCGAATCTCAAGAAGTGTTGCAGAAGCGCCAGCAACGCTTGAGAAAGAAGATACTTGAATCAAAATCTCCTTTCGCTACAGAACTTGCCTCACTTATGTAGCAATGTCCCCACCTCATTTTTCGTCCGTTGAAAATTTATAATTTGCTCGTATCTTTTTTGTTTGTTTTTCAACGGCTTATGAAAATGAATCAGTAAACTCATTTTTTTAAAATGTCCCCTGTTATTTAAAAAATTATTTGTAACTTTGCACTCGAAAAATAAATTAAAGCGATAACCAATTCACTTAAAACGTCAGCCCTTTCTCTTCAACAAATTTGGAAATCGATTTTGCGAAAACGATTTGCACATTTGACGCGAAAATAATGAAAAAAACTGGCCAAATAGATTGAAGAAATAAAAATAATACATATATTTGCAGCGAAATAAAATATTCTATTATGAAAAAGTACATCCTTCCCCTTCTGACAGTTTTGCTGCCTATGGTAGCATTTGCCGATGCTGTTGAAATCGATGGCATCTATTATAATTTGATGGAAGATATCAAGGAAGCCGAAGTAACGTTCAACCCCAACATGTATTCCGGAAGTGTGGATATTCCAGCCACAGTGAATTATGATGGAGTTGACTACAGCGTAACATCCATAGCAGAGTGGGCTTTCAAGAGCAGTATCGAACTGACTTCGGTCACCATCCCCAATAGCGTGAGTTTAATTAGACAGGGTTCTTTCTGGTATTGTCCCAACCTGACCTCGGTCACCATCCCCAACAGTGTGACATCGATAGAATACGGTGCATTCTACAATTGCGGCAGTTTGACATCGATTGCCATTCCAAATAGCGTGACTTCAATTGGTGTCTCCGTTTTCGAAGAATGTACCAGCCTGACCACCATCACGATGCCCAATAATGTGGAGAAGATTGGAGGTCAAGCTTTCTTCCATTGTCAAAGCCTGGCATCTATTGACCTTGGCAACAGCCTGATTTCAATTGGTGTCTCCGTTTTCGAAGAGTGTACCAGCCTGACGTCCATTACCATTCCCAATAGCTTGGAGGAGATTGGAGATCGTGCTTTCTTCCATTGTCAAAGCCTGGAATCTATTGACCTTGGCAATAGCGTGACTTCAATTGGTGTCTCCGTTTTCGAAGAGTGTACCAGCCTGACCTCCATCACGATGCCCAATAATGTGGAGAAGATTGGAGATCGTGCTTTCTCACGCTGTAGGATAACCTCTATCGACCTTGGCAACTGCGTGAAATCAATTGGAAGTTATGCTTTTAATGAATGTGCCAGCCTAACCTCCATCACCATTCCCAACAGTGTGACCACGATAGGAGAATCTGCTTTCAACTTCTGTCTCGGCCTAACCTCCGTCAATATCCCCGACAGCTTGACGACGATTGAACCTAACACTTTCCTTTTCTGTTACAACCTGACCTCCATAACCATCCCCGGTGGCGTGACATCAATTGGAGAAGGGGCATTCGGATTATGCTTGACGCTTCTAGATGTCTATTGCTATGCCGAAAATGTTCCTTCGACACATAGTGATGCTTTCAACCGTAGCCCTAACGATTATGCGACACTTCATGTGCCCGCAGGTTCAGTCGATGCCTACAAAGCGGCTGTGCCTTGGAAGAACTTCAAGGACATCGTTCCCTTGGATGGTCAATCCATCGAAACCCTCGAATACACATCTCCATCCGACCGCATCGACATCTATTCCATCGATGGCAAGTTCATCGGCTCGGCCACCACTCCAAGCGAAGCCACTGACATCACCAAACATCTCTCATCCGGCACTACCGTCATCATCAGGATGGGTGGGAAGAGTGTGAAAGTTGTGGTGAAATGAGTTTCTTACCCTGAATAAACTTGATCATTTCTCACATCATAGCATATAATAGTCTGCCCTTTCTCGCTCTATTCTCCATAATCGAAGGCGCGACATCTTCAACAAATTCGGAAATCTATTTCGCGAAGACGATTTGCACCTTTGACGCGAAAATAATGAAAAAAACAGGCCAAATAGATTGAAGTAACAAAAATAATACATATATTTGCAGCGAAATACTATGAACTCGCCTGCTATCCGACATAGTAAAAAGCATCGACAAAGCCTGTCCGTCGTGTCATGGCTTGGCGAAGCTGTATTAAAGCTGTTAACAATATGAAAGATACAAATTTCTTTTACGCTAATTTTTACATTCATTGGAGATTTCATTGCAGTTTTGGGTTATGTGTAGATTTTTTATGTGATAAACTATTAACACCTTTAATCCCGAAAAAATGGCGCACGAAATCTATGAAGGATCCCAAACTCAGACGTGATATTTATGAAAGAAAAAGGGATTTTGGTCTCGCTGTTTATTATGCAAAAATGGCGATGAAGGGTTTATTGTTTTGTAAATATACTCTTTTAGGTTTCCCTTTAGCTCGTTTTATCGAGAGTCATGGAGTAAGGCTTTCTATTTCAGCAGTTATCTCGGTAGGTATTATATCAATAATCGTATTTATTATTGATGACACATTGTTTCAAGAATCACAATACCGTAAATACTTCAATAAATACGAAAAAAAGGATGCTTCATGGAAAAGGATTTGGAGCATTATAACATTTGTTGATGTCATTTTTTCATTTGCATGTTTGTATCTTGGAATCAAAATTGGTAATCTAATATAACTAATGTTCATTTGTATGGTTAAATTATTTATCTGACGCATCAACCACCTCAGCCCTTACTCGCTCTATCCAATAAAACCTAAGGCGCGGCATCGTATGGTGTCGCGCCTTTGATTTTAATGACTTGAAACTCGGTTTCGGGAAAAAATAAAATTATAAAAAATAAAATATAAAAATCAGGATAGTTCGCGTAATAAAAAAGGTGTGTCGATTATCCTCGACGGACCATCGACACACCGAAACACACATTATTAATTCAACTAACCATTTTAATCAATGAACGGTACAGTCTTGAGCACATCGTTAACTTTGCGGGTTGAAGCCTCTACATCGACAGTGGCATTGGCGCGGATGTCGCGGCTCGAAGCACCTACCATAATCTTGTAGGTACCTGCGTCAACTACCCAAGCGGACTGAGCCTCGTCGAACGAAGCGAGGTCGTCGGTGCAGAACTTGAGGGTAACCGTCTCGGATGCGCCGGGAGCGAGGGCTGCAGTCTTGGCAAATGCCTTGAGTTCCTGCACGGGCTTGTCGAGAGCACCTGCGGGAGCAGATACGTAGAGTTCGACAACTTCCTTGGCGCTGGCCTTGCCGGTGTTCTTGACATCGACAGTGACAACCACATTCTTGCCATCGACCTTGACCTGTGGATTGCTATACTCGAAGGTGGTGTAGGAGAGACCGTAGCCGAATGGATAGCTGACCTTCATGTTCTCCTTGTCGAACCAGCGATAGCCCACATAGATGCCTTCGCGATAGTTGGTGTAGTCGTAGGTCTCGCGTGGAGCCTGCTTCTCGGCCTCCTTGCCCATGAAGGTGCTGAGGTCGAGCTTGAACTGCTCGGCACGTGGGAAGTTCTTGCTCGAAGCATGATCGGCGAAGTTGATTGGCCAAGTCATCGGGAGCTTGCCTGAAGGACTTACCTTGCCGGTGAGGACGTCGGCTACCGAGTTGCCGCCTTCCTGACCTGCCTGCCATGCGAGAAGCACAGCGTCGGGGATGTTCTTCCAGGAGGCTGTCTCGATGACGCCACCGATGTTGAGCACGACAACGACCTTCTTGCCGGCAGCCTGGAAGGCGCGCGACACGGTCTGGATGAGCTTCAGCTCCTCGGCAGAGAGGTTGAAGTTGGCCACGGTGCGATCGAGGAACTCACCCGAGATGCGGCCGAGGGTGATGATGGCCACGTCGTTGGCCTTCACGGCAGCAGCGATGTCGGCAGCCGATGGGATGATCTCGGCGGGAAGCGGCTGGGGAAGGAATGCGGCCAAAGCGTTCTGCTCGGGATTGGCAGCAGCGGCAGCGGCCTTGTCGGCCTCGACCTTTGCCTTATAATCGACATAGAGCTTCTCAATCTTGGCGTCGGTGCTGATGCCTACGTTCTTGAGGCCATCGAGCAGCGAAACGGTGTAGGCGCGATTGACGTTGCCCGAACCTGTGCCTCCTGCGATGAAGTCGTAGGAGGTGATGCCGAAGAGGGCAGCGTTCTTGACGTTGGACGAGAGGGGCAGCGTCTGACGACGGTTCTCGAGCAGTACCATACCTTCGCTTGCGCTCTGACGGGTGACGGCAGCATGAGCCTCGAGGTCGGGCTTGTTGCTGTACTGATAACCCTTGAAGCGTGGGGTGCGAACGATGAACTGAAGGATGCGCTTCACGTTGCGGTCGAGGTCCTTCATATCGAGCTTGCCAGCAGTAGCATCGTCGATGATCTGATGATACTGGCTGGGACGGCCTGGCTGCAGCATGTCGTTGCCGGCATGCATCTGAGCGGTAGCATCCTTGCCACCGAACCAGTCGGTCATCACTACGCCCTTGTAGCCCCAGTCACCACGAAGGATGGTCTCGACGAGATCCTCGCTCTCGGAGGTGTAGGTGCCGTTGATCTTGTTGTAGGAGGTCATGATGGTCCAGGGGTCGGACTCGTTGACGGTGATCTCGAAGGGCTTGAGGTAGATCTCGCGGATGGCGCGGGTGGAGATGATGGCATTGTTGCCGGTGCGGTTGGTCTCCTGGTTGTTGAAGGCGAAGTGCTTCACCGAAGTACCAACACCGTTGGTCTGTACGCCACGCACGTAGGCAGCGGCAGTCTTACCTGCTACGAGGGGATCCTCGCTGAAATACTCGAAGTTGCGGCCATTGAGCGGGTTACGATGGATGTTCTCGGCAGGAGCGAGCAATACGTCGGCACCATACTCGAGCACTTCGTTGCCCATGGCTTTGCCTACCTCCTCGACGAGCTGCTGGTTCCAGGTGCTGGCGAGCAGGGTTCCGATGGGGAAGTGGGTGCAGTAGTAGGTCTGGTCGTCACCCTCGCGAGTGGGGTTGATGCGGAGACCTGCAGGGCCGTCGGCGAGCACCGTGGCTGGGATGCCAAGGCGTGCGATGGCGTGGGTCGATCCGGCGGCACCAGGCACGAGTTCGGCCTGTGCGCCGATGGTAGCTGAGAGACCTTCTTCGCCCGAGTCCATACCTACTCCGGTAACGAGTGCGGCCTTCTCTTCGAGCGTCATGGCAGCTACGATCTGGTCAATGTTGTTCTCGTTCAATTTGAGTTCCTTTTTTCCGCAGCTGGCGAGCAAAGCGACAGCGGCGACTGCGACAATTAGTTTTTTCATGATCATTTAAATATTTTTTGCGTGAATTCGATGAAATAGGTTCGCCAATTGCGCCAGATGTGACCACCTTCGGTCTCGCGATAGGTGTAGGGGTAGCCCTTTTCGTCCATATAGCGGAGGAAGCCGTCGTTGCCCTGCTTGAGGAAGTCGGTCTTGCCGATAGCCACATAGTAGAGGTAGGGGCGGTTCTTGGGGGCGAAGAGGTTGGCCATCTGCTTGTCGAAGTTGGCATAGACGGGGCTGCCGCCTGGTTCGTCCTTGCCGCGACGACCATCGCCTGCGCTGGCACCGGAGAAGAGTCCTATGTAGCCGTACTCACCGGCATAGTATTTGGAGATATGCTCGGAGTGGAACGAACCCATCGAGAGACCGGCAATGGCGCGATGACGCTTGTCGTTGATGGTGCGGAAGTTCTTCTCGACATAGCGACGCACGTCGGGGAACGACAGCTCGAAGGCTGCCTCCTTCATTCCTGGCTTGACACCACCCATCACCATTTCGGGCTGACGGAAGCCTCCGGCCTGCTCGCCGGGAGCTGAGGTCTCGTAGGCATTGCCGTTGGTCATCACGACGATCATCGGCTCGGCCTTGCCAGTGGCGATGAGGTTGTCGAGGACCTGGGTGACGCGGCCCTGGGTGTACCATGCCTCTTCGTCGCCACCACTACCATGGAGGAGGTAGAAGACGGGATACTTCTTGCTCGAAGTCTCGTAGCCGGCTGGGGTATAGATGGTGAGACGACGCTTCATGCCGAGCGAGGGGCTGTCGTACCAGCACTTGCGAACGGTGCCGTGGGGTACGTCGTTGACCGAGAAGAGGTCGCCCTGGTCGCCTGCCTCGCGGGTGATGATGAAGTAGTTGGTGAGCGTCTTGACGTCACGATTGACAAAGACGTTCTGCAGGTCGAGCTGCTTCTGACCATCGACCACGAAGTTGTAGCAGTAGTAGTTGGCTTCGAGGGGTTCGGGCGTGGTGTATTCCCACACGCCGTCCTTGCCTTCCTTGAGGTCGGCAGGCACGCTGACAGCCCATTTGCCCTGCGGGGTGTCGATGAGCTGCTCGGGCAGGAAGTCGCCACTGACCTTGACGCTCACGGCCTTGGGGGCATAGAGACGGAAGGTGACGGTGTTGTCGGGGTGAATCTCGGGCGACACGATGCTGCTGCCGCCGAACAGGGCCTGCTGTGCCTGGGTGCCCAGGGTGGCGAGGATCACGGCCGAGAGGGTTAATATCGCTTTCTTCATGATTATTTTTGGAGTAAAAGGGGAGTAAAAAGGGAGTAAAAGGGGAGAAAAAGGGACGATACCTTGTTTCCGTTCGGTCACGTCCGAGAGAAGCGCCTTGATGAGGAGGGACCCAAAGAACATTCGTCCCTTTTACTACTCTTTTACTACTCTTTTATTACTTTTTAATAACCCTTAATGAATTACTTGAAGAGGCGAGGACAGAAGTCGGCGAGGTAGTAGCGCCAGTTGCGCCAGATGTGACCGCCTTCGGTTTCAACATAGACGTAAGGATAGCCATTGTCGTCCATCTTCTTGCGCAGGTTCTGGTTGTCCTGATAGAGGAAGTCGGTCTTGCCGATGGCGATGTAGTAGAGGGCGGGACGGTTCTTGGGAGCGAACAGCGTGGCGAGCTTCTCGTCGAAGTTCTTGTAGATGTCGGTCTCACCGGGGTTCTCGCGGCTGATGGCAGCTGAGAAGAGGCCTACGTAGTTGAACATCGTGGGATACTGCTTGGAGATGTGGCAGCTGTGGAAGCCACCCATCGAAAGACCTGCGATGGCGCGGAACTTCTTCTGGGCCTTGGTGCGATAGGTCTTGTCGATGAAACGTACGATCTCGGGGAAGCAGGTCTCGAAGGTTCCTTCCATGGTCTTGGGCAGCTGCATGTTGGGCGACTTCATGCCTTCGGGGCCTTCGCCGGGAGCAGCGTGCTGCGAGATGTTGCCGTTGGTCATCACGACGATCATGGGTTCAGCCTTGCCCTGGGCGATGAGGTTGTCGAGGATCTGCGAAGCGCGGCCCTGGGTGTACCAAGCCTCCTCGTCGCCACCGATGCCATGGAGCAGGTAGAGGACGGGATAACGCTTGCCGGAAGTCTCGTAACCTGCTGGGGTATAGACGGTCATACGGCGGTCGATGCCCTCGTGGTCGGAGTGATACCAGATCTTGCTGACGGTGCCGTGGGGAACGTTGCACACCTTGTAGAGGTCAACGATGGGATCGCCATCGACGAGCAGGATGCTGGTGAGCGAAGCCACGTCGCGGTTGACATAGACGTTGGAAGGATCGACCATCGACTGGCCATCCACACGGAACGTATAGTTGTAGAATTCGGGAGCTACTGGCTCGGGGGTGGTGTATTCCCAAACGCCGTCCTTGCCCTCCTTGAGTTCGGCAAAGCCTGGGCCGTCGAATTCGCCGAAGGGAGTCTGGATCTTCTGGGTGGGGAGGAAGTCACCGGTCACCTCTACCTTGATGGCCTTGGGAGCGGAAATGCGGAAGGTTACGGTGCGGTCGGGGTTGATTTCGGGAGACTTGACCGAAGCACGGCCCCAGAGAGCCTGCTGTGCCATGGCAGTGCCGCCTATGAGCAGGGCTGTTGCCAAAAGAAGATATTTTTTCATAATGATATTAATAGTAGTAAAAGGGGAGTAAAAGAGTAGTAAAAGGGGAGAAAAAGGGACGATGCCTTCTCCTTGATGAGGAGGGGAGAAAAGGGACGATGCCTTCTCCTTGTAGGGAATGGGAGTAGAAGGGAACCAAGATACATACGTCCTTTTTACTCCTTTTTTACTCCCCTTTTATAACCCTTCAAAGCCCTTTTGAAAAATTATTTAAAAATCTTTTGAGCATATTCGGTGAGGTAACGACGCCAGTTGCGCCAGATGTGACCACCCTCAGACTCGCGCCAAACGTAAGGATAGTTGTGCTCGTCCATGTAGGTCATCAGGGCCTGAACACCACCGAGAACGAAGTCGGTCTTGCCACAGGCGATGAAGTAGAGACGTGGCTGCTTGCCCTTGGCAAACTGCTTGGCGAAGTCGGCATCGAACTGGGTATAGACGGGGCTCTGTGCCGGACGGTTGCCCATGGCCTGCACGCCACCTGTTGCACCTGAGAAGAGGCCTACGTAGCCGAACTTCTGGTTGTAGTAGCGCGAGATGGCCTGCGAGTGGAAACCACCCATCGAAAGGCCGGCGATGGCACGCGAGTTCTTGTCGGTCTTGCAGCGGAAGTTCTTCTCGATGAAGCTCATCACCTCGGGGAAGTGTAGCTCGAAGGCTGCCTCGGGAATGCCCTCACGGCTTACTCCGAGTGCACCGGGCTGAGCAAAGCCAGCAGCTGACTCACCAGGAGCAGCGGTGTCCCATGCATTGCCGTTGGTCATCACGAGGATCATAGGCTCGGCCTTGCCCTCGGCGATGAGGTTGTCGAGGATCTGGGTGGCACGGCCCTGGGTGTACCAAGCCTCTTCGTCACCACCTGCACCATGCAGGAGGTAGAAGACGGGGTACTTCTTGCCCGAAGTCTCGTAGCCGGCTGGGGTATAGACGGTGAGACGACGGTCGGTGCCGAGGGTCTTGCTGTGATACCACATCTTGCGAACGGTGCCATGGGGCACGTCGTTGACGTTGTAGTAGTAGCCTTCGTCATCCTTCTCCTGGCTGACGATGAGCTGGTTGGTGACAGTGGCCACGTCGCGGTTGATATAGACGTTGGCGGGGTCGATGGTGCGGATGCCATCTTCGGTGAATGTATAGGTGTAGTATCCGGCAGGAACAGGAGTGGGGGTGGTGTATTCCCAAACGCCGTCCTTGCCTTCCTTCATATCTACTGGGGGATTGATGGCCCAAACGCCACCATTCTGCGTGGGAATGACCTGCTCAGGCAGGAACTCGCCAGTCAACTGCACGGTCTTGGCCTTGGGAGCACGATAGCGGAAGGTGATGGTGAAGTCGGGGTTGATTTCCGGCGAAACGATCTGAGCGCCACCCCACAGTGCCTGCTGTGCTTCGGCTGCCATCGACGAGATGAGCAGGGTCGAAAGGATAAGCAATGACTTTATCATGATTTACTGATTTATTTTTGAATAAATAAGGATATTCAGGGATATTTAGTGATATTTAGGGATATTTGGGGATAATAAGGGATATTAAGGGACGTTTCCTTTGCCTTGTTGAGAATGGGACTCAAAAACATACGTCCCTTAAAATCCCTTAGAATCCTTTAAGATCCCTTAGAATCCCTAAAATTTAGGGATATTTTGGGATTTTAAGGGACAATGCCTTTGCCTTGTAGAAATTGGGTTAAAGATACATACGTCCCTTAAAATCCCTTAGAATCCTTTAAGATCCCTTAGAATCCCTTAGTTGAGATTATTCCCAACCTGGGTTCTGCTTGATGTTCTCGTTCAGCTGAACCTCCTTGAATGGGATGGGGAGGAGCTCATGCTTGCCGGTCTTGTAGCCGTACTTCGATGGGTCGTTGTTGGCCTTGGTATCCCAGATTACGCCATCCTTAGTGGTGGAAGGAATCTTCTCGCCCTGCTTGGCAAGGAGATCCTTTGCGATGCCCCAGCGCTGGATGTCCTGATAGCGAACACCTTCGCCGCAAAGCTCGCAGCGCTTCTCGATCTGGATGTCGGCGAGTGTGCAGGAAGCCAGGTCGGGCTCGCCAGCACGACGACGTACGCAGTTCAGATACTCGGTAGCCTTGCCGTTGTTCGACTGAACGAAAGCCTCGGCAGCAAGCAGATAGACCTCAGCAAGACGCATCCAACGATAGTTGTTGGTGTAGGACATGGGTGCGTAGCCGCCAGGGTTCTGAGTGTCGGAGCCTGCACGCCACTTCCACATGAAGAGATCCTCAACGCCGTATAAAACGCCGGAAATCTTAATTCCCAGTTCGTCGTAGAGCTGCTTCGAGGTCTTCATGGTCTGGCAGAGACGGAGACCGTTTTCGCCTTCAAGCTTCACGAAGTCGGCGTAAAGAGAGCCTGTTGGGTTGTAGAAGCCATAGTCCTGACCTGAGAAATAGCTTGAGAATGTGTGATCGACGTCGTCACCGAAGTGGAATTCCGTGAAGTCGAGCCATTGGGCACGCCAACGAAGCATACAGCCTGCAGTGGTGAATACCCAGTTAGAGGGATCGAGGCACTGCTGGCTTTCGAAGATGCTCTCGCAGTTGTTCTTGGCACGATTCTGGATGACATTCTCGTAGCGCTCGCTTTCAGGACGGCCTGGGCCACCATAGAGGGCGTAGTTGGGGTTGCTGAGTACCTGTTCGAACTGAGCGCCAGCCTGGGCTGCATCGCCAGCCCAGAGGTAAGCCTTGCCAAGGAGAGCCTGGGCAAATGCCTTGCTCACACGCCACTGGTCGGCATCACCATCGATGCTCTTCTTCTCATAGAGTCTGCCGGAGCTGATGGCCTCGGAGAGGTCCTTCTGGATGAACTGGTAGATTTCGCTGCGGGGAACATTGGGCTGAGCATACTCGGAAGGAGCAAGCACATGATCGACGAGGGGCACATCACCCCACATGGAAGCCAACTCGAAGTAGAAGAGTCCGCGGAAGACCTTGGCCTCGGCACGGGCACGATCGCCAATGGTCGATTTGCCTTCGGGCACGCGGTCGAGGATGATGTTGCAGCGGTTGATGCCTTTGTACAAGCCCGAGAACCACGACAGGATGGCACCGAGGTCGGACGTGAAGCGGTATTCGTTCATCTGCTCGAAGCCGCCGTTGTCGCCACGCGAGCCGCCACCGCACCAGAAGTCGCCGTCGAGCAGCGCCTTGTTGGTGAATGATCCCAGACCTATAGACAAAGCCTGCTGGTAGCACTCCACGGCACCTGCCTCGATCTGCTCGTCGGTATCATAATAGGTGTTGTAATCCTGCACACCGTGCTGTTCGATCTCAAGGTTGTCGGTGCAGGCAGTGGTGCCACCCATCACCAGACAAGCCAATAACATTGTTTTATAATAACGTTTCATCGTATGTTTTATTGTTTATAGCCGAACATTTATTTAGAAGGTAATGCTTGCACCGAAGACAAGCTTCTTTGAGGTTGGGAACACGCCCTTGTCGAGGCCCATAGAGCTTCCTGTACCGGTGGTCTCTGGGTCGAAGCCGGGATAGCTGGTGAAGCAGAACCAGTCTTCGAGCGAACCGTAGATGCGCATGTTGCTGATGAATGCCTTGCTGAGCCAAGCCTTTGGCAGGCTGTAACCGAGCTGGATCTGCTTGATCTTGAAGTACGAGCCATCGTAAACCACAGCGTCAGACATCAGATACTTGTCGTAGTCGGTAGCGCCGGCGCGAGGCTTGGTGCCATTGTGGTTGCTCTCGGTCCAGCGGTCGTTGGTGAACTCGGTCAGACGATTGGTGGGGTAGTCGGCGCGGTTGATGAGGCAGTAGATGTCGTTGCCCATTGCACCTGTACCGAACATGATGAAGTCGATGCCCTTCCAGGCAGCATTGAGGGTGATACCGAAGTTCATCGATGCCATACCCTTGCCGATTTCGGTCTTGTCCTCAGGACCGATATCGCCGTTACCACTCAAGTCGTAGAACTCGGGGTTGCCGGTCTCGGCGTTGATGCCCTTGAACTTATATCCGTAGAAGTACCATGCGGGATGGCCGACCTCGAAGCGGGTCACGGAACCGTTCACGTGGAACGAAGCACCATCGATACCTTCGCTGAGCGATGGGTGGATGTAGGTAACCTCGTTCTTGAGGGTAGAGAGGTTGGCGCGGATGCCATAGTGGAAGTCCTTGCCAATCTGATCCTGCCAGCCGAGCTCGAACTCGAAGCCTTCGTTCTTGATGTCACCGGCGTTGATTGGAGGTGCATCAAGACCAGTGATGTAAGAAGA
>CACXTQ010000016.1:0-62455 GCA_902770595.1 uncultured Bacteroidales bacterium | reverse complement strand
CCACGGACACCCTTGCCTTTGGCTGTAGCCTTCCCGTTATCAGGGCGGCTTGGGGACTTGCACCCGTTAGAATATGCCCATGCTGGGCGAACACAAAAAAGGCGCCGCATTTCGCGACGCCTTTATTATATCTTCGAACCAACCAACAATTGTTAATTATTTATTTTTAATTGTTAATTGATCATTCGCTCTTCTTGCCCTCAGCATAGCGCTTGTTGAGCAAATCAAGCACATCCTGCGTGATGTCGTACTTGTTCTTCACGAAGAACACAGTCGTGTTGGGAACGCTGCTGTAGATCACCTCGAAGTTCTTGTCCTTGTTGTACTCCTTCAGCACAGCCTGGATCGAATCGTTCACACGGTCGAAGGCCTGGCTCTGAAGCAGGGCAAGATCCTGCTGCAAGGCGTTGGCGTGCTGCTCGATGGTAGCCTGCTTCTGCTGCAGACGACGCTGCTCCGACTCCATACGCGACTGACCACCGATGAACGAGTTGGTCTGAACCTTCTGCATGAAGTCCTGGTACTCCTTCTGGAACGAAGCCATCTGCTTGTTCACCTGGTCCTCAGCCTGTGCCTTCTTCTGCACGAGGTCCTGGGTGAGGTCGATCTGAAGCTGATAGTTGTTGTAAAGCGAATCGGCCTGGATAAAGGCAATAGGCAATGACTCACCCTCGGTGAGCGTACCGCCGGCTACCTTGGCGGCATCGGCATTGTTCGATTTAACGCAGGAAGTCATGCCTCCGGCGAGAACTCCCGCCAAAACCAGGGCAGAAGCGATAGTAAAGATTTTTTTCATATACAATATTAAAGTTATTATTTATTTTCTTCTTGTAGTTTTCCAGTGGGCATCTGGCCGTCGGCATAGAGCCCCTGCTTGTGGCGCTCCTCGTAATCCTGGGTCTGCACGCAGTGGATTCCCTTGTCGCGCATCGCCTTCGATTGGCTCACATGCGTCTTCGGAAACGTGCCATTTTTCACAAATAATACCTTAATTGCTAAAAAAACAAAAGATATTAAAAGAATTCCGACCGAAATGATAATAGTTTGCCACATTTTTATTATCTTTGCACCCGCAAACAGTTCAAAGGGGGATTTCTCCTCAAACTTCGCGAATAGCGGTTGCAAAGATACAAAATTTCCGAAACAATCCACCATTTTTGGTCTCGATTTTAGGAAAAAGTCATACATCTTGACCACTTTTAACAATTATTATTACTGATTTGCACTTTTACGAAACAAAAATCGACATAAAACCATTAATTTTTCAAAACAAATCAAACTATGGAAATCAAGAATCTTGAACCAAGAATCTTTTGGGAAATCTTCGATGCCATCACCAAGGTGCCTCGTCCGAGCAAGAAGGAAGGCAAGATCCGCGCATGGCTTGTCAACTTCGCCAAGGAGCACAACCTCGACTGCAAGGTCGATGAGACCGGCAACGTCCTCGTCAGCTGTCCTGCAACCCCAGGGCGTGAGGACCGCGAGACGCTCGTCATGCAGGCCCACATGGACATGGTGTGCGAAAAGAACTCCGACATCATTCACGACTTCGAGAACGACCCCATCGAAACACGCATCGACGGCGATTGGGTGAAGGCCAACGGCACCACCCTCGGCGCTGACGACGGCGCAGGTGTAGCCCTCGCCCTGGCTGCCATGCTCGACAAGACCTACGAGCACGGCCCGCTCGAGTTCCTCTGCACCTACGACGAGGAAACCGGTATGACCGGCGCCGACATGCTCAGCGAAGGCTTCATGACCGGCAAGCTCCTCCTCAACCTCGATTCCGAACAGGAGAATCAGATCTTCATCGGCTGCGCTGGTGGCATGGACACCGTTGCCCTCTGGCACTACACCACCCAGCCCACTCCTGCCGACTACTACTTCGCTCGCGTCAGCGTAGGCGGTCTCCTCGGCGGCCACTCGGGTGGCGACATCCACCTCGGCCGTGCCAATGCCAACAAGGTGCTCGCACGCTTCCTCACCACCCAGCCCGGTCTGCTCGTCTCCGACATCCGCGGCGGCAACCTCCGCAATGCCATCGCTCGCGAGGCTTATGCCGTCATCGGTGTGCCCGCAGCACGTCGCGACCAGCTCGTAGCCGACCTCAACAAGTTCGCTGCCATGGTCGAAGTCGAAGTGGCTGGTGTCGAGCCTTCGTTCAAGATGTCCATCGAGACCGTCGACGCTCCCGCCGAGGTCATCGACCCCAACGTGACCTGCCGCCTCATCCAGGCACTCATCGCAGCACCTCACGGCGTCATCGGCATGAGCCACTCGATGCCCGGTCTCGTCGAGACGTCCACCAACCTTGCCTCTGTCCGCATCTCCGAGCCAGGCACCATCCGCGTCGAGACAAGCCAGCGCTCCAGCGTCGAGAGCCAGAAGCGCATGATTGCCCAGATGGTCAAGACCGTCTTCGACCTCGCCGGTGCCGAAGTCACCCAGGGCCAGGGCTATCCCGGTTGGGCTCCCAACCCCAACAGTCGCATGGTGAAGCTCACTGAGGCTGCCTATCGCAAGGTCTATGGCGGCGAGCCCGAGACCATGGCCATCCACGCCGGTCTCGAGACGGGTCTCTTCCTCACCAAGTATCCTTGGCTCGACATGGTCAGCGTAGGCCCCACAATGGAAGCCATCCACTCGCCCGAAGAGAAACTTTCCATCTCTTCTGTCGCCAAGTTCTGGCCTTACGTCAAGGAGATTATCGCCTCGATTTGAGCCGTATGAGCAGTCGATGAATCACTCAAATAGGTGGTTTTCGGACTATTTCGTCTAAATTTCGCATTTTTTCGGGCAAATATTTGGTACTTTCGCAAAAAATACCGATATTTGCCCGATGTATTTATACAGGTACAATTCAATTGTAAATTGAAAATATAAATTGTTAAATCATACAACCTATGAAATTCGAAGTTCTCAGTTCCGACCTCATGAGTCATCTGGCTGCCATCAGCCGCGTGCTGCTCAGCAAGAACCCTATGCCCATCCTCGACAATTTCCGTTTCGAAGTCAGTGAGGAGAAGCTAACAGTCACCGCCAGCGATGGCAGCACCACCTTGATCACCTCCATCGCCATCCAGGGCGTCGAGGGCAATGGTGCTTTCGTCGTCCCCGCCAAGACCATCATGGACCCCCTCAAGGAGATGCCACAGCAGCAGCTCTCCATCGAGGTCGATAACGGCAACTACGAGGTCATCGTCTCCTACGCCAACGGCAAGTACAACTTCATCGGCGGCAATGCCGACGAATATCCGCGCGTCAAGGCTCTCGAGGAAAACTACCGCTCGTTCGACATCAACGCCCAGGCCCTCCTCAACGGCATCCAGAGCACCCTCTTTGCCACTGCCGAGGACGAGCTCCGTCCCGTCATGAACGGCATCTACTTCGACATCAAGGCCGACCGTATCATCTTCGTCGCCTCCGATTCCAAGAAGCTCGTCCGTCTCATCAACGAGACCACCGAGCCCGGCTTCGAGTCCAACTTCATCCTGCCCAAGAAGCCTGCCAACCTCCTCAAGAACATCATCTCCAAGGACCAGCTTCTCTGCACCGTCTGCTTCGATTCGAAGAGCGCACGTTTCCAGCTCGGCGACTACGAGCTCATCTGCACCCTCATCGAAGGACGCTATCCTCGCTATGAGGTGGTCATCCCGAAGAACAACACCAACCGTCTCACCATCGACCGTCAGTTGTTCCTCTCCGCCCTGCGTCGCATCGCCGTCTTCGCCAACAGTGCCACCAACCAGGTCAAGTTCGACCTCGAAGCCAGCAGCCTCACCATCTCGGCTCAGGATGTCGACTACTCCACCTCGGGCACTGAGACGCTCACCTGCTCCTACGAGGGCACGCCCATGAGCATCGGCTTCCGCGCCAACTTCCTCATCGAGATCCTCAACACCATCACTGCCCAGGATGTCGAGGTGCTGCTCAGCGACCCCGCCCGTGCCGGACTGGTGGCTCCCGTGCAGAACAACGATGGCGAAAAGCTCCTCATGCTCATCATGCCGATGATGCTCACCGATTTCTAAGACTGCATCGCGTCTATGAAACTCAATCTCAGGAAGCCCCTCATCTTCTTCGACCTCGAGACCACAGGCATCAGCGCCACCAAGGACCGCATCGTCCAGCTTGGTTACATCAAGGTCATGCCCAACGGCAGTGAGGAGCAGGGCAACTTCTTCATCAACCCCGAGATGCACATTCCCGAGGAAGCCTCTGCCATCCACCACATCACTGACGAGATGGTGGCCGACAAGCCCACCTTCAAGCAGATGGCAGGCCGACTCGAACAGATCTTCAAGGGCTGCGACGTGGCTGGCTACAACTCCAACCGTTTCGACGTGCCTTTGCTCGTCGAAGAGTTTCTGCGTGCAGGTGTCAAGTACGACATCAGCAAGGTGCGATTCATCGACGTGCAGAACATATTCTACAAGAAGGAGCCGCGCACCCTTGTCGCCGCCTACCGCTTCTATTGCGGCAAGGAACTCGACGGCGCCCATTCGGCCGACTGCGACATCCGAGCCACCTACGAAGTGCTCCAAGCGCAGCTCGATCGCTACGACGACCTCGAGAACGACGTGGAGTGGCTCCAGAACTACACCCGCATGAACCGCAACGTCGATCCCATGGGCGCAATGGTCTATGACGACAAGGATCGCCCTGTCTTCAACTTCGGCAAGTACAAGGGTCGTCCCGTCACCGATGTCCTGACACAGGACCCCAGCTACTACTCCTGGATGATGAACGGCGACTTCGCCCTCTCCTCCAAGCACGTGCTCACCCAACTCAAGTTGGCAATGATGAAGAAGGCTTAAAAAGGCCACACAGAACTCACGGAACTCACAGAAAGGGTAAGGTCAAATATTTATTTTCTGTGATTTCCGTGAGTTCTGTGTGAGATATAAAGCCCGCCACGACAAAAACATTTCCGCGATATCTGTGTGAGATATGAAAATGAAACCACTTTATAGGATTATCGATATCTTCGTGCTCCTTCTCTTTTGGGGAGGAACAGTGAGAAGCTACGCCCAGGAGCTCAACGCCACGGTGACCATCAACACACAGCAGATCGATGCATCGCTGCGTCCGCGCTTCGAGACCCTCAAGCAGAGCCTCGAAGAGTTCATCAACGGCCAGCAGTGGACGGGCGCACAGTTCTCCAACGTCGAGAAGATCACCTGCACCTTCGCCCTCACAATCAACGAGGTCGTGCAGTCCGATGTCTATAAGGTCTCCATCACCGTCCAGGCACGCCGCCCCGTCTATAACTCCACCTATCAGACCATCCTCATCAACTGGCGCGACGACCTCGTCACCCTGCCCTATCAGGAAGGCGAGAACCTCACCTACAACGAGTTCAACCTCGACAACGAACTCATCGCCACCATCGCCTACTACGCCTATCTCGTCCTCGGCCTCGACTTCGACTCGTTCAGCAGCATGGGAGGCGAGCAGTATCTGCGCAAGTGCGAGAGCATCGTCAGCCAGATGCAGTCGTCCGACAGCAACGGCTGGAAGGCCTTCGACTCGAAGACCAACCGCCACGCCCTCATCACCGCCCTCCTCGACCCCAATCAGCAGCCCTTCCGCGAACTTTGGTACACCTACCATCGCCAGGGCCTCGACCAGATGGCACAATCCGTCGATAAGGGACGCTCCCAGATCTCCGCATCCTTCGAGCAGCTTGCCACCGTGCGCTCTGCCGACGCCATGACCCCGCTCCTCTCCCTTTTCATCAACGCCAAGCTCGACGAACTCGTCAACATCTACAGCGAGGCCCCCATGTCCGAGAAGAAATCCATTCACGACCAGCTCACCGACCTCTTCCCCACCTACTCTCGTCAACTCGCTCCCATCAAGGAAGAATATAAGGAATAATTTTTCTTTATTATCCCGAATTAGCGAATTAGCGAATTATTAGTTCCGCTCAACTAAATCAAATTCTCTAATTCTTGATACAACAACAGTCCCCGCAATGAATCGACAATTCGATAATTCGTGATAATAAACCACCACAAAATTCGACAATTCGTGATATCAAAATAACATGAGATACTTATTTGAGAAGGAAACAAAAGAACTATTGGGGCTGGCCATGCAACTCCATCGCGAATTAGGATGTGGGTTCAAGGAAAAAGTATATCAAGACGCTTTTGAAGTCCTGCTAATTGAAAACAACATACCTTACGAGAGGGAAAAACATATTGTTATGACATATCATGGCGTTGTTCTCGAACATGATTTCTTCTACGATTTTTTTTGTTACGATAAAATCGGTGTAGAGATTAAAGCATATAGTGAGATAACAGGGGAATTTGAATCCCAAATCATCAACTATATTCACGTAGGCAATCATCGACTCGGAATGCTAGTCAACTTCGGAGCATCAAGTCTTCAGTATAAGTTTTATCCAAACAGGCCTAATTTTAACAAATCCAGATGATTATCCCGAATTAGCGAATTTGCGAATCAGTTTCGACCCATCAATCACCCCAACAATTCGCTAATTCGATAATTCGTGATAAAAAGTCCCCACAAAAATTCGATAATTCGATAATTCGTGATAAAAAAGATATGCTTCAATTCCTGACTATCGAGAACTACGCCCTCATCGATCACCTCGAGTTCCGTCCGGGCCAGGGCCTCACGGTCATCACCGGCGAGACAGGCGCCGGCAAGTCCATCATCATGGGCGCCCTCGGTCTCATCCTCGGCCAGCGTGCCGACGCCAAGGCCGTGCGCAGCGGTGCCGGCAAGTGCGTCATCGAGGCACAGTTCGACATCTCCGCCTATGACCTCGAAGCCTTCTTTGCCCAGAACGACCTCGAGTACGACGCCAGCGCCACCATCATCCGACGCGAGATCTACGCCACAGGCAAGAGCCGTGCCTTCGTCAACGACACGCCCGTGCAGCTGCCCCTGTTGCGCCAGCTCGGCAGCCACCTCATCGACATCCATTCGCAGCATCAGAACCTCCTGCTCGGGCAGGACGCATTCCAGCTCTCGGTCGTCGATGCCCTCGCCCACAACCAGGCCGAATATGCCAACTACCGTGCCGCCTACGACCAGCTCAAGGCTCAGGACTCAAAACTCAAGACACTCAAGGCCCAGGCCGAGCGCGACGCACAGGAAGCCGACTACCTGCGTTTCCAGTTCTCGCAGCTCGACGATGCCAACCTCGTCGAAGGCGAACAGGAGGAACTCGAAGCCGAACAGGAACTGCTCAGTCATGCCGAGGACATCAAGTCGTGCCTTTGTCAGATGCACGAAGGGCTCGATGGCGAAGGCGAAGCCGTAGTGCAGGTGCTCAAGAGCATTTCGCAGAAGGCCCACGAACTGAGCCGCATCTACCCCGACATTGCCGAGATTGCCCAGCGTCTCGAAAGCGACTACATCGACCTCAAGGACATTGCCGACGAGGTGGACAGCCGCTCCGAGGAGGTCAACTTCGACCCGCAGCGCCTCGAGCAGGTCGAGGAACGTCTCGGCCTCCTCTATACACTCCAGAAGAAGCATGGCAAGTCCTCGGTCGAGGAACTCATCCAGCTGCGCGACGAGCTCTTCGAGCGCATCCAGCACATCGACAACAGCGACGAGGAGATACTCGAACTCGAACAGCAGGTCAAGCGCCTCACCGCCGAAGCCACCCGTCTCGCTGCCATCCTCACCGACACCCGCAAGCAGGCCGCCCAGCAACTCCAGAAGGACCTCATCGCCCGTGTCACCTACCTCGGCATGCCCAACCTCCGCTTCCAGGTCTCCATCACCCCCCTAAACTCTCTCTCCCCTTCGGGGTCCGATTCCCTCGAATTCCTCTTCTCTGCCAACAAGAACCAGCCCCTCCGTCCTGCAGGCGAAGTGGCATCGGGTGGTGAGATCAGCCGCCTCATGCTTGGCATCAAGAGCCTGGTGGCATCGGCACGCACCTTGCCCACCATCATCTTCGACGAGATCGACACGGGTGTCTCGGGCGACATTGCCGACCGTATGGGCAGCGTCATGAAGGAGCTATCCACCCATCTGCAGGTCATCACCATCACCCACCTCCCGCAGGTCGCAGGCAAGGGCAACCAGCATTTCCGTGTCTTCAAGGCCGACACCGACGAGCAGACCATCACCCACATCGAGCAGCTATCCCCCGAGCAGCGCATTCAGGAGATTGCCCGCATGCTCAGCGGTTCCGACATCACTCCCGAAGCCCTGGCAAATGCTCGGACACTTATCACAGAATAATTTATCGTCTTTTCCATCATCAAGCACTATCTCGCGCGGGATAGTGCTTTTTCTTATAGCAGCAAGCATTCTGTCGGCCGACAGAGTGCTATATCCTATCGTGGCATAACCTTTCTTGGCCAAGATTGGGTATTCTCCTTTCGGAGAAAGCATTCTGTCGGCCGTCAGAGTACTCTATCCTATCGCGGCATGACCATTCTTGGCCAGGATTGGGTATTCTTCTTTCGGAGAAAGCATTCTGTCGGCCGTCAGAGTACTCTATCCTATCGCGGCATAACCATTCTTGCCCAGGATTGGGTATTCTCCTTTCGGAACAAGCATTCTGTCGGCCGACAGAGTGCTATATCCTATCGTGGCATAACCATTCTTGGCCAGGATTGGGTATGCTTCATTCGGAGGAAGCATTATCTCAGCTATCAGCTTGCAATAAGGGCGTGCCAAGCCGGGAAAGACTTTTGGCACGCCCTTTTTCAAATATAATTACGGGAACTTGTGCTGATTATTTGATCATCACCTTCTTGCCATCGATGATGTACATACCCTTGTCGAGCGACTGGACATCGTTGCCCACATACTGGCCGTTGATGGTGAAGATGCGGGTCTCGCTCTGCTCATCGGCATTCATCGTGCTGATGCCTACGGTGCCCATATCGCCATGGTTGGTGCTGTTAGCCCATGAAGACTGAGTGGTCTGGAAGGCGATCTCGTAGAAGTAGGTTCTCTTGAAGCTTACAACTACCTTATAAACCTTGCTGGCATCGAGGTTGTCGAGCGTGATGATGAAGCTCTTGTAAGAGGTGCTGTACGAAGCTGAAGTCACTGCAGTAGAGGATGCGCTGATAGAGCCGTTGGACGACACGGTGCATTCATAGACACTGACGGTGGTGTTGCTGCTTGAACGCGGATTGTAGCCATAGACCTTGACAGCAGTGAGGTTGCTTACATAGTAGGTCTGGGTAGCTGTGCCATTCGAGCTTGAAGTGACGGCACGTGCCGAAGAACTTGTGCCTCCCCACCAACTGGTGGTTGTTTCGAAGTATGCCGAACTGCCCTGGAAGACATCGTATGCACTCCATGTTGTGCTTGTCGAACTGTTGCTGCTGTAGGTGAGCCAACCCTGATAGCTGCTCGAATAGTATGCGCCGTAAGGTGCAAGGGTGAGCCATGCCGAACCATCGGACTTCTCCGAATAGGTGTAGAAGTTCTTCACGCCACTGTAGCCGGCATCGTCGATGGTGCTGTACTTGTGGAGGTTGAGATAAGAGTCGGAGGCTGTTCCACCTGCAGGTTCTTCCTCAGGATCTTCTACCACAGGAGCTGCGGTTGCAGTACCCGAAAGTGCAACGCTGGCCGAAGCGCTACCGCTGGTGAGTGCGACGCTTCCACTGTAGCTGCCGGCTGCCTCAGGACTGAAGGTAACGGTGACGGTAGCACCTGCCATAGCAGAAGCAGCGGTAATGGTCGAAGGACTAACGGCATAGACACCATTGTAGTCGGTGAGACGTACGCTGACACTCGAGGTGAGGTCGGTACCGCTGACTGTGAAGGTCTGGCTGACAGGAGTGCCTTCCTCGGTGTTGAAGCTAAGAGTTGAGCTTGAAACATTCAGTACGGGATCGGGAGTTACCACGGGGTCTTCACCTGGCACGGTGATGGTGGTCTTCTCGAAGAAGTAAACAGAAGAAGAGCTTGATGCAATAGTCCAACCGCTGCTGTAAGCGAGGTACTTGTAGCCACCGCTTGAATAGTAGAGCGATGCAGCATTCGAGCCGACAGTCCAGTTAGCCTTGCTGGTCGAAGTGCTCATCGACAGCTTGTTATTGCTGTGATAGAGGTAATAGCTTCCATTCTTGAATCGCTTGCTGGAGCTGCTGGTGCTGCAGGTCCAAACTGCATACGAGCTGGGCTCCTCGATGTACTTGATGGTGTTACCACTGCCGTCGTTGCCGCTCACGATGTTGACTGAACTGCTGGTAACAGTGTGGCTGGAATTGGTGGTAACGGCATTGGCTGAACCAGCTGCATTCTTGTTGACAATCACATACTGCTTGCCCGAAGTAACGCTGCTGACGAGCTTATAGACTTCCTTTGTAGTTGTTGGCTGAGGATCGGGATCGACCTGTTGTGCTACCGAAGTACCAGAGAGGGCCACTGTGACGGTGGCAGCCGAAGCGCTGGTGAGAGTAAGGGTTCCAGTGTAAGAACCTGCGGTAGAAGGAGCGGTGAAGGTCACGTTGACGGCCTTGCCCGAAGCTGCCTGAGTAGTGGAGATGCTGGTGGTGTTGGCCGAGAATGCCGAACCGCTGACAGCCACGGTGATGGCTCCGCTGAGGTTGCTGCCGCTGACGGTGATTGACTTGGTCTGTGTCTCACCTGCATTAGCAGAGAACGACAAGCTGGAAGCACTGGCGGTGATGACAGGAACAGGAGCTGCTTCAGCCGAACCACTTAGGCTGATGGTTACGCTCTGTGCATTGCTGCTGGCGAGGGTAAGGGTGGCCGAAGTGTTGCCTGCTGCCGTTGGAGCATAAGTGACGGTGACAGTGGCACCGGATGTTGCGTTAGCCTTGCTGATGGAGCTCGGCGAAACGGTGTAGCTGCTCGAACCGCTAATGGTGGCAGAAACTGCGCCCTCAAGATCAGTACCAGTGACGGTGAAGGTCTTGGTGTAGGTTTGTCCTACGGCGCCCGAGAAAGCAAGTGACGAAGCGCTAGCAGTGATGACAGGGGTCGTAACTACAGTTCCAGGAGTAGAACCAAGAATCTGCTGGAGGCCTGCAAGAGCATTGATCTTACCATTGCCGAAATGCGAGGCATTGGCGCCAGTGGTTGTGTAGCTATCCTTGATTGCCGTCTGCTTCATGATGTTCTTGATGTCACTGCTGGTGAGTGACTGCCCTGACTCCTTTGCAGCCTGGAGCCAAAGGGCAACGATACCGGCGGCCACGGGAGTTGCCATCGAAGTACCCTCCATCATAGCATAAGGATAGAACGAACTGTTGACCACGAGGTCGCTGCTGAAGTCGCTTCCATAGTAGCTGTAGTCATCGACACTGGCTGTATGGTAGTGGTTCACACCGGCTGCAAGGCGGGCACCAGGAGCCGTGATCCATGGATACTGGATGCCTGTGGGGCTCTGGTTGGCGGTAGCGTAGCTGGAGAAATAGGCGATATCACCGACAGTATAAACGTCACTCATGCTATAGGAAGAGCCACTGGCGGCTTTCCATGTATTGGCGGTTACGTATGCGCCGATGGAGATGACATTGGGATCAGTGGCCTCGTCACTTACACACATGTCATCCGAACCATTGGTCCATGTATAGCCGCTGGTCGAGAGGTGATTGGTGAAGTAGCCGTAGCTGCCTCCCCAAGCGTCGATGGTGCAGCTTCCGCTGGTGGGATAGAACTGCACAGCCAAGGTATATTTGCTCTTATAATAGGTGCTGCCGTTCTTCGTTGTGGTGGTGTAGCTTCTGGAGGTGAGACCAGAGGTGTAGAGCATAATCTGGCTCTTGTTGGAGCTGACGTAATCCTTATAAGCATAAAGTGTTCCGCTGAAATAGCTCGACAGTCCGCTCACCGTAGCACCGCTGGTGCTTGGGGTGACGGTGACCGAAGTCTTGACAGCGCCTGTGCTGGAGTCAAGAACGAAAATCTTGCAAGCAAGGCTACCGCTACTCAACTTGGAGCGAGACCATGCGTTGGCGATGATGCCATAGTAGTAGTATCCGGCATCGGTGTTGCTGTAGGAAGCAGCACGCAGGATAGAGCCGAGAGGACTACTGCTCGATGCAGTACCACTTACGTGATATCCACCACCTTCTCCGTCCTTCGACTTGCCACCATCGTTGGAAGCAGCAAAGAGACAAACATGGTTGGGATGGCTTGAACCAAAATACTGTGCGGTGATGTCGGCAAAATCGCCGGTACCATCGTGAGGACCATACTGAGAACCCCAACTGTTGCTGATTACCACAGGCTTGCCCTGAGCATCGGCATAATCGCAGATCTTCTGGAATGCATTGGCCATATAGGTGCTCGACAGACCGTTGATGCCGGCGAGGTAAAGGTCAGCACCTGGAGCCATACCACCGTAGGTGGCATTAGCATGGTCGTTGGTGACTGTGACGTTCGAGCCGTTGACGATGACGCTCGAACCACCAGCTGTCGAACTGGTGTGCGTACCGTGGTCTTCGCTCTTGGTGTCGGTGGTTGGACTGCTGCTGGTGATGGAAGTATATTCCTTGGCACTTGAACCATTATATACATACGCGCGCTTGATACGCGAATTGCCGCTGGCATCCTTGAAAGCTATGTGCTGGAAGTCAATGCCAGTGTCAATCACGCCGAGGACGACACCTGTGCCATCGTACTTCTTGCTGAGACCGAGAGCAACGGCATCGGCTGACTTGGTGAGGGCATCATCGACATTGGTTGCCTGACGGGCCTTGTTGGTAAATGGATGCATCAGCATCGATACATTGATACGCTTCACGTTGGAGAGGCCTGCAACTTCCTCAATTCTTTCTACTGGGATAAGGGCGGTGTAGAGTCCGTTATCGAAGCTGCTCTGAATCTGAACACCTTTGTTGACCAGGTCCCTGACATTGGCATTGTTCTCCATGCGGATGAAGGCAGAGATGTAAACGCGGCCATCGATAGTGTCAGGGGCGGCATAGATACGATCATCATTCTTGCTGGGGCGAATACGCTTGCCAACGAACTCAAGGCCGAGCTGCTTCTCGGCTACAGCATGGCGTTTCATTTCGAGCGCTCCATCGCGTTCGTCAATGAACATTTTTGTTGAAATAGACAACTTGTTGCTGATGTCACTCTGACCAAATGACAGCATACTCGATGCCATCATAAGAGCGAATAATAAACCTTTTTTCATGTTAGAAAAAAATTAGAAGTTGTAATGTAATATGTGCGAAAAACGCCACAAAGATATACATTATTTTGATTTGTCAAACAATTATGTCATATTATTTTCGAAAAATGTACGATTTTTCTCGATTTTGCATAAAATACCTATAAAAACACAACATTTTCGTCCAATTTGTGACATTCTGAAGAGTCAACACCCTAAAACAATAAAAGTGCGACAAACAATTTGTCGCACTTTTATCTCATAAAGGCATCATTTTGGCCTAATGTTCGCCAAAAATCGTTCAAAATGGCATCAAGCTTCGGCAGCAGCCAATAGGATCTCGCTCAGTGAAGGATGAGCATGGACAGTGTAGGCGATGTCGTGAATCGTTCCTCCTTGACGCATCAGGACGGCGACTTCGTGGATGAGGTCGCTGGCGTGGGCACCGAGGATGTGAGCACCGAGAATCTTATCATCGGGGGCGACGAGGATCTTGACGAGACCATCGTCGGCATCCATCGAGAGCGCCTTGCCGTTGGCGCGATAGAACGACTTGAGCGCCTTGTATTCAATCCCTGCCTCGGTGAGTTGCTCCTCGGTCTGGCCCACCATAGCCACTTCGGGAGTAGTGAAGACTGCGGCAGGAATAACTGTGAGGGCGGCGTGGTAGGGGTTCTCGCAGCCATCGGTAGCTGCGTCAGGAATGGAAGAAGACAGAATGTGATGAAGCGCACAATAACCTTGGAAGGTAGCGGCATGAGCAAGCTGGCAGAGGCCATTGACGTCGCCGATGGCATAGACGCCGGAAACGTTGGTCTGCATATCCTGATCGACGGTGATGCCACGACGGGTGTATGCCACGCCGATGTCGTCGAGGTTGATAGCTTCGAGGTTTGCGCCGCGGCCTACAGCCATAAGCACAAGGTCGCATTCGAGCGACTGAAGCTTGCCCTTTTCCTCATATTCCACGCGCATCGGTTCACCCTCATAGATGGCTTTGGCAGCAGCTCCCACATGGAAACCGATGCCGCGCTTCTTGAGCGAGGTGCGCAGACGCTTGGCGATGTCGCGGTCGAAAGCGGGAAGAATTTCCTTCATGAACTCCACCACCTCGACCTCCACGCCGAAGCTGCGGAAGAAACTGGCGAACTCCATGCCGATGACGCCGCCGCCAATGATACAAAGACGTTTGGGCAAAGTCGTCAGGTTGAGGGCCTCGGTGGAAGTGATGACGCCCTGGGCATGAGCGCCGGGAATGGGCAGGAACTTGGTCACGCTTCCCGTAGCAATGATGACGTTGGGAGCCACGAACTGCTCCTCTTCCCCATCGGCTTTGCGAACAGCTACAGTATGTGCATCGACAAATCGAGCCTCACCTTCGACCAACGTGATACTGGGCATTTTCATGAGCATGGCGACACCCTGACGCAGTTTATCGACCACGCTGTCCTTACGTGACACAAGTGCTGCAATATCGACTGCGGCGTCGGCATAGCCTGCGGCAAGAACTTCGTCGTGAACTTCGGCCGAATGACAAAGGCACTTCGTGGGGATGCACCCTGCATTGAGGCAAGTTCCGCCCAATGCAGCCTTTTCGATGATAACGGTCTTCAAGCCCGCCTTGGCTGCCTTGACTGCTGTCTCGTAGCCTCCGGGACCTGCTCCGATTATGATAAGATTGACTTCATTCATAAGTACAGAACCAAAATTTACATTAGTTATTTTCCTTTTTTACACGAATTGCCACGAATTGACATGAATTACATTTGCCAAGTGTTGTTAGTTACACTTTTAAATAATTCACGTTAATTCATGGCAATTCGTGTTGAAAAATAAAGAGAATCAAAGGTTCTTGAAGGTGAACTTGGGCTCCTTGACAGCCTTTACGTCGTCAAGACGACGGATGGGCGTGTCATGGGGAGCAGTACGAACCATTTCGCTATTGTCGCGTGCCTCCTCGGCGATACGCTTCATCACGGCGATGAAGTCGTCGAGCGTGTCCTTGCTTTCGGTCTCGGTGGGTTCGATCATCAATGCCTCGTGGAAAAGCAATGGGAAATAGATCGTAGGCGCATGGAAACCGTAGTCGAGCAGACGCTTGGCCACATCGAGGGTAGTTACATGAGCGGGGTCATGGTGATCGCCACCATATTCGGGACGCAAGCCGTCGAAAACAAACTCGTGTTTGCAGAGACCCTCGATAGGCAGCAGGTAATGGCTCTTGAGACACTCCTTGATGTAATTGGCATTGAGTACCGAGAGCTTGCCAGCCATCGGGATGTTCTCCTTGCCCATGCTAAGCAAATAGGCGTAGGCACGGATGATGACGGTGAAGTTGCTGAGGAAGCTGGAGATGCAGCCGAGCGACTTCTCGTCGCAATGCAGGTCGTAGGTGCCATCGGCCTTCTTCTCGATCTGAGGATTGGGCAGCAAGTGCTCCAACCCCTTGCGTACACCGACAGGGCCACTGCCGGGACCGCCTCCGCCGTGAGGTGTGGAGAAGGTCTTGTGCAGATTGATGTGCATCACGTCGAAGCCCATGTCTCCGGGGCGGCAAACGCCGAGCATCGGGTTGAGGTTGGCTCCATCGTAGTACATCAGACCACCGCAGTCGTGAACGAGACGAGCAATCACGGGGATGTTTCTTTCGAAGATTCCGAGGGTGTTCGGGTTGGTCATCATCATGCCAGCCACATCGGGACCAAGCAATGGCTTGAGATCCTCCACATCTACGGTACCATCGGGCAAGCTCTTTACCTCGACCACCTTGAAGCCAGCTACAGCAGCAGAAGCAGGATTGGTGCCATGGGCAGAGTTTGGTACGATGATCTTGGTGCGTGCCTCATCGCCACGCTGCTGATGATATGCCTTGATGACCATAAGTCCGGTTAACTCTCCATGTGCACCAGCATAAGGATTGAGCGTAAAGCGCGAAAGACCGGAAATCTCGGCCAGCGTACGCTGTACCTCGTCATAAACCTTCAGACTGCCCTGCACGTACTCCAAAGGGGTGGAAGGATGGCGATTGAAGCCGGGGAGTGCGCATAGTTCCTCGTTGAGCTTCGGATTGTACTTCATCGTACAGGAGCCCAAAGGATAGAAGCCCGTATCAACACCGAAGTTATTGTTCGACATATTGGTGTAATGGCGAACCACAGTGAGTTCGTCGCACTCGGGAAGAATGGTCTTGCTCTGGCGCTTCAAGACATCAGGCATCTCGCTGATACAATATCCACTGATCTCTGACTTTGGCAGTGAATAGCCTACGCGTCCTGGCTTTGACAACTCGAAAACGAGTTTACCATAATATACATTGTTCATAGCCTATCAAATATTAGAGATGAGTGAATCGATTTCTTCTTTCGAACGCATTTCGGTGACAGCGATGGTGAGACAACCGGGCATACCCTCGGTCTCAACGCCCAGGAGGAAGCCCTTTTCGGCCAATGCCTTGCGAAGCTCGGCAGCATCACCCTTGACACGAACGGTGAACTCACAGAGGAAAGGCTTGGGGCCAAAGGCATCCTCGAACTTGCCGGTCTTGAGCAATGCATCGTGCAGATAATGAGCGCCTGCATAGCTCTGCTCGTTGACTTCGCGCAGACCCTTCTCGCCCATCAGGCTGAGGTAGGAAGCCACGAAGAGGCACATGAAGCCTTGTGCTGTGCAGATGTTGCTGGTAGCCTTCTCACGACGAATATGTTGCTCGCGTGCCTGCATAGTGAGGACGAAGGCACGACGACCCTCGGCATCGGTAGTGGCACCGACGAGACGACCGGGCATCTTGCGCACCAGTTCGTTCTTGGTGCAAAGGTAACCGATATAGGGACCACCGTAGTTCATCGGGATACCCAGACTCTGAGCATCGCCACAAGCGATGTCGGCACCCCATTCGCCGGGAGTGCGGAGCACACCAAGCGTGCTGGCCACGCTATTGACAGCGAAGAGCGCCTTGTGTGCATGGCAAAGGTCGGCAAGGCCGGTGAAGTCCTCGACGATGCCATAGTAGTTGGGCTGGCTGACGATAAGACCAGCCACGTCATCCTTCTCGATGAGTTCCTGGGCCACAGCCTTGTCCATCACGCCATCGGCAGCTGGCACCTTCACCAACTCTACACCATGATAGTGGGCATAGGTCTCGACAACGCGAAGCACCTGGGGATTGCAGGTAGCCGAGATGAGCACCTTGTTGCGCTTCTTGGCATTGGCCACGCACATCAGCATAGCCTCGGCAGTAGCAGTGGAGCCATCGTACATCGAAGCATTCGACAGATCCATACCAGTGAGGTCGGCCATCATAGTCTGATACTCGAAGATATACTGCAGGGTACCCTGCGAGATCTCGGCCTGATAAGGAGTGTAACTGGTAGAGAACTCACTGCGACTGGCAAGGAAGGGAACCACGCTGGGGGTATAGTGGTCGTAGGAGCCACTACCGGCAAAGCAGACGAGCGGCTTGTTCTGAGCAGCAAGGCCACCGATGATGCGACGCACCTCGATCTCCGACTTCTCGGACGGAATGTCGAGTTCGCGCTTCAACTTCAGTTCCTCAGGAACCTCGGCATAGAGATCGTCAAGGCTCTTGACACCAATGACATCCAGCATCTGCTGAATGTCATCGGTCGTATGGGGAAAATATTTGTACATAATTATTCGCAGATTGCCTCGTAAGCCTTGGCATCGAGGAGGTTGTCAAGTTCAGAGGGGTCGGAAAGCTTTACCTTGATAATCCAGTTCTCGAAAGCATCAGCATTGACAAGCTCAGGCTGCTCTTCGAGGGCTTCGTTGATTTCGACAACAGTTCCGGAAACAGGCGAGAAAAGGTCGCTGGCAGCCTTCACTGACTCGACAGCACCAAACTCCTCACCGGCGGTTACTTCGTCGTCAACCTCTGGCATATCGACATATACCACGTTACCCAGCTGAGACTGTGCATAATCGGTGATGCCGATGTAGCCATACTCGCCTTCCACTCTTACATACTCGTGGCTCTCTGCATAGAAGAGGCCTTCAATAACTTTTGCCATAATTTTTTGTTTTTAATTATTTCTTATATGATTTCTCGTAAAATTTCTTCTTCACAACGACACCCGGCTGGAGCTTGCGATGGATGCGAACCTGCACGGGAGTGCCCAACTTGGCGTATTCGATCTTGACAAGGGCCATGCAGACGCTCTTGCCCGTCGAGATGGAGTTGTAGCCTGTGGTCACGGTACCGACAACCTCGTCGCCGACTACCACTTCGTAGCCATGACGTGGGATGGCACGGCCTTCGAGCTCGATGCCGACAACCTTGCGGGTAACACCTTCGGCCTTCTGCTTGGCGCAAGCCTCCTTGCCGACAAACTCCTCCTTGTCGAGTTTCACAAACATGCCGAGACCAGCCTCGATGGGGCTCAGTTCATCGGTCAGTTCGTCGCCATAAAGCGGCAGGCCTACTTCGAAACGCAGGGTATCGCGGCAACCCAGTCCACAGGGCTTCACACGTCCGCTCTCGATGAGTTTGTCCCACTGTGCAACGATGAAATCGTGCGAACCATAGATCTCGAAGCCATCTTCGCCCGTGTAACCGGTACGACTGATGATGATGGTCTCACCTGCAACCTCCAGTTTCTTAAAGGTATAGAACACGAGCTCGGCACAAGGCAGACCCAGCACCTCCTCTACCACGCGCTCGGACTGTGGACCCTGGACAGCAATCTGTCCGTAGTATTCGCTCTGGTTCTCGGTCACTACATTGAAGCCCTTCGACTGCTCAACGATCCAGGCATAATCCTTGTCGATGTTGGCTGCGTTGATGACGAGGAAGAAGCGATCGTCGGCCTCCTTATAGACCAAGAGGTCATCGACGGTGCCACCATTCTCGTGAAGCATCATGCCATAGAAGATCTTGCCGACAGGAGCACCGGCAACGTCGTTGGTGAAAATATGCTGCACAAAGCGTTCGGCCTCGGGACCAGTGACCAGCACTTCGCCCATGTGGCTTACGTCGAAGACGCCACAAGCCGTGCGAACAGCGATGTGCTCGTCGGCAATGTCGCTATACTGCAGTGGCATCACGAAGCCTCCGAAAGGAACCATTTTCGCATTCAAACTGATGTGTCTGTCGTAGAGACATGTTTTCTTATCTTCCATAGATTATAGTTTTTGAATTGTTGTATTTCTTGTGAATGAGTCAACTTGTCAATTGTTCCATATACCGATCAGCTGCTCCTGGGTGAGATTGCGTATCGATCGTTCTGGATGATTTCTGCCGATGGCTTCCCAAAGGCTCTCTCGGGTGAATGCCACGCCCTCGAAGGCTTCTGCAAACGCTTTTTGGGCATCGAAAAGCTCGAAGTAGTCTCCTGTGAGACGCACTTTCCGCACAAGGCTTCCTTTCAACGAGAAATGAATCTCGATGGTGCCACAACCTTCGATACGGGCTTGCAGCACTTCCTCGTCGTGTGCCGAACTGCCCAAAAGGAACTCGTCGGCATAATAACCCTGTTCGATTTGCTTTATTTCGCTTACGGCCGAAGCGTCAAGGACAATGGTGCGGTCGGTAAGTTTCTGGCGCAACTGGTTTCGGAGCCAAGCTATCTCTTCGGCTTCGGAGAGTCCCTGTGGCGCATTGAGATTGTCTTTCAGCACTCCCACTCTTGCCCTGATACTCGGTACACCCTTGCTCTGAAGTTTTTGGGGATTGGAATGCAAAGCGCCTTGCATCAACTCGGGATCGGTGTCGTAGAGCATCGTTCCATGCACGATATTGCGGTCGGCAATATGGTAGAAGGCATTGCCGCAAACCTTGCCCTTGCCCATCAGGATGACGTCGTTGCGTCCGTGAACCTCTGTCTGCGCACCCAATTCGTTCAGACTACGTGAAACAGTGGTGGCATACTCCAAGAAAATGGGTTCCACCTTGCCTTGTGTCGTGACGAGGCTGATCATAATGTTGCCCTCGTCGGCAAAGATGGCTCCTCCTCCACTCTTGCGACGGATGACGTCGATGTGATTCTCACGGCAGAAGTCCAGGTTGACTTCCTGATGAGCCACCTGGTTGCGACCCATCACAACGGTTCGGCCCAATTGCCATGTAAAAAGATAACTGGAGGCAGGCAAATGGCTGGCAATCCATTCCTCAGCAGCGAGGTAGAAGGGCGCACGTCGCCGAACCACAAACTGCGGCTCAGCTGTAGCTGTGCAGTCAGGAATCTCTACATAACAGGCTGGGAAATGCATATCGTCCCTTGGTTTCTGAAATTACCTTTAGGTTTCTTGTGCAAATTAAATGGAATTCCTCGAAATAACAAAATAATTCGGGCAAAAAATGGCAAAAAGTCAAGAATTATCCTGTCGGCAAGGCCTTTCGAAATACAACCATTACAAAATGACACAATTCGAACGGTCTTGGCCGGCTCACTTAATTATTCAGTTCGTTGGTCAGAGTCACAGAAGCGACATTGCCCGTCTTTTGGACTTCGTTGAAGAGGGCCACATAGTTGGGCTTTCCATACGAAACGACTACAAAATTGATGATGGTCTGTTTCTCGGTGAAGTTGTAGCGCAGGAACTCGTCCGAAATGTGGATGTTATATTGCTTGAGCAAGTCGCGAAGGACAGCCACATCGTCCATGATGCCATTCACCTTCACACGGATAATCTTGCTTTCGCCCGCACGAATGAATCGCGTCACATAACGGTCGGCATACGAGAGCACGAAGATGATGAGCAACGTTGCTACAGTGGAGATGATGTACATACCGGCTCCGATGGCCAAACCGATGGAGGCGGTCATCCAAATGCCGGCAGCAGTGGTGAGTCCCTTCACCGAGCCCTTCATCTGAATGATGGCACCAGCACCCAGGAAACCTACGCCCGATACTACCTGGGCAGCAATACGTCCAGGGTCACCGTTCTTCAAACCAAGATATTCCTGAGGAATGTAGATTGACACGAGCATCGCCATAGTAGCACCCATGCAAATCAGCGAGAAGGTACGCATACCGGCGAACTGGCCTTTGTGATGGCGCTCCAGTCCTATCACGCCGCCGAGCACAAAACTTAGCAGCAACTTGTAGATGGCACCCACCAGATTGATGTTGGGACTGGCTATCAGCGCATAAAGCTCATTGAACGCTTCCATATCGAAATAATTACTTCGAATTAAAATAAAGAATCAACAGCACTGCAACGACTATCAGGAAAAGCGCAATGTAGAGCATCTTCTTGCTTTTGCCCTTCTTTGCAGGCACTTGGGCTTTTGGTTTTTGTGTCGTGATGCTGGTTGTTCCCTGCTTGACAACGACAGGTTCCGGCTTCTGAACCAACGATCGGAGGGGCTCCACTACGGAATTCACCGTGTCGCTCGTCAAATAGATATGCTGGGCGAGGGTACGGAGCTCGAGAAACGCAGCATCAACCTCTGTCTTGCCGCTCTTTACCGAAGCGACAGCATCGACAAATTCCTCGATTTGACCATAGATGTCACCATTCCCCGGGAAAAAACGTCCTACATCGCTTCGATAGTTCTTCAGCGACTTACCCTTGAGACACACGTCCTTGACCAAGTCGTTGACAAACTGGACGCTTGAGGCACCAATGTGACTTCTTTCTTCCATTATCCTAAAAAAGATTAATGATAATACATTTGCCTCAAAGCCCCTTCACCACATTGACCATCTCGATGGCCGAAATCATGGCGTCGGCGCCTTTGTTACCAGCCTTGGTTCCAGCACGCTCGATGGCCTGCTCGATGCTGTCGGTGGTGAGGATACCATTGGTGACAGGCACACCGCTGCGAAGACTTGCTGCTGCAATACCCTTGGCGCTCTCGTTGGCAACCATATCGAAATGAGGGGTAGCGCCACGAATCACTGCTCCGAGGCAAACCACAGCGTCATATTTGCCCGACTCGGCCATCTTCAAGGCTACCAACGGAATCTCGAATGCACCGGGCACGAATGTCAAAGTGAGATCATCGCTATTGCCACCGTGACGTACAAAGCAGTCTTCGGCACCACCGATGAGACGGTTGACGATAAAGTCGTTGAAACGCGAAGCCACGATGCCTATCTTCTGGCCTGCGGCTGAAAGGTTACCTTCAATTCTTTTCATAATCTTTCTATTGTTTGATATCTTTATATTTTTTACGCAAATCCTTGACGTGGAGCAAATGTCCCATCTTGGCATACTTGGTGTACATGTAGAACTCATCCTTTTCGTTGCACGTCATCTCGATTGGCTCACGGCCAACGACCTTGAGTCCGAAACCATCGAGACCTTCTATCTTGGCAGGATTATTGGTCATAAGGATAAGTTCGTGGATGCCGAGGTCAGCAAGGATCGATGCTCCGGTGCCGTATTCTCGCAAATCAGCAGCATAACCCAGCGCCAGATTGGCCTCCACGGTGTCCATGCCCTGGTCCTGCAGACGATAAGCCTTGAGTTTGTTGATCAGACCAATGCCACGACCTTCCTGACGAAGGTAGAGCAACACGCCACGACCACGCTTCTCGATGCGGCGCATAGCCTCGGCCAGCTGTTCGCCACAGTCGCAACGCAGGCTGCCGAAAGCATCGCCTGTGAGGCATTCTGAATGGACACGACAGAGCACAGGCTCATCGGTCGTGACGTCTCCCTTGACAAGAGCCACATGATGTTCACCAGTCACACGGTTCACATATCCGTAAGCCCTGAAGGTACCGAAGCGGGTAGGTAGTTCGGCATCGGTGACCTGATCAACGAGTTTCTCGGTGCGACGACGATATTTCACGAGGTCGGCAATGGTGATGGCCACCAGGTCGTGCTTCTTTGCAAACTCAAGCAGTTCGGTGGTACGCATCATCGTACCATCTGGACGCATGATTTCGCAGCAAAGGCCGCACTCCTTCAATCCGGCGAGGCGACAGAGATCTACCGTGGCTTCGGTGTGGCCCGTTCGCACCAGCACACCTCCATCACGTGCCTGAAGCGGGAACATGTGACCTGGGCGACGGAAATCCATCGGTTTGGCGTTATCATCAACCGTAGCACGGGCTGTGATGCCACGCTCCACAGCCGAAATACCCGTCGAAGTGGAACGGTGATCAATGCTGACTGTGAATGCAGTGAGATGATTGTCTCCGTTGTTGGCACACATCTGGGGCAAAGCAAGTTTTTCGCAGATTTCACGGCTCATGGGCATACAAATCAAACCCTTGGCCTCCGATGCCATGAAGTTGACATTCTCGGTGGTCGCGAACTCTGCTGCACAGATGAGGTCGCCCTCATTCTCACGATCGGGGTCATCCAATGCCACTATGCATTTACCTGCCTTGAGGGCGGCGATGGCCTCTTCTATGGTGTTGAATTGATTCATTCTATTTTCTACTTTTTGGGGATGCTAAATTGACTAGATCGTCTAGAGATTCTAGGGATTCTAGAGGCTCTAGATATTCTAGCTTTAGAGAAATCCATTATTTCTAAGTTTGTCCATAATGTTGTCTTCGGGCGCCTTGCCAAGAAGTTTCTCAACATACTTGGCAATGATGTCGTTCTCGATGTTGACCAGATCGCCAACGCGAACGCTGTGGAGCGTGGTGGCGCCTTGGGTGTGAGGGATCAAGGAAACCGAGAAACTGCGCTCATCGACACGAGCCACGGTCAACGAGACACCCTGCAATGCCACACTTCCCTTCTCGACTATATATCGGAGGAGTTTGCTGTCGCACTCCACTGTGAGCCATAGCGCCGTATCGTCCTGACGAAGTGAAGCAATTCTTCCAGTTCCATCGATGTGCCCCGAGACGATATGTCCGCCCAATCGGGTTTGTAACGACAAAGCACGTTCAAGGTTTACGGGGCTTCCAGGCTTCAACTGTCCCAATGCTGTGCGTTCCACCGTCTCTGGCATCACGTCAGCATTAAAACCATGTTCGCTGAGGCTGGTCACCGTGAGACACACGCCATTGGTGGCGATGCTATCACCCACCTGGGCATCCTGCACCACTACATCGGCTTCCACCTCAAGGGTGAAACTCTTGGCTCCTCTATGCAGGGCCTTCACATGGCCCACTTCTTCGATTATTCCTGTGAACATATTCCAGTTATTCAGAATACTTTGAGTATTCCGAGTATTCCGATTATCTCGATTATTCCGAGTCCTTCGAAACCAATCCCCTGACGAGCAAATCCTCGCCATACCTTTCGACCTTGACGTCCTCGAGCCTCAATGCCTGTGCCATCTTAGCAAGACCAAGGCCTTCAACTGGAGTCTTCGCATCGGCACCACCAACAATCTTTGGAGCAATGAAAGCAAAGACTTCATCGACAAGTCCTTCTCGTATAAAAGATTCGTTCAGTGTACCTCCTCCCTCAAGCAGGATGCCATCGATCTTTTCCTTTCCAGCACGGACAAGCAGTTCTTGCGGTGTGTTGCAGCACCATGTCTTGACACCAGCACGATTGAGTTGTGCCAATCGATGCAGGTCGGCACCCTCGGCGTAAACCACGACAGTAGGAACTTCATTGGCTGTGCGCACCAAGTTGCTTACAAGGGGCAAGCGGGCATGGCGATCGGCAACAATGCGAATGGGATTGCGAGCCGCTGGATACTTCGCGATGCGTGTTGTCAGCGATGGATTATCACTCAGCACAGTGCCAATACCACAAAGGATGCCCGTCAGTTCGCGACGCAGATAATGCACACGCAACCTTGCTTCTTCGCCCGACACCCATTTGCTGTCACCCCTGCGGGTACAGATCTTGCCATCGAGTGTCATGGCATATTTCATCACAACCCAAGGCATACCCGTGGTGATATACTTCAAAAAGACACGATTCTGATAGCGCAACTCCTTCTCAAGACTATCCACCACTTCCACTTCGATACCGGCAGCCTTCAGCTTTTCGATGCCTTTACCGGCAACAAGAGGATTCGGGTCGCGCAGACCCACAACCACTCTACCGATGTGATGTTCGATGATGGCATCGGTGCAAGGAGGTTGATGGCCATGATGACAACAAGGCTCAAGGGTCACATACATCGTCGAACCCTTGCAATCCACTCCACGCCGGGCAGCATCCTCAAACGCATTTCGTTCGGCATGCAAATCGCCATAACGCTCGTGATAACCCTCGGCAATGACTTCTCCATCGCGCACAATAAGTGCCCCTACAAGCGGATTGGGATTCACTGCGCCCTCGCCCTTTTGAGCAAGTGCCATGGCTTTGCGCATCAGCACAATATCGTCGGTTGTTATCATATTATCGTCACAAATGGATGAAATACGGCGCAAAGATAATGCATTTTCCGCGAATTCCCAAGAAAAAAAGGACTTTTAGTGATTTTTCACCGACAAAACTTTGAGAATACCCAAAAAAACTATATATTTGCAAACGTTTAATAACTACCTATACGCCCACACACCATTCACTTCATCTTAAACCGATACACAAAATGAAAACATCGTTATTAATCACTTTGGCCTTTCTGCCTGCTTTTGCGAGTTACGCTGATACCGCTACAGAAAATGCAGTTGAAGCCAATTCCATCAAGACTGAGTTCCCCACCGAAGAAACCCACGAACCCGGATTTCTCGGCACTCCCATCAGCCAAGCCATCGAACGCAGCATGCGTCGTACCGACCGTGAGACGGAATACAAATATGGACGCACAGTGACCGACTTCGCCACTGCCCCGAAAGTGGGAGGTTATTATATGTCGGGCTATTATTACAGTAGCCAGGAAGGTGCACATAACGGTGACGGCTTCAAACAGAAGAACGTGCGTCTCTACGTGAGCGGTTCTGTCTTCAAGCACTTCAACTACCTTGTTCAGGTGCAACTCGCCAATGCCGCCTTCCACATGAAGGACTTCTGGATGGAGTGGAAGAAATATCCCGAATTCAGCGTGAAGGTCGGCCAGTTCATTCGTGTGTTCGGCTTTGAGAATCCCTACAATCCGTTCGAATACCGTGATGGTGCCTACGCCTTGATCACACAGAAACTTGCGGCCCAATCGGATTACATCGGCACCGACAACGGTGGCGGTCGTGACCAGGGCATCCAGATACAAGGCGACCTCTTCCCCATAGGCAAGGACCAGCATCGTCTCGTCCACTACCAGCTTATGCTTTCCAACGGTCAAACCATCAACACCGGTGACGCAAACGGCAAGAAGGACATTTCGGGCACCTTCCAATTGCAACCCATCAAGGGTTTCTATCTCGCTTTCTATGGTTGGACGGGCGACCACAAGGCCAACAACGTCACGGTCACCCGCAATCGCTATATGATCTCGGCATTCTACGACGTCGACGAATGGACAGCACGCGCTGAATACGCCCACTCCACCGGCCACAAGATCAGTGACTACAATGCCGCTACCGGCGAATGGTCGGGTGCAGGAGAGGCGCAGGGCTGGTATGCTACACTCGGCATTCCCTTCAACGAATGGCTCAAACTTTGGCTCAAGTACGACGCCTATCAAGACGATGCCTCCTGGGGAAGCACAAGGTCTATTTATTCCATCAGCCCCAATATCCAAATCCACAAGAACCTATGGTTTCAACCTCGTGTAGGCTATGTCCACGACCGCACACTCGACACCAACTGGACTGAGGTTTCTGTCGAAATGGGCGTACGTTTCTGAATCATCCTTCCACATTATGACAACGCAGGCTATCTCAAACGATGGCCTGCGTTTCAAGTTTTCGACGATTTAACAACAAGATTATAGAAAAAATAAAAAAAAAGTTGGCAAAAATTTGCATCTTTCCTCAAAAAGCCATATATTTGCAGCGCAAACTGATAGCGAGAGATTTCAAAGCCATTAATTCACCCTCGGTACTTCAGTCCAGTCAGTCCTGGAGCATCGAACAAAACCTAGAAACTATGAAGTCGATCCAAGAAATCAACCGAATGTATCTTGAGAAGAACATTGAAAAGACGCCTCATGACGTCGAGTTGCTTGATGCCTTCAAGAAGAACCCCAAGGCCATGCCAGTACACGAGAGTACTGCCGACTTGGCCGATGGCACTCCCGTGTTAACCAATTATGGACTGATGAGCATGAGCCTTGACGATGGCTTCATGCAAGGATATTACGTACCGAAATGCGAGGAATTGCTCAATAGCGATAAGCCTTTGGATCCGCTCACTGTCCGCACGTTGCGCGCAAGCCTCATTGAGTTTGCTATGCTAGGCTGCATCGAGGCACAGCGTGTTATCGAGAAATTCCTCATCGAATATGGCAAAGGCGACAACGAGATGCTCGCCAACATCGTCTTGAGCCGTTGGCCCGAGCGCCATAACCTACAGCGCTTCCTGGCCATCCAACAAGGGGGGACCGACCCGAACGTTGATCACACCTCGTTCCATCGCGCCATGACCGAGATTCGCTCAGGCAGCAAGCGCACACGTTGGGTCAACTACTTCTTCCCGCAGATGAAGACCGACCGCGACCTGCCCACCTTCTACTACAGTCTGCGCGACGAAACGGAGGCTCTCATCTACATCAACCATCCGATGCTCCGTAAACGTCTGCTCAAGATGTGCGAGGCAATTCTGCAGAACGATCATTCCATCTTCGACATCTTCTCACGTTTCGACATCAAGATGATACGATCCTGCATCGACCTCTTCTCTCAAATCTCCTCCATCAAGATCTTTGAACAGATGCGCCAGGAATACGGCTGGAAATACTATGCAGACAAGTTTTAGAACGTGTGACCAAGGCTAAGGTAGAATCGGAACTCTTTCGTACGATTGCTCCAACCCAGATCGGCACTTATCGGTCCTAGCAAGGTCTGATAGGCAGCACCCACTTCTGTACCCCACATTGTATGGGCTGACATGATGTTTTTGATTTTGTCAGCCTGTTGTGCTGCGGCGACCTTAGCCACCAAATATCCGTTTTTCATAACCTGAAGCTGGCCCTTCAACTGAGCTGCAACAAATGCATTCTCAGCCACTTCGGCATGTCCGATACCAGGAAATGGCATTTGCTGCGGCAGGTAACGTCCGAAGTAATTTCCACCAATCACGTTACCTTGCACACGATGAATGTCGGTGCCAAACAGCAGACGTCCGAAGGTACCGGGTTGTATGGACAGACGACTACCAAAGGGAATGGAAGTGCGGAACTGGGCATCAACGGCCGAGAAACCTATATGATCGTTATAGGTCGCGAGATTGTCGGTATAGTAGGCGAAACCTGCTTTGAAGTACGAACCACGTGTCGGGAAATACCAGTCGTTTTCGGTATCAAAACGTGTTCTGGCATAGTAACTGTAGTTTCTCTCGTTTGCTACCGAGGTCAGGTTCCTGACTTCATCGTAATGGATGTTGGTGAGCATATCGCCAACGTGATAATACTCCCACTTGGCACCCAACCTGAAGTCGAATTTGTGGAAATGGAACTCCACGACCGAATAATCGACGGCATGATAATTGAACGTTCCGTTGCCCATCTTGTCTCCCCTGTAATAGAGGCTGATATCATTGTAGCCATACTCGTACGACAGTCGTCCCTTAGTGGAATAGAACGACTGGTGCGTCAGTTCCGCCTTAGCCTTTACACGGCGGCCCAAGCGCAGTGATAAAGCCATAGCAAAGGGCTTCTTCACACGCAATGGAACGTCCATTCGAAGATTGATGGCAGCCATCTCTTCGTTGTCGAAACGTCCGCCCACATGGAATCGTGCCGTCTGACGTGTCCCGGCTGTGAACAGTGCTATCTGTTGTCCCTCGTAGTTCAACTGGTAATCAATATCATCATACAGGAAATCTGCTCGCAGCGTACTGGCAATCTGCTCAGCCGTGTTGATGTCGATGCTGTCGGCTTTCTTCAGATGGTATTTCGCGCGGACAAATCGTTCATCGTACTTGTTGATTCCTTCAAACCGGAACTCCTTCACAGGGGTGGCAGCATCCATTGCTTCCATCTCCTGATGAGCCACAGGCTGCACTATATAGTCAGGCGGCAGTCCCAGTTTACTCTTCAGCTCCATAAGTTCATCCCAATGTGCCATGGCAGCCTCCTCGCCACGGCGTATCAGCGTATCGACAGCCTCGGGCGTAAAACTGATGGTGCCGTATGGACGCGGATCAACCATCATCAGAAGGTCGGTCATAGCCATATTCTCTTCAATCTTGTTACCCGTACTCATGCCGATATAGAGGTTCACCATATCGAAGGTTGTTGCCACCTTGTCAGGATCGGGTTCATCGCCGATAAAACGTACACCGATGATATAATCGGCACCCATCTCCTTGGCCAGGTCGGCAGGATAATTGTTCTTCATGCCACCATCGGCCAGAATCATATTACCTTTTCTTACTGGCGCAAAAGCAGCGGGGATGGCCATTGTGGCACGCATGGCCTGGGCAAGATGCCCGCTATGGAAATCATATTCCGTATCGGAGATGACATCGGTGGCCGCGCAGGCAAAGGCGCGTGGCAAAGCGTTGAAGTCGATGCTGTCACGATATCCTTTGGTCAGGCGATAAAAGAGCGTCGCCAGGTTCTTTCCTCGCAGCACGCCTGCCTTGGCTGCCTTGTCCTTAGAGTTGACCGTCACGCCACGGCTGAAGAAATAGGTGTTCTTCATCTCGCGGTCGTCGAGCGTCTGTCGGTCCGAATATTCCTCGTCAGAGAGCAGGAACATCCAATCCTGCGCCCTCACCATCGAATCGATCTGCATGGGAGTATAGCCCATGCTGTAGAGTCCGCCGATAAGGCCACCTATCGATGTACCCGTAACAATATCCACAGGGATTCCGGCACGCTCAAGAACTTTCAGCACACCAATATGAATCATACCCTTGGCCCCTCCTCCCGAGAGACTAAGTCCTACCTTGGGGCGATTGTCATCCGACTTGGTCTGTGCGTTCCCCTGCTGGGCTGACCCACAAAGCAACGTAAGGGAAATCAACAATGATAACACTTTGTTCATAGCAAAGAAATATAAATAATTAGATTATCATAGTAAAACGTGTTTTCACTTTCCGTACTTATCCATCATATCGTAGAAGGTTTTCGGGTCTTTGAGCGAGCCACCTTCTGCAAAGCGGTCTATCTTGTGCTTTGCTGCCATCTTCTTGATAAGATCATAACTACCTGACTTTCCACCAGCCTTGGTCATTACACGGCATTGCATATATGCAGGCACCATCTTTTGTAGCCGCACACGGTCACGGATGGTTTCCGATTCTGCGTCCTTCTCGGCCTTGGAGAGAATAGCAAGTGCCCTGTTGATGAAGGCATCGGTGTAGGTGGACCTGCCGTGATAGATGCTCGTCTGGCAAGTGAGGTGTGTCTCCTTGCCTACCAGCCCATTCACGAGCGTCAGATACTCCTTCATCCTCGGTGCTGCCTTGCCGTAATACGCCTTGATGAATTCGTCGATAATGGCCTCGGCATCGGCATCCGGGTTCCACATCAGTTTGGCAAGCAGATAGGCCTTCAGCTCTGCGAAGTCGCCACCAGGGACATCGTACGACCCCTCCTCCATCACGCCAATGGCCTTGTTATCGCGGAACGTCTGCAGATTGCGCTTGAGCACAGGGATATTGGGGAAAGGAAGCAGATACTGCTGGAAGGTGGTCACATAATCCCAAACATATAGATGTGGAGAAATGCGGCTCCAAGCCTTCATGTCTTCGAGGAACGCTGCATTCTGCCTACACCCGCCGATGGTGTGCGTAAAGCAGCATTCGATGCTGCAAAGGCGTATCACCACATTCTGCCGGGGCTGGATGCCCTGGGGCGCCTTGCGCGTGTATTGGTAGGCGAAAGTGCCGATGTACTTGTCGGGGAAATCCTTCTCGACGGCAGCTGCCACCTGATTGACGAACCAGAGCATTGCACCCGACTCGCCACCATATTTCTTCACCAGTTTCTTGCATTCCTTGCACTGGCAGGGATTCTGATTGTCGTTCTGCGTCACCGAATAGATGAGGAAGTAAGGATAATTGGTCATCACTTCCTTGATGCTACTGATACAGATGCGCAGCACTTCCTTGTTCGACAAACAAAGTTGGTCGGTGGTGCGTTTTCCACCACGCAAACTGAAGTATTCGGGATGTTTCTTGAAATAGACATCCGGTTTGCAAAGTTTGTTGAAAGTATGCACCGACCAGAAAGCTTCACTAGGCACCTGGATCGTGCCGTGGTTCGTCTTCAGACTATTCTTGCGCCCGTGGGTCTTGTTGCGCAATGTCCATTTGGCATCGAACGCATCATAGTAATATAGATCGCGTGAAAGGAAAGCCGGCTCCTCCTTGTCATAGAGTTTGTCAAACTCGTATTTCTTCTTGCGAGGGATGTAAGAGAAATCCTTGGTGTACCAACGGCACCCCATCTCGTTCTCAAGGAAGGTGTAAACGCCATAAAGCGTACCTATCTCCTTGCCTCCGTAGATATAGACATCTCCTCCCACATTGCCATATACGAAACCCTGATCATCAACTTTCGGACGCGCTGTCTTGACAAGGCGTTTCACCTCGTTGCCATAACCGACCAGGATGCGCTTGCCCATCGTGCCTTTCCGTTCGCCGACAATCGACAGGTTCGCACCTCCGACCTGCTTCAGCCAATACTGCAGTTCTTCAGCCGCATAGCGTTCGGTGGTCGAAGCGTCGTCTGCGACCACGATGCGATAAGCGGAACGTCCTGAATCGAACAACGTATGGGCGTTAGCCTGTGGAAGGCTCAAAAACACGAAAAGCGCGAAGAACGCAAGAAGCCTTTTCATACGAATTTATCTGAAGCGCGATTGCTTCTTCTTTTTGGTATTCTGCTTCACAAACGCGCGCGTCACGAAGAGCATGAGCGCAAAGAGGACTGCCATAAAGATACAGCCCACGGCACCTGCCATCGAGCCGATGCCGAAGAAACAATACCCTGCACCCAGGAGTGCAGCAAGGATGAAGATGGAAACTACGATGGTGTAGATTCGAGCGAATTTCTGTAACATATTATATAATGTATTAGAATGGATAGCCCACGGCCAGATTCCAACCGAGGTTCTTAAGCAAGGCATGACGACAGTTGAAGTAACTTTCGTCCACATCATTCGGGTCATGAATCGGGACACCGATATCCAGACGGATGATGAACATATCGAGGTTCAGACGGAAGCCCAGTCCAACGTCGAAAGCAAGTTGGTCGACTAAGTTCCGGCCGATTTGCTCGCCTTCAGAGTAGGCTTTCATTATGTTAACCAATTCCTGAAAAACTACTGGTTCCATTTGACTCTTCAAAAAATCGTACTCCGTCGGTGTCAAATCGGTGGATCGCAATCTCCACACGTTGCCCGCATCGGCAAACAATGCTCCATGAAAAGCACCTGCTATCGGGAATCTCAACTCGACGTTGGCTTCCAACTTGATGTCACCCACACGCTGCAGGTACGAATACTCATCTTCGCCAAACTTCGATATCCATTTGGTACTACCAGGGCCAACACCACGCACCGAAAAACCGCGCAGTGAGTTGGGACCACCGATGTAGAATTGCTCACTGTAGGGCAAATCCTCCGAATTGCCGTATGCGTAGCCGATACCTCCCTGGATGCGGCTGGCAAACTTGATGTCGCCATCAATCGTGTGTGTATAACGAAACTCAGCCGTAGCCTTCAGGAACTGCGAGAACTTCAGGAAGAACAACTGTCGTTCGCCTTGTACGCGATGCGAACCCATCTGTCCCATCAGCACGTCGGTGATGCCTCCTGCTTCGGCGAGTGTCACCTTCGCATATTCCCTGTGCGGACGCGTCGATGTCGATGTGGCGTTGTCGAAGGTCCAGGTCACTTCCATCTGAGGAATGAACTGGTTCTCAAAGGCGTGCTCCAGACTTTGGTATCGTCCTATCATTTCCTCAAAGGCATCGGTCTTGTTGAACGCCGAAACGTAAGAAAGTTTCAAAGGTGTGAAGGTCATGGAATTATACTTGTTCAGACCAAACCCGTACTCAACCGAACCGCTTGCCCTCACCATATCAAGCCATCCTGCACGACGCATCCAGTCTATCGAGACACTGTAGGTCGATGAGACGGGCTTCTCGCGCACCGGTCGGAAATAATGGGGAATTTGCAGACGTGGCACCGAAAGAGAGACTTTGCCTCCCAGATCATAACTGTTCATCTTATTGCCAGCGCTCGCATTCTTTCCAGTGCTCCACTCGTAGGTACCATCGAGCTGGAAGGTGAGTTTTTCGCCACCGCCGAACAGATTGCGTCGCATAGCCTTGAATGTGGCACCCGGCCCAGCCTGGTTATTGTCCTTATAGACGGCACCGATTTCAGTGGTTCCCGTCCACGGATAATCGTAGGTGGCATTGATGTGGAGTCGCACGCTGGTGGTATCCTGTCCCAAACGCAGATGCTGCCCCTCCTCCAACTGCACTCGACTGAACGATCGTGTCAGCGAGTCACCTGCCAGATGTATGATCTCGGTTTCTATCGGATAATACTTGAAGGTATTGAGACGCGAAATCAGTTCCTTCGACATCGCAATTCGTTTGGGAGTCAACAATGCATGGCGACGGAATCCCAACGAACGTCGCAAGTGTCGTGTCTTCATCATCGGTCTTGGTCCATTCCAACCCACTGTCAGGTAACGCAATGTATCGAAATGCTGTGACCTAAGGCCTGCTCCTAAATCGAGCATGAAGTGTACCGAATCGATGGTGCATGGAGCCAAAGCCTTGTGGTCGGCGCCAAGCCCTACCATCACGCGCAGGTTCACGGTGTTGCCATGCTGCGTACTGTCGGCATAATACTTGACGAATTTCGGTTCGAAGAAATAGTATCCCGAATCCTTCAGGACATCGGCAATGCGGATTCGCTCTGCATCAAGATTGGTATACGAGAAACGATCACCGCTTCTGAGCAAACTTTTGTCGAGTGTATGACTTACGATGCTGTCAATGCGAGGGAACGGGCTGCGCATATAGGTGATGGTGCCGAAGCGCGATTTATGCGCATAGTTGACCGTATAGGCAATTTTCGCCTTGAGCGAATCCTTCTTGTTGTAAATGGTATCGAAATCGACCGAGGCATCGAAGTAGCCCTCATCCTTCAGTGCTGCTTCTGCCGCATGGGCACGCAGCTCGGGATTGACCTGACTGACAAGCGTAGGATCACTTTTGAAGTGCTTCCAGAACCAGTGACGGAATCCGCGTTCCTCCTTCGGATAGAGTCCGTTGTAGATCCACAGTCCTATGGGGAACGGGGAGATATGATAGGCCGAACCCAGGAACGAACTGTTGGGCGCCACTTCCAGTTTGGTGGCCAGGGCTTCCTTGACCAGATCATCGACCGTATCGACCTTGTTGTGATTGATTTTCGACACACCCGTATAGAGCACCTCACCAGCAGGAAGCCTGTTGGTAATGCTGCATGCCGAGAGGCCAATGATCAGAAGGACCAGGGCCAACAGCGATGTCAGGCCATTGCAACGACGAGGCAACAATGACCACAAGAGACTATTCTGACTTCTTTTCTGCTTCATTGTTTTCGTTTGTGATGGCTGGGGTTTCTTTTGAAATGGCTTGGGGGTCGTCGGTGTCGGCTGGAGTTTCGTTGTTCTCCTCCTCTTCTTCCTGCAGACGGAGTTGACGGAGGTGTTCTTCGATGCGGGCCTGGCGCTTGCGACTGTTAGGAAGCAGGAGTTGCTTGAAGCGATAGCCCGAACGTTCCTGGATGTAACTGGCACCTGCCTCAACGACCTCGCCTTCGAGTACCGACTCATAATTGGTTCGACGATAGACCTTGATGTAGTGCGAACCATCCTTCTTGATCAGATATTCGAGCGACATATCGCCAAGTTGTGCGCCATTGTTACGGTTGACATCTCCGCCGCTGCTCATTTGTCCTCCGATGGAGGCACGCACACGTTCATTGAAAAGTGTCTTGGTCACCTTCACCGAATAATCGGTGCGTGCTCCACCAGTCTCGGTATTGTACATATCGACACCGATGTCGATAGTCGTGCCCTTCATATTGCCGATGAGCGACTCCAACTGGCGGTTGATCATCGACGAGAGTGCGGCATTGGCAACGCCAAGACCTGCCGAGCTGCTGCTGCCCGGACCCGTATAGGTCTGCGAAATCAAGAGGATAAGGGCTACCTTCGAACGCTCGTCATCGTCGAGTGATGCGATGCCCGAATTGATGGTGCTGTTGTTGGCAGCGCTGCAGTCGAAGGTGATATGAAGGTTCTCAAGCGTGCCGGTGATGGCAATGGTGACGATGAAGTTGACCAGGCTCGTCTTGTTGTCAGTATTGACGGTGGCCTTCACTTCCTCCGAAGCCACGATGTTGATTTCCGGATCGCTCGGCTCGCTGCCCGTCCAGTTGACGAGACTCGAACTGTTGATGTCGAAAGTCTTGACCATCGGCAGAATCGGCAACTTGTAGTCCACCTTTCCACTGATGATATCGTAGGTACCGTTCATGATGAACTCTCCCTGGTTGTCGGTCTGCAGATTGAGGCTGCCACCGCCCACGATGTCCACCTTGTTGTTCTCCTGGTCAAGGAAGGCCGTGACCTTCATATCCTTGTCTATATCGATGCCGAGACGCACCTTCATGCCTTCGTCGGCCTGGTCCTGCAGCGGTTGACGGCGACGCATGCCTGCCATGGCCATCTCACGATCCTGCTGACGGAAGTTGACAAATTCGACGATGTCGTCAATCCTGCTGTTTTCCGACAATGGATCGTCCGACATGTAGTAACTTAGGTTCGTACCCGAATGCACACGCAGCGAACCACTGACATCAAGCCTGTTGAGCGTGCCGCGTACACGGATATTCGGACTGATAAGGAGTCGTCCAGTGATATACTGGTCCCTAAGGCGCAACTTATTGTTGTCGATTAGTCTTACTCTGTCACCCGTAAGATTGAGGGTGATGCCCGGATTGCTCACCTGCTTGCTGAGATCAACCTCTCCACGCACGTTGATGGGATTGGCGTTGGCACCAAAAATCTTGTAGTTGTTGAAGGCAAGACGATTGTTGACCAGGCGAAGCGTGTCTTCGCAGAACTTCAGTTGGGCATCCAGGTCGTCATAGATGACACCGGCCTCATGCATCGCCAGGTGGGCATTCACCTTTGCATTATCAAAGTCCCTGCCAAGCATAGTCAGTCGTCCGGTGGTGTTGCCCCAAAGGTTGATGTTGCTGGGCAGGAAGGTATTGACCAGAGGCAGAGGGAACTCGTCGATTCTGGCCATCACATTGACGCTGTCGGCCAATCGGGCATCGACCTTCAGCTTCACGATGCTGTCAACCATGAGTATGCCGTCGGCATCGCGACGATTCTTTGCCATCGCGAAATTGCCGTCGAACGACAGTGTGTCGGCATGGTAATCGCCCAAGTGGAACGTCTTGATGCCCGAACGCAAACGGGCGCCCAGACTGTCGGGATAGAGATTGACCATAGCCGTGAGCGAGAAGTTGCCGCCGGCATCGCCACCCTCCCATTGCATCAGTTTTGTCGTGTAGGCAAGGTCGAGGTTACGCACGAGGAGCAACAATTGGTTGCCATCGGCCTTGTGTGTATCCTGGCGGGTATAGAGTCGCACATTCAGTCCACGTGGTCCATCGAGGACGATGCGTGCTTTGGTATTGGGCTTGCGCACCTCCAGGTCCTTGTAGTGCATCACGCTTAGGTAATTGTCCTTGTTCACTGCGAACAGCTGTTCGTAGATGATGGGATCCTTCTCCAGATGCAGGGTCACACTGTCGTCGGCAATGGCCAGCGAGGCCTCGGCATCGTAAAGGGTCAGGTAGTTACCATTGATATAGGTGATGCCGGCTGTTAGGCTGTCGGGCATAAACTTGCCGTTCAGGTGGATATCGTAGGTCTTCGAAGCCCTGGGGTCGATGTGCATAGCATGCACGGCGTACTCGTAGGCATCCCGCTGGACGTCCTGTCTGCAAGGCTGAACAGAAATGGCGATGGTGTCGAAATCGACTGTGCCCGTCTGCTCCACGAGATTCACGATCGTACCATCGAGCGAGAATCGATAGGCATTGAGTGCCATTACGTCTATGCTGCTGAACTCATAGCCTGTGTGATAGACGATTGGATCATAGAACGGGTTGTTCTGCGCCATATGCAGGTCGACCGACAACTGGGGCACCTTCGAGACGAGTGCGTTGAAGTCGAACATATATCCATCCAGTTGCCGATTCACCTCCACCATCAGTGTATCGACAATGGCAGGCAAGTCCTTGATGCTTCGGTCGGTACACATCATCACGTTGGCATCTCCTCCCGTCAGGCTGATATCCATCATACCGGGGCTGGAATTAAGGCCGATGATAATGTCCTTGAAGTGATCCGATCGGCTGACATCCACATAGTTCACCGAATCGATTCTCAGTTCCAGATGCGCATTCTCGCCCCAGTCGTAATAGCCTTCGACGGTGCTGTTCAGCTTTATCTTGCCAAGGTCAGGACGTGCCAGGCCGAAAGGCAGATTGGCAAGGTCAATGTCAGGCAGATTGATATATCCCTTGGTCGAAATGGTGTCCTTGAGGAAGATGCCTTCCAGATGTGTGTCGAGCGCCAACCGGCGATGAGTCGAATGGATGTCGGCGACATAGTTGCCGTTCAGCATCGATGCCTCGGCCGACAGTCCGGTGATGCTGTCGCGCCGTCCCGTATTATCCACAAAGTGGAGCGTATCGATCTGCACCTTGGCATCGAGGCGTGTGCGCTTGCCAGGGAAATCGAGGTGGCGACCGTCAGCCAAGGCTGTAGCAGTCATACGGTCGGCTATGACTCCAGGCACAAACTCGCTGACATTGAGCCCCCAAGTCTTGGCATCGAGGTGATAGGCCTCTGTGACCAGATCGTAATTACCGTCAGCCCTAACGATGTCGTGTCCGCGATGTTGAACATCGGCACGCGCCGTAAATCGGCGTCCACGCTGCGAACCTTCTAGGTCTAGACCGAGGTCAGCAGGAAGTCGATACGAGCGGTTCTTGGGTTCATCGACGAAGGCAGAAAGGAGGAAGTCGGCATTGCGAAGCGAACCCTTGATGGTGGCTGCCGCCTGTCGTTGCTGGTTGTCGAAGATGGAAGTTCCCACGGCATCGGCTGTCACGTCGATATGTCGGGGCATCTGCAGGGTCAGTTGATGCAGGTCGAGCGAGTCGGGTGTAACACGTCCCTTCAAGACAACCGTAGCGCGCTCATTCACCCAATGCTTCTGCAGTCCGGGCAGATAAGGCGCTGCCAACCGACAGAGGTTGGCCGAATCAATTTGTGCCACAAGGTCGGCATCGACGTATCCTGTACGGATGGAGTCGAGCATACCCAGATGCAGCTCGGCATCGCCTTGCAGATAATCGTCATTCCCCAATCCCAGATCGACTTCATGCAGGGTGATGAGGTCATCCTCCATATTGAAATTGGCAGCCAATCGGGTCACCTCCAGGCCACTGTTCTCCTCGCGTGCCTTGAGGTACTTGACATCGGCATGAATGACGTCGGGCGAATAGGCGATGTTTTCGGCTTCGAGGTCGATGCCTGAAACCAGCAGATGATTGTAGTCAAGATAAGGCGATGTGCTGACGCTCGCCAATGCATTAGCGAGGCTCTCGTCACTCATGTCCAGGCCAACACGACCGTTCTTTACCGCCACTTTACCTACCGCGACGTGCCATCCACTGCTTTCCTCGTCGATGCTATCGGGTGACGATGGTCCCAGATAGAGTCGCACATCGGGGCTATCCAATGCCCCTTCCTTCAGTCTGATTTGATTGTTGGCAAGGTCAAGTTCCAAACGTTCGGCATCAAGACTCTTCAACGTTCCTGACATGCCAAACGATTCGGTGAGCGAATCCATACCTATCACAACATCTTCGACATGCACTTTGCCCAGCACAAAGAAGGGTTGGCTGATAGGGATGTCATCAAGGCCTGTCGAGAGTTCGCCCACATGGACCAGCGTCGTGCCGTCCTTGCGTTTCAGCACGTCCACATCCTTCACCTTTAGTTTGAGCGGGAAACCGATGCGTACCTTCCCCACCTTGTATTCCAGGTCTTCGCTCGACTTGTTCAGATACGACACCACAGCACGACACACTACATCCTGCACTGGCGGGATGTAGAGCGATAGAGGCAAACCGACAAGGAGCAGCAACAGCGCAACGATAGCGACGCGTATCACGCGCCCTATCCCCGACTTCTTTTTCTCAGGTTGTGTTATCTGTTCCTTCTGTTCTTCCATGAACTATTCGAACCCTTCGAACTATTCGAACCTTTCTGAACCATTCATTGGGTGCAAAGATAATCGTTTTTTTATTTCCCGCCAAATTTTTTCTCAAAGTTTACATATTTTTTGCACTAAAGGCCGATTATTGTATCTTTATAGGGATTCTTCAAATATTCATTGTAATTCAACATAGCCATTTGCTTGCTTGTATTTGCATAGCAATATTCGCATTGGTGAATGCAGGTATTATATTGTCCAATATCCTTGCTTTTCAAACAACCGCAATAATCTCGTTGACCTTTATCCCTGATAATATATCTTCCATTTGGCAGTTCTATGGCATCCGCAGGTAAAGGTTCATAATTTCCAAACAGATCTGCTTCCCTTGTCTTTATGGTTGCACCAATGTAATTCAACAGGGGTTTGTCGTCGTGGGCTATTCTTGCTATAAGACTATAGTCTATGCAATGATTAGCATTTATATTGAATTCACCAAAGTCTATCTTCTCACCACATGTTGCAAGTTCAAAATTCCAGCCTTTGCTATTATTCAATTCACTTAATCGTTGAGCGAATTCTCTCATTTGTGATTCTGTCCACTCTCGGGCTTCAATGCCGTTATTAATCAGATTCTGCTTTACCTTGCTGTAAATTGCAATATCAGCAAAACTGAAAACGAGTTTCTCTGTATAGCCATATAATTGGCTCCCGATACGTTCAATTTTATGCAGCAGGCTATTTATATCAATATCGTCTGTTAGCAAAAGCGGATCGAAGCGCCAGATCACACTTTCTGAACCTAGTTTCTCACTTAGCAATTTGAATGTATTGATTCTGAAATCCAGGTTGGGCACATTTTTTTCCAGTCTCTCGTTTTCGTAATCATTAAGGGAATACTGTATATAACAGCCTATGCCCATCTCCTTCAATTGGTCGAGATGGCTAAGCAAGGGATATGGATTCTTGGACCAGAAGACTATGAATCTCGTATTCTGATATGACACATAGCTTTTCTTGCCATTGTACGGATTTATCCAAGCCGAATAACCCTTTTTAAGCCTATCGAAAAACCAATCGGCATAAAAAGCTGGAATGTCGGTACTGCGACTTGCAGATATGATTTCCGGAGCTTGGGCCTCCACCCATTCTCCGGAATCCTCCAATTGCAAAGGTACTTTTTGCCATGAAAAACCCATAAGCCGCTTTTATTTATTCGTCAGGATATCATAGAAGAAAGGCATATGCTGTTCCTTATATCCCAATCGATAGGAGAAGGATGCCTTTTCTTCTTTAATTGCAAGGGTTTCAGTCGACAAGACCCTCCTGAACACCTTGTAGGAGTTCAAGTCATGGTCACATTCGGAATGCTGGATAAGGAAAACATATCTATTCAGGCTATACGTCTTGATGATTTCGACGATTTGTCTTGCCAGTCCTTCTGCAAATTCGGCTTTTACATTTGAGAAGAAATACGACATATTGAATATCACAAGTGAAGAGGTCTCTGAGCAGCCCTCCCAGAAATCCTTTTTCAATTCCCCGAGGGATTCCTTCCATTGATAGTTCAATCTGCCATCAAACATCTCGTCGATGAGACACTTGCCCATATTCTTCATCGATGCCGATACATCAATTCCCGTATAGACCATATTGGGTGCCATATCAAGGAATTGCTCAGCAAAAGCCGCACAGCTCGTGGCAGGCCCACAACCGATATCTATCAAGTGAACTCTGCCGTGAACTCCCTTGATTTGCACATTCAGCCACTCCTTGTAACTTGAAAGCAGGTTACAACTGCTGCAATAATGCTGACGCATAATATAGAAACAATACAACAGGACCTGTTCCTGAGGCGAAAGACCTCCAAAAATCTGCAGCTGGTCTGAGAAGTTGATGCGGCCATATCCAATCAGATTCAGATTGGTCGCCATATCGTGCCCCATCACAAGCTTAGGCCAATTATCATCTGACATTTCCTTCAGTGGGGTTACGATATGCTTGTCAAATGCCTTCTTGAAAAGAGGCGACACCGTAAATACCGCATCGCTGATTGACAGTTCTTCCGGATGATATTGGGGAACTTTGAAATTTCCCGTAACATATTCATCCTTGCCGATTTTGAAGAATCCCTGCTTGCTGCGGATGAATTCAATGAGTTTGAAGAAGGTAAAGTTGTTGGCCAACAGTTCTGAATTTCCTACCAGAATCAAGTGTTCCTCGGCACGTGTCATAGCGACATTCAGCTTGCGGTCTATGATATTGCCTTTGTCATCTTCGAAAGAATTGCCGGTAAGAAAATTCAACTGATAGTATTTCTGTACCGTAAAACCATAAATGATATACTTGCGCTGGCTACCCTGATAACGCTCCACAGTATCAATCGTGATATTGTGCAATGCTGCAGTTCCCTTATTGTCTATCGCACTCCTCACGGCAGCTATCTGATTGCGGTAAGGCACAATCACACCTACTGTCTTATCAGGATTGAAATCTTCCTTTTCCATTTCAAAAATCCTTAGGACAGTGGCTGCTATCATTTCTGCCTCAATCAGATTGACCTTCTCCGAAACCATCGGCTGAGGACGTTCTGCATCGAGGAAGACTACTCGTCTCGTGCGCAACAGGTCATCTATACCATTTCTTCCTGTTCCTTCCAAAGGCAGCTTCGCAAGTTGCCGATCAAGGCCTGGAACCTCTTCAAGCCTATTCTCGTAGAATGTATAATTAGGGAACAAGGCGATTTCGTGATGCATACGACCCTGCTGGGTCAGCATTCTGGTAGTACTATCGTCCCTGCCATATTTGTTGAGTAATCTTTCGAACAGGGACAGTCTGCAATCCATAAGTCCTATCTCGTTCAGTTTGACATCATGTACCCGGGAAACCTTGGGCTCCTGCTGAACGACAGCTGGCAACTGCTTGTGGTCGCCTATCATCACGAATTTTCGGATAGCGGGCACGCCGTTATTATGTGCGCTTAACAATCCTATCAGATGGGGCTCGAGTATTTGGGATGCCTCATCGATTATTGCCAGGGAGAATTGCTTCAGACGGAACAATGAAATGCTGGCATTGAGTGATGTCGTCGTCCCTACAAATATCCTGCCTTTCTGGATGATATCTCTGAGTTGGTCAAGGTTCTGGCAATTTTGGGCTCTGATACTTAATAGATTATCTCGATATTCAAGGCCACACGATTGCTCAACTCCTATTCTGATGAAATCCAGTCCTTCCTTTTTCAACTTGCTGCATATCTCATCTACAGCTCGATTGGTGTACGACAGGAGCAGCACGGATGTCCCCTCTTCAGCAAGTTCTTCCAGGAGGGTGGTCATCAAGCCAAAGGATGTCTTGCCGGTGCCAGGAGGGCCGATGATCAGGAAGAAATCCTTGGCGGCTTTTACCTTTTGGGCCAGATCATTGAATTTTCCATGATCCAGTCTCAATGTCACGGATGCATCGGTTTCCGGTTCTCTCTGCATCAACAAGAGGTCTCGTCGAGTCTTTGGAGCAGAAAGGAATGCATACATACCCTTATACAGAGAGCTATACGAGGATTCCATAAAATCAGGCTCTATTGCCCAGAGTTTTCCCTTCTCATGGAGAAATACACGACTATCTGATTGCGGAGCTCTCAGTTTCAAAACTATTTTATCGGTAGTCCGTTCTTCAATCGAGCATTTCAAGACCATGGTCTTTCTTGCATCAGGTTCCTTCCCCTTTTCATACGGGTAAAGGATGACAATATCTCCTATTCTGAAGTTCGACATATCATTCTCTTTTGTTTCAGAATAGGATAAAATGACCTTTTCGATGCTTCCCTGGGTAATATCATTAGGGGAGACAAGTGTCAGGTTATCATAGATATTGCCGGCGAGCTTCTTTTCATCAAGCGAATCGTACCAGATGGAAGCAAAGCCTGAATTCTCCTTGGTCTTGCTGCCAATCTTCGATAATGTCTGTTCGTTGGCTATGAAGGTCATGAATCGGAAGAAATAATCCTTCTCCAGGTCTGAAGCCTTTTTCATCGGAGCCAAAACTTCTTCTATCTGGGGGCGCTGGAACCTTACCCATAGAGGATTATCGGCTTTCTTCATATTTAGAAGGTCTGGCGTCAATGACTCCAGGATACGGAAGCCGTTCTCCTTCGTATAAAGGCTCTCTACGTATGCCAACCCATTTCTTACTTGAATGGCCTTGCAGATTTCCTGAGGATAGAATCCCACATTCAGCAAGGATTCCTTATATTTTGAATAAAGAAGGAAAGCGTGCAATTCCTGCTTGTTCTTTTCGTACCTCTCACGATAATTGTAACGGATTAGAAGCATGTACAACGTCAACTGGATCAAATGCTCCTCCGTACTTCTGGGCTTGATGAAATCGTCATAGGGGAATGCTCCCCTGCCCGACTTTTGCTCAAACAATATCTTATAGTCAAGCTGAAGGTAATCCATACGACCTTGAAGTCCAAGCATCTCCGACACGAACGAAGGTTCGACCATCCCTTCCCGGGGATTGAACCGGGATACCATAGGTGGCAGATCCACTCTCAGGGCTTGGGTGATGTTGCGTTTCTGGTTTTGTGCTTCCGTATGGAAATTCTTATCAATTCCTGCCGACAAGAGGTTAATTGCATGTCCCTTGAAGAAATCCTTTACACTCTGGTTATAGGAATGGGTATTGGGCAATTGGTGTATTTCCTCATCCAGCAATTGGCCGGCGAAATTACCAAGTTCAATAGCCTGACTGGATTTTACAGGCTCTATCTTCTTTATCAAGTCTACAAAAGGAGAATCTGCATAATTGGTAAAGCAACGTGCTACCGTCGAAATGTTTATGAGATAATCAGGTTCAAAAATAATAAGTTCAGGGTAGATGACATTCTCCTCTACACGAGGACGAATCAGATTCAACTGTGCTCCTGCATAGAAGAAACCCTTGAGATAAGACCAATCCGTGTCCTGGAAGATGCGATTATGTGCATAGCAGACCTTTACCGTTTCCTCTCCCATATCCTCTTCAGTCTGTACCCACACATATTCATCATCCCATTGTTCAACAATTACTCGCAGATATTCTCCTACCAACGATCCTATTGAAGCCTTTTCCCTATCTGCAGGAAATACATCCGACAACGATTTGGGAATCTCGGCATTGTATATAAAGGAAATGAATTTGCAGATGTTCTTCAGGTCATATAGATAATTGTCTTTTAGCTCCAGCTCAGAATACCCTTCCCGTTTCCTTAGGCGATTTCTTGTGTCATTGATTGCCCGATACAAAGCCTTGGAAGCCTGCATCTCTTTCAGTATATAGTCAAGTTTGGCAAAAGTACCTCCCAGATTCAATCTTGATCCCGCTGTTTTCTGATTAAGGCTCATCTGGAATACCCTATTCAATGAATCATAAACCGATTCGTAGTCGGGCACACATCGCAAGGCATATTCCAGCTCCTCGAAAAAGTTGGTCGCTGCTTCCGGTTCATAGATTTCATCGGGGACAGAAAGGTTGGCTCTCTGTTTATCGATATCGAACTCCTCGATATTCAGTTTCTCGGGAATGGAGCGAATGAAATCATTCGTGAGCCTGAAATTGTTCATACCCTCCAGAATATTCTCCAGATGCTGATTGTCAAATATATGAAGCCATAGGCTGACTGTACTTGATATCTGGCCTTTGTCGATATTGGATTTCTGCCAGAAAATGATGGCGGCCGAGACCATGTCGTGTGTTGCACCCAAAAGTGTACCCAACCCTTTGGTCACCCGGCTTTTGTTCTGACGAATTTGTTCATAGGGTGTCTTTTTCCCTAAGCCGCCCTCGATAATCTTGCCGTTGGAAGTCCACGAGCCATTCTCGCGTGCGATGATGTCGCCACCCCAATTCTTGAACTCAAGGATCCGATAACCACCTGGTGTAATGAGTAAAGCATCAAGTTCGACGCCCTCGATGTTGTAATTGCCAATGAGTATTGCATCCTCATTGCGAAAAGCATAATGTTTTGACAGGAACTGCCGAATTGATTCAAACTGCTTTTCTTCAACTCGATGATTATATTCTGATATCTTATATACCTTTAAGCTCATAATGTAAAAACTACCTATTGTTAGGCGCAAAGATAGGCATTTTCGGGCAAATCGCAAAACAAAAGCACTATTTTTTCTTCAAAAAATTTTTTATTCCAAACTTTTGTCGTATATTTGCGCATCAAAACACCTCTACTGCTATGAAATGGCCATTATCAAAAATACAATTATTAATTGAGAATTGTCCTCGGTTCCCAATCCAATTTTTAATTGAGAATTCTCCACGGTTCCCAATCCAATTGTTAATTGTTATTTGTTATTTGTTAATTATACCTTGTTCATTGTTATTTGTCTCTTGTCTGATGCAGCCCCCCTCCGAGCAGGGCGGCACACCTCCCATTGCCCAGACCAGTCTTCCCACCGCTGCACCAGCCGACAAGCCGACCCATTCCTATCCCGATGCCGACCTCACCGAACTTGCCGGGACACGCAGCGACGCCCGAGAGCAGATCATCGAGCACACCGGCCACATCGTCTCCTACAACAGCGTCTGGAACGAGCCCAACTGGGTGGCTTGGGAACTGACCCGTGAAGAGACTCGAGCTCCCTACCGCAAACGCAACAGCGACTTCGAGCCCGACCCGCTGGTAAAAGGCAAGAAGATCACCACGCACGACTACACCAAGTCGGGCTATACGCGCGGTCATATGGCTCCTTCGGGCGATATGAAGTGGGACGAAGATGCCATGAACGAATGTTACTATACTTCGAACATCTGTCCACAGAACAAGGAACTCAATGCTGGGCTTTGGGAGGAGGTCGAAAGCCTCAGTCGCACCTGGGCACGCCGTTATGGCAAGGTGTGGATATGCTGCGGACCCATTGTCGATGACGTACATCTGATGGTGAAGAGCAAGATTGCAGTACCCTCGTCCTTCTTCAAGGTAATCTGTGCCGAGCAGAACAACCGCTACTACGCCATTGGCTTCATCTTCCCCAACGAAGACTGCAAGGGCCGCATCTGGCAATACGCCTACTCGGTCGATGAGGTTGAGCGCATCACCGGCCACGACTTCTTCTACAACCTCCCCGACGACATCGAGGACAAGATTGAGGCCGACGACACCTTCAACTTCTGGCGCCGTCGCAACGATTAATATATGAAAACTATCGGCCTGATGAGCGACCCCCACGGATTGTGGGACGATCGCTACCTGAAACACTTTGAAGCTTGCGACGAGATATGGCTCGCCGGCGATGTCGTCGATATCTCCATCTGCGACCGGTTGGAAGCCACGGTCAAGACGTGCCGCATTGTCTGGGGCAACGCCGATGGACAGGACATGCACCTTCGTTATCCCAAGGACCAGCGTTTCACGCTCGAAGGCGTCAGTGTCTGGATGACCCACATCGGAGGCTATCCCGGCAAATGGCCCAGCAACATCCTCGCCGAGTTGCGACAGCATCCCGTCACTCTCTTCGTGTGCGGACACAGCCACATCTGCCGCGCCATGTACGACCGACATCTCGCCACCCTCATGCTCAATCCGGGTGCAGCCGGCACCTTCGGCCCGCAAGTCCATCGCACCCTCATGCGCTTCGCCCTCGATGCCGGCAAGGTTCAAGACCTCGAAGTCATCGAATTGGCTTGATTAACCATCTATTCCAATTAAATAATTGCTATGCTATGAAAAAATGTATCGCAACCTTCTGCTGTTTATTTTTCTTTATGCTCGCATCTTTTGCCCAGTTGATTCCCGACGGAATTTACTTCATCAGATGCGCCAGCAATCTCGATTATGTGGTCACGCCAAAAGGCGGAAAACCTTCAGCCAACAACAGTATAGTAATCACCAAATGGCAGAACACCAATGCCAATAAATATTTCATTTGTAGGAAATGTGTGAGGCTTTGGCTTGCTTAAATCTGCTATTTCATTTAAGTTGAATAATTGAGAATAAGGAATTCTGTCTTGAAATATCTAATGCCAAAATCGCTGATAATGCCCCTTTACAGCTCTATGGCTTCCGTCGCGGGGAAATACAGTTGTTCTATTTCGAACCCGTTGATGGATCTTCCAAGTCTTCAAACAATAATACTGGAGGCAAGAATGATGGTGGCAAGAATACTGAAGTTGCCATAGATTCTGGCTCAAATAACAGTGGTTCGAACAACAACAGCGGCACAAAATCTGACGATTCTCCTCAGGACTCAACGAAACCTTTGATCAAAGACGGCCTTTATTGGATTCAATGTGCAGGCGATCCCAAATATGAGGTGACTCTGGAAGATGTAAAGAACCCAAATGGGTCCAGCATCGTGATTCATAAGAGGAGACCTGAAAAAGGCCAAGGTTGGAGGGTGGAGAACCAAAAAGATGGCTCAATCATCATCTCTTACAACGGTTACGCACTTAGTGTCAAGCCGCAGGATGTAGGCGAATGGGGAAAGGTTATCGGCAGTAAGTATAGTGGAAAAAAGAGCGAGCGTTGGGTGCCCGAGAAGATATCGGAGGGTGTCTTTCTGTTGAAGATTCAGCAGAACCAGAACTTTTGTCTCGATGTGCTCGACTACAATTACACAAATGACAATATCCTGCAGATATGCACTCCTCACAAAGGCCACAATCAACAGTTTAAGTTCGTTTTAGTCACTCGCGCTAACGATTATCCAGTCCTTGATAAACCAGAAAAAACACTTATTATGCCAGATTCGAATCCCGGGATATCGGATCTGATAGATCCTCCTTCTTCTGATGATAATTCTAGTAATACTGGCAGCAACCCAACCACATCAACTTCTAATCCACCGGCTTCCACCTCGAAGCAACAGATCCCCAATGGTGTCTATGTGATAAAGTGCGCAGGCGATCCCAACTACGTGATGACGCTGAAGAATAGCAAGGCAACAAGCGGCAACGAGATTGTAGTCCACAAAAGGCAGAACTCCAACGCCCAGAAGTGGAAAGTGGAGAACCAGAAAGATGGCTCCATCATCATCCGCAGCATGGTCAACGAAAAGTATGTCGTCCATGTCAAGTCAGACGAGGTCGGAGAATGGACAAAGATCACCAGCAACATTTACGGTGGCAAAAAGAATGAACGATGGATTCCCGAAAAAACGGCAAAGGGAACTTTCCACCTAAGAATACAGCAGGATAAGAACCTATGCCTCGACGTACTCAACTATGAATATGTCGATGACAACTCCATGCATTTATATTCCTTCCACGGCGATTACAACCAGCAGTTCATCTTCGAACTTGTCAAAGACTCCAATTCTGGAACAGGCACTAAAAGCACCGAACAACCACCATTTACTTTTGAGGTAGGTGAAAAAGGCAATACCGGAAAAGGAACATCTGGCACAAATACTTCCGGAACAAATTCAACCAAAACCGGAACCAATACTAACACCAATACAAAGCAGATCATTTCCGATGGTGTCTACTACATCAAGTGTGCTGGCGATCCCAACTACGTGATGACGCTGAAGAATAACAAGGCAACAAGCGGTAACGAGATTGTAGTCCGCAAAAAGCAGAACTCCAACGCCCAGAAGTGGAAAGTGGAGAACCAGAAAGACGGATCCATCATCATCCGCAGCATGGTCAACGAAAAGTATGTCGTCCATGTCAAGTCAGACGAGGTCGGAGAATGGACAAAAATCACCAGCAACCTTTACGGTGGCAAAAAGAATGAACGTTGGATTCCTGAGAAAACGGCAAAGGGAACTTTCCACCTAAGAATACAGCAGGACAAGAACCTATGCCTCGACGTTCTCAACTATGAATATGTCGATGACAACTCCATGCATTTATATTCCTTCCACGGCGATCACAACCAGCAGTTCATCTTCGAACTAGTCAAAGACTCCAATTCTGGAACAGGCACTACAAGCACCGAACAGCCACCATTTACTTTTGAGGTAGGTGAAAAAGGCAATACCGGAAAAGGAACATCTGGTGCAAATACTTCCGGAACAAATACAACCAAAACCGGAGTCACAACCAAAACCAATGCCAAGCAAGTCATTCCCGATGGCGTTTACGTAATCAAGTGCTCCGGCGACCCCAACTATGTGCTTACACTGGAGGATGGGAAGGTAAGCAATGGCCTCGTGGTCTATAAATGGAAAAACGCCAATTACCAGAAATGGAAGGTGGAGAATGCCGATGATGGCTCCATCATCATCCGTAGCTTGGCCGACAACAAGTATGCAATGGGTGTGAAACCAGATGAGGTGTTTGACCACACAAGGGTCGTCGGTCTGCTTTACAACAAGAAGAAGAGCGAGCGTTGGGTTCCTCAGAAGAATTCCAAAGGTTATTACTTCTTGAAGTTGCTCGATAATCAGGAATTCTATCTTGACGTATTGGATTTCAACTATTTCGACAACAACATCGTGCAGGCTTGCGGTTATTGGGGCGACCATAATCAGCAGTTCATCTTCGAACTAGTCAAATAAGATTTTTCAACCTAAGAGAGGCCCAAGAACGGCTTACTTCAATCTTTTTAAGAACCCAGCTGTTCAATTGCCTCTCTTTTTTGCAAATATTCTAAGGTCCAAGAGAGACTTACTTCAAGTTTTAGCTTAAGGCGCAAGCCTTTTGCTCCACCAGTCTCTCAATTACCTTTTATATTTTATGATAAACACTGTTCTGACCAAGGTAGCCCTGCGCTACCGTGCCCTCTTTCTCGACATCCGTCGCGAGGACATCGACATGCACTCCATGTCGAATGCTCCCGTGCTGGCTTTCACGGCTCGTCTGAAGGAGAACGGCTTCTGCGTTTCCGAGGAACTGCTCCATGCCCTCAATGCCGTCAGCGCCGATACGCTTGCCGAAATCACCCTTTGCATCAACGAGGTGATGGGCGTCAATCTCAACTGGGCGCCCCTCGTCAAAGGATGGAATGTACCAACAGGTGAATCGTTTATCGACCATCTGATTACCTTGTCAGCCAATATCTTCGGGGGCGAGAAGGCAGGCTTCAAGGGAACGACCTTGCCTTGCGGCCATTTCATTCCTGACGGCACCTTCCCCCTCGAGCGCTACAACGGTTGTCCCTTCTGCGGCACCCCCTTCGAGACGGCCGACTTCGTGTACAAGGGACAGGCAAGCAAGCTCAAGGAACTGCGCCTGTTCACCGATGCCGACATGCGCCACGTCTTCGCATCCCTCCTCACCTCGGCTACGCCCCTCGATGGCACGCAGAAGGATTCGCTCGGCCAGTTGCTGCGCGAATATCCACTGCCTGCCGATGCCGCCATCACCATGAAGGAGACGGCTATGCTCGTCGTCAAGCTGTTGGTCGAACAAGGCAAGGCTGACGAAGCAGCCTCGTTGTTGAAGACACCTGCCGATGTGCTTCGTTATCTCTGGTACGAGAAGACCGGCCAGGTGCAGGTCATCGAGCCAAAGACGCTGGTGGCACATGCGCGAAAACTGTACTTCCACATGTGGGGACCGCTCGACAAGGGAGCCGATGCCGCTGCCGACATGAAGCAGAAGCTTATGCTGAAGTACGACCGCAAGGCGTGTCAGCGCGTGGCCCGTTGGCTCAACGCCATTCCGATGTCAGCCCAGCAGGCTGCCGAGGTCATGAACCCCAAACGCGGCATGTGGGTACGCATGATCCATGCCCTCCGTCTCGGCGAATACTCGCGCAAGACGGGTATGGAGCATCTCGCCGAAATCCTCGACGTTTTCTACAAGCAGACCTATTCCACCTGGCAGGGCAATGTCGATAAGGCACGTTCGGCCAACGATGCCGACCAGACCCTGGCCCTGCTCAAGCAGCGTCCGGGTCTCTTCGCTCGTTGTCTGTTTGCCACAATGCTCCGTTTCGGCAGCGACAAGGTGCTTGCTGCCTTCGATGGCATCACCGACCGTCTGCCCGCACGTCTCTTACTTTCGCTGGGCAATGCCGCCGACGCCTACTTCGACCCCAATGAGACACGTCTTGCCCGCCCCATCACCGGTGTCACTCACAAGCTCGAGCCCAACAAGCTGCTTGCACTCTACGACGACGAAGCCCGCAAGGCAATGGTCCGCAGCGTCAACGACCTTTACCGCGCATCGATGTCACGACGTTTCGCGGCACAACCCACCGAGGCACGTTCCATCTACATCGACCCTGCCCTGTTCAACATTCCCGTGAGCGTGGGCGACCGTTCCACCACCATCCAGGACACATCCTGCGCCCTCATGGGCACACGTTTCCCCGTCGAAGGCGACTCCGTGCGCCTCTTCATGCAGTGGGGCAAAGGCCTGCACCGCCAGCATCTCGACATGGACCTGAGTGCGCGCATCGCCTTGCACGACAAGAAGGTTATCGATTGCGCCTACTTCAACCTCACCTGCCCTGGCGCCCAGCACTCGGGCGACATCCGATCCATCCCCGAGATGGTAGGCACAGCCGAATACATCGAGTTGTCGCTTCCCGCATTGGAGCGTGCCGGCGCCACCTACGTCACCTTCACCTGCAATGCCTATTCCACCGGCGCCCTCTCCCCCAACCTTGTCGTCGGTTGGATGGATTCGGCCTATCCCATGAAGTTGTCCGAAAAGAGTGGTGTGGCCTACGACCCCTCCTGCGTGCAGCATGCCGTTCGCATCAGCGAAAGCAACCTCTCCAAGGGCCTCGTCTTCGGTGTGCTCGATGTGGCCCGTCGCGAGATCTACTGGCTCGAGATGCCCTTCACCGACCAGACCATCCGAGGTGCCGACAGCACTTCCGTCGAAGCCTTGCTCCACAAACTCCAATCGAAACTCTCCGTCGGCGAACTCCTGCAGCTGAAAGCCAAAGCACAGCATCTCACCCAGGTGGATTCTCCCGATCAAGCCGACGAAGCCTACACCTACCAGTGGGCCCTCAATCCCGCCGAAGTTTCATCATTATTATCTGCTCAGTAAATAATCCGATACAATCCATTTAATTCGTAGAGAAAAAGAGTAATTGTTATTTATCATTTGAGCATATGTTATTCGCGAAGCAATTTATCCAAAGAGCTTTGTTTCTGCTGTCCCTGCTCCTGACCGGCTTTCTGCTGATGGCCCGTGAAAGCGACGACGACATCCTCAACAAGGGAGGCAACAATTCGACCGACAACCCCACCAGGTTCTACGCCACCCTGATGATCGAATACGAAACGCCCGCCTTCCTCGACGAACTGCAGACAACCATAGCGCCCGAAGACCTCTACATCGACGAAGCCAACTACTACTTCGGCCTCGAGATGGAGTATCACGTCACGCTCCTCCCTTACCTCGAAAACGATGTCGATGTGAAGGAACTGAAGACCTATCTGAAGGACATCTCCGAGTACGAGACACAACTCGTCGATGTATCGTACTTCCCAGGTGAAGTAAGGGATGTGCTCAAATGCTCCGTGGAGTCGGAAGCAATAGCCGAAACGTCACGAGCCATCCGAAACAACCTCTCCAACGCCTACCCCTACCCAACCATGATCTACCACCTGACCGTCGCCTTCCTCAAGCCCGGCTGTGCACAAAAATATCTCCAGGATCGTATCGAACCCGTCACCATCAAGCCCACAAACTTCCTCCTCTCCTACTATAACAAGGAGGGCGAGCGTATGCAAATTAGGTTCAAGTAAAAAATGAAGGGTGTCAAAGTCAAAATGGATCGACTTTCACACCCTTCATTTTATTTATTCAGTTCTCCTTTTTATTTATTCAGTTGCTACTGTAATACGACTGAATCGAACACCTTCTCCATCAGGGACAACATCCTGATCAACAGCGATGATGTATGGAACCTCTCCATCCAACGGGAAGGTAGATTCCCAAACTCCCGACACACTGTTGTCTGCCGGATCAACAGAAGGATCCCTGTTCGTCCAGACAAATGCAGAGACATTATTACTTTCTGGATTCCAAGTATTATTATCAATAACTTTTGTATAAGTCAGAGGTACGCCGGCTGGTCTGGTACCCGAAGGACAAACTGTACCACCATGTTCTGATGCTCCACGGGCCAACTGTGCCTCAATATCTGCTACACTTGCTGTCGGATTCGTTACCTGTCCGAAATAAGTGTCGCCCACTTTCACCTGGAAGGGCAACGTTCCGCAAAGTGACGATATCTTAGCCTCTTGTGTAACGACAGGACTACTGCCTTCTTTGGGAGTTGCTTCACCCGTTTCTGAATTGATGGTATAAACCTGAGCCGTAGTCTGAGTAACATCTACCACGATATCGTTGAAGTCATAGTCAAAAGCGCCAAAGTCCTCAATCAGATAACGTTTCTTGATATAGGTATAGCGAGTTTCATCATTATAAATGATCTCAGGCACATAACCCGTGAGGAGGAAAACCATATCGTTAAAGTCTTCATCCGAGGTGAACCTGCTCCTCTTTACATCTTCACATGCCAGAACTACTGCAGAATAATCTTCTCGAATATTGGTTGGTCGAGGCAAACTAGTCAATGCTCCAATCTGAACCGGATTGTCAATCGAAGAATTTGTCATGCCCTCTGTTCCATATAAAATAGTACTATTAGTATTTTGAAGATAGAAATAGAACGTGGAATGAGCTGGGATATCAACCCTGACAGGTATTGAACGAACAGCATCAGCATTTAGTGTATTACTATGAGCTCCTACATTGTACCAACCTGTTGGAGATAAAAAGGGAGTATAATACTTCTGAATACCACTGCCTTTGCTCCACAGATTAGTAGTTACATCTTCCTTACCATCTTGTTTTATACAAATCCATAAATCCCACGTCAGAGCTGATTCTCCCTGATAAATCGGAACGACTTCAAAGACGGCGGCGTCGTCCTCTGTCCTGAAAACGTTAGCTTTAATCTTCGAACTATTATTTGCAAAAGGCCCCTCGGGCAAATAGCTTTGCAGCCACGACAACGTGGCATCTTCCACCCTATAATAATCCCCATCATTAGCCACAGTAGTGTATTCGGTATAAGCTCGTGTGAGCCCATCCATATACCTCTGATGCTTAGCGTAAGAAGTAAGGTCCCAACTCTGGTTAGGATCAATATTACCAAAGGTCTTTACGAAGTTGCTCTCATAATTATGGCGATATGCCACTTCCTCTGTTCTCTCGAGATCGTACTCTTGACAAGCAACAAGAATAAACGATCCAGCAATAAATGCACAAATTGTATTTAAAGATTTCATTATATAAAGAGTAAAAGATAAATTAGGCAATATCTGAAATGCTGTCTTACAGAATTTGGCCGCAAAGGTACAAAAAAAATCCACGAAAATCAAAAAATAAGAATCTCATTAAACTCAGTTTTAAAAAAACTTCCCGATAATTGTTCCAAATGTAATTTAAAAATACCAATTATGTGCCAGCATTTCCGTATCAGGTAAAGGCAGGACATCGGGTTCAAGTAAATTTTCTTCCGCAAAAATTTGGTTATTCAGAAAAAATGGCATATCTTTGCAGTCCCCAAAGTCCCATAACGACTATGGGGTGCTGGGGAAACCAACAAGTCATATCTGAATGATCTTATTGAAAGATGAGAGTGTGAAGATTTTGAATGAGTTCGACAAGTCGAACCGTTCAGCAGTAATGAACCTTCTGATGTACCGTTACTCCATCCCGGAGTTCGATGCTGACGACATTTTGCAGGACGCGTGGGTGCTCCTTTTGGAAAAACTCACGGTTGGTGAAATGCTCGATGTGCCGAAAAAGTTGTCGGCCTACCTCGCAAAGGTATGCACCCTGAAGGCACATGAGTATCTCCGAAAAAGGCAGAACGGAGTCAAGAACATCTCGTTCGACGACGTCTCCTTTACCCCGGAAGAGCTCACTGCCTACGAGATGGAAGCCCAGTCATGGGAAGAATTCTTGGAGGAGTCGAGAAGAGCCGAACACCGCAAGCTCGACATGATGGAAAAAGAGCTGGACAAGCTTTCCGACAGGGAAAAAGCCTTGCTCATGGGCTACTACGAGGCCGAAGGATCCAAGGCCTCGATGAAGGAACTGGCCCGCAAGTTAGGCTACAGCTGCGACCGAGTGGCCATCACCCTCAAGTCGCGTATCATGAAGAAACTGCGCAACGGAATTCAGCAACAGGAGAGAGCCTTCGGCCTTCGCTCGGACGTGACCGAAGGGAACAACGGGCTCTCCCCTGTTGCCCTTTTTTACCCCTCCTTACTTCACGTGGATGTAAAGCGGATAAGTTCCAGCAAACAGGAAGCTGAAGACAGGCTTGAGAAGGAACGTCTCGGGATAAGGCGTCTCAAATCGAGCCGTGTAGCGGGCGCCCTCCTTGCCAATCTCTTCTCGCAGATAATGGGCGAAAGCGTTGCTGACCCATCCGTACGAGATCATGTCAAGCTGGACCCTATCGGCTCCGCAAGCCTTCTGCTCAATCAGCGCGACAAGCGAAGCATCCATCACCAGCGTCTCTCCTCGACTCGGATCCTGCCAGTCAGGATGCTTGGTGTGGTCATCCAGAGGATTGCTTAAATCCTGCACCTCGTTGTACTTCGTCACCTTTCCCGCCTCGTTCTTGTAGGTGTGAGTCCTGCGAAACTCTTTCGTCATCAATTCCACCCATTCCCCGCATTCCAAATACCATCGACCATTCTCCTTGAAGAAGGTCAGGGTTCTCAACTGTGTGATCATCGGTGTCTTGTTCTGTGTTACCATAAGCATGTTTTTTAAGTTAACTAATGTGTTTTGCATCTATATATGCACTTATGGCAAAAAGGTAAACAAATAAGTCAAGAGTGGCACCCCGGAAGGGATGCCACTCTTGATTATCACTGGATGAACACCTTGTTGCCCCGATAGATGTAAATGCCTTTCGTGGTGGGTTTGCTGTTCAAGCGGCGGCCATCGAGGGTGTAATAATCGAGGCCATTTCGGCTATTCGAGCCATTCGAATCGATCGGGTCATCCCATTCGTCCGAGGAATTCGAGATCTGCCTGATGCCCGTTTCAATCGTTTCCTCTCCGACGTTGATGCGGAAAACGCGGATCGACTTCGAGGACGAAGTGTCGTCGTCCGAGGTGGAGACGTCGCCCGCAGTCAGGTCGCCGAGCAACTCGAAGTAGCAGCGGAAGCTATTGATCGTCAGCGCGGCACTGGGGTAGTAGAGCGTGTTGTTAGCACCGAGGAAGAGCTTCTTTGTATCGTCCTTCTCCAGCGAGACGGGGGCATAGATGCCTTTGAAGGTCAGGCATTTGTCTTCGAAGGGCGATAACCCACTATTGATCGAGGCGAGGAACATCGGGTTCTGGATAGGTTCTCCTGCGTCGTCAAGCCATCGTACGATATAGGGTTTGCCAGCTTCGATGGAGTTCAGGCTTTTTTGGCTGAACGTGAGGGTCAGCGTGTGCGAATTGTTATCGAACCACGATCTCTCCAACGCTCTGATGTCGGCGCCATGGAGTGGACCGCTTGGGTTATTTAAGTCATCGGCAGAGAGGCCGAAGGGCAGGCACAGCGTGTTCCACGAGCCGTCCTTGTAGAGCGTGCGGCCACTGAGGAAGACGGGCTTTGTCTGGCCGCTCCAATGGCTGATGATGCCGCTGTTGTCAGCATTGTCGGCAAGGCGTACCAGATGGCAGGTGCACTCGCCAAAGTCACCGAAGGTGTGGTTCTCGGTGGCACTGCCGCTGAGACAGAACTGGCAGCTATTGAACGTATGCTGTAGGTGGTCGATGACATCGTAGGAGCCGCCAAGCTGGTGGTCGCAGGCCTCGATGCGGGCATAGCCATTCGACCAGCTGGCCTCGACGCGGTCTCCCGAATTGACGGCATGCTTGTCAGCGCTCTCGTTGTCTCCGACAGTGGCCTTCATGTTATCGCCAAGGATCAGCGTGCCACGATCGTCGTCGCCATCCTCACTGCCGATGGCGCAGCCATTGTTGTCCCTGGCAAGAACACCTGCCACAGCCTCAACGATACCACCCGTGATGGTGACATTGGCTCCCTTGCTATCCTCACCACCGCCGATGCCGGCACCCCAGTCCTTGCCCTTGGCATAGACATAACCGCCGGAGATGGTGATATCGCCGCCATCGGGCCACTGTCCATTCCAATTCCTTCCTTGGCCACTACCTATGCCTGCAGCGTCTTCTCCACCATACGCCAAGACCCTTCCAGCGTAGATTTCAACCGTACCTCCGTCATAACCCTGAGCACCTCCGATCCCGGCTGCATTCTTTCCTCCCCGGGCGGTGACATAGCATTTTTCTTTATAGATACAGATCTTATTATCGCGTCCTCCCACAAAACAGGATCCTATACCGGCAGCATAATCGCCGCCTTTTGCGGTGACGGTGCCACCCCAGATTAAAATTTCGTCATTACCCACATAATGATGACGACCATCAATACCTCCCATTCCAATTCCACTGCCGTTTTCACCTCCCTCAGCAGTGATAGTGCAGTCGCCGTAGATTTCGATATGGCCGGTTGCAACACCTTCGCCGCCGCCGATGCCCGCAGCGTTCTTGCCGCCTTTGGCGGTGACGGTGCCTCCATAGATGAGGATCCCGCCGTAACATTCACCGGTTTCATTAGTAGCGAGACCATTGTCGTCGCCGTAGCCGATGCCGGCACCAAGATCGCCACCTTTGGCATTGACGATGCCGTCGAAGATGGAGATCTCCAGGAAGCCACTGTCCTCGTCGCCTCCGCCGATGCCTGCCGCCTCGTCACCGCCGTTGGCCGTGATGTCGCCGCCGTGGATGAAAATACGACCGGCAACGACATTCTCCCCGCCACCGATGGCTGCCTGATATTCGGCTCCCGTTGCAACGAGCTTGCCCATCTTTGCACCGTAGGAAGTCGAGTGGATATGCAGGGTGGCGTTGGAGGGGACGAGCAGCGAATTGCTGACCGTCAGCTGCGAGCCGTCGAGCAGGATAATACGTGTGATGCCTTCGCATGTAATGGAGGTGACAGAGACGTCACCCTTAACTATCAGCCACCTGGTGTCACCATCTTGTGCGGCAAGCAATCCTGACGGAATTTCAACCAATTGGATGTCGGGAAGTTCCTTCACAGTCCGCACAAACTCGCCTGGGGCATTATTGTAAGTGCACTCGTAGTAGCCTATGTTCATCTTCTTCTCGCCGGTGTCGGTGGTGGTGATCATAAACAGGGGCTCGTTGGAATAGAACGGGTCGGTCTCGGTGCCGGAAGCGGCATAGCCCTCGGTGAACACGCCCGGGGTGGCCTTCACAATGCCTATCATGTTAGCGCCGCCGGTCAGGGGGCCTGTCACGTTGATCTTGGCATCGCCGTAGAGGTAGATGTCGTATTTGCTGTTGTGGTCCGTATGGATGTGCCCCTGCATGTTGATGTTAGCGGCACTCCAGATGGCGCCGCCGTTGGTGTAGCAGGTGTTTCCTGAGATATGTACCAATTCGTTGAAGGCCCACTCGGCATTGGTGGCATCGATGGTCAGTGCGCCATAGTTGGTGATGCCCCCGCCACCGTGTGCTGTCGATTGGTTGTCCTGGATCAAGACGGCTGTAGCGGAACAGTTCAGTTCCACCGTGGCCTCTTCCTTGATGAAGAAGCCGCCGCCGTCGGAGGCCGTATTTTCACTTACGCTGGAACCCGTGTCCGTCAGGGTGCCTTGGCTGCAAAAGAGGCCGCCGCCCGACACGTCGGCTTTGTTTTTCTCTACATCGGTTGATCTTATGGACATCGTGCCGGCATTCCAGATGCCGCCGCCGTTCGAGTTGGCGTGGTTGTTGTTGATGCTGCCGCCCATGAGGGTGGCGGTGCCCAGGTTCGCGATGCCTGCGCCGTTCTCGGTGGCAGTGTTCCCGCTGATGGCGCCGAGTCTGAAGTCGAACGTGCCGCCCGCCTCGTTATAGATGCCGCTGCCGTTGGGCGCCCAGCAGCCCACAATATTACTCTGGTCCATTTTCACTGTGGCCCCGCTGTTGTTCTTGATGCCGCCGCCCTGACTGGTAGCCAGACAACTGATGATGGTGCCGCCGTTGAAGTTGAGCGTGCCGTAATTGTCGATGCCGCCGCCGTTGGTGGCACGGCCGCCGGTAATCTTCCCTCCCGAGCCAGTGTCGGAGATGGTGAGTTTGCCACCCGCAAGGATTTTGATGACCGAACCGGCGTCGTTCGCGGTTTCGATGCTGCGGCTGAGCGTGTACCCTTTGAGGTCAATCTTGACCTCCTTGCCCTCGGCGATGACGAGAGTGCGGGTGAGCGTGATGTCCGCTCCAAGCTCGAAATTGCTGTAACGAGACGACGCAATTTCATTGTTCAGCTCGCTCTCCGTCGTGACGACGGGCAGCGCCAAGGCCCCCTGCACGACCGCGCACAGCAGGGCGATGATAAGGAATAAATGTTTTTTCATACTGCTTCAACTGTTGTTTAGGAACAAAAAATAGATTTTAATTCATGTAAATTCATGATAATTGTTACGCTTCGCTCCACGCGAGCAAAGCTCGGAGCGTGTTAAATAAAAAACACATCCACCACGAGCCGTCCCACCGTGCCCGCATGACCCGATTCCACCATCGAGATGGCAGTCATCTCAGCCTCCTGCCTGTCACCAGCAGCTACCTGGACAACCACTACCTCGCCCATATCTGTCGTTATTTGTACGTCAAAGAAATTCATAACAATATCGTAAAAAAATAGAATTCCGAAAACTACGAAATAAGCGAAATATACGAAAACCAATTGACTCTTTTTTCGTCATTTTCGTCTTTTCGTCCTTTTTCGGAATTACCCTATCGTTCTTTTCGGGATAATAATAGACTTCAATCAACTATAGTAATTCTTCCCTGCGCCTTGCGATAGGTCTCGCCCAACGTGCTGCCGAGCGTCTTGCTCATATAGTCGATCACCACATCGCGCACCATCAGGGTAGTCGCCCGCTTCACCGGGCAGTCCTTCAGCATATTGTAGAAGCCGCCGCCCCGGTAGTAGGATGATATGGCAACCGAATAGGTGCGCTGAGGATCGAAAGGCAGATATGCATTCTTCGCCTTGTCGAGAATTTCCACGTCGCTCACGCTATGGTTGGCGGTATGCACCGTAAAGCGCATGCCCGACACCTGCGGAAAGTGCCAGTCGTTCTTGGGCGTGTTCTGGGTGCATTTCACCAGCATGTCGAGCAGTTGCTGACCTGTAACCTCGATGACGCTCATGCTGTTCTCATATGGCAGCATGGCCACGATGTCTCCATAGGTAATCTTCCCCGCAGCGATATTCTTAACAAAGCTGTTGCCAGTGAGCAGTCCTATCTCCGCATCCATCTCGACGCGAAAGGCATCGGTCACCAGGTCGCCGCCGTTTGTCTCCTCATGTTCCACCAGAGGCACCCCGTCGGCATCGGCCACCGTCAGCTCGTAGTCCGAAGTGCAAATCACCATTTCCGAGACTGCCTGAGCCTCGCGCTTCACGCTGTCCACCACCGCAGCCACCCGCTGGCTTTCATAGGTGATGTCATCGATGGCAACGACGCGGGTGCTGATGGTGCCGTCGGCAGCGATGAGCATCTTCCCCACGTGCTTCATGTGGTCACCGGCTTGCGTGATGATGACAGCTTTTCCATCTGCATTCTGCACATATTCGCCCTCCACGCTGGTATGACTATGAGAATCTATCACAGCGTCGATGCCTCGCGTGGCAGCTATCAGCTTGTGGCTGCTGACACCCATGGCCTCCTTCTCGCCGATGTGCGAGAGCAGCACCACGCAGTCGGCACGTCCTTCGCTACGTGCCTTGTCCACCGCCTGCTGCACCAGCTTGTATAGGTCATTGGGGTGAAGATCGTAGAGCAGCTGCCCGTTCTCGTCGTAGAAGGCATGTTGCTGCAACTGCATGGTCTCGGGAGCCAGAGCACCCACGAATGCTACGCGCCTGTTGCCAAATTGCTCGACGACGTATGGAGCAAATACCGATGCCTCTGCCCCATAATCATAGAAGTTTGCACAGGTCACCGCGACACCCATGCCGCCGAGCAGGCTCTTCATGTGTTCGCCGCCATAGTCAAACTCATGGTTGCCGATGGTAATCACATCGTAGCCCACGCTACGCATGATGTCGGTGATGTAGCTGCCTTTCGAAATTGCACCCAAGGCACCGCCCACCATAAAGTCACCCAAGCTGGCAGTCACCACATAGGCAGTATCGGCCTGTCTGATGGCATCGCGTAGTCCGGCGAACCGGCTGTACCCACCAGTCTCGCAATGCGTATCGCCCTCAAAGAGTATCACGATGCTCTTCTCCGTTTTTCCCGATGTTCGACCATCGTTCTCACACGATGTACATGCAGCGAACAGCAGCCCAAGCATCGCCACCCACAAGGCTGGAAGGAGACAGATCAGAGATAAATGGCTCTGAATTATTGATCGACGGAAGAATGACATAAAAGATTGAAGGAATTTAACAACCAAAATTATTGACATTGATTCGACAAAGATAAACCAAATACTTCACATTTCCAAATTCCAAGGGAAAAATCAAACCATTATCACACTTTAACCCCATAACAACCGATTGCACCAGGTCAAAAATCAATGAGATTTGTGTAAGTACTCTGTCGGCCGTGAGAGTGCTTTCTCCATTGTGGCAAGTACTATGTCGGCCGTGAGAGTATCCCATTCCGTAGCATCAGGTACTCATTTGGCCGTGACGATGCTTGCACAAATTGCGGAAGTATTCTATCGGCCGTGATGGTATTTCCGCAGTTGTAGCAAGTACTCTGTCGCCCGTGAGAGTAATCCATCCTGCAGCATCGGGTACTCTGTCGGCCGTTGTAGTGTTTCCGCAATCTTAGCAAGTACTCTGTCGGCTGTGAGAGTACTCCATCCCACAGCATCGGGTACTCTGTCGGCCGAGAGAGTGCTTCATCCTGTCGAGGAAGCATTCTGTCGGCCGTCAGAGTGCTTCCTCGATTTGGATAAACAGACTCAAAAAAATATACAAAATATACAAAATCAATTATCAATTTTATCAATTCGCCGATTGGCACGCGCGTATTGTCTTGTCCTGAAATAAGTAGACACTGTCTGAAAAATATATTATTTTATTGCTGTCCGATAAAAACTCGGACACTCTGATTAATCATTTATAGAGGCTCTTAAAGCCACGATTGTTCTTTGACATTCAAAATTAGGCCCCCTTA
>CACXTQ010000015.1:0-47499 GCA_902770595.1 uncultured Bacteroidales bacterium | reverse complement strand
TTTAATTTTTTTAATTTTTTAAATCTTTAATTCTTTAATCGATGAAAAAAAATCTTCGCGCGTAATATTTAATATAATAAATATATATATAATATTTAATATTTAAAATTATACTTTAAAACTCACCCCCCTTGTAATTAATTGTCCCCCACGGAAAAAAATATTTAAAATTCAAAAAATTAAAAAAAATAAATAATTATAGTTCGAGAACGTTTGTAAAATGCTGAAAATCAATGCTTATTCCAAAATGGAAAAAGCCTATTGGGGCAATCAAATAATAAAAAAATAAAATATAAGACATAAAAAACAAGCCTATCTGATTGAAATAGGATGTGCTTTGCAGGCTGAGATTGGTGAGAAAAACAGCCCTTTTTTGACGTGAATCTTGCAGAAAATGGCTCAAATATTTGGATTTTCGCAGCAAAAAAGCTATCTTTGCACACAAAATAACCACAAAAAATGAAACAAAACCGCCCATTTCTGCTGATTTTCGTGATGTCAGTGCTTGTGCCGTGCCTCTTCTCGGAGGTGCGCGCGCAGTCGTTCGAACAATATTTTGAGGACAATACGCTGCGCCTCGACTATGTGTTTGCAGGTAATAGCAGCGAGCAGCACATCTACCTGGAGCAACTCTACAAACAGCCGCGCTGGGCAGGACGCAGGAGCCGCCTCGCGGAGAAGTACCTGAACGGAAACGGACAACTCACCGTGCGCGACCACGCGACGCAGGAGGTCATCTACGTGTGGACCTTCTCGACCCTCTTCCAGGAATGGTTGCTCGAGGACGAGGCAAAGACCTTGAGCCGTGCGTTCGAATCGAGCTACAACATCCCTTATCCGAAGGCGAAGGTCGATGTTTCGGTCACCCTGACCGACCATCACCAGCAGGTCATCGCCTCGCTCACGCACACCGTGGATCCTGCCGACATCCTCATCCGTCCCATCGGCGACAACGGCATCCCGTTCCACTACGTGTGGAAGGGTGGGGGCCAGGCGGGGAAGCCCGAGAAGTCGCGTGCCTCGCGCAGCTACGAGGCTACGGACTACGACCCCTTTGAGGATGTGAACGTGGCCGACTGCATCGACTTCGCCATCCTTGCCGAGGGATATACCGAGCAGCAGATGGGCAAGTTCTTCGCCGACTGCCAGCGTGCCGTGGATGCTCTCTTCGCCTGGGAGCCTTTCGCAAGCTTGAAGGACCGTTTCAACGTGGTGGCTGTTGCTGCCCCAAGTCCCGAGGCCGGGCCTTCGGTGCCCCATCGCGGCGTGTGGAAACAGACGGCTGTGCGCACCCACTACGACACTTTCTACAGCCAGCGCTATCTGACCTCGCAGGACATGCACACCATCTACGACCTGTTGTCGGGCGTGCCCTTCGAACACATCATGGTGCTGGTCAATTCCGACACCTATGGGGGAGGAGGCATCTACAACCAGATCACCTTCGCTACGAGCGACCATCCTACGTTCCGCGAAGTCTTTGTCCATGAGTTTGGACACTCCTATGCCGGCCTTGCCGACGAATATGCGTACGATGATATGGACACCGAATGGTATCCTGCCGACGTGGAGCCCTGGGAACCCAACGTGACCACATTGAAGGACTTCGGCAGCAAGTGGGCCGACCTAATGCCCAAGGGGCAGCCCATCCCCACGCCTCTCGATCCCAATGTGCCCGATTATCGCAAGGCTCGCGAGAACCCCGATGCCCTGGCGAAACTGAATGCTGCCACGCAGGTGGTGGGTGTGTTCGAAGGTGCAGGCTACCAGAGCAAGGGCTGCTACCGCCCTGCCCAGGAGTGCCGAATGAAGATCAACGAGGTGCAGGACTTCTGTCCCGTCTGTGCCCGCGCCATCCGCCGCATCACGGATTTCTATACGGGGAAATTCTGACGATAAAACTGATTGTATGACAGAAAAAGAAAAGATGCTGACAGGTCTGGTATATGATGCCACAGACCAGGAGTTGTTGTCAGAACTGATGGCAACGAGAGAGGCTTTGTATGAGTTCAACTTACTTCGTCCCACCGAGACCCAGCGGATGAAGGAAATCTTGAAAGGCCTGTTCGGACAGGTGGGTGATGACAGCTTCATCATCAACCAACCGTTCCGTTGCGACTACGGCAAGCAAATCAATATCGGAAAGCGGTTCTTCGCCAATTTCAACTTTGTCGTTCTCGATGAAGCTCGTGTAACCATCGGCGACGATTGTTTCATTGGCCCGAATGTCAGCATCTACACAGCCTGTCACAGTACAGACCCCGTGAAGCGTAACAGCCGTCAGGAGTGGGCCAGGCCCGTCTCTATCGGCAATAACGTCTGGATTGGCGGCAGCGTCACCATCCTGCCAGGTGTGACAATCGGAGACAATGTTACCATTGGTGCCGGTTCTGTGGTAGTGAGCGATATTCCCTCGAATACGGTGGCCGTGGGTAATCCCTGTAAAGTCATCAAAAAGATATTGGTGTAATTAGATAAATCGTGAACAAGCAATGAAAATAGTAGATTATAGCTATTATAGATTTTGTTTTAAAGCAGATATCATTGAACCATTGGATGACAATGATATTTTCATCATGCGTACACCAGATGGAACTTTTCAGATGACTAAAGCAGAGTTCTACGATATTTTTTCAAATGTAGTGGAGTCTGATAGTTATCAGAAAAGAAAAATTTATTATTCAAAGAAACCTCCAAAGAAAGCATTACAATTTATGATAGATAATCCATTGACAGCGAATGTTGTTGAAAATGATATAATTGATGATGAAATTAAAACAAAAATCAAAGAAATAGGACGATTATGGAGAGAATCAAAGCATAATCCTGTTATATTAACAGATGTTTTAGTAAGTTGGAATGAAACAATAGACAACTGGATAAAAGATTGTGATATGCCTCTAATCGTAAGAAAGGAAACTAAGAAAAAGGGACAATCCTTAACCCATCCATGCGGACGAGAAATAATTATATCAGACAATAGTTTTGCCATATGGGTGTTCGGCCGTGCTATGAACAATGAGACTTTTTCTATATCACAACTTAAGAAAATGCTTTATAATAATGAAATTCCAATAGTGATGATGCAGACTAAAGAGATTAAAGAGAAAGGAAAATACACAATGCCTTTGGGAAGTTACTCTCTATCAGGTTGGAAAGTTTGTCATATTGAACCCGTTGGGTTTAATACGAATAAACCAATTGAAGAACTAAATATCAATCAGATTGAGAATCATTTCAGAAAATATGCAAACCCCAACAATATGTTTTTGCTTCCTAAAGATTTAGGACCATTAGGAGAAATTAAATTATTTATTGATGAACAAAAGAGTGACAAATAAATTCCAATTTGGCGAAAAGCAAGATTCTGAACAAGAGAAACATGTTTACAAGAAAATAAAGATTGGCATGTGGTCAAATTTCAAGAGGTGGGTTGTGAAGGAGCTCACCAAAGATATCTTATGACACAAGAACAATTCAAAGAATTATTGCGTTGTCAACAAGGCAAACTAAATGCCGTCCTTATGAGCTAGAATCTTGCCAAGGTCGTAAAGACAGGCAAGGAGCGAAATGCATTCCTCCAGCTTGCAAAGGAAGAAGGCAGATATGTTCCTCGACCCAAGATGCCCGATTGCCGCAAGGCACGCGAGAACCCCGATGCCCTGGCGAAACTGAATGCAGCCACGCAGGTGGTGGGTGTATTCTAAGGCGCAGGCTACCACAGCAAGGGTTATAATGTTCTTCTAAAACAAGAATATTATATAAAAATCATACCAATTATTACTATGTACATATTGAATGAAACCTTACTTATAATTCGAAATTTGCTTTTTTGCATAATATTTGGTAAAATTCTACGTTCAACACAAACTATCGTCTATAGTGTCCTCGAACATAGCCACCACTAACATAATGCCCATTTCGCCAGTGCCCTTTTCGATAATGTGACGAAACCCAACATGAACCTCCATAACCACCGACATAGTTGCTATGGTATGACCCTGTAGAGGCTGTTCTGGATGAATTTGATTCTTCGATGTTGGTCACAGAGGTTTGTTTAATTGACGTAGCATCTTCAATTATCTTCAATTTCTTTGGAATCTCGACCATCTTTGGATCTTCCACATAATTGTCATAGAAGTATAATGAAAAATAATTGTTATCCAGCGCTGCATTTTTAGATCGATACATTATATTTTCATCGCAAATAGGAATGATTGCTATGTACATTCCATTCATTGCTAGTTCGTATAACATGCGAAGTGTTTGAAGGAAGTATTCATTCACATTTATACCCTCAGGTATAGGAACCCAGCCGTTGCTTTTTGGTTCCATCTTTTGGGCTTCTTTAAAAACATCAAGATAAGAACTCATAAAATACAAATAATTGTATGCATTTATGTACAATGAACTTTCTAAATCTTGAAAAAAATCAGATGGTTTTTCATCTGAAAATGGTGATTCTGGAATTGGGTAATTACTATTGATGACTTGAACGTACTTATTGTATCCAATCTGATCATTAGCTTTTTGCTGACGAATTGCTATTTCACAGGTCTTAATCAGTGAATTAATTTTATAGATTTCTTCAGTACTACATTTATAATTCTGCAAAAAGACCAGTTCTTTTCCAATCTTCGACAATAACCAATTATCGGTTCCCACATAATAACCTAAATCTATATAATTAGTTTTATAGTCGTAAGAAATACTCTTAGAATTAAAAAGGTCACGTGCATGACTAATTAAGACACTCCTGATACTTTCATATCCTGTGATTGTAAGCGGACGTGGTATAATAAGTGGCACACTAATATTATAAGAATTTGATACGTCTATAGAATCAGCTTGCGGAAGAGCTTTTTTCCCCAGCTCTTCAATTCTACGATTAATTTTAGCTAATTTATTTTCTAAATTCTTTATTTCTGTTTTGATTAGACTCGATTGTTTCAATAGTGAATCTAATTCTTGGCTGTTGTCAATAGAAGAACCATTGTCTTCGCGAGAAAAGAAATCAAATAACATAATGTACTGCTTATGTGATTAAATATTAAATAAAACAGCAGCAGATTCTCTGTAATGGCTGTCTTTAGCTTAACATATCGCTTATAAATTAGGCTTGCGAAATTAGATTATGAGCGACCAGGCTTTTATTCTTTTGATATTCTTTCCAAGTACTCATCATACTCTTTACCAGTACAAGGCATTTTTAGAGCTTCTTTCTCTATAAAATCATCATCAAATTCTATTGAAAAATAAACTCTTTTAGCTCCTCCAATATATGATGAATGAACAGAGAAAGATCGTGAGCTATTGCTTCTAAAAGTGTCATAAAATAACGTTCCGTTATCTGTGCAAATTTCATTTCCATCATAGTCTTGAAATATTGCTCTATACTTTACATGGTCAAGATTATATCGACTTCCATTCTTAGCAATGCCTTTTATAAAAGCACCGCTACCGACTCTTGTCCAGTTATAATCTGGCACATAAACATTATGCAATTCGTGCCTGATTTCTTGACTTTTCAAGAATAATATTAATTTCGCAGCTGAGAAGCGCTTTGCTATATCTGAATCGAAGTAACAATTATCTGTTATACATCCAGTTTTTTTCGCAAAGTCATACAGCTCATGAGAATAGACATCAATAATACCAATGGATTCTGAAATATAGTAAGATTTATCAGATTTGTCCTCAGATGGATAAACAAAGAAATAGTATTTCTTCGGAGATCCTCCTCTGTATGCACTCACATGTACATCATAATAACCTGATTGATTCTTTATTTCCGTGATCTCATAGCTGTCAAAAATAGGATAATAACCTATATCTGATATTTTAGGGAAGACTTTTACCATCCCATCTTCATCCCTATACTTTGCATAGGATAAAAAATCTATAACTGCTTGTTCTGCATACTTCTTGTTGTTGTCACATGATGTAAACAGAATACAAATCAAAAGAGGAAATAACCTTTTTTTCATATTAGTAGATATATTTTTAAAGTCAACAATTGAAAGAATGAACTGAATTTCATATTTGTCTTTTCTTTCTTATTTCTTACCTTTTTTATAATCTCTTTATTGTCAAGTCTTCTTGTCTATTACTCACTTGTCGAAGCAGACGTTCCATTTTTTATGTCAGCGGCATCAAAGAAGTAAATGCCATCTCCAACGGCAACTACCAGTTGTTCGGTCGCGGGAAAGTGATAGATGCCGAGAGGGGTGCTCCACCAGATGTGTGAGCAGTAGAAGAGGTAGTCAGCATTGTCCATATCGAGCAGCAGGAAATAAAGGCTCCAAGCGGACGCCATATAAACCAACGACCGCTCATTGTCGGAATAATCCCATTCAGCTCTGGTCATGCGTCCATCTGCCAACGTCACATCCGAATAGGTTTGTGCATCGATGTCCACGACACATTGGCACCTTGGTGCTGTGATGAAGAGGGCTTTGTTGTTCATACGATTGAATTGCAGTTCCATCAGATTTCCCCCTGCGTAGTATTCGTCGGAACGGAATTTCCCTTCCATATGATAACTCTTCGGCGCTATGTCGTTGCGGCTTACGCTATACATCGGATTGTATGATTGATAGTATCGGGTCGCCCAGATCTTCTGACCGTCGTAACTGCGATAGAGGTGATGAAACTCATAATCTGAGTCGCGGAATGCCTCTATGAGGCTCACCTTGTTGCCGTCGGCACTGTCAAGGTAACGCCATTCGGTCCCGGTGGTGGAGGGATGATGCAGCAAAAGTATGCCGAACCCATCATCGGTGAACTGAAGTTCGAGTGGATATATTTTGGGATATTGCGGATGATCCCTGGGAGCAAGTTCGACAGTGATGGTTTCTTCGATGATGCCTTTCTGCGGGTCAACTATGCACAGACTATTGACCTTCTCCCATGGCAACACATAGTATTTCTGGTTGTAGGGATTGTAGCAGATGTAGTTCGGGTCGAAAGGCATGTCAATCTCTTGCATCACATGGCCGTCTTCGGTAGAGAGTTGCAACAGCTTGTTTGGCCCTGTTTGTGATGCCCACCAACTCTTCTGGTCGGCTGAGAGCAGGGTAAAACGCAAGGTTCCCTCGGGGACAAATTTCTTCTGATAGAACGAGAAGGAGACATCGATTGTCGAGACGGTTCCTGCAGCGTTAACGACAGAGACTTTGCCGGTGGCATCGAGTCCCATACTTGCTGACACGAACCCCTGGCGCACTGTCTTGCGGTCTTCACTGTAAATCGGGGCGAACTCTATGAAATATCTATCAAAGTCCCAACTTTGCACCGTTACGGGGCGGTCGAAGGTTACTTCGATGTAACCGTAGTCTTCCTTTGCGAGATTGCCTAAAACCCCACGTGTGCTTACTACTTGCGGTATGACATCGATGGGTGTTCCTGCCTGGTTGACCATCACGTTCTCTTTCCCGGTGTCCGTCGTAACAGTTATTGTTGCGGTTCTGTTTTTTTGGTCAGCGTTGTCGGTCCAATAGTATTTCAGCGTGGAGTCGCCATAACCTCCATGAGTATCAAGTGCCAGCCAAGGGGCATCCGAAGAGGCACTCCAATGTCCATTGGTCATAATCTTTATTTCCGATGTGCCTCCCTTGGCTTCGAGATATATATAATATGTGCTGAGGGAGGTGTTATGTTGAGCCTGCTCCGGATTGTCAGGATTAACTGGATCTTCGGAAATAATCGGATCAGAATCCTCGCCTGAACATGCTGGCACGACGCAAAGGGTACAAGCCAGGATAGCCTGCAAAAGCAGCCTTGTGAATAATGATTGGAGAGAACTGTTTTTCATAATCTTAATTCCGATGTTTTTAATTGGAGATATTTGCAATAATACGTATGCAAAAATAATTCTTTTTCATCAAATCAAAGAATAAATAACAAGTTTTCTGCAAAAATCCTTATTATAGTATTCTATTTTTAAGTTTTTATTCTCTGTAGTTACCGTTTTTGCATCTTTTATCTCATTGTTCTGTGCTTTGCCGAGGAAATGATCGGGTTATATATCTTCTTTATCGCACGGTGAAGAACCGTGCGGTTTATTTTTTTGTTTTGAAAAAAGAAAATGCAGATAATAACAATCAATATCCTTATCTGAGATAGAACGATAATCATGTTTTTATTATATGTTAATTCGATAAGCCTGCCCGTGAGGGTCGGCTTATTTTTTCTCCTTTGCAAATCCGACAACAACCGATTACGCAAAGTCAAAATCCATAGCAAAATAGATATTAACGAATAGCCAAAATCAATCTCACAAAAAAAGCGCAGCACACACGATGCTGCGCCTTCGGGTTTGAGGATAGAGCGAGAAAGGACTGATGTTCTATGTTTCGATGTGGGAGTTGGTCAAGTTGTTTTAGGTTAAGACAATTAGTGTTTAACTAAGGTAAGCTTTCCGATGGTATCATACCTATTATAACATACTTTTCCAAGACTATCACGCACTAATTCTCCCCATTTATCTCTCTTAAATTCATATTCTACCATGTATAATGAAAAAGTGTCTTTTGGCAGATTTAATGCCTTATAATCAAACTCGAGGACATTATTTGAGCCGCCGTCTGAAACGTTTTCAAATCGCCAAATTACTTTTTCTCTGGTATCATTGTGTTTATTAATATCAAGTTTCTTGTTGAACCTGACACAAACGTGTGGTTTCCTTTTCTTATTAACTGTTACTCTGTTGGTCCAATATCCATTGTATGAAAAATCATAATATGTCATAGCCCAATCAATTGTTACAGAAATGTTTCTGTAAACCAAAGTGTCAATCCCATAATATTCGTCAATTAGAACATCATGAAACCTTATAAGTCGTTTAGAAGTGTAATAGGTATATTTTGGTAATTCTCGAGGCCCAAAATCGAAATACCATAGGAATATGCCTAAGACGTTATATAATATAAATATTACCAATAAGGCTTTTAGTATTTTGCGAAATAGTTTCATAAACTAAAATTTTATTTCAATGCAGTTAAGGATTATAGTTTCCATTCCGTCATTATTATCTTTAATGTTTTTGTAGATGGTGTTAGGAACGATGGTCTTTTCTCCCTTTGAATTTGTTGCACCATTATCAACATCCTTTGATTTAATCGCATCTAATGCTTTTTGAACTGTAACGGCGCAATTATTGCCGATTATACTATAATACTCGTCGATTTCTTTCAAGGCAGCATCTTTGGCCATGGCATCATCTGTCTTATCACAAGAAATCGTGAATCCTTTAGTATATATAGCATTGCCATCTTTATCCATATTTACATCGAGGTCATCTAGAAAGGCTTCAGGAGAATTCCAAGTTAATGTTCCTTTGTTATCCTCTTCTTTATCCCAGCTGTTAAACCCCCAAGTGCCCAAAGATGTACCATTCTTGGAATAAAGTGCCCATGCTCCATCTTCATTTTGAATAAGAATCGCCATGTGACCATATTCACATGCACCAGATGGAGCCAATAAAATACAAACACTGTCACCTTTCATATCAACTCTGTTCACAGGATCTCCCCCACAATAAGCGTATGGACTTGTCGGATAATAGTCCTCTGCTTTCTTGTCAATCCTATCCCACGATGGCATCATGGCGAAATACTGACGAGCATGAATGTCATAGTTGTCCAGTCCGAAGGTGCGGTCAAGTTCCTTTCCTTCAAACTTGTATTTCTGGAGGTTTTCATTCGTGCTGATGTCCCCAATAACCCCTCCGTATGGGTAATAGTGAGTAACCTGCTCGATGTCACCATTGTCATTTACGACCATGCGGTTATTGCCCATGTAGACTAGTATTTAAGTTTGAAATGACGTGCAATTATAACACAAATCTCCCACATATCCAAATCCTTTCCCATCCAAATTCAAAAATCGACCAATTTTTTTCTTCAAAGCCCACTACAATCCATTGCACAAAGTCAAAAAAAGGCCTGACTTCATTAAAGAGTCAGGCCTTCTTGTTAGTCATCGATTACAGTGTATTCAATGAATTGCAGGTACATGTCATCGTGAGATTCGCTGTAATCTGTTAGTGCTTCTTCAATATCGCTTACAGTATCTGCCTTCTTGTCACATAGTTCGCCTATCTTTATGCAGGCTTCCTCTGATGTAGTGACCCATTTTCCCAGTTCTGCCACGAAATACAACACTTATCTTTGCCATTTTTGTAGAGTATTTGTAGACTATTTGTCTAAAAATAGTTCATTTTTCGGGCATTTTGGGGCATTTTTATCAAATCAATATATAACAAAAAATCTGCCAAACATCACGCAAAGACTTGATATTTAGCAGATTAATAGGAGCGAAATACGGGACTCGAACCCGCGACCCTCGGCTTGGGAAGCCAATGCTCTACCAACTGAGCTAATTTCGCAGATATTAGCGGAAGCGACGTTCCGCTAAAGGTTTGTGTTCCATTGGATGGCTTACTGATTGACGAGCGAAGCCATCATATTCACCATCTTGAGTGCGGCGAGGGCGCTTTGTGCGCCAACACCTTCCTGTGTGAGGCGGCGGGCATCGTCGAGCGTGTCGGTGGTGACCACGCCGAAGATGAACGGGATATCACCGTGGAGGTTGAGGTGGGTGATGCTACGGCTCAGTGTCTGACAGATGATGTCGTAGTGGGGATTGTTCTCGCGCACTACGCTGCCGATCATAATCACGGCACTCGGTTCCATCATATTGTTCATCTGTCGGGCGCCGAACGGGAGCTCCATAGCTCCGGGCACGTGACTGATGTAGATGTCTTCCCTCATTACTCCGCACTGCTCGAGTTTCTGCAAAGCCTGCTCGAGGAGTGCATTACTGATCTCAGGTTGCCATTCAGATACTACTATACCAATACTGGCGTCTGTACTGTTCGCGGTGTAGTCCGCCGCCACAGGGTCACTCATTTTAATTAACAATTAATAATTAACAATTAACAATTCAATTAACAATTAATAATTAACAATTAACAATGATAATTAACCGTTAGCAATTAACAATGATTGAATTGTAATTGAAAAGTTACTTAACTCGTTCGATGTATTTGTCGATAGACTGGGCGATGGAAGTTTCGGCCCAATTGTCCTTGATGTTCTGATAAACCTTGAGGGCATTCTTGAGATCGCCTGCCTCCTCGTAGGCGAGACCTGCCTTGCGGAGGAAGAGAGGAGTGTACTGGGCGTTGCTTGCAGCCTTGGCAGCCTGCTCGAAAGTCTCGGCAGCCTTGGTGTAGTTGGGAGTCTCCTGATCGACGTAGCAGTCGCCGAGAGCGCTGAGGATGGCGGGAGCGATCACGTTGTCGTTGCCGTCGAAGTCCTGCAGATATTTGATAGCCTCCTCATAGTTGCCGAGGTTCTTCTGGCAGAGTCCGGCATAAGCCTTTGCGGTGTTGCCTGCGCGGGTCGAACCGAATTCCTCGATGACAGCCTCGAAGCCTTCGAGAGCCTGCTCATACTGTCCCTGGTCGAAAAGGAGCTCGGAACTCCAGATCTCGTTCTGTGCCTTCTCGTTGTTACGCTGCGACATCCAACGCCAGCCGAAGATGACGGCTACGATAAGGATGAGCGCAATGAAGCCATATACGATCTTCTTCTGGTTGTCCTTCTCCTGAAGGAACTGCTCGGTCTTGCTGAGCGGCTGGTCGATTGCTGTTTCCTCGACCTTTTTGATTTCTTTTTTTGCCATGTCTATATTTTGTTTATTATTATTTGCATATTTAGCGGCGCAAATTTAGCGATTTTACTTGAATAAACAATATTTTTTGCGAAAAAAATGTTTAAAATTCGTATTTTCCCCCAAATTTTCGTATCTTTGCCACGTCAATTTACAAGTTTTTCGGCATTAAGGACGAAAATTGCCTTCGAACGACATATGAAACTGGAGCATCTTAGCATCGTCAATTACAAGAATATCCGCGAGGCTGACCTCGACTTCTCATCGGGCGTGAACTGCCTGGTGGGGAAGAACGGCATGGGCAAGACCAACCTGCTGGATGCCATCTATTACCTGTCGTTCTGCAAGTCGTTCAACGGCGTGACCGACAGCCAGGTGATGACGCACGGCGAGGAGTTCTTCATGCTGAACGGGCAATACGAACTCAATGGCGAGACGGAGGACATCCGTTGCGGCTACAAGCTGCACTCCCGAAAGTCGTTCAAGCGTGCAGGCAAGGAATACCAGCGACTGAGCGACCACATCGGGCTGCTGCCCATCGTGCTGCTCACGCCTTCGGACAGCGTGCTGCTGCAGGGCGGAAGCGAGGAAAGGCGCAAGTTCATGGACATGGTGATCAGCCAGTTCAACAAGCCTTACCTGAACGCGCTGATACGCTACAACCAGGCGCTGCTGCAGCGCAACAGCCTACTGAAGCAGGAGCCGCCTTGCACCGACCCCTTGCTCTATCAGACGTGCGAGGAGCAGATGGACTTCTACGGGCGGATGATCTATGCTGCCCGACGCCAGTTTGTCGATGACTTCACCCCGGTCTTCCAGGAGTTCTACAGCCAGATCTCGATGGATCGCGAGCGCGTGTCGATAGGATACACTTCGCACTTCGAAGGCGGGCAGAGCCTTATGCCACTGCTCAATGCCGTTCGCAGCCGCGACCTGGCACTGGGCTACACGACGCGCGGTGCGCACAAGGACGACCTCGTGTTCCAAATCGGTGACTACCAGATGAAGCAGCAGGGTTCGCAAGGGCAGAACAAGACGTTCCTGGTGGGACTGAAACTGGCGCAGTTCGACTTCCTTAGGCGCATGGGGCACACCACGCCCATCCTCCTGCTCGACGACATCTTCGACCGACTCGACAGCGACCGTGTGGAGCAGATTATTCGTCTGGTGGCAAGCGACAGGTTCGGGCAGATTTTCATCACCGACACCAACCGCGAATACCTCGACCGCATCATCGACCGATGCACGGAGAACTATAAGCTGTTTGAGGTCAGCAATGGAGGATATGAGGCTGTAGCCGAGAAATAATCTTCCAGAAGCTCTAGAATATCTAGAATCTCTAGAAAATCTAGATGATTTAGAAAAAGAAAATAATGAAACGTAAAAACGAACAATCGATCGGTGAGATCATCCGAGAGTACCTGAAGGTGACGCAGCTCGAGAACCATGTGTTCGAGTCGCGCATTGCTGAGGTATGGCAGGAGGCACTCGGAGACCGCATCACCTTGGAGACCGAACGCATACATCTGCAGTCGGGGACGTTGTTCGTGACCCTCAAATCACCTTCGCTGAAGCACGACATCATGATGCAGCGCTCGGTGATACGTGTCGCCTTGAACGAAAAGTTGGGGAATGACATAATAAAAAGCGTCGTGGTACGTTAATGTAATTAAGGGATTCTAAGGGATACTTAGGGATTCTTAGGGATATTAAGGGACGTTACTGACGATGGGCAGATATTATATGCGCGTACGTATATATATAATAATGTGTCTGGTTGTGCTTGCCACGATGGCGATGCCTGGGCTGAGGGCTCAGGTGCGAATCTATGGCACGGTGACCAACGAGCAGGGACAGCCCATGGACGTCGTTCATGTGCGCCTCTTGCGCGGCAGCATCGGCACGCTCACCAACTTCAAGGGCGAATACGAGCTGCAGGTGGCCGACTCGGACACCTTGCGCGTCATCTTCACCTCGCTGGGCTATAAGCGCGTGGAAAGGGTGGTGAACACCCGTGCGGTGCAGCCCAACGAACGGGGCGCGCGCCGATTGCAACTGAATGTGCAGATGCAGCCCAACCAATCGGTGCTGCACGACGTGGAAGTGACCACCCGACGACAGACGGCACCGGGCAATATGGAGCACATCAAGGTGGAGAACGTGCGCAACATGCGTTCGACCAGCGGCAACGCCATCGAGGACCTGATAGGCACACAGGCAGGTGTGAACATGAACAACGAACTCTCGTCGCAATACAATGTGCGCGGCGGGTCGTTCGACGAAAACCTGGTCTATGTGAACGGCATCGAGGTCTATCGTCCCCAGCTCATCGCCAGCGGCCAGCAGGAAGGACTTTCGTTCATCAACCCTGCGATGGTGGGTGCCGTCGATTTCTCGACAGGAGGCTTTTCGAGCGAATATGGCGACAAGATGAGTTCGGTGCTCGACATCACCTACCGACGTCCCGAAGCACTCGATGCCGAGGCGATGATCAGCCTTACAGGCGGCAGCGCTGCATTGGGCCAGCGACTTGGGAACTTCACCCAACTGCACGGACTTCGCTACAAGCGCAACGCCACGATTCTCAATTCGCTCGATACACAGGGCGAGTATGACCCAATCTTCTTCGACTACCAGACGTTCCTGACCTGGGCATTCGGCAAGGACGAGAAGTGGAACCTCAGCTTCCTGGGCAACATCGCCGTGAACGACTACCGATTCACACCCGAAAGCCGCGAGACGACCTTCGGCACCAACGAGGTGGCCCACAGCTTCAAGGTCTATTTCGACGGACACGAGAAGGACCAGTTCGACACGTTCTTCGGCGCCCTGACCTTGGGCTACAACGGACTGCGGAACACACGCCTGCAACTGATGGCTTCGGCCTTCATGACCGACGAGGAGGTGACCTACGACATCTCGGGCGAATACTGGATGGACCAGGCTGCTTCGGTGAGCCAGGCAGGCCTCGGCGTGGGACGTTACATGGAACATGCGCGCAACTATCTGCAGGCACGTGTGATGGCACTTTCGCTCAAGGGCAACACGCAGATTGCCCGCAACCGACTCACCTACGGCATGACCGTGCAGAGCGAGAAGATCGACGACAAGATTGCCGAATGGGAACGCCGCGACTCGGTGAGCTACAGCCTGCCGCGCGATGTAGGCAAACTCCGCGTGGTCGAGAACCTGCATTCGGCCTACAAGGGCACCACGACGCGCCTTTCGGCCTTCGTGCAGGACACCTACGGATGGGATGCCTGGGACGGACGTTTCCTGCTGCAGGGTGGCGTTCGCCTGAGCTACTGGACCTTCAACGAGGAACTCCTCGTGTCGCCACGCGCCTCGCTTCGCTACACGTTCGGCAACGAACGCAACAAGCAGGCACGCATCGCAGCCGGCCTCTACTACCAGTCGCCCTTCTACAAGGAGTATCGCCTGAGCTACACCGACGAGGACGGCAACCAGATGGTGGAGATGAACAAGGACATACGTTCGCAGCGTTCGTGGCAGGTCATCCTGGGCTGGGACCACACGTTCAAGGCCTACGAGCGCCCGTTCAAGTTCACCGTCGAGGGCTACTACAAGGGCATCTCGAACTACATCCCCTACATGGTGGATAATGTGCAGATACGCTATGCCGGCGAGAACAAAGGTTCGGCCTATGTGGCAGGCATCGACGCGAAGATCTTCGGCGAGTTTGTCGATGGCACGGACTCGTGGCTCAGCCTTTCGCTGATGAACAGCAAGGAGACCTACGACGGCCTCAAGACCGCACGACCCACGGAGCAGCGCTACGGCATCGGCCTTTTCTTCAGCGACTACTATCCGGGACACGACGCCTGGCGCGTCTTCCTACGCGGCGTATTCAACGACGGTTTGCCATTCTTCAGCCCCCAGGGAGGGAGGAAGGCAGGCATCTTCCGAACACCCGCCTACAAGCGTGTCGATCTGGGTGCCAGCCACGTGTGGGACGCCAAGCACTACCAGTTCATGAACCGCGGCTTCTGGAGCCATGTGAAGGAAATTACGGTGGGCGTGGACATCTTCAACCTGATGGACATCGACAACACCAATTCGTACTACTGGGTGACCGTAATCGGCAACGATGGCTCGACACGAGGCAATCCGACCTATGCGGTGCCCAACTACCTGACCGGACGCATGCTTAATGTGAGCCTGGGGGTAAGGTTTTAGAAAACAACAAATAAACAGAATAAACGTGATTACAGTTAACAATCTACAAGTACAGTTTGGAAAGAGAATCCTCTTCCAGGACGTCAATCTGAAGTTCACACCGGGCAATTGCTACGGAATCATCGGTGCCAATGGTGCCGGCAAATCAACCTTCCTGCGTGTCTTGAGCGGCGAACTCGACCCGACACGCGGTTCCTACGAGATGGGACCCGGCGAGCGCCTGAGCGTGCTGGAGCAGGATCACAACAAGTATGACCAGTACACGGTGCTCGACACCGTGCTGCGCGGCAACACCGTGCTCTACGACATCATGGAGGAGAAGAATGCCATCTACGAGAAGCCTGAGATGACCGAGGAGGACGGCATGCGTGCCGCCGAACTCGAGGAGAAGTTTGCCGAGATGGACGGCTGGAATGCCGAGTCGGATGCCGCAGCCCTGCTTTCTGGCCTTGGCATCAAGGAGGAACTCCACTACATGATGATGAGCGACATTTCGGCAAAGCAGAAGGTGCGCGTGATGCTGGCAAAGGCACTATTCGGCAATCCCGACAACCTGTTGCTCGACGAGCCCACCAACGACCTTGACCTCGACACCGTGATGTGGCTCGAGAACTACCTGCAGGGCTTTGAGCACACGGTGCTTGTGGTGAGCCACGACCGTCACTTCCTCGACTCGGTGTGCACCCACACCGTGGATATCGACTTCAAGAAGTGTACGCTCTTCGCCGGCAACTACAGCTTCTGGTACGAGTCGTCGCAGCTCGCCCTGAAGCAGCAGCAGATGGCCAACAAGAAGGCCGAAGAGAAGAAGAAGGAGCTCCTGGAGTTCATTCGCCGCTTCTCGGCCAACGTTGCCAAGTCGAAGCAGACCACCAGCCGCAAGAAGATGCTCGAGAAACTCAACATCGAGGAGATCCAGCCATCGACACGCCGCTATCCTGGCATCATCTTCACCCCCGAACGCGAGGTGGGCAACAAGGTGCTCGAGGTACACGGCCTGGGCAAGACGGTGGAGGGCACCAAGCTCTTCGAGGACGTCAACTTCCAGATCGAGCCGGGCGACAAGGTGGCCTTCCTTTCGCACGACCCACGTGCAATGACCGCCCTGTTCGAGATCATCAATGGCCTCGACGAGGACCACGAGGGTACCTACAACTGGGGACAGACCATCACCACCGCCTATCTGCCGCTCGACAACAGTTCGTTCTTCAACACCGACCTCAACATGGTGGATTGGCTCAGCCAGTTCTCGAACGACACTTCGGAAATCTACATCAAGGGCTTCCTCGGACGTATGCTCTTCCGCGAAGAGGAGGTACTGAAGAAGGCCAGCGTGCTTTCGGGTGGTGAGAAGATACGCTGCATGATTGCTCGCATGATGATGAAGAATGCCAACACGCTGATCCTCGACTCGCCGACCAACCACCTCGACCTCGAGTCAATCCAGGCATTCAACAACAACTTGCAGACCTTCCGCGGAGTGATCCTCATGTCGAGTCACGACCACGAGTTCATCCAGACCGTGTGCAACCGCGTGATTGAACTTGGCCCCAAGGGCATCATCGACAAGCGCACCGAGTTTGATGACTACATCACCGACGAGCGTGTGCAGGAATTGCGCCAGCGCATCTATTAATTGGGCTCTTATGGACGTACTCGTTCCAAAAATGCTTTCAATTTGCAACCTGCGCCCTACAATTTTGTGATGCAGAGAAAGTAATTTTTAGCAATTTGATTTTTTATTTGGAAAAGTTGATAAAGTTTCCTTATCTTTGCACCCGATTTTGACCACACAATACTCAAAAATATTACTAATTATGAAAAAACTTACCCTTCTCTTGCTCGCTTTCGTGGCCTGCATCAATGCTTATGCCTTCAAGTTTGATGGCATCGATCTCAATGGTACCGTTGGTGATATCACCCGTGCTATCTCCAAGAAGAACTACGTAGCCACCGTAGAGAATCCCAATGTCCTCACTGGTCTTTGCCAGGGCACCAAGATCAATCTGTCGTTCAATCTTACCGATGTCACCGAAAAGAATCACGTAGCTCAGCTCTTCGTCGATGTCCCCAATGCAAGCGCCAACGCTTTCGTTGAGAATGCACAGCTCCTCAACATCATCTACCACCTGGTTTCGAACACCGAGGCTGGTTATCTCTATGAGGTTGACGACGACGGCACCACGCTGCTCCTTTCTCGCACCGAGACAGGCATCCGCTTGACCTATAACACACCTTATTTCCAGGCTGAGAAGTAAGCAACACAGTTAGGTAAAAAAAAAGAAAACGGCCAGAGGGCAATCATTTGCTGCTCTGGTCGTTTTTTTATTTCGTATGGCCTTGGCTTTGGGTTATTGCCTTGGCCCTTGTTATGTCCTTGCCCTTCGGGGTTATGCTCCGAATCGGCGGGAGTATTCGGGCTCCTTTCGTGCATTTCGAACGCGCAGAAGGATGCAGGCAAGCGTCATCAAGAGGAGCGCTGCATACCATAGCCAGTAGCCCGTGGATGTGGAGAAGGCCACATCGTGACCTGTCTCGAGGTCGGGAACCGTCGGGTAGAATGGCAGCAGGACTCCAAGGATGGGCATCGGCAGGGAGAGCCAGAAGAGGCTTTTCGCCTTGCGGATGACAACGCATGCGCTGATGACATATAGGATGTTGGAAAGCCAACAGAGGAAAAGCCCATTCAGACCGAATGACATCCAGCCGAACAAGAGCAGGAAGAAGCCGTGGACCTCCTGGCTGTCGGCGCGGAGGCTGACGAAGCACAGCGACAGCGTATAGCACAGCAGGCTGAAGAAGAATGCCGTGTTATAACTGTGGTTCAGGAAGAAGAGTTTCTGTCGGATGTGCATAGGAGGGGTTAAGAAGGGTTCGAAAGGTTCGAGGGGTTCGAAAGGTTGTTTAGAACATTCGGATGCCCATGATTTCGCGCATCTGGGAAGTGATCTCATGCACGATGGGGCGAACCTTTTCGGCACCCATACGGCGTACCTTGTTGAGGTAGTCGGTGTCGGCATAGAGCTCCTCGTAGCGTTCGCGGATGGGGCGGGTCACCTTGAGCACGTCTTCGGCAATCTGCATCTTGAGGTCGCCATAGCGAATCGAGCAGTCGTTCCATGCAGCGAGGTACTGGTCGTAGATCTCCTGGGTGCTGGTGAGCTTGAGGAAATAGAAGAGGTTCTTGATGGGCTCATTCATCTCTGAGTTGGGCTCGGTGGGCGTCATGTCGGTGACAGCCTTCTTGAACTTCTTGATGACGGTCTTGTCGTCATCGTTGATGTAGATGCAGTTGCCTTCGCTCTTGCCCATCTTGCCGCTGCCGTCGAGGCCGGGGATCTTGATGGGTTCGCCCTTTGCCTCGTAGGGATGTGGCTCGACGAGGAAATCCACCTTGTAGTAATGGTTGAAGCGCACGGCGAAGTTGCGTGCCATCTCGAGGTGCTGCAACTGGTCCTTGCCTACGGGAACGTAGTGGGCCTTGTGCTGCAGGATGTCGGCTGCCATGAGCACGGGGTAGGTGAGGAGGCCGGCATTGACGTTGTTGGGGTTCTTGCGAGCCTTGTCCTTGAAGGCAACGGTCTTCTCGAGTTCGCCCAGATAGGCATGCATATTGAGCAGGGTGTAGAATTCGCAGGTTTCGGGAACGTCACTCTGCACATAGACCATGCACTTCTCGGGATCCATACCAGCAGCGAGGTATTCGGCCAGGATGCTGCGGATGTTGGCGTTGAGGGCCGTCGGGTCGGGAGCGGTGGTCAGCGAGTGATAATCGGCTATGAAATAACGGCAATCGTAGTCGTTCTGCATTTCGACAAAGTTGCGAAGGGCACCATAGTAGTTTCCGAGGTGCAGGTGCCCGGTGGCGCGGATGCCACTCAAGACGATGGGTTTCTTTTCCATATATTATATATAATGTATAACTGAATTTACTTAACGTTCTGCAAAATCAGGCCCACGAGAGCTTCGTTGCCTGCTGCAATCGAGACATTGCGGTCTTCGCGGATGCTTCGAACCACGCCACCTGCCTCTTCGATGATGAGTTGCCCGGCGCAGCAATCCCACGGCTTGATGTTGAGTTCCCAATAGCCGTCGAGCATACCGGCAGCCACACAGCAGAGGTCGTAGGCAGCAGCGCCCATACGGCGCAGACCACGCAACTGGGGCAACATGCGGCAGAGGTTGTCGAGATTGTTCTTGTCGCTGCCCACAGTACCCTTGTCGTAGGGGAATCCGGTGGCGAGGATGCACTGGTCGAGTTCGGTCTTGCGGCTCACGTGGATGCGGCGTCCGTTCCATTGGGCACCTTCGCCACGAACGGCAGTGAAGAGGTCGTCCATTTTTGGCGCATAGACCACACCCACAATCGTTTCTCCCTTGTACTTCACGCCGATGCTGACGCAGAAGATGGGCAGGCCTTGTGAATAGTTGTTGGTGCCGTCGAGCGGATCGACCACCCATTCCCATTCGCTGTTGGGTTTCTGATGCAGGCCAGTCTCCTCGCCCAATATGCTATGATTGGGGTAAGTGGTGGTGATGCGTTCGATGAGCAGCTTCTCGCATGCCTTATCGACATCGGTTACCACGTCGTGCATCGAACTCTTCGTCTCGATGCCAAGATGACGGCTGCGGAACTTCTCCATCTGCAACTTGCCGGCTTGCATGGCCCAGTCGATGGCATATTCGAGTATGGTGTTGGCGTCCTCGGTGTTGCCTCTGCGGGCAAACGGGTTCGGAAGAATCATACGTATTTCTAATAAAGATGGTTGAAATATTTGGGTGCAAAGATACGTACTTTTCATCGATTATCCAAATTTTCGCGGCAAAAATACTGAATAAATTTTTTTTCTGAAAAATTGATGCACAAAATTTGGAATGTTCAACGAAAGTCACTATCTTTGCGCCATTATTTTTGATACGTCATTTATAAACACATTATGGTTGACTTACATTATCCTGACAAGAAAGACAAGATTGAGATGTTTCCGCTGATTGACGATGAAGGAAACGTCATGGGACGTGCCAGCCGCGCCTATTTCCACGGCGGGTCGATGGCACTGCATCCCGTTGTGCATCTGCATATTACCGACCTGCAGGGACGCATATACCTGCAAAAACGTTCGATGACCAAGGACATTGCTCCGGGCCGCTGGGACACGGCTGTGGGAGGCCACGTCAGCTTTGGCGAAGGCCTTGAGGAAGCTGTGCGTCGCGAGGCCCATGAGGAACTCGGGCTGCGTTTCCGCACCGAGCCACGTTTCCTTTTCCAGTACATCTGGGAATCGGAGCAAGAGCGCGAACTGGTCACGTCGTTCCACATTGTTTACAATGGACGTATCGTGCCCAACAGCGAGGAGGTTGACGAGGGACGCTTCTGGACCTACGAGGAACTTCGCCACGAACTGGGTCGTGATGTCTTCACCCAGCAATTCGAGCAGCAGGAATATCGTCACCTGATCCGTTCGCTTTGCCTGTGAAAAAGGTTGCCTATTATACGCTTGGCTGTCGCCTGAACTTCGCCGAGACTTCGACGCTGGCCTATCGCCTGCAGCAACTGGGCTTTGAAAAAATCAGTCCCAGAAGCGGTGAGCAGGCCGACCTCGTCGTGGTCAACACCTGCGCCGTGACCGAACAGGCTACGGCCAAGAGTCGCCAGCAGATCAACAAACTGGTGAGCGAACATCCTTCGGCCTACGTGGTCGTGACCGGCTGCTATGCGCAGATCGAGCCCCAGCAATTGGCCGAGCGTGTGAAAGGCATCGACGTCATCGTAGGCACCGAATACAAGGGTGACAATATCCTCACGCTGCTGGGCGACCTCACGAAACGTGACGAACCGCTGGTCTATCGCACCCAATACAAGGACATTCAGACCTTCCATGGAGGATGTTCGGCCGACGACCGCACACGTCATTTCCTTAAGGTACAGGACGGTTGCGACTATTTCTGCACCTATTGCACGATACCCTTGGCACGTGGACGCAGTCGCAATGGAACCATTGCCGAACTGGTCGGAATGGCACGTGACGTGGTGGCCAAAGGAGGCAAGGAGATTGTGCTCACGGGTGTCAATATCGGTGACTTCGGACGTTCGACAGGGGAGAGTTTCTTCGACCTCTGCCGCGTTCTTGATGAGGTGGAGGGTGTGGAACGCTATCGCATAGGCAGCATCGAGCCCAACCTCATCACCGACGAGATGATTGGGTGGATAGCAAACGAGAGCCGTCGTTTCGCACCACATTTCCACATCCCGCTGCAGGCAGGAACCGATGAGGTCCTGCGCTTGATGCGCCGTCGATACGACACCAAACTTTTTGCCCATAAGGTCGAACTCATCAGAACAGCCTTGCCCGATGCGTTCATCGGCGTAGATGTGATGGCAGGTATGCGTGGCGAGACAAGCGACCTTTTCGAACAGGGTTATTCCTTTATCCAGTCGCTTCCCGTCAGCCAACTTCATCCATTTACCTACAGCGAGCGTTCGAGTACCCAGGCATTGAATATCCGCCCCATTGTTCCTATGCCCGAACGGCATGAGCGAACAGCCCGACTTGTGGCGCTCAGCGACCAGAAGTTGCGCGACTTCTATCGACTGCAAATGGGGAAGACGTCGCATGTGCTTTGGGAGCAGCCGCCTCGGCAGAAAGATGGCACGTTTGCACCGATGCATGGTTTCACCGGCAACTATATTCGCTTGCAGCGCTCTTATGAACCTTCGCTTGTCAATGTCTGCCAGGAGGTTGTTTTGAGCCACGAACTGATTGAGACCAACCAAGGACCTGCGATTCTAATTAATTAATCCTTTTTCTCGATAATGAAAACTCTAACCAGGCTTATATCCATGCTCTTTTTGCTCGCTTTTGCAAATGATATGCGAGCACAACTGTACGATGTGGTAGTTGCGAAGGATGGTACGGGAGATTATCTTACCATCCAAGATGCCATTCTCTCCATCCGCGATTACAAACCCGAGGGTCGTCAGCGCATCCTCGTCAGGAAGGGAACCTACGAAGAGAAGGTCATCGTGCCCACTTACAAGACCAACATCTCGATCATCGGCGAAGACCGCGACTCGTGTATCCTCGTCTGGCACGACCATGCCAACCTTCAGCACACGGGCCGCTTCGAGGGAGTGGTGCTCGGTTCGGTGGCCGATGCCATGGGACACGATAATCAGCTCATCAATGGCAGCGACCGAGGACATCGTGCAGGTACCTTCGAAAGTTACACCTTGCTCGTGCTGGGTGAAGGATTCGAGTGTGAGAATATGACCATCGTCAACGATGCCATGACGCATTACAACCCTGATTGGTGGCAGACACATTCCAATGCAGCCAAGGTCGGACAGGCTGTCACCGTGCATTGCGAGGCCGATCGATCGGTGTTCCGCAATTGTCACATCCACGGTTTTCAGGACACGGTATTCACCGGCAATGCCCGTTCGCGCCAGATATTCTATGGTTGCTATATCGATGGTACGGTCGATTTCATTTTTGGTCCTGCCACTGCGTGGTTTGAGGATTGCGAGATTCGTTCCATCGGCGATGGCTATTTGACCGCTGCTTCCACTCCAGCCGAGAATCCTTATGGCTACGTCTTCAAGCATTGCAAGGTCACAGCCGATCCCAAGGTGAACAGTGTCTATCTGGGCCGTCCCTGGCGCAATTGGGCCAGCGTCATCTTCATGGAATGCGAACTCCCGGCAACCATTCGTGAGACAGGTTGGCACAATTGGAATGATCCGGCTCGAGAACTTACGGCACGTTATGCCGAATACCATAATACGGGTGAAGGTTCGGGCATCTCGAAGCGTGTGGCTTGGGCACGTCAACTCACTGATGCCGAGGCTGCCAAAGTGACGCTCGAGAATGTGATGCATATGCAGGACAACCAGTGGACCTCGAATGTGCGTGCAATTACGTTCGACCAGGTTGTGCAGTCGTTCTACGATTACAATGCAAGCCGTGGACGTGAAGCGCGCTATGTGGGTCGGACTCTTGAGCCCAATCCGCTACCTGCCGATCTCGAGAAGTTTGTCGAGCCGCTCGTCATCAACCTCGATTCGGTCGATTGCACCACCTTCGTGGAATACGTCAGCGCTGCCGTCCTGGGTCGCACCACGATCACTTATGAGGGCGATTCCATCCTTCGACGTTTTGTGCAGGCCCTTCGTTATCGCGATGGAAAACGCGGCAACTATGCTTCGCGCAACCATTATTTCACCGACTGGATCCTCAACGGAGAGGAGCAGGGCCTTATGACCGAGGTTACACCTTCGCTCACAGGAGCTGTCCAGCAGAAGAAGGCCATCAATTACATGAGTGCCAACAAACGTTACTATCCCCAGTTGCGAGAGAGCACAAAGTTGGTGATGGATGTGCGTGAGATTGAGAACTACCTCAGCACGCGCTTCACCTATTACGTCCCATCGGCACAGATCTTCAAGTGCTATGAACAACTTCAGCATGGCGACATCGTGGCTTTCGTCTCCGGTACCATGGGACTTGACATCCAGCACGTTGGCTTTGTCTGGAAGCCCGAGGGCTCCAAGATGCCACGACTGCTTCATGCAAGTTCGACCAAGGGCAAAGTGGTGGTGAGCGATTTGTCGCTGCAGGATTATGCCGTCGAGGCAAATAATTGCCGAGGCATACGTATTGTCAGGCTTAATGTGGAGTAGTTTTCACTGCAAGAAATATCCTCGCAAGAAAAAAAAAGCCAGCAGGTCAATCGACTTGCTGGCATATTATTTATATATGTGAATTAAAAAGGCTACAGATCCCCGTTGTCGCGGAACGAATAGTATTGGCTGTCGGCAATGATGATATGGTCGAGCAAACGCACCCCGAAGAGGGCGAGGGCCTGCTGGGCGGCTGCCGTCATCTGACGGTCGGCACGGCTCGGGCGACAGGCGCTGTGAGGATGATTGTGGCAAAGTGCCACGTTCGAAGCCATATATTGCAGGGCAGGACGTACAATCTTCTTGATGTCGGCACTGGCACTGTCAGTGCCTCCAACGCCAATTTCTTCACGTGCAAGAATCTTGCCGTTCTTCGACATATAGAGTGCCCAAAGTTCCTCGTGGTCGAGCAGCGACATCTGTTTGTCGAACTGTGCAAAGATGGTGTCACTCCCGCTGATGATCTGTGCATTCAGAAGATTGACCTGGCGCTGGTGTTCCATACGTCGTCCCAATTCGAGGGCTGCACGAATGGTGCATGCCTTGGCGGGGCCTATGCCTTTGAGCACTTCGTGGTTGCTCCCGTCGTCACTGGGTATGAGGGCAAAATGCAGTTTCTCGAGGTCGCCGCGGCATTGTGCTAACACGTCGCGGGCAATGTCCAGAACAGTTCGTCCTTTCTGTCCGGTATTAATGAGGATGGCCAACAGCTCAGCATCCGTTAAGGACTCCTCGCCATTGGCCATCATCTTTTCGCGCGGACGGTCCTCGAGGGCCCAATCCTTGACTGTCATAGTGTTCAGAAATGTGTCATTATTCCTTGGCGCGCTCTACATACGAGCCGTCGCGGGTGTCAACCACGATCTTGTCGCCTTCCTTGCAGAAGAGAGGAACGAGCACGGTACCACCGGTCTCAACGGTAGCCTTGGTGAGGGTGTTGGTAGCGGTGTTGCCCTTTGCACCTGGCTCCATATAAGTGATCTGGAGAACGGTCTTGACAGGCATTTCAGCGGTGAGGATGGTCTCGGTGGAAGCGTCGCTTACTACCTCAACAATGTCACCTTCCTTCATATACTCCTCGCCGATGATCATCTTCTTGTCGATGGTTACCTGGTCGAAGGTCTCCTGGTTCATGAAGACAGCGTCGTCGCCGTCCATGTAGAGGAACTGATAGGGACGATGCTCTACGCGAACGTCCTCAAGCACTTCGCCGATGTTGAAGCGACGCTCGGTGACATAACCCGAAACGACATCCTTCAGCTTGGTGCGCATGAAGGTGTTGCCTTTGCCGGGCTTAACATGAAGGAACGAAACTACTACCTGAAGCTTGCCATCGATACGGATGACGGTGCCATTCTTGATGTCCTGTGACTTGATTGCCATAGTTGTATTCTGGTTTATTAAGTTATTATTTGGATTGTCAAATGAGTGCAAGTTGGAAGCAGGTGGTACACGTAAATCGCACTATTTTGCCATCTTGCGGGTGCAAAGATAGAGAAAAACATTGAGAAAAACAAAAATATTTGAAGAAAATCATTAAATAATTTGGTAAATTGAATATTTTTACCTACTTTTGCACCCGCTATTTGGCAATACAGTCCCGAAAACAGGCAAACAATTAAAAACAATATAAAAGAGTTACAACTATGAAGATGACATTCCAGCCACACAACCATCGCCGTCTCCACAAGCATGGTTTCCGTGCCCGTATGGCCACCAAGAACGGTCGTCGTGTTCTCGCTGCCCGTCGTGCTAAGGGTCGCAAGAACCTCACTGTAGGTGACACAATGCACTAATTCGTCTGGCTAACGATTCACCAAGATCCCTTTTTTGAGGATAAACAATGACTGTCAACGAGGTTTCTCCTCTGCGACGGTCATCGTGTTTTTAAACACATCTTGCATGCTATGAAAACCCGCATCCAATCCATTCTTCGACAGATAGGGGAGGGCGTCTATGAGAAGGATGCCGAACTTGCCCTTTCGCTGTTGGCTGCCCTTGCCGGTGAGAGTGTCATCCTGCTCGGCCCTCCAGGTGTGGCCAAGAGCATGGTGTCGCGCCGCCTCAAACTGGCCTTCGCGCGTGCGCGTTCCTTTGAATATCTAATGTCACGCTTCTCCACACCCGACGAGATCTTCGGTCCCGTCAGCATCCAGCGTCTCAAGATGGACGATGTCTATCAGCGTTGTGTCGATGGCTATTTGCCTACGGCCGATGTGGTCTTTCTCGACGAGATCTGGAAGGCGGGTCCAGCCATTCAGAACACGCTGCTTACGGTCATCAACGAGAAGGTCTATCTCAATGGCAACCAACTCTTGCACCTTCCGCTCAAACTGCTCATCGGTGCTTCGAACGAACTGCCTGTGCAGGGCGAAGGACTTGAGGCCTTGTGGGACCGCTTCCTGATACGTCTCGTCAGTCAGCCTATTCAAAACGAGGAGGCTTTCTACCAGATGGTCAATCCTGCCGGCAATGTCGAGCAGGAATTGAAGCCCGTCAGCGATGCAATCAGCGAAGAGGAATATGCCGACTGGTTGCAGCAGGTTGCCCACGTCAAGGTTCCGCGCGAGGTCCTTTTGGCCATCACCAATATCCGTCAGGGACTCAAGGATGTCGCCATCGAAGGACAGGATGTGCATCGAAACATCTATGTCAGCGATCGTCGCTGGAAGAAGATAGTTCACTTGATGTGCGCTTCGGCTTTTGTGCACGATCGTGACGAAGTGAATGCCTCCGACCTGCAACTTGCCATCCATTGCCTTTGGAACGAACCCGACGAACTCCCGTCGATTGGCAAACTTGTTGCCGATGCCATCTTCCAGCCCTATCTTACACGGCTTGATACCTTGCAACGACAGGTGTCGCGTGCCTTGCGAGGGCGTGCTGTGCGACAGGTGCATGAGAAGGCGCGTTTGCGTGGCGATCATCGTGACGACGACCTCATCATCTTCGATGGCCTTTATTACCAACTGGTCGAGAGCCAGGGCTTGCAGAACACCTTCATCTTTGTGCCCGACTATTGCGCATTGCCTACACGTAGTGCAGATGAGCCTGCGGTACGTGGTGTGATGTTCAAGGATCCCATCCAGCCGCGTCGCACCATCATTCGTGCCTATACCAATCCCGACAATGTGGGTGAGTATGAGGCCGAACTCCAGCGCGTCAATCTCTATCGCGACTCGATGAACCTTTATGTCAACGGTACGCGCTATCCTTTGCGCCGTGCTTCGCGCGGTATGCAATTGGAGCAGACTTCTGGCCTTGAGCCCCCTATCAAGGGTGCTTGTGCAAGCCTTGAGGAGTGTGAATCGGCTGTCGATAGCTTGTTCCAGCAGGCTGTGATGCTGTCGGCACAGATACGCAATCATCTTTTCTCCAGCCCTCAGGTACAGCAGATCATTGCCAGCCAACTTGACATTTTCAAGCGCCAGATTGCCCAGTTGCGTGCTGATGTACGCAAACTGCTGTATGACGAGTAAGCCTATGCTTGTCCGTTTGTTTCGTTGACAGCCAAACATGGCTGTCTCCCTTGACATTTGTCTATGACCTATCTGACCCTTCCGCATAAAGTGCTCGATGAACTCGAGGAACTGATTTGCACGGACCTGGAGCAGGCATTCAGTGATGCTGTCGAGGCCCGCCTTCGCTTTATGCAGATGCGAGGGGTCAGTGATCCTTACGAACTGTCGCAGTTGCAGGCCGACTACGTTTGCGAACACTTGCCGCAGCAACAGAAACTGCTCGACAAGTATTTGAACGTTATCCCTCCTTATGTCATCCAGCACAAGGTGCCTTTTGACGAGTTTGCCCAATGCTGGGCGTTGATGGGCACCATCTGGAACACGGTCAGTTTTGAGCGTATTCGTCCCATTGTGGCTTTGCAGAAACAATATCCGATTCTGCTCGATGTAGCAAGGCGTGTGGGACGTATTGCCGACAACGAAGGACCCGAACGTGTTCCTGTCGGCAGCGGCAGCACATACAGGATGGAGCATTCTTCACCCTCCGACATCGAAGGCATTTCTGTAGGCAATGACCTTAGCGCTTTGCTCCCTATTGAAATGGCGACGATGGCAGATGAGGAACTGTCGGGCCTCTTCGCCTATCGCTATGCAACACGTCGCCTGCAGACTTTCCTCTTCAAGTCGAACCTGATGAAGAAGGCACAAAAGGTGCAGGTTGCCCGGGCGCGACAGAAAGGACCGATGATTGTATGCATGGACACGAGCGGTTCGATGCAGGGTCCTCCAGAACGCATCGCCCACAGTTTGATCATCAAACTGCTGCAGATTGCCTTGGCACAGAAGCGTGACTTGCTGCTCATCACTTTTTCCGACAAGGCCAAGACCTTCGACGTTCGTGCCAACCGCACATCCCTTCTCGACTATATGCGTCAGCAATGCGGAGGTTCGACCGATGGTACCGAGATGCTGCAAGCCGCCTTTCGGCTCATTGGCAGCAATCCACGTTATGGTAGTGCCGACCTTTTGCTCATCTCTGACTTCAAGTTCCCGCTGGTCGAAAGGCCCTTGCTGGTACAGTTGAACCAGCTGCAGGACGAAGGGACACGTCTTTACGCCCTACAGATTGGCCAATCGGTTCTCATCAAGGACTGGCTTCCTTACTTCGACAGTTATTGGCACCTCGACTACAAGGTCCAGAGAATTCCCTGGTTCATCCAGAAATAGCGCTTTGGACGATTCTTCCGATTACTCCGAATATTCTGAATACTCCGACTGCTCCGATTATTCTGATTTACTTTGTTTATTTCGAAACCCTCAAAATACCCACAAACATGACACGTTCACAACTTTTCGAACAAATCAAGTTGAAGAAGACCTTCCTTTGCGTAGGTCTCGACACCGACATCAAGAAGATTCCCGAACATTTGCAGTCGCTGCCTGCACAGGACGCTATCTTCGAGTTCAACAAGGCCATCATCGATGCCACCGAACCCTATTGCATCGCCTACAAGCCCAATCTCGCATTCTACGAGTGCTTTGGCGTGGAAGGATGGATTGCCTTCGAGAAGACTGTCCGTTACATTCGCGAGAAGTATCCCAATCAGTTCATCATCGCCGATGCCAAGCGTGGCGACATTGGCAACACCTCGTCGCTTTATGCGCGTTCGTTCTTCGAGCACCTCGACCTTGATGCTGTCACCGTGGCTCCCTATATGGGCGAGGACTCCTTGAAGCCATTCCTCGGCTATGAGGGCAAGTGGGTCATTTGCCTAGCCTTGACCTCCAACAAGGGTTCGCACGACTTCCAACTTTCGACCGTCGATGGCACTTCGACACGCCTTTTCGAGAAGGTGCTCGGCACCGTCAAGACTTGGGGCACTGAGGATCAGATTATGTTTGTCGTAGGCGCAACCCAGGGCAAGATGTTTGAGGACATTCGCCGCATCGCCCCCGACTCGTTCCTCCTCGTTCCTGGCATCGGAGCACAGGGCGGCTCGCTGCAGGAAGTTGTCAAGTACGGTATGAACAAGCAGTGCGGACTCATCGTCAACTCCAGTCGCGCCATCATCTATGCTGACCACTCTGAGCGTTTCGCCGAAGTTGCCGCCCAGAAAGCCAAGGAGGTCGCCGACGAGATGGCTGAGTGCCTGAAGCCCCTGCTTTAATTCCAAGGAACGCAATATCACGGAGTGGAAAACACAGCCATAAAGAGATTTTACCATCTAATTCGTATATAGCACGTCTGCGAACATAGACGTGCTATTTCTTTTCGGAAATGGAGTGTGTACGGACATAGTTGCACCACATTCTATCGGAAATGGAGCGAGTATGAACGTAGACGCACTACATTCTATCGGAAGTGGAGCATGTGTGAACGTAGACGCACCTCATTCTATCGGAAGTGGAGCGTGTGTGAACGTAGACGCACCACATTCAATCGGAAGTGGAGTGAGAATGAACGTAGACGCACCACATTCAATCGGAAGTGGAGTGAGAATGAACGTAGACGCACCACATTCAATCGGAAGTGGAGCGAGAATGAACGTATACGTTCCACATTCTATCGGAAATGGAGCGAGAATGAACGTAGACGCACCACATTCTATCGGAAATGGAGCATGTATGAACGTATACGTTCCACATTCTATCGGAAATGGAGCGAGTATGAACAAAGACGCTCTATTTCCAGTGGCAAATAGTATTTATATGTAAAACTATTCTATTGTCAAAGGTTCAAATGTCGAACCCAAAGATAAATCGGCCTCTATAATAGGATGATGAAAAAAGAAAGTAGGACATCCATGCAGATCATAAACGGGGAAATCATAGTTTTGAGTGTGAAGTCCTTGCTTTCGATTCAGCATTATTGGAAAGATGAAGAATAGAGTTGCCAAATATGTTGGAAAAGGGTAAAATGTGTTTATTACAGGTCGGAATAGTGTTTTTTTTGTTTTTTTTTTTATATTATGGAATAATTGTTGTATCTTTGCACCAACAGAAATTTAAAATCTAGTTGATTATAGTTATGAAGAAAATTGCTTTTATCAAATCGTTCGCATTATTGACATTGGCTTGGCTGATGTTGTGTTCATTCAAGAGTGTTACAGATGAGGATATGCTGTCGTCTGGATATACGGCTGAGGAGCTGGAGGTGCTGAAGGAGGATACCATCGCGGGACAAACGGGGGTAGTGGAGTTCGCTTCGTGTCACGCTCGGATCATGGTGCCCACAGATCTCGTCTATCTGGATCGACCTCAGGCCATGAAACTGCTGACCGAATACTGGGATAATTCGGAAAGCAATCTCGAAAATATGCTGGGTGTGCTCGTGCCGAGTGAGAACAGGTGTTTCTATCAGGTCAGCACGGCGTATGTAATTTCGTACAACGATTGCGGATACATCAAGGATGATGATGCTGAGAAGATGGATTACGATGAACTGCTGGAGCAACTGCAAGAGGACGAAAAGGAGGAGAACGAATCGCTGCCCGTAGAACAGAGGAGCGTGACGAAGGGATGGACGGTGACTCCTCATTATGACCGTTCGAACCATGCCCTGGTGTGGGCCAAGACGCTGTCGTTCGCATATGGCGATGTGGTGAACTATGACATGAGGGTGCTGGGCAAGGATGGGCTCGTGTCGGTCAATGCCGTGGCTGATCTGGAGGCGGTCGATGAGGTGGTTTCGAAAGAATCGGCCATGATTGGTAGTGTACGCTTCGATGAGGGATACGCTTACGCTGACTTTGACCCTATCCGTGATAGAGTGTCTGACTGGACTATCGGCGGTCTAGTCGCTGGCAGCATCCTTGCCAAGTCCGGCTTCTTCGCCAAGCTCGGTGTCCTGCTGCTGAAGTTCTGGAAAATTATCGCTGTCGGTGTCGTAGCCATAGCAGCAGGAATAAAGAAGATATTCGGTTCGAAGAAAGCGTGATGCGCCACATAAGATAGGATGTACGGAATCATCGACTGCGATAACTGCTACGTCTCGTGCGAGCGTGTCTTTAGGCCCGATCTGAAGGACACGCCTATCGTTGTGCTTTCCAACAATGATGGGTGTATTGTTGCGCGTAGTAACGAAGCGAAGAAATTGGGCATCAAGGCCGGTGTGCCCTATTATCAGTTGGCCGAGCTGTTTCCCGATAGGAAGATTGCCGTCTTCTCCAGCAATTACGAACTATATGGCGAACTGACGGGCCGTGTGGTCGGCATTGTTCGTCAGGAGGCACCTGCCTATTTTCGTTACAGCATCGACGAATGTTTCGTCTATTTCGACGACGTGAAGGAGATGGACATCAAGAAATGGGGCGAGAACCTGTACAGGCGCATCAAGGGGAGCGTGGGTATGCCCGTCAGTATCGGCATTGCGCCCAACAAGACCTTGGCCAAGATGGCTTCACATTTCGCCAAGCGTCACCCGGGCTATCGTCACTGTTGTCTCATCGACAGCGACAAAAAGCGCATCAAGGCACTCAAGCTTTTCCCTATCGAGGATGTATGGGGCATAGGACGGCGGTATGCTGCTCGACTGAGATCCATGGGCATAGAGACTGCTTTCGACTTCGCCAACCACAGCCGGACGTGGGTTAAAGCTACTTTCCGCAACATCGTCATCGAACGCACATGGCGCGAACTGAATGGTGAGGACATTGTGCCCAATGAGGAACTGGCCCGCAAGCAAAGCATCTGCACCAGTCGTTCGTTCAATGGTATGATAACCGACCTCGAAAGCCTTCAAACCCACGTCGCAAACTATGCTGCACGTTGTGCCGAGAAACTGCGTCGGCAAGGGTCGTCAGCCTCTATCGTCAGCGTCTTCCTCTATACAAATCCTTTCCGCGAAGATCTGCCGCAATACAATAGTTTCATGGAGACTCGCCTTTCTATGCCTACCAACAGTACCGTCGAGATTGTGCAGGCGGCTTTCGAAGTGCTCCAGAAAATGTATCGTGAGGGCTATCATTACAAGAAAGCAGGTGTCATCGTTATGGACATTGTGCCGAGGATACCCATCCAACTGGACTTGTTTGACTACAATGCCGAACAGTTCCAGAAGATGAAACGCCTTGATGCTGTCGTCGACCGCATCAACAAGGTAAATGGCACAGAGACCATCGTCCTCGGCTCACAACAATATACCAGTCGCGATGGCAAGGGCAAGGCTAACGTTTTTGCCAATGCCATCAAGCACGACTACCGCAGCCAGAATCCTACCACCCGCTGGTGCGATATTATCAGGCTGAAATGACAATGGAAGAGAAGTAAATAAAGAAGAGGCAAACACCTATTGCAAGTGTTTGCCTCCTTATTTTAATTAGGGGATGACCGGAATTAATTCCGATGTCTTACCAGATATTTACGCGATTCTCGGGAGCGACATAGAGTTTGTCACCTTCCTTGATGTCGAATGCCTTGTACCACTCTTCGCACTGGGCAACACCACCGTTGACACGGAGGAAGTTGGCTGAGTGAACGTCAACAAGAGCAAGACGACGGAGGATCTCCTCGGTGCTGACGCCTGCCCATACGTTGGCATAGGAGAGGAAGAAACGCTGCTCGGGGGTAAAGCCATTCTCATCACCCATGTAGGTCTTCGAACCCTGCTGCTTGGCAAGCTGGAGGGCCTGGAAAGCGATGTTGAGTCCGCCGTGGTCGGCAAGGTTCTCGCCAAGGCACTGGTGGCCGTTGCTGTGGAGCTCACCTGGGATAACCCAGAGAGAATCGAAATAGACTGCCATCTGCTCAGCAGGAATCTTGAATGCCTCAACGTCGGCATCAGCCCACCACTGGCGCAGGTTGCCTTCCTTGTCGTACTGACGACCTTGGTCATCGAAGCCGTGAGTCATCTCGTGGCCAATGACTACGCCGATGGCACCGTAGTTGACAGCATCATCGAAGTCCTTCGAGAAGAAAGGTGGCTGGAGGATACCGGCAGGGAAGCAGATCTCGTTGGTAGTTGGGTTATAGTAGGCATTGACAGTCTGGGGAGTCATGAACCACTCGTCCTTATCAACGGGCTTGTTGTAGTGCTTCTCCTTGTCAAGGTTCCAGTAGAACTTGCTGATGGCATAGACGTTATCGACGAGGGTCTTCTCGGGATCGACGGTGAGGCCGGAGATGTCCTCCCACTTGTCGGGATAACCAATCTTGATGTAGAAGGTGCTGAGCTTCTCAAGAGCAGCCTGCTTGGTCTCTTCGCTCATCCAGGTCTGAGCCTTGATGCGCTCGCCGAGGATGGTCTGCAGGTTGTGAACGAGGTCGAGCATCATCTGCTTCGACTCAGCAGGGAAGTACTTCTCGACGTACATTTGACCTACAGCTTCGCCCATAAGACCATCGACACGGTTCACAGCACGACGCCAGCGTGGCTGCTGCTCCTTGGCGCCGGTGAGTTTCTGGTTGTAGCGGAAGTTCTCATCAACGAATTCGTCACTGGTGAGGCCGCAGAGGGCACTGATGGTCTGCCACTCGTAGATGGACTTGAGATCCTCGAGAGGGGCTTTCATCAGGATTTCGCAAGCCTTGGCAATAGGAGAAGGCTGGCCGAGGTCGATTTCGGTGGTCTGGTCGTAACCATAGTTCTTGAAATAGGTATCCCAGTCGAACTTGCAGAGCTTGCTGGCTTCATCCACGCTCATCTTGTGGTAGTTGCCTTCTGGGTCGCGGAGCTCTTCCATCGAGAAGCTGACTTTGGCAATCTGAGTCTCGTACTTCAAGAGGTTCTCCATCTTGGCCTTGGCAACCTTCTCGGTAGCACCAGTGAGCTTGTAGATGTTAACCACGTGCTCCTTGAAGGCCTCACGCACCTTGACGATAGCAGGGTCGTCGGAGAGATAGTAGTCGCGATTGCCGAGGCTAAGGCCACCCTGGCCTACGCCAACGATGTTGATCTTGGCGTTCTTCTGGTCAGCACCAATGCCGATGCCGAAGAGAAGGTCATCATGCTCGGTAGCCATCATCTTGAGGAGTTCTTCGCGGGTCTGAATGGCGTTCACTTTGTCAACATAAGGCTTTATCGCAGCGAAGCCTTCATTGTTGAGGCGCACGGAGTCCATTGAGAGGTTGTAGAGATCACCAATCTTCTGGGCGATGGTGCCTTTCTCGTTCTCTTGTGCGGCAATGCCCTGAATGAGTTCGGCAAGTTGCTTGGTGTTGTCGTCACCGAGCTTGGTGAATGAACCCCAGCGTGGGAACATGGCAGGCTGTGGGTTGTTGTCGATCCAGTGGCCGGTGGCATACTGGAAGAAGTCATCGCCAGGATTGGCGGTGGTGTCCATGTTGCTGTAATTGAGACCTGTGGTCTTGTCTACAGAATTCTGGCAGCCGGTGAGGGCTGCTGCGCAGATAGCGCTCATAAGGATAATTTTTTTCATTTTGGGTTTATAATTTTGATCAAAGTGATCGGAATAATCGGAGTGATTGGAGTATTCGGAATACTCAGAATACTCCGAATGCTCGGAAGGGACGTTTATATGCCTTTGGCCTTGGCCTCGTCCCATAAGGCGTCCATTTCGGCGAGGGTCATGTCGTTGAGGAGGCGACCCTGCTTCTTGGCCTCAGTCTCGACGTAGGTGAAGCGGCGGAGGAACTTCTGGTTTGTCTTTTCGAGCGCGTTGTCGGGCTTGATCTTGTAGAGACGTGCTGCATTGATGAGACTGAAGAGCAGGTCGCCGAATTCGCGCTCGGCACGTTCGTGATCCATATTGCCGACTTCGGCTTCGAATTCGCTGATTTCCTCCTTGACCTTCTGCCAGACGTCTTCGCGCTTTTGCCAGTCAAAGCCGGCGTTGCGAGCCTTGTCCTGCATGCGGTATGCCTTGATGAGTGAGGGCAATCCTGCAGGAATACCCGAGAGGATGGTCTTGTTGCCGCCTTTCTCCTTTTGCTTGACGACTTCCCAAAGTTTCGAGACATCGTCGGCATTGTTGACGTCCTCACCACCACGCACACCTACCTGCGAGATGAGCGAACCATCGGGATTGAAGACGTGGGGATGACGGAAGACGAGTTTGTCGCACATCGCATTACAGATGTCTGCAAAGTCAAACTGTCCTTTTTCTTCGCCGAACATGGCATAGAAGAAGATCTGTTCGAGGACGTCACCGCACTCCTTCTTGATTTCATTGGGGTCTCCCTTGATGAGGGCTTCGCCGAGTTCATAAACCTCTTCGATAGAGTTTTGGCGGATGGATTCGTTGGTCTGCTTGGCGTCCCACGGACAATCCTTACGAAGCGTCTGCATTACACCGAGGGCGCGGGCGAAGGCTGCAAGTTTCTGGTCGAGGTTGGGGACGGGGTGATGTTGTTCCATTTATTCTAATATTTGGCGCGCAAAAATAACAAAAATTATTTGAACCACCAAAATATATTTGTTATTTTACCTTATAAATGTTTGTTTTTGAGCAGAGATTAGCCTTTTTGTGTGGTCAAATGACCAAGGAAATTGCTACAATGACTGCATGTCATTCAGTTTCTTGTAGATACCGCCAAGGGCAATGAGTTCTTCGTGAGTGCCACGTTCTACGATTTGTCCATCGTGGAGAACGCATATCTCATCGGCATTCTTGATGGTCGATAGGCGGTGGGCGATGGCAATGGTGGTACGGCTCTTCATCAGTCGTTCGAGAGCCTCCTGTACCAAGCGTTCCGATTCGGTGTCGAGAGCTGACGTGGCTTCGTCGAGGATAAGGATGGGAGGGTTCTTGAGGATGGCACGGGCTATGCTTAGACGCTGACGTTGTCCACCTGAGAGTCGTCCACCTCGGTCGCCAATCATTGTCTGATAACCTTGTTCGGTCTCCATAATGAAGTCGTGGGCATTGGCAATCTTTGCAGCAGCCTCGACTTCGGCTTGGGTGGCATTCTCGACGCCGAAGGTGATGTTGTTGAAGATGGTGTCGTTGAAAAGGATTGCCTCCTGGTTGACGTTGCCGATAAGGGTGCGCAGGTCGTTGATACGTACATCACGCACGTCCTTGCCATCGATGAGAATTTGTCCTTCAAGTACATCGTGATAGCGTGGCACAAGATCAACCAAAGTGGATTTGCCCGAACCAGACTGCCCAACAAGTGCGATGGTCTTGCCTTTGGGTACGCGAAGGTTGATGTCGCGCAGCACCATTATTTCGGAGTTCTTGTATTTGAACGACACATCCTTGAACTCGATGCCTTCGTTGAAACCCTTCAGTTCTTTGGGATTAGCGGGATCGGTGATGTTGTTCTCGGCCTTGAGGATCATGTCGATGCGGTCCATCGAGGCAAGACCCTGCGGAACATTGTAGAATGCCTTCGAGAAGTCCTTGAGAGGATTGATGACGCTGTAAAGGATGACCAGATAATAGATGAACATGGCTGCATCCATCGAAGAGTTGCCACCCAATATCAGCCAACCGCCGAACCAAAGGACGATGACGATCAGGACGGTGCCCATGAATTCGGAGGTGGGATGAGCTGACGATTGGCGGATGGCCATGCTGTTGAGCGCTCCGCGATAAATGTCGTTGGTGCGCGTGAAGCGCTGCATCATCTTGCTCTCGGCAATGAAGGCCTTGATGACGCGCAGTCCGCCCAAAGTTTCGTCGAGTTCGGTCATAATCTCACCCCACTGATCCTGTACAAACTGCGACTTGCGTTTCAGTTTGCGGCTCACCGAACCCATGATCCAGCCTGCGATGGGAATGAAGAGCAGGACAAAGATCGTAAGTTTCCAACTCAAAATGAACATCGTGAAGAAGCACACCAGGATGGCGATGGGCGACTTGATGAGCATATCGACCGATGAAGTAAGAGCCGTTTCGACAACCTGGACATCGGCGCTCATCCTGGCCACGATGTCACCCTTGCGCTCTTCGCTGAAGAACGAGAGGGGCAGTCGCAGCACCTTGTTGTAGAGTTCCAGACGGATGTCCTTGGTGATACCTGTACGGAATGGTATCATCACGGCCGACGAGGCGAAGTAGGATGCAGTCTTGATGGCAGTCATCACGATGAGCACTATGCCCATGGCGATGAGTGTCCATAAGGCTCCGTGGTCGGCGATGAGTTGGCTCACGTACCAGTAGGCATCGTTGATGAGAACATCCTTGTCGAGATTCGACCAGTCGATCGCCTGATAGACATATTCCTGCCGATCGACCTGGAAGAGAATCTGCAGGATGGGAACCAGTGCGGCAAACGAGAAGATGTTGAGCCATTGGCTCAAGAAATTCAGGATGATGGACCACACGAGGTTGGCCTTGTAGGGACGAATATATCGCCTTATGACTTGGAAAAACTGTTTTACCATATTAATATTATAAGGTAATTTTGAACTTGAGCATACGTTCCTTGAGCATCTCCTTGGGCACAACGCGCTTCACGGCATCGGCCACAATGTTGAGCATTCGCTCTCGCATATAGTCTTGCCGGATAACGAGCGAAATGGTTCGGAAGAATTTCGGGCCTTGAATGGGGCGAAGATTGCGCTGCATCTCGGCAGGCAAAGCTGTCTTGAAGAGTTCGGGAATAAGTGTATAACCTCCGTTGGTGTTGACTAGGTTAATGAGGGTGTGCAAACCACCTTGCACGAGGGTCGTGTTATGGAAAGTCTCCTTGTGCGTGATGTTGGAGAGTTGCGGATAGTGGTCGTGGAAAGCGCGCATCGCCCAGATTCCACCATCCAACAGGTCTTCGGCGCGCAGTGAATCGCGTTGCCAGAGCGGTGACGTGGGTGACACATATAAAAGAAAACGCTCGGTGTAGAGTTCTATCTCGAGGAGATTGGTGTCCTGAATCTCTGTGCCCGAAACGATGGCCATGTCAAGTTCGGCTCGCTGAAGACGATCGATGAGTTGTTCGGCAAACGACTCGTGGACTGTGGTGTGAACATTGGGAAAATCTTGCCGCATCACTTTGGCCATGGCAGGGTAGAGGTAGGGGGCAACCGACGGGATGATGCCGATGAAGAGGTTTCCTTTGTCGGAAGCCTTCTCATTGAGGACAAGGTCGCGGAGTTGTTGCGAGTTGTGGAGGATGACACGGGCCTGGCTGATGATTTGTTTACCCAGTGCCGTGGGTTCGATGGGATGTTTCGAACGGTCGAAGATCACCACGTCGATTTCCTGCTCCAGTTTGGCTATCGTGGTGCTGAGTGTGGATTGGGTCACGCCACAGGCAGTCGCCGCATTCACAAAGTGACGATGCGTATCGACGGCTACAATATATTCCAACTGCTGGAATGTCATCCTAGAATGTTAAAAAATATTTTTTGCTGAAAAGAACTTTTTTGCCCCGCTAATTGTTGTCTCTAAGCAACGGGAAAGGACATTATTGATTTTTATCGATGCAAAGATAGAAAAAATCTGTTTGCATAGGTCAAAACTTTTCCATAATTTTGCACCCGCAAATGAAAAAACTGTGCTTTTTCACGTTTTGCAACCCGCGATTTGTATTTTTCTAACTATTCACATTTTAAATACTCATGATTCAAAAAGTTATTAAACGCGACGGTCGTACTGTCGATTTTAATTTTAACAAGATCGAAGACGCCATCCGTAAGGCCATGGCGCAGACCGAGAAGGGCGTGGACGCGATCCTCGCCGCTACAGTAGCAGACAAGATTGCCAAGAACGGTGACGCCCTGATGTCAGTGGAAGCCATTCAGGACCGTGTGGAGGAGGAGTTGATGGATTCTGAGCGCAAGGAAGTGGCTCGTGTCTATATCTCTTATCGTAATTCCCGTACCATCGCTCGTCGTGCCAAGACGCGCGAGGTGTTTGAGGAGATCATTGGTGCCAAGAAGAACGATATTACCCGCGAGAACGCCAACATGAATGCCGATACACCGGCAGGCATGATGATGAAGTTCGCCAGCGAGACCACCAAGCCTTTCGTCGATGACTATCTGCTCGATGAGGACGTACGTGCCGCTGCCAAGAACGGTTATATCCACATTCACGACAAGGATTACTATCCCACCAAGTCGCTCACCTGCGTACAGCACCCATTGAACACCATCCTGCAGCATGGTTTGAAGGCAGCTCACGCAGAGTCACGTCCAGCAAAACGCATAGAGACCGCTTCCGTTCAGGCTTGCATCTCACTCGAAACAGCACAGAACGAAATGCACGGTGGACAGGCCATCCCCGCTCTCGATTTCTATTTCGCTCCCTATGTACGCCTCACCTATCAGGAGGAGATCCGCAACCTGGAGAGCTACGAGGGCAAGGACCTGAGCCATCTGATGAATGTTGAATTCACCGATTACCTGAAGAAGGACCTGGGCGACCTCACAGGCGACGAGCGCATCAAGCAGCAGGCCGTGAACCGCACTGTAGGCCGTGTACATCAGGCTATGGAGGCATTCATCCACAACATGAACACCATCCACTCGCGTGGTGGCAACCAGGTGGTATTCTCGTCGGTCAACTATGGTACCGATACTTCGGCTGAAGGACGCTGCGTGATGCGTGAGCTCCTCCATTCGACCTACGAAGGTGTCGGCAACCATGCCACTGCCATCTTCCCCATCCAGATCTGGAAGAAGAAGCGTGGTGTGAACTACCTGCCCACCGATCCCAACTACGACCTTTACCAGCTCGCCTGCAAGGTTTCGGCACGTCGTTTCTTCCCCAATTTCCTGAACCTCGACGCCTCCTACAACTATCACGAGTTGTGGCGTCCCGATGATCCCGAGCGTTACCTTTATGAGGTGGCTACGATGGGTTGCCGCACACGTGTGTTCGATAACCGTTTCGGCAAGAAGACCTCCATCGGTCGTGGAAACATCTCTTTCACCACCATCAACATCGTGGCTTTGGCCATCGAGTGCATGAGCGAGCCTAACCTTGATCGTCGTGTCGAGGTATTTATGCTCCGTCTGAACGAGATGCTCGAACTTGTCGCCAAGCAGCTGCACCAGCGCTTCGAGTTCCAGAAGACCGCCCTCGCCAAGCAGTTCCCGCTTGTGATGTCTTGCCTCTGGGTAGGTGCTGAGAAGTTGAAGCCCACCGACACCATCGCTTCCGTTATCAACCAGGGTACCCTTGGTATTGGATTCATCGGTTTGGCCGAATGTCTGATTGCCCTTTGTGGTCATCATCATGGTGAGAGCGATGAGGCTCAGAAACTTGGTCTTAAGATTATCTCCTTCATGAAGAAGAAGGTCGGCGAGTTCTCCGATCGCTACCAGCACAACTACTCGGTGCTTGCTACTCCTGCCGAAGGTCTGTCTGGACGTTTCACCCGTATCGACAAGAAGCGCTATGGCATCATCCCGGGTGTTACCGATAAGGATTACTACACCAACTCGAACCATGTGCCTGTTTACTACAAGTGCTCCATCCGTCATAAGGCTGAGGTAGAGGCTCCTTATCACGATCTGACAGGTGGCGGCCACATCTTCTATGTCGAGATCGATGGCGATGCTACCCACAATCCTGAGACTATCAGCAAGGTGGTCGATCTGATGGACGAACTCAATATGGGCTATGGATCGGTCAACCACAACCGCAACCGTTGTATGGACTGCGGTCATGAGGATGCCATCGAGAACGAGCAGGTTTGCCCCGAATGCGGTGGTCACAACATCGACCGTCTGCAGCGTATCACCGGTTATCTCGTAGGTACTACCGATCGTTGGAACAGCGGCAAACTTGCCGAACTCAAGGATCGTGTCACCCACTCATAAGGCCGTTCTATGTTGAAAGACATATTTTGTGCCCTTTTTTGTTAAATTAATAAAAAATGTACCGTAGGAATTTGTTTTTGTCAAAACTTCTAAATATCTTTGCGGTACATTTATATTCTAATATCAACCCACATTTTCATTATTCACCAACTTAAAATTTAAACTATTATGCAGAAAAAATGGATTTGCACCGTTTGTGGTTATATTCATGAGGGTCCAACACCACCCGAGCGTTGCCCACAGTGCCGCGTACCCGCTTCGAAGTTCAAGGAGCTTGTTGAAGAGGAAGGCGGAATTCAGTTCGTACAGGAGCACGTCATCGGCATCGCCAAGGAGTATGGCGTCGATGAAGAGATGATCAAGGACCTGAATGCACATTTTATGGGCGAGTGCACTGAAGTAGGCATGTATCTGGCTATGAGCCGTCAGGCCGATCGCGAGGGTTATCCCGAGGTGGCTGATGCCTTCAAGCGCTATGCTTGGGAAGAGGCTGAGCATGCTGCCAAGTTTGCAGAACTTCTCGGCGACGTCGTTTGGGACACCAAGACCAACCTTGAGAAGCGCATGAACGCCGAGGCTGGTGCTTGCGAGGATAAGTTCCGCATCGCCAAGAACGCCAAGGCTAAGAACTGGGATGCTATCCACGACACAGTTCACGAGATGGCCAAGGACGAGGCTCGCCACGGCAAGGGCTTCGAAGGCCTCTTCAATCGTTATTTCAAGAAATAACCCAAACAACTACTGAGACTAAGGGTGTGCCATTCCGACACACCCTTCTTTTTGGACAATGAATATCTCCCTTTATCAACAGGACATCTGTTGGCTTGACCCGGAGGCCAACTACAAGAAGATTGAGACGGTCCTGGGCCAACTGCCCAATACCGATCTCCTTGTGCTGCCTGAGATGTGCAGCACGGGGTTCGTGACTTCTCCTGAGGCCGGTCAGACGGAATATTTCGCTGACGTCGAGCAGCGCCTGCTCGATCTCTCGCGTCGTTATCAGACCGCCCTCTGTGGATCGTTTGCCGTCACTCTGTCACCGCAACGGGAAGCAGCCGAGAACAGACATAACAATCGCAATCGCTGTTACTTCGTTACCCCTGAGGGAGAGTTGCATCATTACGACAAACACCATCTGTTCCACATTGGAGGCGAAAGACGTGGCTATGAGCCTGGGCAGGAGCAGTGTATCGTCACTTGGCGAGGCATTCGTTTCTTTTTGGTAGTCTGCTTCGACTTGCGTTTCCCTGTTTGGTCGAGGTTTGCACCCAACAATTCTTATGACATTCTGATCTGCGTGGCTAATTGGCCGCAGAAGCGTCGTCTTGCTTGGGAGACCCTGCTGCCCGCACGTGCCATCGAGAACCAGGTGTTCGTCGTCGGCGTTAACAGGGTGGGAGAGGATGACATCTGCGTTTACGATGGTGGTTCGCGCGCCATCCATCCCTATGGTCATATCCTTGCCCAATGTGTCGATGGCGAGGAGGGTGTCTGTACCTTCACGCCCGATATGCAAAAACTCGAGGACTTTCGCCGAAAGTTCCCGAGTCAAGCCGATTCCGACAGATTCTCCATCCTTATGCGGTGAGGATTCTGCGGCATAGTCAAAAAATGTGCGCTGTGGTTCAGAAGAGGTTTTTCTTCTTCATGTATAGATAGCCCATCAGCGAGAGTATTGCCGTACCTACAAGTATTGCGCCAAAGGCGAAAACGTTGGTTTCAAGCCCATTCGGCACATTCATGCCAAAGAAACCGCCTATGCCTGTAGGTATCATCAGGATGATGGTGATTGTGGTCAGGCGTTTCATGATGGCATTCAGGTTGTTCGAGATAATCGATGCATACGATTCACGCTGGCGCTCTAGCACCTCGCTGTAGATGTTGGCCGTAGCGTAGGCCTGCTGGAGTTCGATTTCGACATCATCGAGCAGATCCTCGTCGTAGGGGAGGTGGCGCAGATGCTTCTTCAGACGCACCATAACGACTTCATTGCCACGCATCGAAGTGACGAAATACACGAGGAACTTCTCGATGCCCATCATCTTTTGCAGTTGTTCGTTCTGCAACGATTCTTCAAGGGCTTCTTCGGCCTGTTTCATCATCACGTTCATCTGCTTCAGGTACTTCAGGTACCACACCGAACTGCTGAGGAAGATCGAGAGCATCAAGTCGTAACGTTGCCTGTCTTCGAATTGTTTGCGAATCGTGTAGCGGATGAAGTCATCGATCATCTCGGTCTTGTAGTAACAGATGGTGATGAAGATCTCACTATGAATCAGAATAGCCAAAGGCACGGTCGAGAAGATGGGGTCACCATCTTCGTCAAGTTCCTTGTTGGGCACGCGGATAAGGGTCATTAGCCAACCGGATTCGCTCTCGGTACGCGGGCGTTCTTCTGTATCCTCAACGTCCTGGATGAAGTCCATAGGCGCACCAAAACGGCTCTCCAAGTCGCTCAGTTCATCTTGTGATGGCTGCGTAACCTGGACCCAGCAGTCCGATTCCCATTCGGGGAGTTGCCTGAAGCCTCCTTTGCACTTCCAGTATTCTGTCATGTTGTTGCTTCTGTTTCTGCGTTCAAAAATTACCTTTTGGCAACAAATTTACCCAATTCACATTGTTTCGCGTGGCGAAAATAATCTTTTTTTCGATAGAATGGTCTAAATATTCGAAAAAATTGCTATTTTTGCAACGATTTTTCGCGTAAGTCAGCAATTTTGCCCACTTATTAAAGCAATTTTAGGCATGGAATGGAACTCCGAAATACGGCAATTCATCACCGATCATCTATCCGACGATACGGTGCGGTTGCTGCTTTCGGCCCATCGCTATCCGACCATCGACATTCCCTTTGCGGTTGACCAGATTGAGGCTCGTCGTCGGCTGCGCAACAAGTTACCCGAATGGTATGCGGAGCCAGATCTCATCATGGGAGGTCGTGTTCCTGCCGAACAGTGCTCGTCGGAATCGACAGCACGCTATAAGCGGTCAATTATGCTGCCCGATGCACGCAGCCTGTGTGATATGACGGGTGGAATGGGTGTGGATTTTTGGTATATGTCGCGCAACCTGGATTTCGCTGTCTATACCGAATGTCAATCTCATCTTTGTGAAGCTGCCCGACACAATTTCTCGGTCTTGTCGGCCAAGTATGTGGGACGAAATCCCTACATCGAAGTGCGAGAAGGCATTTCCACCGAACTTCCGATACCTGATGTTGATGTGATCTACCTCGACCCCGCACGTCGTTCGAATGATGGTGGTCGTATCTTCGAGATTAGTGATTGCCAACCCGACGTCGTTGCATGGCAGGACGACTTATTGGCGCATTGTCGCCAACTTATTACCAAGGTTTCGCCCATGGCCGACATTTCGCGCACCGTCGCTCGTCTCCGTCGCGTCAGCGATGTCTATGTTCTTTCGGTCAAGGGAGAATGCAAGGAATTGCTTGTCTCGCAGTGTCCCGATGACTCTTCTTCGGTGCAAGAAGGTCGTTATTCGATCCATTGTCTCGACTTCTATCCAGAACGAACCATTGAGTTCCATTTCGAACATCGAAGCGACGATGCTGCTTCAGGAAGGCATCGTTCCGACCGTATAGCCGAAGGTTTGGGCGCCTGGTTTTACGAGCCCGATGTCAGCATTATGAAGGCACAGGGATTTGATGCGCTGCTCGGAGCCTATGATGTGCAGATGCTCGACCTTGATTGCCATTATTTCACGTCTTCGACGCTGATTGCAGACTTCCCTGGTCGAATCTTCGCCATCGATGAGCAGGTGGCATTTGCATCACACAATTTGAAGATGCTTCGTGCGCGCATCCCCCAGGCCAACATTGCCGTCCGCAACTTCCCGCTCACAGCCGATGCTTTGCGTCGTCGCACAGGCATTCGCGATGGGGGAGAGGTCTATCTGTTTGGCGCCACGTTGGTTGCTGTTGGTCCCGTTCTCATCCGTTGTCATAAGATTAATTCCGTTTGATATGAAAACTATTCGTTATGGCGTGTTTCTCGTCTTGCTTCTCCTGCCTTCGCTTTTGACCGCAAGGACCAGGAAGACTAATGACGGTGAGCCTCAAACGTTGGCCGAACTTCTTGATGGCCTTTCACTTGCGTCTCCGTCGCAATGGTATCAAGGCATGCCGTTTGTCTTCCTCAACGAGCACGTCGGGCTGAGCCTTACAGCCGAGGTGCCTGCCGAGGCAACCGATACAGCGAACATGCGTGGTACAAGGTGGTTCTACGACTCGATGGTTTCTGAAGAGGATTGGATGGGACAGCAACTTTTGCAGTTGCGTTTCATTTCGCCTCAGGGTCATGCTTATCGTTATAGTACAGGCCGTCCGATGACGGCAATGACCGACACAACCTATCATCCTGCTTTGGCTATCATGTATCCCGAGGAATTGATTCGCCAAACCGATTCACTTTTGCGTGCGCGTACATTTTATATATTGTATAACGACGACCGTATCTTTTATCCTGCCGACTCCCTGCCAGGGATGGTAGCTCATCAGAAATTTGTGCCTGTCCGCATCGATTCGGTCACCTATGGGACGGAGACGGCTCCTCTTCGTGTGGCATTCACCAAGGGTGACGAACAGGGTTACTTCCTGGCATCGCTACCCGGCTCCCGTCAGAATGCAACCTCGACACCTTTGACACGCTATCTGTCGATGACCGACCCTTACGACCAGCATCCTGATATTACTTCTGAGATTTGGTCAAAGATTCAGTACAGCCAGGTGCAACCCGATATGACTTCTGAAGAGGTGCGCCTCTCCTGGGGCCGTCCTTCGCGTGTGGAGCGTGGTCCATCTCGCAATGGCGTTGTCGAGTTTTGGTATTATAGCAATAACCGCATCCTCCAGTTTTGGGATGGCCGGCTCAGCAAGATAGGAATCCTATAAATATTCATATATGTCAATTTACTTATGACAAAGAAACAACGTTACGAGGGCATCATCCGCTATTTCCTCGATCATAATCCCAATGCGCAGACCGAACTTATCTATCACACCCCCTTCGAATTGCTCGTGGCTGTGATTCTTTCGGCTCAATGTACCGACAAGCGTGTCAATATGGTAGCGCCCGACCTGCTCCACGCTTTCCCCACGCCAGAGCGGATGGCGCAGACCACCGAGGCTGAGATCTACGAGTACATCAAATCGGTCTCCTATCCCAACAACAAGGCACATCATCTGCTGGCCGCCTCCCAGCGTATTGTCAACGAGTATGGTGGCGAGGTGCCATCCGACTACGATGCCTTGCTCTCGCTCCCAGGTGTGGGACGCAAGACGGCCAATGTCATGGCCTCGGTGCTTTGGAACGAACCTCGTATGGCGGTCGATACCCATGTGTTCCGCGTTTCTAATCGCATCGGATTGACCTTGAACAGTAAGACGCCCTATGAGACTGAGATGGAATTGACGCGCAATATCCCCGAAAAGTACATTCCTCAGGCCCATCATTGGCTCATTTTGCATGGTCGATACGTTTGCACTGCTCGAAATCCCAAGTGCAAGGACTGTGGAATAGCCGTTTTTTGCAAGTATTACGCGGCTAAAATGAAAGACTCGGATGGCAAATGAGCGTTATTCAATGCCGAAAAGTAGCTAAAATGACGATTTTTTGAAAAAAGTCTGCAAATAATTTGGAGGCATACGAAAAATCCCCTATCTTTGCACCCGCTTAAACGATGAGACGGTAAGTCGAGCAGTTAAGCGACGATCTTTGAAAGAGTGAAATCTTGACAAAGCGTTACTGATAAGTCAGTAACCTGCAAGCAAACAACCTAGTCAATTCAAACGATAAAAA